>NZ_FOXG01000001.1:0-721616 GCF_900115645.1 Pseudomonas sp. NFPP07
TCTGACTATCAGTCTGACTCCACAAGCACCCACACGAATTGCTTGATTCAGTTGTTAAAGAGCGGTTGGTTAAGTCTTTCGTCTCAACCGAGGCGCGCATTCTACAGCAGCCTCTGTATCTGTCAAGCGGTTATTTTAAGAAGTTTTCAAAGTTTCCTTTGCAACTTCAACCACTTGCGCTTCCGATCTCTCGTCAGCGGGAGGCGAATTCTACAGCGTTACACGCTGCTGTCAACACCTCTTTTTCTCCGCTTTCGACCGAGAAGATCGAATCGTTAACCCGGCGAAAACATACTGCCGAATCAACTCCTTCGGGCTTCGATGAACTGAAGCGTGAGCGCTGTCGAAAACCGCGCAACTCATTGAATCTCAAGGAGTTTTCCGTTTCGACTGCGCCAGAAGTGGGGCGAATTATAGACTTCCAGAATCTGCCGTCAACCCCTAATTTGTCTTTTCTATCAATAACCTGCAAAAACGGATGAATCCTTCTCTATATAAGAAGAACAGAAACATCATGAGCAATATATTGCTCAAGCGTTTTTAGTTAAGCATCATGTCGGCGCACCAAACCTCCCCCCTGACCCGGATGATGCCTTGCCATGAATGACCAGCCCCGCAGCCTAGCCTCGACCCTGTTCCCGGTGGGACTGCTGCTTATTGCCATGGCGTCCATCCAGTCCGGCGCCTCACTGGCCAAAAGCATGTTCCCGATCGTGGGCGCACAAGGCACCACCACATTGCGTCTGATTTTCGCCAGCATCATCATGCTGCTGCTATTGCGCCCATGGCGCGCGAAGCTCACCGCCAAGTCCCTGCGCACCGTCATCGTTTATGGCATGGCGCTGGGTGGAATGAACTTTCTCTTCTATATGTCGCTACGCAGCGTTCCTCTGGGAATCGCCGTGGCCCTGGAATTCACCGGCCCACTTGCCGTGGCCATTTATGCTTCGCGAAAAGCCATCGACTTTCTCTGGATCGCCCTGGCGATTATCGGTCTGCTGCTGTTGATTCCAACCAGCGATACGAGCGCTGGTATCGACTTGATCGGTGCGGGTTATGCCTTGGGGGCTGGGGTGTGCTGGGCGCTCTATATTCTGTTCGGGCAAAAGGCCGGGGCCGACAATGGCATCCAGACTGCAGCGCTGGGGGTGATGATTGCTGCCTTGTTCGTGGCGCCTATCGGCATTGTGCATTCAGGGGCCGCCTTGCTAACGCCCAGCCTGATCCCCATAGCCATCGGCGTGGCCATTCTCTCCACCGCCCTTCCCTACAGCCTGGAGATGGTCGCCCTGACCCGAATGCCGGCGAGAACCTTCGGCACGCTGATGAGTATCGAGCCTGCTTTTGGTGCCTTGTCCGGGCTGCTGTTCCTCCACGAATTCCTGTCGCTCGCGCAGTGGCTGGCTATAGCCTGCATCATCCTGGCGTCAGTGGGTGCGACCCTGACCATGCGCAGCGAATCGAAACCTTTGGTCGCAGCGGATTGATTCCTGGTTGTACATAGCTCTGGTATTTGCCGCTCAATTAGGCCATGTTTAGACGCTGTAACTCAGCGCCAGTCATGGATTTTTCAGGCAAGGACCGCACAGACGCCAAAGTGACAGCTAACGCAGTCGAACCCGGACAACAGATCCGGGATCAGCAATAGGGACAGGAATGAAACGTTTTTTGATTCTGTTAGCCGTACTGGCCATCGCAGGTTGCGCCGCAACTTCGAAAACCGAGGTCAAGCGCGGAAAGAAGGGCCTGCATATCAACTGCTCCGGCCTGTCCTCCTCCTGGGACAAATGCTACGCCAGCGCTGCTACCTCCTGCGGCCCCAAAGGCTACAAGGTGATCGCCAAGTCCGGAGATACAGTTGAGGATCCGGGCGACTATCCCTTCGGCCTGAATCCCGCCGGCTATACCAGTCGCAGCATGATCGTCATCTGCAAGTAGGCAGCGCCTGCCTACTGCACATCCTGCGTTGGCAATTGACGAACAATTTCGTCATGGCTCGACTTCAGGACCTGGCGCTGAATGTCCGGACTGACCAGCATTCGCGCCACCACCAACGCCCCCACGCATTGCGACAGAATCGACCAGGCCAGGCTGTCGCTGCCCAGGGTATGCGCCCAACTCTGCTGCAAACGGCAAATCCAGTCTTGCGCCTGCTGTCGAACCACCTCGTCCGCCCGTGAGATTTCCGCGCCCAAGGTTGGCAAGGCGCAGCCCGTTTCAGGGCTCTCGACATGCGCCATGCTCAAGTAGTGCTTGAGACAGCGCTCAAGACGCATCCGGCTTTGCTCACCATCGCCCCCCAGACGCTCAAGGCTCTGGCTCAGTTCCCGCTCAACGATCGAACCGAACAGCTCATCCTTGGATGAAAAGTGGCTGTAGAACGCCCCACCACTCAGCCCGATCGCCTTCATCAGGCCATCGACCCCCACAGTCGAAAATCCTTCTTTTTTCGCTGACACCGCGCTGCTCTGCAGCAGCCGCTCCCGGGTTTCCTGCTTGTGACTGGCTGAATAACGCATGACGCCCCTCTCCTCTCTTCGCCTTGACGCTCGGCGGATCGTAGCATAACGTTCGTTTAGTTAACGACCGTTTACCAATAGAGCGATCCCACCATGACTACAGCCACAGAGAACAAGAAAGTCGTTTTGGTCGTCGGAGCCGGCGATGCCACAGGCGGTGCAATTGCCAAGCGTTTTGCCCGGGAAGGTTTTGTCGCCTGTGTCACCCGACGCAGCGCGGACAAGTTGCAGCCCCTGGTGGAGGCCATCCAGCAATCGGGAGGCGAAGCCCATGGGTTCACCTGCGACGCTCGAAAAGAGGAAGAAGTGATTGCCTTGATCGAACAGATCGAGTGCGAGATCGGTCCGATCGAAACCCTGGTGTTCAATATCGGCGCCAACGTGCCCTGTAGCATCCTTGAAGAAACAGCGCGCAAGTACTTCAAGATCTGGGAGATGGCCTGCTTCTCAGGTTTCCTCAATGCGCGGGAAGTGGCCAAGCGCATGGTCACTCGCAAACGCGGGACCATCCTGTTCACTGGCGCCACCGCGGGCTTGCGCGGCGCTGCGGGGTTTGCCGCCTTTGCCGGAGCCAAGCATGGCATTCGCGCGCTGGCGCAAAGCATGGCCCGGGAACTGGGACCGCTGAACATCCACGTTGCTCATGTGGTGGTCGATGGCGCCATCGACACGGACTTTATCCGCAACAGTTTCCCGGAAAAGTATGCGCTCAAGGATGAGGACGGCATCCTCAACCCCGAACACATCGCCGACAACTACTGGCATCTGCACAGCCAGCCACGGGATGCCTGGACCTTCGAGCTGGATCTGCGGCCCTGGAACGAACGCTGGTAACCCCTCCCCCATAACAACAATAAAGGAGCATTACCGATGAGCAAAACCGTCGAGTTCTTTTTCGACCTGGGCAGCCCGACCTCGTACCTGGCCTACACCCAATTGCCGAAGATCTGTGCCCAGACAGGCAGCCAGCTGATTTATCAACCCATGTTGCTCGGTGGCGTGTTCAAGGTCACTGGCAATGCCTCGCCGATCAGCATCCCCGCCAAAGGACGCTACATGCTTCAGGACCTGGCGCGTTATGCCAAACGTTATGAGGTACCACTGGCATTCAACCCGCACTTCCCGATCAACACCCTGCTGTTGATGCGCGCGGTGACCGGCATGCAACTGCGACATCCACAGCGTTTTATCGCCTTTATCGACTGCCTGTTCCGCGCACTCTGGGTCGAGAAGCGCAACCTGAACGATCCGGCCACCGTTGCCGCGGTACTCAGTGAGGGAGGATTCGATCCGCTGGAGGTGCTGGCCCTGACCAACGATGAAGAGGTCAAGAACGCCCTCAAGGACAAGACCGAACAAGCCTTGCAACGCGGCGTTTTTGGCGCGCCGAGCATGTTCGTCGATAACCAGTTGTTCTTCGGCCAGGATCGCCTGGACTTTGTCCTCGAAGCCCTGAGCTAAGCCAAAGCTTCGGTAAGACCAACAACGCAATTCGCGCTGCCGGCCCAAAGCCGGCAGCGCGATTCACGTTCAGAGGGTCGCGGTACGGGTATTCAGCCATTCCAGCGCCGCGCCCTGCAGCAGCGGACTCAGGCGCCGACGCACTTCAGCGTGGTAGGCGTTGAGCCACTCACGCTCGTCCTGGGTCAGCAGCGAAGGTTCCAGGCAGCGGCTGTCGATCGGACATAGAGTCAGGGTTTCGAACTTGAGGAACTCGCCGAATTCGGTAGTGCCTGCCTCACGGTTCATCGCCAGGTTTTCGATGCGCACGCCCCAACGGCCCGGACGATAAGTACCCGGCTCGATCGAGGTGATCATCCCTGGCTGCATCGCGGTTTGCGGTGCTGGCGCCGCCTGATAGGCGATCACTTGCGGGCCTTCGTGGACATTGAGGAAATACCCCACGCCATGACCGGTGCCGTGCCCGTAATCCACGCCTTCGGCCCAGATCGGCGCGCGGGCGATGGAGTCCAGCAACGGCGACAGGATGCCCCGCGGGAATTGCGCCCGGGACAAGGCGATCACGCCCTTGAGCACCCGCGTGCAATCGCGCTTCTGCTCGGCGCTTGGGGTACCGACCGGGACCATGCGGGTGATGTCCGTGGTGCCGCCCAGGTATTGGCCGCCGGAATCGATCAGCAGCAGGCCATCGCCTTCGATCACCGCGTGCTCTTCTTCGGTGGCGTGGTAATGCGGCATCGCGCCATTGGCGTTGAATGCAGCGATGGTGTTGAAGCTCAGGGAGACGTAACCGGGGCGACGGGCGCGCGCCGCGGTCAGGTGCTCGTCGATGGTCAGCTCGGTAATGCGTTCACGGCCCCAGGCCGACTCCAGCCAGGCGAAAAATTCGCAGAGCGCCGCACCGTCCTGCTCCATGGCCTGGCGGATATGCTCGGCATCAGCCAGGCTTTTGCAGGACTTGGCCAAGGTCGTCGGATTCAGGCCTTCCAGCAGCTTCACACCGTTCCCAAGGTTATCCAGCAAACCGGCGGTAACCCGCGCCGGATCCACCAGCAGGCTGGCGCCGTCGGAAATCGCACTCAGGGCCGCGGCCACTTCGCTGTAGTCACGCAGGGTGATGCCGTCCTGTTCCAGCACGGCACGCAAGGCGTCATCGACTTTGCTCAGCGCCACGAACAGCGTCGCCTGCTGTTGGCTGATCAGGGCGAAAGAGACGAACACCGGGTTGAACGAGACGTCACCGCCGCGCAGGTTGAACAACCAGGCGATGTCGTCGAGGGTGGCGATGAAATGCCAGTCCGCGCCTCGCTCTTTCAGGGTTTCGCGCAGCTTGCCGAGCTTCTCGACCCGGCCGACCGTGGCCTGGGGCGGCAAATGCTGGTAGATCGGCTGGTCCGGCAGGCTCGGGCGGTCGCTCCAGACTTCGTTCAGCAGATCGATATCGGTGCGCAGGCGAGCACCGCGCTCCTGCAGCTTGTTGCCCAGGGTACGCGCCGAAGCCAGCGCCATCACCGCGCCGTCCACCGCGACCACGCCCCCTTCCGGGGTCTGTTCGGCCAGCCAGTCCAGCGGGCCGGGCTGGCCCGGCAACAGTTTGACCAACTCGATGCCGCTGCCCTTGAGTTCCTTGGTCGCCTGCTCCCAATAACGGCTATCGGCCCAGACCCCGGCGAAATCCGCCGTCACGATCAGGGTGCCGACCGAACCGTGAAAACCCGACAGCCACTGCCGGCCTTGCCAGTAACCGGGCAGGTACTCCGACAGGTGCGGGTCGGCCGACGGCACCAGCAGGGCATGAATGCCCTCGCGGTTCATCAGCTCGCGGGTGCGCGCCAGGCGCTGGGGGACCACTCCATTGGTCAAGGGCTGCGTACTCATTGTGTCTCCTGCTACCAGGTCAATCATTGTTATTGGATACCGAGGGCATCGACCCTCAGGGTTGGGCAACCGCCCAGAACGCCGGTGCACTGGCGGATGAAGCCTTGATCAGCTGGACGGCCTGATCGATGTCCTGCTCGGTGGTGAAGCGACCCAGGCTCAGGCGGATGGTCCGCCCCGCCGCCCGGGCGTCGAGCCCCAGCGCCAGCAACACATGGGACGGCGCATTGCTCGCCGAGTTGCAGGCCGAGGTCGCGGAAAACGCGATGGAGGCACTCAGGGCCGCCGGGTTGAACTCCCCTTCACCGAAGGTGAGGCTCAAGGTATGGGGAATGCGCTGGGCCGGGCTGCCGTTCAGGCGTAGCCCCGGCACGTCGGCCAATTGTTCGAGCAGACGCTCGCGCAGACGGGCGATGGTCGCCGCTTCTTCGTCGAAGTGTTCGGCGGCCAGGGCAAAGGCGGCGCCCATGGCGGCAATCTGATGGGTCGCGAGCGTCCCGGAGCGCAAGCCGCCTTCATGGCCGCCGCCGTGGATCTGCGCCTGCAAGCGCTGCTGCGCGCGCGGGCCGACGTAGAGCGCGCCGATGCCCTTGGGGCCGTAAATCTTGTGGGCGGAAAAGGACATCAGGTCCACCGGCCACTGCGCCAGGTCGATCGCCACCTTGCCCGCGCCCTGTGCCGCGTCGACATGCAGCAGCGCCCCGCGCTCGCGGACCACGCGGCCAATGCCCGGGATGTCGTTGAGCGTACCCAGTTCGTTATTGACCAGCATCAGCGACACCAGGAAGGTGTCGTCGCGCAGAGCCTCGCTGACCGCCTCGGGCGTGATCAGCCCGTCGCTGTCCGGCACCAGGTAAGTCACCGCCACGCCGGCAGCCTGCAACTGGCTGGCGGTGTCGAGAATGGCCTTGTGTTCGATCTGGCTGGTGATGATGTGCCCGCCGGAGATGCCCCGGGCCTGGGCCACGCCCTTGAGCGCCAGGTTGTTGGATTCGGTGGCGCCGGAGGTCCAGACAATCTGCTCGGGCGCCGCGCCTACCAGCTGGGCGACCTGCTGGCGCGCCAGCTCGACGCTGCGCCGGGCCTGTTGGCCGAAGGCGTGGGAACTGGACGCCGGATTGCCGAAGTTACCGTTGAACCCCAGACATTCCACCATCACCTGAATGACGCGCTCATCCACCGGCGTGGTGGCGGCGTAGTCGAAATAGAGAGGACGTTTATTCATCGCAAAAATACCCGCAGAGCCTGTTCCAGGATCAAGGTTCGCTCGGTGCCGAACGCCGATACGCGCCCTTTCGGCAACGCAAAAACGGCAGACCGTCAGCAATACCCGATCGGATGCAGTTAAAGAAGGACAACTTCATTTAAAAGTGCGTAGGAACGCTCCCGAGGGGCAGCTTAACAGGCTCCGGGAGCCGGGTTAAGCAAGGTTCGGCCAGGGGGCCGAAGAACAAGGCGCAAGGCGGGAAAATCATCACAGGGTTTTGCCGACGCTCACCGGCAGTCCGTCAGCCTGCGCGGGCAAGGCCGTGGCAGATCGGCAAATCAGCTGGCCCGGCCATGCAGGGTCACGCTGTGCTCGGCGTTCATTTCACCCTGCTGGTCGAAACCGAAGGTCCGTTGCGGGGCAAGCAGCTCGGCCTTCTTCTGTTGGTATTCGTCAAAGGACAGCCCGCGCCGGTTCAGTGCTTCCAGCGCCAGTTCGCGGGTTTCCTCGGCGGTATAGGGACGCGACTCCGGGCCAGGCTGGCTGGCACAACCGGCCAGCACCGCAGTGGCGACAAGCAAGGAAAAGACAAGCGAACGGTTCATGGCAAAAGCTCCTGGATCTGGGCTGCGAGGCAATGAACACAGGCTACCGTCGCCCTTCCCGGGACAGAAATCATCACGCTCGATAGTGGCTATCGATTCCCCCTATCGCAGCCCATCGCAGCCTCGCATATTCCTAAAAGACCTATAAATATGGAAATAAAGTATTTTTTAGGAATATCAGTAAGCCTTTATAACAGGTCCATCGCGCCGCCTGCTGTTGCCTGAGCAACTGTTCGCCAGGCAACAGCCAATCAACAAAACAGTGTCTTCCCAACAACAGCCTGCTCCTGCAACAGCGCCACAAGCCCCGCCACTCAAGGCTTTGCGTCGCTGGTACAGCTCTTGCTCAAGCTCTGGGACTACTCACTGCTCGTTGAGCCCTGTTCAACAAAGGAACTGATCATGTCGCGTCCATTAAAAGTCGTTGCCCTGTCCGGTGGATCCTGGCGCCCCTCGCGTACCCTGGTGCTGACCCAGGCGCTGCTCGCCGAACTGGCGGGGCAATTGCCGATCGAGAGCACGCTCATCGAACTGGGCGACATCGCCCGCCCCCTGGGCGCGGCCCTGTCCCGCCAGGAGCTGGCGGCGGAAGTCGAAGCGCAGTTGCAGGCCATCGAAAGCGCCGACCTGCTGATCGTCGCAGCGCCGGTGTACCGCGGTTCCTACCCGGGCCTGCTCAAGCACCTGTTCGACCTGATCGACCTCAACGCGCTGATCGACACCCCGGTGCTGCTGGCCGCCACCGGTGGCAGCGAACGTCACGCCCTGGTGCTGGATCACCAGCTGCGGCCGCTGTTCAGTTTCTTCCAGGCCCTGACCCTGCCCATCGGGGTCTATGCCACCGAGGCCGACTTCGCCAACTACCAGATCACCAGCGAGCCCTTGAAGGCCCGCATTCGCCTTGCGGCAGAACGCGCCGCGCCACTGTTCGGCGTGCATCCGAAAAATCTGCTGAAAATCGCTTAAGGACCTGTCATGGATGTTTTCTGGTTTCTTCCGACTCACGGCGACGGCCATTACCTGGGCACCACCCAGGGCGCGCGTCCGGTAACCCTCAACTACCTCAAGCAAGTGGCCCAGGCCGCGGACAGCCTGGGCTATCACGGCGTCCTGATCCCCACTGGGCGTTCGTGCGAAGACTCCTGGGTGATCGCCTCGGCGCTGGTGCCCCTGACCGAACGCCTGCGCTACCTGGTGGCGATCCGCCCGGGGATCATCTCGCCGACCGTCTCGGCGCGCATGGCCGCCACCCTCGACCGGCTGTCCAACGGGCGCCTGCTGATCAACGTGGTGACCGGCGGCGACCCTGACGAGAACCGTGGCGACGGCAGCTTCCTCAGCCACAGCGAGCGCTATGAAGTCACCGACGAATTCCTGAGGATCTGGCGCCGGGTGCTGCAAGGCGAAGCCGTGGACTTCGAAGGCAAGCACCTGCATGTGCAGAACGCCAAGGCCCTCTATCCGCCGGTGCAGAAACCTTACCCGCCGCTGTATTTCGGCGGGTCCTCGGACGCCGCCCATGACCTCGCCGCCGAACAGGTGGACGTGTACCTGACCTGGGGCGAACCACCGGCCGCGGTCGCCGCGAAACTCGCCGACGTGCGCGAACGGGCCGCCCGCCATGGCCGCACGGTGAAATTCGGCATCCGCCTGCATGTGATCGTGCGCGAAACCGCGGAAGAGGCCTGGAAGGCCGCGGACAAGCTGATCGAACACATCAGCGACGAGACCATCACCGCCGCGCAGCAATCCTTCTCGCGCTTCGACTCCGAGGGCCAGCGGCGCATGGCCGCCTTGCACGACGGGCGGCGCGACAACCTGGAAATTTCCCCCAACCTCTGGGCCGGCGTCGGCCTGGTGCGTGGTGGCGCCGGCACCGCGCTGGTGGGCAACCCCGAGCAGGTGGCGGCGCGGATCAAGGAATACGCGGACCTGGGGATCGAGAGCTTCATTTTCTCCGGCTACCCGCACCTGGAAGAAGCCTATCGCTTTGCCGAACTGGTGTTCCCGCTGCTGCCGGAACCCTACGCCAGCCTGGCCGGACGTGGCGTGACCAACCTCACCGGGCCGTTCGGCGAAATGATCGCCAATGACGTGCTGCCGAGCCAAAAAGCGGCTGGAGCTTGAGGGTGTTTATCGCCTGACAGAACGCTATCGCGGGCCAGCCTCGCGCCTACAGAGACCACCTGCACCCTGTAGGAACAAGCTTGCTCGCGATCGAGCGCCCCGCGCTCGCCTCACAGCCCCACCGACTTCACGGCCGCCCAACCGGCCCCAAACGAGGAACACCGCGTGACTGCCAAGCCGCAAAGCGCCTTGTTGTCCCCCTTGCAGACCGCCCGCCAGCTGGCGGCCGAGTTTGCCCTGACCGCTGTCGAACGCGACGAACGCGGCGGTACCCCGAAAGCCCAGCGCGACGCCCTGCGCCAGAGCGGCCTGCTGGCCCTGAGCATTCCCACCCAGTACGGCGGCCTCGGCGCCAGCTGGAGCGAGACCCTGAACATCGTCCGCGAGTTCGCCAAGGTCGACAGCTCCATTGCCCACGTCTTCGGCTTCCATCACCTGATGCTGGCCACCGTGCGCCTGTTCGCCCGCCCGGAACAATGGCAACCCTGGTTCGAACAGACCGCGCGCAAGAACTGGTTCTGGGGCAATGCCCTAAACCCGCTGGACACCCGTACCGTGGTGAAGAACCTCGGCGGCTGGCGCGAGTTTTCCGGCAAGAAAAGCTTCTGCTCCGGCGCCAGCGATTCGGAAATGCTCATCGCCTCGGCGGTCGACGAAAGCAACGGCGGCAAGCTGCTGATTGCCGCCATTCCCAGCGGCCGCAGCGGCATCACCCTGCACAACGACTGGAACAACATGGGCCAGCGCCAGACCGATAGCGGCAGCGCCAGCTTCGAGCGGGTGCGGGTCGAGGAATCGGAACTGCTGCTGGACCCGGGGCCCTTGAGCACGCCCTTCGCCTGCCTGCGCCCACTGATCGCCCAACTGACCTTCACCCACATGTTTCTCGGCATCGCCGAAGGGGCTTTTGAAGAAGCTCGCCAATACACCCTCACCGAAACCCGGCCCTGGCATAAGTCCAGCGCGCAGGAGGCCTATCAGGACCCTTATGTGCTGGGTCACTACGGTGATTTCTGGGTGGCCCTGGAAGGCATGCGGCTGTTGGTGGAGCGCGCCGCGGAGCTGCTGGACAAGGCCTGGGCCAAGGGCCCGAACCTGAGCGCCGAAGAACGCGGCCACCTGGCCACGGCCATCGCCACCGCCAAGGTCGCCACCACACGCCAGGGCCTGGAGCTGTGCAGCCGCCTGTTCGAGGTCACCGGCGCCCGCTCCACCCACGCCTCCCTGCGCCTGGACCGGCATTGGCGCAACCTGCGCACGCAAACCCTGCACGACCCGGTGGATTACAAACTCCATGAGTTGGGTGACTGGGCCCTGAACCAGTCCCTGCCGACCCCGACTTTCTATTCCTAGCCTTCTGCTCCCGGAGCTTGTCCATGCAGCTTTTGACCCTACCGCCCTCGCCGGCCCTGGCCACCTCGATCCGGGCCACCGCCCAGGTATTCGAAGACCCGAAATCCCAGGCCTTGCTGGCGCATCTGCAGCAGGTCGCGCCGAGCGAGGCCAGCGTGTTGATCATCGGCGAAACCGGTACCGGCAAGGAGCTGGTGGCGCGCCATATCCACAACCTCAGCGCCCGGCGCAACCGGCCCTTCGTGGCGGTGAACTGCGGCGCGTTCTCCGAGTCGCTGGTGGAGGCCGAGCTGTTCGGCCATGAAAAAGGCGCCTTCACCGGGGCCCTGAGCGCCAAGGCCGGCTGGTTCGAAGAGGCCAATGGCGGGACCCTGTTCCTCGACGAAATCGGCGACCTGCCGATGGCGATCCAGGTGAAGTTGCTGCGGGTGCTGCAGGAGCGCGAAGTGGTGCGCCTGGGTTCGCGCAAAAGCATTCCCATCGATGTGCGGGTGCTGGCGGCGACCAACGTGCAACTGGAGAAAGCCATCAACGCCGGGCATTTTCGCGAGGACCTGTACTACCGCCTCGACGTGGTCAGCCTGGAACTGAGCCCGCTGCGCGAGCGCCCCGGCGACATCCTGCCGCTGACCCGGCACTTTATCGAAGCCTACAGCCAGCGCCTGGGCTACGGCGCCGTGACCATCAGCAGCGAGGCCGAGCACAAGCTGCGCAGCTACAGCTGGCCGGGCAATATCCGCGAACTGGAAAACGTCATCCACCACACCCTGCTGATCTGCCGCGACGGCGTGATCGAGCGCGACGACCTGCGCCTGTCGAATATGCGTATCGAGCGCCAGGACGACGGCCACCACAGCCACGACGACTCAGCCGAAGCGCTGTTGGAGCGGGCCTTTCACAAACTCTTCGAAGAGCAGGCCGGCGCCCTGCATGAAAAGGTCGAGGACGCGCTGCTGCGCGCGGCCTACCGCTTCAGCCACTACAACCAGGTGCACACCGCCAACCTGCTGGGCCTGAGCCGCAATGTCACCCGCACCCGGCTGATCAAGATCGGCGAACTGGCGGTGAACAAGCGCCGTCCGCCGGAAAAACCCGGCCAGCACGAGCGCACCCTGCAACTGTCGATCTAGCTGGCCAAACGGCAATGCAGCGCGTTGTCCGGGCTGCGCTCGATGCTACGCACCACCTGGAACGAGCCAAAGGTCACGGTCTTGGCCTGATAAGCACGCAGCAGTTGCCAGAAGTCCTGTTCGCCCTTCTCGAAACTCTGGAAGGCCGCCTCGCCGGCTTCCCGGGTTTGCCATTGCAGGTAGTTGAGCACCCGACGGCCGTCCTCGCTGGCCTGCACGCTGCCACTCAGGAAACCCGGGTAGCCCTGGGCCAGGCGCTCGGTCTGCTCGGACAGCGCCGACACCAGGCCGGGTTGTTGATGGGGTTCGATTTCGAATTCGATCAATTGCGTAAAGCTGCGGTTTTGCGCAAACGCGTGCATGGCGAGTCCCCACTGACGGATAAACGGAATCTTGTGATTCGAAGGCCCGCAGGGTAAAACCTCCAGTTAAGTAAAGGTCAAGCGGCTTTTGCTCATTCCCCACCCGCAGGAGCGCTGCATGCTCAGCCCCGAAACCGTGCACAAGGAACTCACCGTCGGCCAAGTGGCCGCCCGCAGTGGCGTAGCGGTCACCGCCCTGCATTTCTATGAAAGCAAGGGGCTGATCAAGAGCAACCGCAACGCCGGCAACCAGCGCCGTTATCCGCGGGAAGTGCTGCGCCGGGTGGCGCTGATCAAGGTGGCGCAGCGCCTGGGCATTCCCCTGGCCGAGATCGGCCAGGCCCTGCGCAGCCTGCCGGACCACCGCGCGCCGACGGCCGCCGACTGGAGGCGGCTGTCCGAGCAGTGGAGCCAGGAGCTGGATGAGCGGATCAAGCAACTGACCCTGCTGCGCGACCGCCTCAATGGCTGCATCGGCTGCGGCTGCCTGTCGATGCAAGACTGCCCGCTGCGCAACCAGGGCGACCAGCTGGGCGAACACGGCCCGGGCGCGCAATTGCTGGAAACCGACTGAGCGGCGGCACAACGGTTTCCCCAGCCCGACCGCAGCCTGCGGGCAGCGGCTGCACCTCTTCTCCTGATCGCTGGCTCACTGTTGCCAGGCGGACACCTCGTCAGTTCAAGCCAGACTGTGGACTGCCCGGGCCTATAGTGAACCAACCGGAAAACCGGCCAGGTTCACTTCGACAAACCCATGACAAGAAAGGAGAACCGAGATGAGCGTCAAACCCATCCCCGAG
This sequence comes from Pseudomonas sp. NFPP07, assembly GCF_900115645.1. NCBI lineage: Bacteria > Pseudomonadati > Pseudomonadota > Gammaproteobacteria > Pseudomonadales > Pseudomonadaceae > Pseudomonas > Pseudomonas sp. NFPP07. The sequence goes on from NZ_FOXG01000001.1 coordinate 13,443, forward strand.
GGTTACCCCAGCATCACGCCCTACCTGGGGATTACGCAGGCCGCCGAGGCTATCGAGTTCTACAAGAATGCCTTCGGCGCTACCCAGGTCATGCGCCTGGACATGCCCGACGGCAGCGTCGGCCATGCCGAGCTGCGCATCGGCGACTGCCCGATCATGCTGGGAACGCCCTGCGATCAAGGGCCACTGAGCAATCCCGACCAATCCCCCTCCGTAGGCCTGCACCTGTACGTCAACGATGTCGACAAACAGTTCGCTCAGGCCATCGCCGCCGGCGGCCAGGTGGTGTCCGAGGTCAAGGACCAGTTCTACGGCGACCGCAGCGGCACCCTCAAAGACCCGTTCGGCCACCTGTGGTTTCTCGCCACCCGCAAGGAAGACCTGAGCGAAGAGCAGATCAAGCAGCGGGCCGTGGAGATGTTTAAACAACAGGGATAAGCCCTGAGCCTGTAAACCGTTGATCGCGGGCAAGCCTCGCTCCTACAGAAGAAGCGCGCGAGGCTGGCCCGCGATAGCGCCCCCCAACGCCCCACAGCGCGGGCCTTGTGCACGCCATTGGTCGCGCGGAAACATTTACTTTCATATCGTCTTTCGGGATTTACGATTCTCATTCGTCTTAATTAGATGCAGCAGGTCGCGTTGGCGAAGGTTACGCCGCGGGTTTCTCTCCGGGCTTACCAGCCGCCCGCGGCTCCACTCCTCGAATCAAGACGCGTGCTCAATGTCGAAGAAGTCCCGCTCGAAAATCTGGTTTCTCGTTCACAGCTGGCTGGCCCTGCCCATCTGGTTCTTTGTGCTGATCGTTTGCGTCACCGGCACCCTGGCCGTGGTCAGCCAGGAAATCGTCTGGCTGGCCAACCCCGACATCCGCGCCAGCAAACCCACAGGCGACGCCCAACCGCTGAGCTACGACCAGATCGTCAAAGCCATCAAGCAGGCCGAACCGCAGACCCTGGTCGAAAGCATCAGCACCCCCGACGAAGCGCATTTCGCCCTGACCGTGGGCGTCAGCTACCCCGATGGCCGTTCCGTCGAGGTCTATGTCAACCCGTACACCGGCGTCATCCAGGGCGTCAGCCCGCAGTTCAACTTCCAGGCCTTCACCCGCGCCCTGCACGGCTGGTGGCTGGTGCCTTTCACCAACGGCTACAGCTGGGGCTGGTACCTGGTATCGCTGCTCGGCCTGCCGATGCTGGCCTCGCTGGTCACCGGCCTGGTGGTCTACAAGAAGTTCTGGAAGGGCTTCCTCAAGCCGACCCTGCGCCTGCGCCATGGCGCGCGGATTTTCTGGGGCGACTTCCACCGCCTGAGCGGCATCTGGTCGATCTGGTTCATCGCGGTGATCTCCATCACCGGCACCTGGTTCCTGATCGAGGCGATTCTTGGCGACAACCAGATCACCCTTTCCAGCGAACCCATAGTTCCGGTGATCGCCCGCGAAAGCGTGCCGACCTCCGCCGACGGCAGCCCGGCGCCGATGATCGGCGTCGATGAAGCCATCCGCATCGCCACCCAGCAGATACCGGGCTTCGAGGTCAGCTTCGTCATGCTGCCGAGCAATGCCTACAGCCACCTGTTCATTGGTGGCCGCGGCTGGTACCCGCTGATGTACCAGACCGCCAACCTCAACCCTTACAGCGGCTCGGTGGATACCACGCACCTGCTGTCCCATCGCTCGGCCCTGGAGTTCGTCACCGAGTCCATGCGTCCGCTGCACACCGGTGATTTCGGCGGCATCTGGATCAAGCTGATCTGGTGCTTCTTCGGCCTGCTGCTGAGCATGATGGTGCTCAGCGGCCTGCTGATCTGGACCAAGCGCACCGCCCTGGCCACCGCCGCGGCCCTCAAGCGCAGCACCAAGACAGCGCGCCCCGTCCTCGCCCAGCGCCCGGTTGCGGCCCTGCACAGCGACACGCCGGAGGGCAACCTGTGAGCAAGACAGACAACCCAATGCCGGTTTCGCCCCTGCGCCAGCTTTGGCTGAAATTGCGTTTCCACCTGAACATCCTGCTGTTGCTGGTCCCCCTCGGCTTCATGCCCAAGTACTTCGCCGACGCGGCACTGGCACGTGGCGACAGCGGCCTGGGCGAACGCGAGGTGGGCGAGGTGCAGGTCGGGCCCTGGAGCCTGCGCCTGGCCGAATTGCGTAACCAAGCGCCGCAACTCCAGGGGCCGGCCGGCTATATGAAGGGCTTCAATGCCGCCCTGTGCGACGCCTGCATCGACCAGGTCAAGGCCACCTACCTGCGCATCGGCAAACCCCGCAGCCTGCGCGCCGCCGGGGTGATCTTCTTCGGCACCCCGTACCGCATGGGGGCCAGCCTGCCCGTTCCGGAAAAGACCAAGGCCGACGCCGAGCTGTGGATCACCATGGAAGGCTGGGACGGCAGTATGCACCAGGCGGCCATCCCCCTGGGCCAGGCATCCCCGGCCACCCTCGCCTGGCTGAACCAACAAGGAGGCAAACCATGATTGCTGTACCCACCGCCCGCCTGCGCCTGCTCGGTGCCGGCGCACTCCTGCTGGTCAGCGCCGTATTCAGTGGCGGCGCCCTGGCCCACAACCCGATGTGCGAGTGCAAGCAGATCGACGGCGAGCAGATCCGCTGCACCGGCGGCTTCTCCGACGGCAGCGGCGCCCCGGGGGTGACCCTGGACGTGATCGGCTACGACGAAACCATCCTGGTGCCCGGCAAGCTGGGCGCCGACTCCACCCTGACCTTCAAGAAACCCGACGCCGAGTTCTACGTGCTGTTCGACGCCGGCCCCGGCCATGTGGTCGAGATCGACCAAGCCGACATCGAGGCCCCATGAGCACCTCCACCCCCCAAGTCGTGCGCCCGGCCGGTGCCGGCCATGAAACCCTCTACGTCCTGCTGTTGTGCCTGTTGATCCTCTGCGTGGCCGGCACCGTGGTGCTCTGGCGTGGCGAAAGCAGCGAAGTGGCGAGCGTCGACAGCCATCAACTGGACGCCCGCCGCGACCTCACCGCCGGTGAACAGGGCCTGTACGCCGACCTGCGGGTGACCCTCGACGAAATCCGCCTGCTGCGCGAAGAAGCCCAGGCCCTGCCGACGCCCGAACAACTGGCCGAGGAAGGTTTCGCGCCCTTTGCCCAGGACGCCAGTTCGGTGAGCCGTGGCGGGCATGCCTGGCAACTGCGGCAACAGGCCTATGTCGGCCTCAGCCAGAACAATGCAGTGGCCGGCTCCTTCCTGATGCGCATCGCCGCCGACCCGGCCGCCGCCCCGGACATCTGGCTCAACCGCGGCCCGTCCCTCGCCGCCCCCGACGACCTCAGCGACGCCGCCCTGGCCAGTGCCGGCTGGCAGCAGGTGGTCGCGCAATTCGATGCCGGAGTGACCCGCCAGCATCGCCACTGAACCCACGCATTCACCGAGAGAAGACCGCTAGCCCATGCCTATTTCATCTCAACGCCGCCCACTCCTGCGGGTGCTGCTGGTCAGCCTGTTCGCCCTGTTGCTCAGCCCTCTCGCCACGGCCGACCAGGCCAAGCGCCTGCGTATCGGCATCACCCTGCACCCCTACTACAGCTACGTGGCCAACATCGTCGGCGACAAGGCCGAGGTCGTGCCGCTGATTCCCGCCGGCTTCAACCCCCACGCCTATGAACCGCGCGCCGAAGACATCAAGCGCATCGGTACCCTGGACGTGATCGTGCTCAACGGCGTCGGCCACGACGACTTCGCCGACCGCATGATCGAGGCCAGCGAACGCCCAGACATCCCGGTGATCGAGGCCAACCAGAACGTACCGCTGCTGGCCGCCACCGGCATCGCCGCGCGCGGCGCCGGCAAGGTGGTCAACCCGCACACCTTCCTGTCCATCAGCGCCTCCATCGCCCAGGTCAACAACATCGCCCGCGAGCTGGGCAAGATGGACCCGGCCAACGCCAAGACCTACACCCAGAACGCCCGCGCCTACGGCAAACGCCTGCGGCAGATGCGCGCCGACGCCCTGGCCAAGCTGACCAAGGCGCCCAACGCCGACCTGCGGGTGGCCACGGTGCATGCGGCCTATGACTACCTGCTGCGCGAGTTCGGCCTGGAAGTCACTGCCGTGGTCGAGCCGGCCCATGGCATCGAGCCCAGCCCGAGCCAGTTGAAAAAGACCATCGACCAGCTGCGTGAACTGGACGTCAAGGTGATCTTCTCCGAGATGGACTTCCCCTCCACCTACGTCGACACCATCCAGCGCGAGTCCGGGGTCAAGCTGTACCCGCTGTCGCACATTTCCTACGGCGACTACAGCGCCGAGAAATACGAGAAGGAAATGGCCGGCAACCTCGACACCGTGGTCCGGGCGATCCAGGAGGCCGGCGCATGACCGCCCTGCACAGCCTGGCCCGCGGCCCGTCCATCGAATTCGACCAGGTCGGCCTGACCCTGGGCCGCACCACCATCCTCGACAACGTCAGCTTCAAGGTGCAGCCCGGCACCGTGCATGCGCTGGTCGGCCCCAACGGCGGCGGCAAGAGCTCGCTGATCAAGACCCTGCTCGGGCAGATGCCCCACCAGGGCCAGTTGCGCCTGCAATGGCCGGGCGAGCCGGGGGTGATCGGCTATGTGCCGCAAGCCCTGGAATTCGACCGCGGCCTGCCGATGACCGTCGACGACTTCATGGCCGCCATGTGCCAGCGCCGCCCGGCTTTCCTCGGCCTCAGCCGGCATTACGCCACGGCCATAGGCGAAGCCCTGGAACGGGTCGGCATGCAGGACAAACGCAAGCGGCGCATGGGCGCCCTGTCCGGCGGCGAACGCCAGCGGGTGCTGCTGGCCCAGGGGCTGATCCCGGCACCGCAGTTGCTGGTGCTGGACGAACCGATGTCGGCCCTCGACGAAGCCGGCATCCAGGTCTTCGAGCGCCTGCTCGGCGACTGGCGCCAGGCCGGGATCACCCTGCTGTGGATCGAGCACGACCTGGAAGCGGTCGGCCGCCTGGCGGACCGGGTCACCGGCCTGCATCGCCGCGTGCTGTTCGACGCCCACCCGCAACAGGCGCTGACCCCGGAACGCCTGCTGACGCTGTTTTCCACCCACCCGCGCAGCGCGGATATCGTCAGCGGGAGTGTTGCCTGATGAGTTACGAAGCCTTTCGTCTGATGATCCAGGGCTGGGCCTCCTCCGGTTACCTGCCAGAAGCCCTGGCCTATGGGTTTGTGGTCAACGCCCTGCTCGCCGGCTTGCTGATCGGCCCGGTGCTGGGCGGCCTGGGCACTTTGGTAGTGGTCAAGCGCTTCGCGTTCTTCTCCGAAGCGGTGGGCCACGCGGCGCTGACCGGCGTGGCCATCGGCATCCTGCTCGGCGAACCCTACACCGGCCCTTACGGCAGCCTGTTCGGCTACTGCCTGCTGTTCGGCATCCTGCTCAACTACCTGCGCAACCGCACCGGCCTGGCGCCGGACACCCTGATCGGGGTGTTCCTGTCGGTGTCCCTGGCCCTGGGCGCCAGCCTGCTGCTGATCCTCGCCGGCAAGATCAACGTGCACATCCTGGAAAACGTGCTGTTCGGTTCGGTGCTCACGGTCAACGGCAACGACCTGCTGGTGCTGCTGATCGTCGGCGCCCTGGTGATGGGCCTGAGCCTGCCGCTGTACAACCGCATCATGCTGGCCAGCTTCAACCCGCAACTGGCGGCGGTGCGCGGCGTCGCGGTGAAAACCCTGGACTACCTGTTCGTGATCCTGGTGACCCTGATCACCGTGGCCGCGGTGAAAGTCATAGGCGCGATCCTGGTGGGCGCCCTGCTGGTGATCCCGGCGGCGGCCGCGCGCCTGTTGAGCCAATCGCTCAAGGGCTTTTTCTGGATCTCGGTGCTGATCGCCACGGTCAGCACCTTGTGCGGCATCCTGCTGCCGATCCTCTTCGACCTGCCCGTCCCCTCCGGCGCCGCGATCATCCTGGTGGCCGGTGTCGCCTTCGCCCTGGCCGCCATTGCCCGCGGCATTGTCCCCAGCCTCAAAGGGAATATCGGATAAATGCACAGTTCATTACGTCACCTGACACGCCCCCTGACTTTGGCCCTGGCCCTCGCTGGGCTGGGCAGCGCGCCGGCCCTGGCCCAGCCGGACCGTTTCGAACCGATGCGCGTCACCGCCAACCAGAGCCTGGGCACCACGGCGCTGCACAGCGCCAGCTCACCCAAGCCACTCACCGTGCTGGCCTCGCTCCCGATCACCTTCGGCCTCGGCCAGTGGCTGCTGCAAGGCACCGATGTGCGGCTCGAGCGCGCCGCCCCCGACAACCTGCCGGGCTCGCGCCAGACCGCCTACTTCACCGGTCGCGGCGCCCCGGCGCTGCACAAGCTGGCCCTCGACGCCGACGCGGTGATCGGCCTGCGCTCGATCTGGCCGGACGACCCGCTGTACCCCAACGCGCGGCGCAGCAATATCCGCATTGTCGAAGTCGATGCCGCGCGCCCGGTGGACGGTGCCCTGCCCGGCGTAGCCCTGCAGCCCGGCAAGAGCGATGGCCTGAACAGCCAGCCGTGGCTGTCGAGCAATAACCTGGGACGCATGGCCGATGTGCTGGCCGCCGATCTGGTGCGCCTGGCCCCCGCCGCCAAGCCGAAGATCGACGCCAACCTGGCCAGCCTCAAGCAGCGCCTGCTCAAGCTCAGCGCCGATAGCGAGGGGCAACTGGCCAACGCCGACAACCTCAGCGTGCTCAGCCTCAGCGACCACTTCGGTTACCTGGTCAGCGGGCTCAACCTGGAACTGCTGGAGGTCGACGCCCGCGCCGACAATGAGTGGACTGCCGAAGCCCTGCAGCAACTGCAAACCCGGCTCAAGGCCAACGATGTGGCCATCGTCCTGCACCACCGCCAGCCGTCCGCTGCCATCAAGGCCGCCATCGACGCCGCCGGCAGCCAGTTGCTGGTGCTGCAAACCGACAGTGCCGACCCGTTGGCGGAGCTGGAGAACAACATCGGCCAGATCACCAGTGCCCTCGCCCCGAAAACCTGACCCGCCACTCCCTCTGTAGGAGCGAGCTTGCTCGCGATGAACGTCAACGATGACGCGTATTGCCTGAGTGGACGCGTTGTTCTTGCATTTATCGCGAGCAAGCTCGCTCCTACAGGGGAAATGGCGCGGCTTACACATTCCCCCAAGAATCCCCGCGTCGCCGATGCTAGCCTGCTGCTCCTATTGAACGGACAGGAAGCCCCGCCATGAGTGACTACCTCAAGCTCAACCAGGCCAACTGGGACGAGCGCGCACCGCTGCACGCGGCCTCGCCGGACTACCAGGCACAGATGTTTGTCGACGACCCGCGGCACCTGTCCGAGGTGGTGCGTTTCGACCTGCCGCTGCTGGGCGACATCAGCGGCCTGCGCGGCGTGCATCTGCAATGCCATATCGGCACCGACACCCTGTCGCTGGCGCGCCTCGGCGCGCGGATGACCGGGCTGGACTTCTCCCCCGCGTCCCTGGCCGAAGCCCGCAGCCTGGCAGCGCGCACCGGGAGCGCCATCGAGTTCGTCGAGTCCGACGTCTACAAGGCCTGCGAGGTGCTGCCCAAAGGCGCGTTCGATCTGGTCTACACCGGTATCGGCGCGCTGTGCTGGCTGCCCAGCGTCGACACCTGGGCGCGTAATGTCAGCCAATTGCTCAAGCCCGGCGGACGGCTGTTTATCCGCGAAGGCCACCCGATGCTCTGGGCCCTGGACGAAAGCCACGAGGATGCGCTGGTGGTCGACCTGCCCTACTTCGAGCGCAGCGAACCGCTGGTGTGGGACGACGACAGCACCTACGTCAGTACCGACCGACCGCTCAAGGCCACGGTGACCCATGCGTGGAACCATGGCCTGGGGGAAATCGTCAGCGCGCTGCTCAAGCACGGCCTGGACATCAGCGGCCTGGTGGAACACCAGAGCATCCCCTGGGAAGCCCTGCCCGGGCAGATGCGCTATGACGGGCAAGGCGAATGGCACCTGCAACACGCCCCTTGGCGCCTGCCATTGAGCTACACCTTGCAGGCCATCAAGCGCCTGGGCTGACGCCCACAAAAAAGCCCCGCTTCTCTCACGAGGGCGGGGCTTTTTGCTAACGGCACCTGATCAAATCACCTGTAGGAGCGAGCTGGCTCGCGATAGCGTTATCCGCCTCGACATCGGCGTTGGCTGGAGGGTCGTTATCGCGAGCAAGCTCGCTCCTACCCAGGTACGTAGCCGCTGCCGCAGGCTGCGATCGACCGGAACGGTCGCTGGCGATATTCAGATCGCCGAAGCCCTGGCGGGCTTATCGCAGCCTGCGGCAGCGGCTACAGGTCAACGTCAGTACGGGGTAATCAGTTGGCAGCCGCCTGGGCGTCCATCTTCTGCCGCAGGCTCAGCGGGCGCATGTCGGTCCACACCTCTTCGATGTAGGCCAGGCACTCCTTCTTCAAGCCGCTCTTGCCCACGGTGCGCCAGCCCTGTGGCACAGCCTTGTAGTCCGGCCAGATCGAATACTGCTCCTCATGGTTGACCACTACCTGGAAGAGGATGTCCTCGCGGTCGAATACTGAAGTCATTACGTGTCTCCATCGCTATAAGGCTCGCCGCGCTGAAGGCGCAGCGGTTGTGAATAAGGAACGTTCAAGGCCCATGAAAAATTAGAGGCTGGCGACCGCCGCCGCCAACGCCCGGCTGAAAATATCCGCCACCTGGTCGATTTGCGCCGCGGTGATCACCAGCGGCGGCAGGAAACGCACCACACTGCCATGGCGCCCGCCCATTTCCAGGATCAACCCGCGCTTGAGGCATTCACGCTGCACCAGCGGCGCCAGGCGGCTGAACTGCGGCGGATGGCCCAGGGCGTCTTTCTCGCCGGCCGGGTCCACCAGCTCGATCCCCAGCATCAGGCCGCGCCCGCGAATGTCGCCCATCTGCGGATAGTCGCGCTGCAGGATCCGCAGGTGCTCGCTCAAACGCTCGCCCATGGCGGCGGCATGCTCGGCCACCCGGTGTTCCTTGAGGTAGCGCATCACCGCGGAACCGGTGGCCATGGCCATCTGGTTGCCACGGAAGGTGCCGGCATGGGCGCCCGGCAGCCAGGTGTCGAGCCAGTCGCGGTAGACCACCACCGCCATCGGCAGGCTGCCGCCGATGGCCTTGGACAGCACCACCACATCCGGAATGATCCCGGCGTGCTCGAAGGCGAACATCTTGCCGGTACGAGCGAAACCGCTCTGGATCTCGTCGACGATCAAGGCCACCCCGGCCTTCTCGGTGATCCGGCGCACGCCGCGCAGCCAGTCGAGGTCGGCGGGAATCACCCCACCCTCGCCCTGCACCGCTTCGACGATGATCGCCGCCGGCAGCTGTACGCCGGCTTCCGGATCGCTCAGCAGGTTTTCCAGGTAGCTCAGGTTGGCCTTGACCCCGGCTTCGCCACCCAGGCCGAACGGGCAGCGGTAGTCGTAAGGGAACGGCAGGATCTGCACCCCATTGGTCAGCAGCGCACCCAGCGGGCGCTTCGGCCCCAGGCTGCCCATCAGGCTCAAGGCGCCCTGGGTCATGCCGTGGTAGGCGCCTTGGAACGACAGCACAGTGCTGCGGCCGGTGGCGGTGCGGGTCAGCTTCAGCGCCGCTTCCACGGCGTCGGTGCCGGTGGGGCCGCAGAACTGGATTTTCGCTTCGGCGGCCAGGGCCGGCGGCAACAGGCCGAACAGGTCCTGGACGAACTGGTCCTTGACCGGGGTGGTCAGGTCCAGGGTCAGCAGCGGCAGCTCATCGGCCAGCACCTGCTGGATGGCCTCGATCACCACCGGGTGGTTGTGGCCCAGGGCCAGGGTCCCGGCGCCGGCCAGGCAGTCGATGAAACGCCGGCCTTCGACGTCCTCGACATGAATCCCGCTCGCCCGCTTGAGCGCCAGCGGGATCCGCCGCGGATAGCTGCGGGCATTGGATTCCTGCTGGTTCTGCCGGGCCAGCAACGGCGATTCGGTGAACTGGTAAAGCGTCTCGGCAGGCGCGGGACTGGTCCGCGCGGGCTGATCGTCGACAAGGCTGGTAGCAACTGACATCTCTCGAATCCTCACGCTGATGAGTTGAGCGAAACCGCACACCACACAGGTACGCAGCCGGTTCAGCGCGCACTCGCAGGTTTTCCTGTTCTGGAAACGCATCAGCGACGAGAGGATTTACACCCAGGCGAGGGTTTATTGCGTGGGGAGATAACGGGAAGCGGACGAATTGTCAGGGGACTGTGGCGATTCGAGTTTTTTCGCGAGCAAGCTCGCTCCTACAGTGGGCAGCACAACCCTTCTTGTAGGAGCGAGCTTGCTCGCGATAGACCCTCAGGCAGACTGCAACGGCATGGTCAGCTCGACCCGCAAGCCATCGGGCCGGCTGTCGAAATGCAGCACGCAACCGCAGCGCTGGACAATCGCCTGGACGATGGCCAGGCCCAGGCCGCAACCGGTGCTCTGGCCGTTGCGCCAGAAGCGCTGGGTCAGGTGCTGCAAGTCATCCTCGGGAATGCCGTCACCGTGGTCGCGCACCTGGAAACGCACGCGGTTGCCGATGGTTTCCAGGTTCAGCTCCACCGGCGCATCGCTCGGGGTGTGGCGCAGGGCATTGTCCAGCAGGTTGCGCAGCGCGGCGATGGCCAGCACCGAGGGCATTTCCAGCGGCGCCGTCGACACCCGCTCGTCGATGTGCAGCCTGACCCGCTGCCGGGCACCGCTGGCGGCGTCCTGGATCGCGGTTTTCGCCACCTGTTCGGCACTGCACTGCACGCCGTCCTCGAACGACAGGCTGCCTTCGACCCGCGCCAGCAACAGCAGCTGCTCCAGGGTCCGGTGCAGACGGTCGGCGCCTTCTTCGGCGCGCGCCAGGGATTGATCGCGGGCCGCGCCGTCGGTCATCCGCGCCACTTGCAGGTGGGTCTTGATCGCCGTCAGCGGGCTGCGCAATTCGTGGGCGGCGTCACCGGTCAGGCGGCGCTCGCGCTCGAGGGTCTTGCCGATGCGCTGGAACAGCTGATTCTGGGTTTCCAGCAATGGCCGCAGCTCGCTGGGCAGCGGCTGGATCTGCAACGGCTCCAGGGAGTCGGCGCTGCGGCGCATCAGGGCATCGCGCATGCGGTTCAGCGGCGCCAGGCCCTGGCCGATCCCCAGCCACAGCAACCACAGGCAACCGAGCAAGGCCACGCCGACCGGCACCGAGGCCGCCAACAGCACCGACATGTTCAGCGCTTCACGCTCGACCTGGCGATCGGCGGTAGTGATGCGCAGGTCGCCCCGGGCCAGGGTGAAGCTGCGCCAGCGCACGCCGTCGATCATCTGGTCGTGAAAACCCATGCGTTCGGCTTCGAGCTTTTCGTCGGGATGGTTATGGCTGCGGGCGAGGATCTCGCCGCGCAGGGAGCTGACCTGGCAGGCCATGCCCCCGGGAATGTTCAACTGTTCGGCGCTGAAATGGGTGCCCTCACCCTTGCTCGGCAAGGCCGGCAATTGCTCCAGCAGGCCGGCGACCATGCGCGCCGACGCCACCAGGCGCTGGTCGAGGGAAAACATCATCTGGTTGCGCAGGTCGCTGAACATCCAGGCCGCGGCCAGCGCCCAGATCAGCACAAAGGCCGCGCCGATGGTCAGGCTCAGGCGCAAACGCAGGCTCATCACTTACGACTCCTCCCCGCCATCCGCCGGCCCCAGGCGATAGCCCAGGCCGCGCACGGTCTCGACGATGCCGTTGCCGAGCTTGCGCCGCAGGTGGTGGATGTGCACGTTGAGGGCATTGCTTTCCAGTTCGTCGTTGAAACCGTAGACGCTGTCCTTGAGCTGCTCGCTGGACAGCACCCGGCCGCGGTTGTGCAGCAACGCCTGGAGCAGCGCCTGCTCGCGCCGCGACAGGTCCACCGGCTGGCCGCCGAGCTGGGTTTCGCGGGTGCTCGGGTCGTAGGTCAGGCGGCCGTGCTCGATCAGGTTGACGCTGCGCCCCGCCACCCGGCGCAACAGGGTATGCAGGCGCGCCGCCAGTTCCCGCAGGTCGAAGGGCTTGAGCAGGTAATCGTCGGCGCCGGCCTGCAGGCCGTCGACCCGGTCGGTGACCGAGTCCCGCGCGGTGAGGATCAGCACGGGGATTTCCAGGCCGTTGTGGCGCAGTTGCTTGAGCAGCTTCAGGCCGTCTTCGTCGGGCAGGCCGAGGTCGAGCACCATCACGTCGAATTCCGCCACGCCGAGCATGGCCCGCGCCGCCGAGGCGGTGGCCACGTGCTCGACCGTCAGGCCCTGGGCCGTGAGGCCGGCCACGATCCCGCTGGCAATCAGCTCATCATCTTCACAGACAAGTACGTGCATGGTGGAACCTGTAGAAAAGGGGTGCATTAAAACCAGCGCCGATTAAGCCGACATTATGCCTGCACCGCCAGTGCCACAAGGCGTGCAGGGTTAATCATCGGTTAATCGCCATCGGCCATTGTGCCCCCCACTTGCACCGGTTTAAGGCTTTTCCATGCGTCGTCTGTTCATCCTGTTGTTCATGCTGCTGTCGGGCCTGGCCCAGGCGGGTAACAACCCGTTCGAGGTCAAGCCCGACTTTCTCCCGGTCGGCAAAGCCTTTGTCTTCACCTCCGAACGCCTGGCGTCGGGGGAAACCCAGCTGTTCTGGCAGATCGCCGACGGCTATTACCTGTATCAGCAACGGCTGAAATTCGACGGCCTGGCGGACGCACACAAACCGGCCCTGCCCGAGGGCGAGGCCCACAGCGACGAATTCTTCGGCGCGCAGCAGGTGTATCGCCAGGGCCTGGAACTGAAAATCCCCGCCGGCGCCACCGGCAAGGTCAAGGTCGGCTGGCAAGGCTGCGCCGATGCCGGCCTGTGCTACCCGCCGCAATCCTTGGAAGTGGACCTCGGCGGCAGCCCGGCCGCCGCCAATGCAACCAATACCACCGAGGCCAGCGACCAGGCGCTGGCCAGCGGCCTGCAACAGCGGGCCCTGGGCTGGAGCCTGCTGGTGTTCTTCGGCCTCGGCCTGTTGCTGGCCTTCGCCCCCTGCTCGCTGCCGATGCTGCCGATCCTCGCCGGCCTGGTGGTGGGCAGCGGCGCCAGCCCGCGGCGCGGCTTCGCCCTGGCCGGCAGCTATGTGGTGTGCATGGCGTTGGTCTATGCCGCCATGGGCGTGCTCGCCGCGCTGCTCGGCGCCAACCTACAAGCCCTGCTGCAACAGCCCTGGCTGCTGGGCAGCTTTGCCGCGGTGTTCGTGGTCCTGGCACTGCCGATGTTCGGCTTCTTCGAGCTGCAACTGCCGGCGGCCCTGCGCGATCGCCTGGAAAACGCCAGCCGTTCGCGCAGCGGTGGCAGCCTGGTCGGCGCCGGGGTACTCGGCGCCCTGTCCGGCCTGCTGGTCGGCCCGTGCATGACCGCGCCGCTGGCCGGCGCCCTGCTGTACATCGCCCAGAGCGGCAACGCCCTGCACGGCGGGTTGATCCTGTTCGTCATGGGCCTGGGCATCGGCCTGCCGCTGTTGTTGCTGGTGACCGTGGGCAACCGCTTCCTGCCCAAGCCCGGCCCGTGGATGAACCTGCTCAAGGGTGTGTTCGGCTTCCTCTTTCTCGGCACCGCCATCGTGCTACTGCGCCCGGTGCTCGACGAATCGCTGTGGATCGGCCTGTGGGGCGCGCTGGCGCTGGTCCTGGCCTACACCGCCTGGCAGCAGATGCGCGCGGCCGGGCGCGCCGGGCATGTGTTCGGCGCCGGTTCAGTGGTATTCGGCCTGTGGGGCAGCCTGCTGCTGGTGGGCGCCGCCGGTGGCAGCGACGACCTGTGGCGACCGCTGAAGGTCTATAGCGGCGGCAATGGCGTGGCGACCGTCAGCGCCCACGACGCCTTCAGCACCGTCAACGACCCGGCCGCCCTGCAAGAGGCCCTCGACACCGCCAGGGCCCAGGGCCAGTGGGTGCTGCTGGACTACTACGCTGACTGGTGCGTGTCCTGCAAGATCATGGAAAAACAGGTGTTCGGCCAACCCCAGGTCCTCGAGGCCCTGAAAGACGTGCGCCTGCTGCGCCTGGACGTGACGGCCGACAACGCCGCCAGCCGCGAACTGCTCAACCGGTATAAAGTGCCGGGGCCGCCGAGCCTGCTGTGGATCGGCCCGGACGGCGAAGAACGCCGCAGCCAGCGGATTACCGGTGAGGTAGACGCGGCTGCCTTCCTGCAACGCTGGACCGCTACCCGAGAAACCCGTTGATGCTGACCTTTACCATCGGCACCTTTGCCATCGCGCTCAACCACCTGCTGCTGATCAGTGCCCTGGCGCTGGCCACCTTGGTCGGCTGGCGAGTCGCCAAGCGCGGTGGCGAGAACCCGGAATCGGTGCTGTTCGGCCTGTTCCTGCTGGGCATGCTGGCGGCGCGCATCGGCTTCGTGGTCGCCTACTGGAAGCATTACCGCCACGACCTGTGGCAGATCATCGACCTGCGCGACGGCGGTTTCCTCGCCTGGCCGGGGGCCATCGTCCTGCTGCTGGCCGCCCTCGCCTGGGGCTGGCGCCGCCCGGCCCTGCGCCAGCCGCTGGGCGCCGGGGTCGGCAGCGGCCTGGCGTTCTGGCTGCTCGCCAGCCTGTCCCTGAGCCTTTTCGAACAAGGCACGCGGCTGCCGGAAATCGCCCTGCGCAACCCCGACGGCGGCACCGTGCAACTGACCAGCTACCAAGGCAAACCGCTGGTGATCAACCTCTGGGCCACCTGGTGCCCGCCCTGCCGCCGGGAAATGCCGGTGCTGGAAAGAGCCCAGCAGCAGCGCCCGGACCTGACCTTCCTGTTCGTCAACCAGGCCGAAAGCATGCAGAGCGTCAGCACCTTCCTGGCCACCCAGGAGCTGAACCTGAACAACGTGCTGTTCGACGGCAGCGGCCGCCTGGGCAAGGCCGTGGGCTCCATGGCGCTACCGACTACGCTGTTCTACAGCGCCGACGGGCGCCTGCTCGGCAGCCACCTGGGCGAGCTGTCCGAAGCCAGCCTGGCCCGCGCCCTGGAACATTTCGACTCAGCGCATTCGACCACGGCCACGCAGGCCGCCCCTTCAAGGAAATTGCCATGCCTTTCATCCGCCACCTGCTGAGCCTGTCCCTGGGCGCCGCCCTGCTCCAGGCCCCGCTGCTGCACGCCGAAGAACTGCCCGAGGCGATCAAGAAGATCGAAGCCAAAGGCGCCAAGATCGTCGGTAGCTTCGATGCCCCGGACGGCCTCAAGGGCTATGCCGCGCAGTACCAGAACCGCGGCATGGCGCTGTACCTGACCCCGGACGGCAAGCATGTGCTGCTGGGCAACCTGTACGACGCCGACGGCAAGGACCTGAGCGCCGAGCCGCTGCAGAAACTGGTGTACGCGCCAATGGCCAAGGCCGTCTGGGCCAAGATGGAAAAGAGCCACTGGATCGCCGATGGCAAGGCCGACGCGCCGCGCGTGGTCTACCTGTTCAGCGACCCCAACTGCCCCTACTGCAACATGTTCTGGGAACAGGCGCGGCCCTGGGTGAACGCCGGCAAGGTCCAGCTGCGGCACATCATGGTCGGCATCATCCGCGAAGACAGCCCGGGCAAATCCGCCGCCCTGCTGGCCGCCAAAGACCCGCAGAAAGCCCTGCAGGACCACGAGAAAGCCGGCAAGGGCAGCAGCCTCAAGCCCCTGGCCAAGATCCCCGCCGAGGTCCAGGCCAAGCTCGACGCCAACATGGCGCTGATGGACGAACTGGAGCTGTCCGCCACCCCGGCGATCTTCTACATGGACGACAAGGGCGAGCTGCAACAGCAACAAGGCGCGCCCGCGCCGGACAAGCTGGGCAAGATTTTCGGGCCTAAATAAGGCGCAGATTTGGCGGCGTTCGATACGCCGCCATCGCGGGCAAGCCTCGCTCCTACGGTTGACCGCGTTCTTCCGTAGGAGCGAGGCTTGCCCGCGACAGGACCCTCAAAAACACCGAAAATCAACGATCCTGACGCCCATCCAACAACGCATCCACCACCGCCCTGGCCATTTCCACGGAATGGACCATCGACCAGATCAACCCGCGCTCCAGGCCACTGCCGCGTTCGGTGATCTCGTCGCTGACTTCTTCGGCGCATTTGAGCAAGAGCGAGACATGCACCAGGGCTTCTTCGGCGGTGATGCCTTGGCGGACACAGAAAAGAGAATCCGGACTTACCGGCCCTGCCGCAGTGGCAGGAAGAGCATCGAATGATTCGGCAGGCGAATTGGCCAGAGATTGGCGCAAGGTCTGATTGGCAGTCTTCAGTTCAGGGTAGCGATACACAGGAATTGGCTTTTTCATGGGTGCAGTCCTCAACACAGTGGATATGAATACCCAGCGATTACTTCTGGGTCTTCGTACGTTCCCGACAGTTTTTCGGACTTGCACTTCCGGCCATCGATTTGGCGACGACCCACGCAGACTAGTAGCTCAGAACAGCCACCTTCAAGCCGCAAACTGCGTCTCGGAAATACCCTACAAAAGAAAGCGAATTGGCCCCCTGTAGCCGCTGCCGAGCCTGCGAGGCTGCGATCGACTGCGCAGCAGGCGCCAAACCTGCCCATGCGGTGTGTCAGGCAAGATACCGTCGCCTGGTTTACGGCCGCTTCGCGCCCGATCGCAGCCTTCGGCAGCGGCTACAGGAGCGTGTCTGAATTCGGCGCCTGTGCATAAGCCGCTTCGTCGGAATGCCGCGCAGTCGATCGCAGCCTCGCGGAGCTCGGCAGCGGCTACAGGGGCGTCAACATTCGGCGTTTGTGCGTAAGGCTCAGGCGAACTCGTCCGGCGCTTCGCGGGCGAGGATGTTCTCCAGTTCACCCGTGTCGCCTCGTTCGTTGAGGAGGCCGCTGACCTGATCGACCCAGACCTTTTCCGAGGCAATCCCGGCCCACGACTGGCTGCCGAAGCCGTGATACGGCCGGTCATCGAAGGTGCTGATCAGCAGTTGGTTGAAGCGCACCGTTTCCAGGTTCTTGCGTTGGATCTGCATCTGCAGCGCCCCCAGCACCTTCTGCTGCTCTTGCGGGTTCGGGCGATAGCTGAACAGCCGCGGCGAGCTGAGCACCAGGAACTCCGGGGGAAGGTTTTCATCGATGGCCGCCTGCAAGCGGTAATGGCCATCGAGAATCAGGTGGCAGCTCAGGCCGCTGACGTACCACAGCAGGATGGGCGGCAAGCTGCCTTCGCGGGCTTTCTTGCGCCACCATTTGAGGCGCCCGGAATGCGGGTCCACTGCATGCAGGCCGACCACCGCGCCGCCACTCTCGCCCAACTCGACCCAGCGCACCGCGCCGGGTTGCCGGTTGTCGAGGATGTTGCGGCCGTAGATCGCCCACTGCGGCATATGGCTCAGGGCGTCTTCGCCGCCCTTGAAGTACCAGGCTTCGGTGCCGCTCAGCAACGGCCGCATCGGCTTGAGGGATTCCGGGCGCAGGGCCCGTACCAGCCAGTAGCCGGGGTAGAAAAAGTCCGGCTGGTGTTGCATCAACTGCTGGACGAAAAAGCGGCTCCAGGCCTTGAGGCGCGGGGCCGGGTCGAGGCGTAGCTGTTGCTCCACCTGGGGCGAATCGATGGGCCCCACCAGGGTTTGCGGCAAGTGCTCCAGCAGGTGATTGCGCACCAGCCACACGCCATAAAGGCAGCGGGACATGGTGCCCCAGAGCAGCGTCTGGTCACCCAGCACCAGCTGCATGCGTCGGTTGTGGCCACTGAGCAGGCGCAAGTTCGGCTTGCCGCTGGCCGGGCGCTTGACGTCCACCCCGAGGCCGTTCCAATTGCCGGCCAAGTCCTCGATATCGCGCCAGTAAATATGTTCCGTCATCGCCCCTGTCCCTGAATGAAAACGCCCGGCGCAGGTGCTTGGACCTGAGCCGGGCGCGACTATAGCAGAGGGTCGGGTGGTGGTAGCTGCACTGTCAGCAGGAATGCCGCTCCGCCAAAAACGCCAACAACGCCTCGGTGACAAACGCCGGATTCTCCAGGTTGGAGATATGCCCGGCCTCGGGCACCAGTTGGTAAGGGCAACCGATCAGCTCGGCCATTTCCCGGGTTTCCGCAGGTGGGCGCGGTTTGTCCTGGTCGCCGCACAGCAGCAAGGTGGTCTTGGGGTCCAGCTGGTCCAGGCGCGACAGCAGGTCTGCGCGGCTGAAGGTGATGCGGCCCATGGGCACCACGCTTTCGCGCAGGCGTTCGCTGGGCAGGGCCGCGAGCACGGCGCGGAAGTCCTGGTACAGCGCCGACTGCGGATCGATGCCCGGACGGAAGAAAATCGGTACCACGATGTCCAGCAGCTGCGGCGCGATCACCCCGCTCTCTTCGATCTGCTTGAACAACGAGAAGTAATACTGGCGGGTCGGCTCCGGCTCGGCCCCCAGATAGGTGTCCATCAGCACCAGGCCATTGATGCGCTGCGGCGCCGCCAGGGCCAGGCGCGCGCCCCACATGCCGCCCACCGACAGGCCGACCAGGCTGATGCGTTCGATCTCAAGATGATCCAGCAGCGCCAGCACCTGCCGGGCGATGTCGTCCAGTGAAGCAGTGCCTTGCGGCAGCGCGCCGGATTGGCCGTGGCCCCACAGGTCCAGGGCGATCACCCGGTACTGCCGGGACAGTGCCTCGATCTGCGGCGCCCACATGTTCAGGTCCCACAGGTAGCTGCCGGCCAGCAGCACCGCCGGGCCGCTGCCCTGGTCCAGGTAGTGAAGGGCTTGTCCATCAATAGTCGCGAAGGGCATCAACTGTCTCCTGTTGAGGGGGGCTCCAGAAAAGCTTCGCTAGCCTGTGCCGGTGAAAGGGTTCAGTCAATCGGACGAGTTCGAAGAAAAGTGCAGGCCTGGAGATTTTTCGCGAGCAAGCTCGCTCCTACAGGGTTTGATATGACCTCTGTAGGAGCGAGCTTGCTCGCGATAGCGCCAGGCCTGACAACGCCGGACTACAACCCTTCCAGCTCCGCCATCAGGTCGCTCAGGCGATCGACCTTCTCCTCGTTGATTTCACTGCTCGCCAGGCCGTCGATGTACTGCGCCAGCTCTTCCACCGTGCTGCACTCGAACATCGCCCGCAGCGGCACGTTGCGTTGCAGGGTCTTCTGCACCCGCGAGGCGATCTGCGTGGCCAGCAGCGAATGCCCGCCCAGCTCGAAGAAGTTGTCCTGCACGCCGACCCGCTCGACCTTGAGCACCTCGGCCCAGATATCGACCAGGGTCTGCTCCAGTTCGCTGCGCGGTGCCAGGTAGTCCTGGCTGTGCAGCTGGCCGATCTCCAGGGCCGGCAGGGCCTTGCGGTCGAGCTTGCCGTTGGCGTTGAGCGGCTGGCGCTCCAGCCACAGCCAGTGCAGCGGCACCATGTATTCCGGCAGCTCGGCGCGCAGGCGTTGCTTGATGCGCTCCAGGCGCTCCGTCGGGTTCAGCGCCGAGTCGCTGGCAACCAAGTACCCCACCAGATGCTTACCGTTGACGCCTTCCTGCACCCCGACCGCCGCTTCGCGGACTTCCGGCTGTTCGTGCAGGCGGGCTTCGATTTCCCCCAGCTCGATGCGGTAGCCACGGATCTTCACCTGATGGTCGATCCGCCCGACGTACTCCAGCACGC
Source organism: Pseudomonas sp. NFPP07 (assembly GCF_900115645.1). Taxonomy (NCBI): domain Bacteria; kingdom Pseudomonadati; phylum Pseudomonadota; class Gammaproteobacteria; order Pseudomonadales; family Pseudomonadaceae; genus Pseudomonas; species Pseudomonas sp. NFPP07. Next base: position 33,010 of record NZ_FOXG01000001.1, read on the forward strand.
CATCGGCGCGGCGCCGTGCCAGGTCGCCGGTGCGGTACAGGCGTTCGCCCGGGGCACCGAACGGATGCGGCACGAACACCTGCGCGGTGCGCAGCGGATCGCCGACATAACCACGGCCGACCCCGGTACCGGCGACGCACAGCTCGCCCACCGCGCCCAGCGGCACCAGCTCCAGCGCGCCATCCATCAGGTACAGGCGGTTGTTGTCGGTCGGCGTACCGATCGGCAGGTAGCTGCCACGGGTCGAGGCCATGTCGACGCGGTAGAAGGCCACGTCATCCGAGCACTCGGCCGGGCCGTAGGCGTTGACCAGGCCGATCTGCGGGTAACGCAGCAACCATTGGTGCGCCAGCTCCGGCGGCATCGCCTCGCCGGTCGGTAGCATCCAGCGCAGGCCATCGAGGTCGATGGACTCCTGGGCGAGCATGCCCTGGATCAGCGACGGCACGCTTTCCAGCACGCTGATGCGCTGTGCCTGCACATGGGCGAGCAAGCCTTGCGGATCATGGGCGATGGCGTTCGGCACGATGTCCACCCGCGCGCCGAACAGCGGCGCGGCGAGGAACTGCCAGACCGAAATGTCGAAGCTCTGCGACGCGGTCTGGGCGATCACATCGGTTTCGCTCAATTGCAGGTACGGCACCTTGCTCAGCTGGTTGTTGAGCATGCCGCGCTGCTCGACCATCACGCCCTTGGGCAGGCCGGTGGAGCCCGAGGTGTAGATCACATAGGCCAGGTTGTCCGGGCCGCTGTAGATCCCCGGGTTGTCCTGCGAATGATCGGCCGCTTGCACCTCTTCCCACACCAGCAAACGTGGTCGGTTGGCGCAAGCGAACTCGTCGAGCAAGGCTCGCGCCTGTTCCTGGCAGGCCGCGGTACACACCAGCAACGGCGTGCGGCTCAGCTCGATGATCCGCCCCAGGCGCTGGCCCGGCAGGCCCGGGTCCAGCGGCAGGTAGCCAGCGCCGGCCTTGAAGCTGCCGATGATCATGCCCAGCAGGTCCAGGCTGCGCTCGGCCAGCAGGGCCACCGGCTGGTCCAGGCCCACGCCGTTGGCGATCAGGGCATGGCCCAGGCGGTTACTGCGCTGGTTCAGTTCGGCATAGCTGTAGTGCAAGTCCTGGCAACTGGCGGCGATGCGTTGCGGATGCGCCGCCACCTGAGCCTCGAACAGTTCGACGTAGCTGCGCTGCAGCGGGTACTCATGCTCGCTCTGGTTGCAGCCGGCGAGCAGGAAGTCCTGCTCTGCTGCGCCCAGCAGCGGCAGCTCGGCCATGTCGCCATGGAAGCCCTGCACCAGCGCCAGCAGCAGCCGCTTGAACTCGCCGAGCATGCGCTCGATGGTCGCCTGCTCGAAGTAGCGCTGGTCGTAGGACAGGTGCAGCCCCAGGTCATCCCCCGGGTAGCACACCGCGGTCAGCGGGAAGTTGGTGTGGGTGCGGCCGGAATCCGAGGTGGCATTCAGGCTTTGCGCGCGGTCCAGCACCGAGACTTCCACCGGCGCGTTCTCGAACACGAACAGGCTGTCGAACAGCGGCTGGCCCTTGGGCAGCTCGCTGTTTTCCTGGATCGCCACCAACGGCAGGTATTCGTACTCGCGCAGCTCCATGTTGCGTTCCAGCAGGCTGCCGAGCCATTGACGCACGCTCAGGCGCTGGCCGTCTTCGGGCAGCTGCACCCGCAGCGCGATGCTGTTGATGAACAGGCCGACGGTGCGCTGCATCTCGGGCATTTGCACCGGACGCCCGGCCACGGTGACGCCGAACAGCATGTCACGCTCGCCGCTCAGGCGCCGCAGGACCAGGGCCCAGGCCGCCTGGGCGAAGGTGTTGACGGTCAGCTGATGCTGCTGCGCCAACTCACGCAATTGCGCGCCGTCGCGGGCATCGAGACGGGTGTAGCAGTCACCGACGATCATGCCGCCGCTATCGCCGGCGTGTTCGCGCAGGAACGGCCGGTCGCTCGGAATCGGCGTGGTGCGCTCGAAGCCTTGCAGGTTGTTTTTCCACCACTGGCGCGCCTCGGCCAGGCTCTGGCGTTGCAGCCAGCCGATGTAGTCGCGGTAGCGTGGCGGCACGCTGAGCTGGGCTTCGCGACCTTCGCCCAGGGCGGTGTAGATCTCGAAGAAGTCGTTCATCAAGAGCGAACGGCACCAGGCATCGATCAGGATGTGGTGGTTGCTCATCATGAACCAGTAGCGCGCAGCCCCCACGCGGATCAGCCGCAGGTGGAACGGCGCCTGGCTGAGCAGATCGAAACCGGCCTCGCGCTCGCTTTTCAGCAGCGCCTGCAACTTCGGTTCCTGCTCGTCTTGCGCGACAGCGCTCCAGTCGAGGAACTCGATCGGCGTGCCGCCCGGCTTGTGGATAACCTGCAGCATGTCTTCGCCGACGTTCCAGCAGAAGGACGCGCGCAGGGCTTCGTGACGGGCCACCACCGCCTGCCAGGCCTGGGCGAAACGCGCCGGGTCCAGCTCGCTGTCGATGCGGTAGCGGTCCTGCATGTAGTACAGGCCGGTGCCCGGCTCCAGCAGGGTGTGCAGCAGCATGCCCTCCTGCATCGGAGTCAGCGGGTAGACGTCCTCGATGGCGCTGGCCGCTACCGGCAGCGCGTCCAGTTGCGCCTGGGTCAGGCGCGCCAGGGGGAAGTCCGATGGCGTCAGGCCGCCGGCATCATCCTCCAGACAATGGCCGATCAGGCTGTGCAGTTCGCCGAGGTAGGCCTGGGCCAGCGCGTCGATGTTCTGCACATCGAAACGCTCGCCGCTGAAGGTCCAGCGCAGCACCAGCTCGCCGGCGTAGACCTGGCTGTCGATGCTCAGCTCGTTGGGCAGCGGCGCTTCCGGCGAATGGGCGGCGCCCACCGGCTCGTCCAGCGGACGGAACAGCGCGTCGCTGGCAAAGCTCTGGTCGAACTGCCCCAGGTAGTTGAAGGTGACCGGCGCTTGCGGCAAGGCCGCCATGCCCTGCTGGATCGCCGCGTCGGCCAGGTAGCGCAGCACGCCATAACCCAGGCCTTTATGCGGCACGGCGCGCAACTGCTCCTTGATCGCCTTGATCGAGGCGCCCTGCCCGGCCGCCGCTTCGACGGCCAGCGGGGTCAGGCGCAGCGGGTAAGCGCTGGTGAACCAGCCGACCGTGCGGGTCAGGTCGATCTCGTCGAACAGGGTTTCGCGGCCATGGCCTTCCAGTTGGATCAGCGCCGAAGCCTCGCCGGTCCAGCGGCACAGCACGCGGGCCAGGGCCGTCAGCAGCAGGTCGTTGACCTGGGTGCGGTAGGCACTCGGCGCCTGTTGCAGCAGCTGCCGGGTGCGCTCGGCATCCAGCCTCACGCTGACGGTCCGGGCATGCTTGTTCTGCCGCCCGCCCTGGGCGTGCTGCACCGGCAGCGTCGCCGCCGGGCCAGCCAATTGGTCCTGCCACCAGCTCAACTCTTCGCGCAGCGACTCGCTGCCGGCATAGGCCTGCAGGCGTGACGCCCAATCGCGCAAGGCGCTGGTTTTCGCCGGCAGGCGCGGCGTTTGCTGAGTTTCAAGCTGGCGGTAGAGGTTTTGCAGATCCTCCAGCAGCACCCGCCAGGACACGCCGTCGACCACCAGGTGGTGGATGGCGATAAACAGGCGTTGCTGCGCATCCGGACCGTCCACCAACAGCGCGCGCAACAGCGGTCCGTTGGCTAGGTCGAGGCTACGCTGCGCCTCGGCGAACAGCGCCGGGCATTGCTCCATGGAAGCCACGCGCAGCTGCATCAGCAGTGGCGCCTCGGACAGCGGCTGGTGCTCGGCCCGCCATTGGCCGTCGGCCTGGGTGAAGCGCAGGCGCAGGGCGTCATGCTGGGCCAACACCGCGTGCAACGCTTGCTCCAGCAACTGCCCGTCGAGCACTTGGGTCGGCGCCAGCAGCAGGGCCTGGTTCCAGTGCTGACGCTCGGGGATCGCGCTGTCGAAGAACCAGTGCTGGATCGGCGTCAGGCCCGACTCGCCGCTGAGCAGGCCTTGCTCGGCGACGATCCGCTCGCTGCGGCTGGCCACCGCGGCCAGGGTTTGCACGGTCTGATGCTGGAACAGGTCCCGCGGGCTGAAATGAATGCCCAGCTGACGGGCGCGGCTGACCACCTGGATCGACAGGATCGAGTCGCCGCCCAGTTCGAAGAAGTTGTCGTGCAGGCCGACCTGCCGCAGGTTCAGCACGTCGCACCAGACCTGGGCCAGGGTCTGCTCCAGCTCGTTGCTCGGCGCCACGTACTGCTGGCGGTTGAGTTCCAGGTCCGGGGCCGGCAAGGCGCGGCGGTCGAGCTTGCCGTTGGCGGTCAGCGGCATGCTCGCCAGCAGGATCAGGTGGGTAGGCACCATGTAATCCGGCAGATGGATTTTCAGCTGCGCCTTGATCGCCTCGCGCAGGGCCGCCTGTTGCGCGTCGCCCTGCTCGGCAACGTCGCTGACTAGATAGCCGGCCAGCTGTTTGCCGCCCGGCATGTCCAGGGCCAGCACCACCGCTTCGCGTACCGCGTCATGTTCCAGCAGGCGGTTTTCGATTTCCCCCAGCTCGATACGGAAGCCACGAATCTTCACCTGATGGTCGACCCGACCGATGTATTCCACCTGGCCGTCGGCGCACTGGCGCACCAGATCGCCGGTGCGATACAGGCGCCCGCCAGTGGTGCTGAACGGGTCGGCCACGAAGCGCTCGGCGCTCATGCCCGGACGCTGGTGGTAACCCTGGGCCAGGCCGGCCCCGCCGACATACAGCTCACCGGTGGCGCCTTGCGGCAGAAGGGCCAGATCGGCGTCGAGGATATAGGCCACGCGCTCACCGACCACCGTGCCGATCGGTACGCTGCCGGCGCCCTCTTCCAGTTGTTCCGGCGCCAGGCTGGCCAGCGGCATGACCACGGTTTCGGTCGGGCCGTAGGCGTTGAAGAACAGACTCGGCTTGAACGCCGCGCGAATACGGCTCAGGTGTTCGCCGGTCAGCGCCTCGCCGCCGGTGATGCACATGCGCACCGGCAGGGTCTGGCCCTGGGTCGCCAGCCACTGCGCCAGCTGGCTGCCGTAGCTCGGGGTAAAACCGAGGATGTTGATACGGTGCTCACGGATCAGCTGGCAGATCTCTTGCGCATCCCACTGCCCTTGCGCCCGCAGCACCACCTGGGCGCCGCTGAGCAGCGGCACCAGCAGACGCTCGGTGGCGGCGTCGAAGTTGATGGAATAGAAGTGCAGCTCGCAGTCGTCCGCACGCATGCCGAAGCGCTCGATCACCGCGCGACAATGCATGGCGATCTCGCCATGGGACACCACCACGCCCTTGGGCTTGCCGGTGGAGCCCGAGGTGTAGATCAGGTACGCCTGGTGCTGCGGCAGGCTGATAAAGGGCAGCTCGCTGGCTGGATAGTTGGCCAGTTGCGCGCCGTCCTCTTCCAGGCACCAGCGCGCCACGCTGGCTGGCAACTCACCCAAAGCCTGGAACATCGCCGCATCGCTGAGCAGCAAACCGATACCACTGTCTTCGATCATGTAGTGCAGGCGGTCCAGCGGGTATTCCGGGTCCAGCGGCACGTAGGCGCCGCCAGCCTTGAGAATCGCCAGCAGGCCGATGACCATTTCCAGCGAGCGCTCCAGGGCCAGGCCGACCCGCACCTGCGGGCCGACGCCACGCTCACGGAGCATCCAGGCCAGGCGGTTGGCGCGGCTGTCGAGCTCGGCGTAGCTCAGGGTCTGCCCGGCGAACGTCAGGGCCGGCGCGTCCGGGCGCAGCAGCGCCTGCTCGCTGAACAAGTGATGGATGCACTGGTCCAGGCGATGTTCGCCGGGCTCGACACCCAGGCTGTCCAGCAGCTGCTGTTGTTCGACGCGGTCGAGCAGCGGCAATTCGCTCAAGCGCTGCTCGGGGCTCTCGATCAAGGCCGCGATCAAGGCCTCCAGCAGGTTGCGCCAGTGCGCCGCCATGCGCGCGATGCGCGGTTCGTCGAACAGGTCGGTGCTGTAGGTCAGGCAGCAACCCAGGCGATGATCGAGGTCGGTGACTTCCAGGTTGAGGTCGAACTTGGTGGCCCGCGCATCGTTGGCCAGGTATTCCACGGTCATGCCGGCCAGGCTGCGGCTCTGCTGGAACTCCCAGCGCTGGACATTGCACATCACCTGGAACAGCGGGTTGTAGGCAGCGCTGCGCGGCGGTTGCAGGGCTTCCACCAGGTGGTCGAACGGCAGGTCCTGATGGGATTGGCCTTCGATCACGGTATGCCGCACCTGCTCGAAAAGCTCGCCGACGCTCATCTGCCCGTCGAGCTGGCAACGCAGCACCTGGGTGTTGAGGAAAGCGCCGATCAGCCCCTCGCTTTCCGGGCGGATGCGGTTGGCCACCGGCGCACCGATGCGCAGGTCGGTCTGGCCGCTGTAGCGATAGAGCAGCACGGCCAAAGTGGCGGTCATGGTCATGAACAGGGTCAGGCCATGTTCGGCGTTGAAGCGCCGCACCCGTGCCGCCAGCTCGTCGCTCAGGTCGAAGCGGTACAACTCACCGCGGTGGCTCTGCACCGGCGGCCGCGGCCGGTCGCCCGGCAGTTCCAGCAGCGGATGTTCGTTGCCCAGTTGCACAGTCCAGTAATCCAGCTGGCGCTGACGCTCGCCGGACTCCAGCCACTGGCGCTGCCAGACGCTGTAGTCCAGGTACTGCACCGGCAGCGGTTCCAGCGGCGAGTCGCGGTCGTCGATAAAGGCTTCGTATAACGCGCTCAGCTCACGGGCGAAGATGTCCATCGCCCAGCCTTCGGTGACGATGTGGTGCAGGGTCAGCACGAAGTAGTGCTCATGCTCCGCCGCCTTGACCAGGCAGGCGCGCAGCAGCGGACCGGTCTCCAGGTCGAACGGCCGGTGCGCCTCGCTGTCGGCCAGCTGTTGCAGGCGTTGCTCGCGGGCCGTTGCATCCAGCATGGAGAAATCCTTCCAGCCCATGCGCACGCCGGTTTCCCCGTGCACCCGTTGTTGGGCCACGCCGTCGACGCTAGGGAAGGTGGTGCGCAGGGTTTCGTGACGCAGGATCAGCGCCTGCAGCGCCGCCTCGAAACGCCCGACATCCAGCACGCCCGTAAAGCGCGCCATGCCGCCGACGTTGTAGGCCGGGCTGTCCGGCTCCATCTGCCAGAGGAACCACATGCGCTGCTGGGAATAGGACAGTGGTACCGGCTGGCTGCGATCGACCTTGGCGATCGGCGGCTGCTGGTTGCGCTTGCCGGCTTCCTGGATCAACCGCACCTGCTCGGCGAAGTCGCCCAGCTCGCTGGCTTCGAACAGGGTCCGCAGCGGTAACTCGACGTCGCAGGCCTGGCGGGTCCGGGAAATGATCTGCGTGGCCAGCAGCGAGTGGCCGCCCAGGGCAAAGAAATCATCGCGCAAGCCAATGCGCTGCTGCCCCAGCACCTCGCGCCAGATCGCCGCGATCTGCTGTTGCAACTCAGTGACGGGTTCGACGTGTTCGCGCACCTGCCATTGCGGTTCCGGCAAGGCGCGGCGGTCGAGCTTGCCGCTCGGGCTCAGAGGCATGGCCGAAAGAAGCATCAGTTGCGCCGGCACCATGTACTCCGGCAGCTCACTGGCCAGGGCGGTTTTCAGGCGCGCGGTCTGCGCCCCCTCCTCTTCCCCATCCGCGCTGGCGGTGTAATAACCGATCAGCTGCGCACCGGCCGCGGTCTCGCGCACCAGGACCGCCGCCTGGACCACGCCCTCCTGGGCCAGCAGGCGCGCTTCGATTTCCTGGGGTTCGACGCGAAAGCCGCGCAGCTTGACCTGCTGATCGAGACGCCCGAGGTATTCCAGCGCGCCATCGGCCGCCCAGCGCACCCGGTCGCCGGTGCGGTACAGGCGCGCGCCGTCGCTGCTCAGCGGGTCGACGACAAAACGTTCGGCGCTCAGCCCCGGGCGCCCCAGGTAACCGCGGGCCAGGCCGATCCCGGCAATGCACAGCTCGCCCGGCACGCCTATCGGCACCGGGTTGAGGTCGGCGTCCAGCACCCGGCAGATCACGTTGCCCAGCGGACGGCCGATGGGCGAACGCTGGCCATCGACACTGCGGCAATGCCAATGGGTAACGTTGATCGCGGTTTCGGTCGGGCCGTAACGGTTATGCAGTTGAGCGTTCGGCAATTGCTCCAGCACCCGGTCGCGTAATTCGGCCGGCAAGGCTTCGCCACCGGAGAACACCCGGCGCAGGCTGCTGCATCCGGCGCTCAACGGCTCATCGACGAATAGCTGCAACAGCGGCGGCACGAAGTGCAGCGTGGTCACGCCGTATTGCTGCACCAACTGGGCGATGCGATGCGGGTCGCGGTGTTCGCCCGGCGCGGCCAGCAGCAGGCGGCAGCCGGTGATCAGCGGCCAGAAGCACTCCCACACCGACACGTCGAAGCTGATCGGCGCCTTTTGCATCAGCACATCGCTGGCGTCCAGGCGGTAGCTGTTCTGCATCCACTGCAAGCGTTCGCTCAGGGCCGCGTGGGTGTTGCCCACGCCCTTGGGCTGCCCGGTGGAGCCGGAGGTGTAGATCACATAGGCCAGGTTGTCGCCGTGCAGGTGCAGGCCCGGCGCATGGCTCGGCCAGCTGTCGAGCTTGGGGCTGTCCATGGCGATGGCGCTGACGCCGGCGGCCTGGGGCAGGCGCTCGAGCAGCTGGGTCTGGGTCAGCAGCAGCTCGACCCCACTGTCGGCCAGCATGTAGGCCAGGCGCTCGGCCGGGTAGTCCGGGTCCAGCGGCACATAGGCGCCGCCGGCCTTGACGATCGCCAGCAGGCCGATCAACAGCTGCGGCGAACGCTCGGCGGCGATGGCCACGCAGACATCCGGGCCGACCCCTTTGTCGCGCAGGTAATGGGCCAGGCGGTTGGCCTGGGCATGCAGCTCGGCGAAGCTCAGCTCGCCGCCCTGCCACACCAGTGCGGTGCGTTCCGGGGTCTGCTGCAGTTGTGCCTCGAGCAGCTCGGGCAGCCATTGGCTGGCCGCCGCGCACGGGGCTTCGCTCCACTGTTGCTGCTGCGCCTGCTCGCAGGGGTTGAGCAGCGGCAAATCGGCGATGGCGGTTTGCGGACGCGCGCAGGCTTCGCGCAGCAGGCTGACGTAATGCTCGGCCAGGCGCTCGACGGTCGTGGCCTCGAACAGCTCGGCGGCGTAGTCGAAGGACAGGCTCAGGCGGCCGTTGCGATCTTCTTCACTGTGCAGTTGCAGGTCGAACTTGGCCTCGCGGCTGTGCCACGGCAACTCCTCGGCCAGCAGCCCGGGCAGCCGGCGCAGGGCGCCGAGGTCGCGCTGCTGGTGGTTGAACATGACCTGGAACAGCCCCTGTTCGCGGGCCTGGGGGAAGGCTTCGAGCAGTTGCTCGAACGGCAGGTCCTGATGGGCCTGGGCCTGCAGCGCGGCCTGGCGGGTCTGCGCCAACAGATCAACGAACGGCAGGCGCCCGTCCACCTCGGCGCGCAGCACCAGGGTGTTGATGAAGAAACCGATCAGGCCCTGGGTTTCCAAGCGCGGACGGTTGGCGTTGGGCACGCCGATACGGATGTCGCGCTGGCCGCTGTAGCGATGCAGCAGGCTCTGGAACGCCGTGAGCAACAGCATGAAAGGTGTGGATTCATGGGCCTGGGCGGTCTGGCGAATGGCGTCGCTCAGGCTCGCGCCCAGGCGCAGGCTGTGCCGCGCGGCGCTGTGTTGCCGTTGCGCCGAACGCGGGTGGTCGGTGGCCAGCCCCAGGCTCGGGTGCTCGTCGCCCAACTGCTGCTTCCAGTAGGCCAATTGCCGTTCGCCTTCGCCCTGGGCCAGCCACTGGCGCTGCCAGCTGCCGTAGTCGGCGTACTGCAACGGCAGCGGCGCCAGGCTCGTCGCCTGGCCTTGCGAGGCGGCGGCATAGAGGCGCGAGAACTCGTCGATCAGCACATTCAGCGACCAGCCGTCGGCGATGATGTGGTGCAGGGTCACCAGCAGTTGGTGCTCTTCGTCATCGAGGCGCACCAGGGTCACCCGGAGCAGCGGGCCTTGTTCCAGGTCGAACCGGGTACGGGCTTCCTCCTCGCGGATCTGTTGCGCCCGCGCTTCGCGCTCGGCCGCCGGCAGGTCACTGAGGTCGATCACCTGCAGGTTGAATTCGCTGGCGGCTTCGACCTGTTGCAGCGCCTGGCCGTCGCGCTCGAAAAAGCGCGTGCGCAGGGATTCGTGGCGTTCGATCAGTTGCTGGAAGCTGGCGCGCAGGGCGTCTTCGTCCAGCTCGCCACGCAGGCGCAGGCCGCCGGGAATGTTGTAGGCGCTGCTGTGCGGGTCGAGCTGCCAGGTGATCCACAGGCGGTTCTGCGCCAGGGATTGAGGCAGCGCCTCGGCACGCGACAAGGCATTGATCGCGCCCTGGGCCAGGCCGCCGTCCTGTTGCAACTGAGCGACCTGCGTGGCGAAGGCGCCAAGGGTCGGCGCCTCGAACAGCAGGCGCAGGTTCAGCTCCAGGCCGAGTGCTTCACGCAGGCGCGCGACGACCTGGGTCGCGGCGATGGAGTTGCCGCCCAACAGGAAGAAGTGATCGTCGCTCGCTACTTGCTCGACTTGCAGCTGTTCGCGCCAGATGCGGCCGATCAGCTCTTGCAGTTCGCTGGTCGCTTCGCCGCTGGCCTCGCCGGCCACAGCTTGGCGACTAGGAAACTGGGCGTAACTGTCGAGGCTGCCATCGGCCAGGCGGTTGCGGCAGGCCGAACGTTGCAGCTTGCCGCTGGACGTCTTGGGCAAGGCGCCGGGATTGAGCAGGACCACCACGCTCGGCGCTTGCTGACAGGCCTCGGCCACGGTCTGGCGAATCAGCTTGATCAGCGCGTCCGGCGTGAGGATCTTCTGCACGCTGCGGCTGATTTCCGCGGCGATACCGATGCCTTCCTCGCCCTGCTCGGTGACGGCGAACGCCGCGACCCGACCCTTGCGCACCACCTCGACTTCACGCTCGATGGTCTGCTCGATGTCCTGTGGATAAAGGTTGTGCCCACGCACGATCAGCATGTCTTTCAAGCGGCCGGTAATGAACAGCTCGCCATCGCGCATGAAACCCAGATCGCCGGTGCGCAGCCAGGTCCGGCCGGCATGCTCGACGAAGGTCTTGGCCGTGGCCTCGGGGTTGCGCCAGTAACCATGGGCGATGCTCGGGCCGGCGGCCCAGACTTCACCGACCCGGTTCTCTTCCAGCTCGACCTGGGTGTTCGGCTCGACGATCAGCACCGCGTGCTCGGGCTGGCTGGTGCCGCAGCTCATCATGGCGTTGCCGGTGCCCGGCTCGGCGCGGTTCTGCGCCAGGGCCTGCTCGTCCAGGCGCAGGGCCGGGATGCCCTGGCCACGGGTGCCGCCGGCGACAAACAGGGTGGCTTCGGCCAGGCCATAAGAAGCGAAGAAGTTGTTCGGGGTGAAACCGCAGGCGGCGAACTTCTCGGCGAAGCGCTCCAGGGTGTCCAGGCGGATCGGCTCGGACCCGGAATAGGCCACGCGCCAGCGGCTGAGGTCCAGGCGCTCCAGGGCCGACTCGCTGACCCGCTCGCTGCACAGGCGGTAGGCGAAGTCCGGGCCGCCGCTGATGGTGCCGCCGTATTCGCTGATCGCCTCCAGCCAGCGCAACGGTCGGCCGAGGAAATACGCCGGCGACATCAATACACAGGGCACACCGCTGAAGATCGGTTGCAGCAGGCCGCCGATCAGGCCCATGTCGTGGTACAGCGGCAGCCAGCTGACGATCACGTCGTCGGGGTTGAGATCGATGCCGAAGCCGCGGCGGATCAGCAGTTCGTTGGCCACCAGGTTGCCGTGGCTGACCTGCACGCCCTTGGGCAAGGCGGTGGAACCCGAGGTGTATTGCAGGAAGGCGATGTCGTCGCCGCGCAGTTCGGTGGCGGTCCAGCCTTCGGCCAGGCTCGCCGCCAGGGTATCCACGCAGAGCAGTTGCGGCGCGTCGACACCTTGCAGCTCGTCCATCTGCGCCAGGGAGTCGCGCAGCCCGCTGCTGGTCAGCAGCAGCCGCGGCTCGGCGTCGGCGATGATCGAGATCAGCCGCTCCTGGTGATGGCGTCGGCTCGACTCCGGCGGATAGGCCGGCACCGCGATGACGCCGGCATACAGGCAGGCGAAAAAGGCCGCGACATAGTCCGGGCCGCTGGGGAACAGCAGCACCGCGCGATCGCCCAAGCCGGCATTGGCCTGCAGCGCCGCGGCGATGGTCCGGGCACGCAAATCCAGGTCGCGATAACTGAGGACCACGCTCTGATCCTGCTCTTCGGCAAGGAAGCGCAAGGCCACTTGATCGGGGGTCTGAGCCGCCCGGCGTTGAAGGGCTTGAGCCAGAGTGCTGGGGAGTTCGAACGCGTCCATCATGGGGTTTCCTGCGCGGATTGTGCTTGCACGTAGAGCCGCGGGAAAAAGCCGCGGCCGTTACATAAACCTTTGAAAAATAAAGGCCCCTGCCCTCGGAATGGGACATCTGGAGAGCGCTGTGGCGGGATGTTCCACCCGGAACCTTTCTCCAATGAGAACGGATGGCGTCTTGAAATAATTAGTCCGCACTCTGCCCTCGAACCCCTTCACAAAGTGCGACAACGAGCCGCAGTTCTCACTCTGCACCAAAGATGCTCATTAATTCTCTTTCTCAATTGACAATCATTATCATTAAGAATAATTTGTCGCTCGATGTGTAAGACGAATCTGAAATTTCTGTCGTCCTACTAACCCTTTTGCAGCAAGGTGATTTCCATGACGGAACAAGTATCCACAAGCAGGTGCGATTCACCGCTACTCCAGGCCTTCGTCGACAACCGCCTGATCTTGGTCAAGATCGCGGCGCGTATTACCGGCTGTCGTTCCCGTGCCGAAGACGTGGTGCAAGACGCGTTCTTCCGGCTGCAATCGGCGCCGCAGATCACCTCGTCGTTCAAGGCGCAGTTGAGCTATCTGTTCCAGATCGTGCGCAACCTGGCGATCGACCACTATCGCAAGCAGGCGCTGGAGCAGAAGTATTCGGGCACTGAAGAAGAGGGTCTGAATGTGGTCGTGCAGGGAGCGTCGCCGGAAACCTCACACATCAATTTCTCGACCCTGGAACACATTGCCGACGCGTTGACAGAGCTGCCCAGCCGCACCCGCTATGCGTTCGAGATGTATCGCCTGCATGGGGTGCCGCAAAAGGACATCGCCAAGGAACTCGGGGTCTCGCCGACCCTGGTGAACTTCATGATTCGCGATGCGCTGGTGCATTGCCGCAAAGTCTCGGGCAACCGCGCCGACACCTACGCCCGTCACTGATCCGCGCCACACGCTACTCCCGCACCTGATCGCGATAGCCACCGTCAGCCACGGCGCTACCGCGAACAGGAACGCTCCCGCCAGATTTTCTCGACCGCCTGATGCCGTCCGACACCCCGCCCCTGCGCCAGAATCAGTAGGGCGGCGCGCTTGTGGGAAAAATCGAAGGCTCTCCCACAATGCAGGCAACGCTCCTGCTGCTCGAGCCTCTGGCCAGCGTCCTCGGCCAGCCATTCGCGCGGCCCGTGGTCGAGGCATAACGAATGCACCAGGGTCGATAACCAACCGGCCATCCACTCGTCACGCCATCCTTCTTGCCCACGCAAGGCTTGCAGCACCTCGCTGCCCGCCGGTGGCAGTGGCGTGCCAGGCCCGCGACCGGCACCGCTGGTTTCAATACCGGCCAGGCGCAGCGGTTGCAGGCCAGCGGGATCGGCGGCGCAACGGCAGGGATCGGCAACGGCCACAGCGGACAGCGTATCGAGAGAGGACATGGCACGGACTCAGCGTCATCAGTGTTCAACCAAGTGACGTGAGCCGCACAGGGAAATTTAGGCAAGCCGCCTTGGGGGCGGCTTCATTTGGCCGGTGGCATGACCACGATGCGGTAGGGATCGAAGATCTTCAGCAATTCACCGCTGTCGCGCAGGCGCCCCAGCAACTTGGCGAAGTTTTCGCCGCTGATCGGCGCCATGGGGCGAATCAGCGCGTAGTGGTGGTAGACCTGATCGATCCGATCGGAGGCGAACAATTGCTGCGCCGTGTCGGCATTGTGCGAAAGGAAATCACTGAGGTAAGAACGGGTCACCAGCGCAATGTCGGCACGACCGCGCAGCACCATCAGCAGGTTGCTGTCGTGGGAATAGGTCAGGGTCGCGTTGTAGGTGTCGGCCAGGTACTTGGGGTCGGCATTGAAGTTGGCGAACGCGTAGTGGTAACCGCTGAACAGGGCCAGGCGCTTGCCCTTGAGGTCGGCGAAATACTCCTGGCCGCGGCCGGGCTCGCGCTGGGCGGTGAAGATTTCGGCATCTTCCAGGCCCATGTCGACGCTGGTGTGGGGAATGTTCTGCCAGCCCCAGGCCGGGTTCTCGAAAATCGCCATGTCGACGCGGCCCTGCTCGAAATCGCGAAAACGCCGGGGAATCGAGGTCGGCACCAGTACGAATTGGTAGTCGCTCTGCAACGCGTTCAAGGCGTCCACCAGTTGCGGCAGCAGCCCAGTGTCGGCGCCCTGCTCGGGACGCACGGTATAAGGGGGAAAATGCGCCGCCCCCACGCGTACCAACTGCGCAGCGCAGGCCGGAAAAACCGTCAGGGTGGCCAGGCCCCACACCAGCACTCGCAAAGCCGTCCGCATTGGCGAAGACATCAAGGCAACTCACCTCAAGATAAAGAAACAGAGCAATGCCATTAAAGCTAGGCGGTTTCCCTGGCTTCAACAACTTTCCACTGAAGAATTAATTACTTGCAGGAGGCCTACGGCTCCTTGAGCACCAGGGTCAGCGCTTCCTCGGCCAGTTGCTCGAGGGTCATGCTGCCCTCGGCGCGAAACCAGGTGGTGGTCCAGGACAGCGCCCCGGTGAGAAAACGCCGGGTAATGAACACATCGCCCTTGATAAAGCCGGCCTCCTTGGCCTCGCCCAGCACCTGCAACCAGATCCGCTCATAAATGTCGCGCAGCGCCAGGACGTCGGCCTGGCCCTGGGCCGACAACGAGCGCCATTCGTAGACCAGCACCGCCATGGCCTCGCCGCTGCCGCCCATGATCGATTGCAGCTCGCAGCGGATCAGCGCCAGCACCCGCTCGCGCACGCTGCCGGCTTCGGCCAGTTCGGCGCGCATCAGGGCGGTGTTGTAGTGGATGGTTTCCTCCATCACCGCGCGCAGGATGTCATCCTTGCTCTTGAAGTGATGAAAGATGCTGCCGGACTGGATGCCCACCGCGCCGGCCAGGTCGCGCACCGTGGTGCGCTCGTAGCCTTTGTTGCGAAACAGGTGAGCCGCGGTTTGCAGCAGCTTGCCGCGGGCGCTGTCCGGGTCGGTCAGTTGCCCGTTGGCGACCAGCTGGCGCATCACCAGCAAGGCTTTTTGCTCGTCCACGGCCTCTCTCCTACATTCGCTCGATCGTTATGCGGCGCAGCCCCCTGAAACAGGGAGCTTGCGCGCGCAATTTAAGCCCGCGGGGAAGACCAAGCAAGCGCTTGGGAATAAGATATTTCCGACATTTACAAACCAAGCGCTTGCTTGGTAGTCTCGATCCAGTTCTGTCATCGCGTCTTTTTATCGAGTCTTTTATCGAGAGCCCCCAGCCATGACCAAGACCCTCCGCATCGGTTGTGCCAGCGCCTTCTGGGGCGACACCTCGAGCGCCGCCGCGCAACTGGTGCAGGGTGGCCGCCTGGATTACCTGGTGTTCGACTACCTGGCCGAGATCACCCTGTCGATCATGGCCGGCGCGCGAATGAAGGACCCTACTGCCGGCTACGCCACGGATTTCGTCGAGGTCTTGAGCCCGCTGCTGGGCGAGATCGCCCGGCAGGAGATCCGGGTCATCAGCAACGCCGGCGGGATCAACCCGCAGGCCTGTGCCGCGGCCCTGCAAGCAGCCTGCGACCAGGCCGGCGTGGCCCTGAAAATCGCCGTGCTGCTGGGCGACGACCTGCAACCCCGCTTCAAGCAACTGAGCGGCAGCGGCATTCATGAGATGTTCAGCGGTGCGCCGCTGCCGCCGATGTGCGTGTCCACCAACGCCTACCTCGGCGCTCCCGGGATAGTCGAAGCCCTGAAGCTCGGCGCCGACATCGTCATCACCGGCCGCGGGGTCGACAGCGCGGTGGTCAGCGCGGCGCTGGTGCATGAATTCGGCTGGTCCTGGCACGACTACGACAAACTGGCCCAGGCCGCCCTCGCCGGGCACATCATCGAATGCGGCGCGCAGTGCACCGGCGGCAACTTCACCGACTGGCGCGACGTGCCGGACTACGAACACATCGGCTTTCCCATCGTCGAAGTCAGCGCCGATGGCCAGTTCGTGGTCAGCAAGCCCGAAGGTTCCGGTGGCCTGGTCACACCGCTGACTGTCGGCGAACAACTGCTCTATGAGATCGGCGACCCACGGGCCTATCTGCTGCCGGACGTGGTCTGCGACTTCACCCAGGTCAAGCTGCGCCAACAGGGCAAGAATGCGGTCAGCGTGCATGGCGCCAAGGGCCTGCCGCCGACCGGCCAGTACAAGGTCAGCGCCACTTACCCGGACGGTTTCCGCTGCACCGCCAGTTGCCTGATCGCCGGTATCGACGCGGTGGCCAAGGCGCGCCGGGTCAGCCAGGCGATCATCGACAAGACTACGCAAATGTTCGGCCAACGCGGCTGGGCGCCCTACAGCGAAGTCAATATCGAACTGCTCGGCAGCGAAGCCACCTATGGCCCCCACGGCCAGCGCCAGGACAGCCGCGAAGTGGTGATCAAGCTCGCCGTGCGCCATCCGGACAAACGCGCGCTGGTGCTGTTTTCCCGGGAGATCGCCCAGGCCGCCACCGGCATGGCCCCGGGCCTGACCGGCATCGTCGGCGGCCGGCCCACGGTCTATCCGCTGATCCGCCTGTTCTCGTTCCTGATCGACAAAAACGCCTGCACCCTGGAAGTCGAGATGGCTGGCCAGCGCCACCGGGTCGAGCTGCCCGAGCTCGACAGCCTCGACGCCAGCGCCCTGCCCGCGCCCCATGCCGTGGCCAGCCCCGTGGGCCGCGCCGATGCCAGCGTGGCGCTGGTCAAGCTGGCGGTGGCGCGCTCCGGCGACAAGGGCAACCACAGCAATATCGGGGTCATGGCCCGCGCGCCCGAATACCTGCCGTGGATCGCCGAGGCCCTGACACCCGCCGTCGTGGTGGACTGGATGAGCCATGTGCTGGACCCGGTGCATGGCCGGGTCCAGCGCTGGTACCTGCCGGGCACCCACAGCCTGAATTTCCTGCTGGAGAACGCCCTCGGTGGCGGCGGTGTCGCCAGCCTGCGCATCGACCCGCAAGGCAAGGCCTTCGCCCAGCAGTTGCTGGAAATCCAGATCCCGGTGCCACAGAGCATCGCCGACGCCGTCAACTGAAGGAGGCTTTTCGTGGGCTACGACTCGATTTTCAAACCCGACCTGTTCGCCGGCCAGACCATCGTCGTCACCGGTGGCGGCAGCGGCATCGGGCGCTGCACCGCCCATGAACTGGCGGCCCTTGGCGCCCGTGTGCTGCTGGTGGGGCGCAAGGCGGACAAGCTGCACAAGGTGGCCGCGGAGATCGCCGAAGACGGCGGCCAGGCCAGCGGGCATGCCTGCGATATCCGCGACGAGGACGCGGTCAAGGCCCTGGTCAGCGAACTGATCCGTGACCACGGGCCGCTGCATGGCCTGGTCAACAACGCCGGCGGGCAGTACCCCTCGCCCCTGGCCTCAATCAATCAGAAAGGTTTTGAAACCGTGCTGCGCACCAACCTGGTGGGCGGTTTTCTCATGGCCCGGGAAGTCTTCAACCAGTCCATGAGCAAGCACGGCGGCAGCATCGTCAACATGCTCGCCGACATGTGGGGCGGCATGCCCGGCATGGGCCACTCCGGCGCCGCCCGTTCGGGAATGGACAATTTCACCAAGACCGCCGCGTTCGAATGGGGCCATGCCGGGGTGCGGGTCAACGCCGTGGCGCCGGGCTGGATTGCCTCCAGCGGCATGGACACCTA
The DNA here is from genome assembly GCF_900115645.1 of Pseudomonas sp. NFPP07. Lineage (NCBI taxonomy): Bacteria > Pseudomonadati > Pseudomonadota > Gammaproteobacteria > Pseudomonadales > Pseudomonadaceae > Pseudomonas > Pseudomonas sp. NFPP07. The sequence goes on from NZ_FOXG01000001.1 coordinate 51,026, forward strand.
CGAAGGCGCGTTCAAGGCGGTGATCCCGACCCTGCGCGAACACGTGCCGCTCAAGCGCATCGGCACCGAGTCGGAAGTCAGCGCCGCCATCGTCTTCCTGCTCAGCCCGGCGGCAGCCTTCATCAGCGGCAGCACCTTGCGCATCGACGGTGCCGCCAGCCTCGGCAGCCGTGCCTGGCCGCTGCACAAGGCGTCCCACAGCGAGTCCTACAACGGCTTCCACCGCGCCTACCTGCCGGACGTGCTCAAGGACGAGCCACTCAAGGACGGGAAATAAGCCATGCCAGCCATACAGTCCCAGCTCGATCCCCACGGCCCGCAGTTCCAGCAGAACCGCGAAGCGATGCTGGCCGGCATCGCGCAGATCCGCCAGCTGGAACAGAACCTGCTGGCCAAGGCCGCCGAGGCCAAGGCGAAATTCGAAAAGCGCGGGCAACTGCTACCCCGCGAACGCCTCAATCTGCTGCTCGACCCCGGCGCGCCCTTTCTCGAACTGGCGAGCCTGGCCGGCTACAAGCTGCACGACGACAAGGATGGCAGCCAGGCCGGTGGCGGATTGATCGCCGGCATCGGCTACGTCAGTGGCGTGCGGGTGCTGGTGGTGGCCAATAACAGTGCGATCAAGGGCGGCACCATCTCCCCCAGCGGCCTGAAAAAATCCCTGCGCCTGCAGCAGATCGCCATGGAAAACAAACTGCCGGTGGTGACCCTGGCCGAGAGCGGCGGCGCCAACCTCAATTACGCGGCGGAGATTTTCGTCGAAGGCGCGCGCAGTTTCGCCAACCAGGCGCGCATGTCGGCCATGGGCCTGCCGCAGATCACCGTGGTCCACGGCTCGGCCACCGCCGGCGGGGCCTACCAGCCGGGGCTGTCGGATTACGTGGTGGTGGTGCGCGGCAAGGCCAAGCTGTTTCTCGCCGGCCCGCCATTGCTCAAGGCCGCCACCGGCGAGGTGGCCACCGATGAAGAACTGGGCGGCGCCGAGATGCATGCGCAGGTGGCCGGCACCGCCGAATACCTGGCGGAAAACGACGGCGACGGTGTGCGCATCGTGCGGGAAATTCTCAACGCCCTGCCGTGGAATGCCCGGCTGCCGCTGCAGCTACCCCGGCCTTATGCGGAGCCGCTGTACCCGATCGACGAGCTGCTGGGGCTGATTCCCGACGACCCGAAAAAGCCTTACGACGCCCGGGAAATCATCGCGCGCATTGCCGACGGCTCGAACTTCCTCGAATTCAAGGGCGAGTTCGACCAGCAGACCCTTTGCGGCCATGTGCAGATCCAGGGGCGTCCTTGCGGATTTATCGGCAATAACGGGCCGATCACCCCGAAAGGTGCGAGCAAGGCCGCGCAGTTCATTCAGTTGTGCGACCAGAGCGGCACCCCGCTGCTGTTTTTCCACAACACCACCGGTTTCATGGTCGGCACCGAGTCGGAGCAGCAGGGCGTGATCAAGCACGGTTCCAAGCTGATCCAGGCAGTGGCCAATGCCCGGGTGCCGAAGCTGACGATCGTGGTCGGCGGCTCCTACGGCGCCGGCAACTACGCCATGTGCGGCCGCGGTCTGGACCCGCGCTTCATCTTCGCCTGGCCCAACAGCCGCACCGCGGTGATGGGCGGCGCCCAGGCCGGCAAGGTGCTGCGCATCGTCACCGAGGCCAAGCACGCCAAGCAGGGCCAGGCGGCCGATCCGCAGATGCTGGATATGCTGGAACAGGTCACGGCGCAGAAACTCGACAGCCAGTCCACGGCTTTGTATGGCAGTGCCAACCTGTGGGACGACGGGCTGATCGACCCACGGGATACCCGCACCCTGCTGGGTTATCTGCTGGATATCTGCCACGAGGCGCAGGTTCGCCCATTGCAGCCCAACAGCTTCGGCGTCGCACGCTTCTGACCTGTAGCCGCTGCCGCAGGCTGCGATAAGGCCCGAAGGGTCTTCGAGGGCCTCAAGGGCACGTCCCCTGCGGGGCCGATCGCAGCCTGCGGCAGCGGCTACAGGGACAGCGAGCAGTTCCGCAACGGCGGTGTTTTCGGCCTGCGGCAGTGGCTACAGGGAAAACAAGGTTCAGGGATTGCGTCACTCAACTTGAGGAGAACAATAAAAATGATCTTCACCCAGGAACATGAAGAACTGCGGCGCACGGTGCGCAATTTTGTCGAGCGCGAGATCAACCCGCATGTCGAGGAATGGGAAAAGGCCGGGCGCTTTCCTATCCACGAGATTTTCCGCAAGGCCGGCGAACTGGGCCTGCTGGGTATCTCCAAGCCGGAGAAGTTCGGCGGCATGGGCCTGGACTACAGCTATTCGATCGTCGCCGCCGAAGAGTTCGGCACCATCCATTGCGGCGGCATCCCGATGTCCATCGGCGTGCAGACCGACATGTGCACCCCGGCCCTGGCGCGTTTCGGCTCCGACGAGTTGCGCGAGGAGTTCCTGCGCCCGGCCATCAGCGGGGAAATGGTCGGCTGCATCGGTGTCTCCGAAGTCGGTGCCGGCTCCGACGTGGCCGGGCTCAAGACCACCGCGCGCAAGGACGGCGACGACTATGTGATCAACGGCAGCAAGATGTGGATCACCAACTCCCCCAGTGCCGACTTCATCTGCCTGCTGGCCAACACCTCGGACGACAAGCCCCACGTCAACAAGTCGCTGATCATGGTGCCGATGAACAGCCCCGGCATCAGCCTCAGCCCGCACCTGGACAAGCTCGGCATGCGCAGTTCGGAAACCGCCCAGGTGTTTTTCGATAACGTGCGCGTGCCCCAGCGCTATCGCATCGGCCACGAAGGCGCGGGTTTCATGATGCAGATGCTGCAATTCCAGGAAGAGCGGCTGTTCGGCGCGGCCAACATGATCAAGGGCCTGGAGTACTGCGTCGACAGCACCATCGAGTACTGCAAGGAGCGCAAGACCTTCGGCAGCGCGCTGATCGACAATCAGGTGATCCACTTCCGCCTGGCCGAGCTGTCCACCGAAATCGAATGCCTGCGGGCCCTGGTGTACCAAGCCACCGAGCAATACGTGCGCGGCCAGGACGTCACCCGCCTGGCGTCCATGGCCAAGCTCAAGGCCGGGCGCCTGGGCCGCGAAGTCAGCGACAGTTGCCTGCAATACTGGGGCGGCATGGGCTTCATGTGGGACAACCCGGTGGCCCGCGCCTACCGCGACGTGCGCCTGGTTTCGATCGGCGGCGGCGCCGACGAAATCATGCTGGGCATCATCTGCAAACTCATGGGCATCCTGCCGGGGAAAAGAAAATGAGTCGCCTGCCCGCCTGCGAAACCCTGCTGCTGGCGCCCCGTGGCGGCGTCCTGCACATCACCCTCGATCGCCCGGACAGCCGTAACGCCATGAGCCTGCACATGGTCGCCGAACTGCGCGCGGTGCTGGCGGCGGTACGCGATGACCGCGGCATTCGCGCCCTGGTCCTGAGGGGCGCCGGCGGGCACTTCTGCGCCGGCGGCGACCTGAAAGACATGGCCAGTGCCCGTGCCCAGGGCGCCAGTGCCTATCAGGAACTGAACCGGGCGTTCGGCACACTGCTCGAAGAAGCCCAGCACATCCCGCAGGTGCTGATCGTGCTGCTGCAGGGCGCGGTGTTGGGTGGCGGCTTCGGCCTGGCCTGTGTCAGCGATATCGCCATCGCCGATCATCAGGCGCAGTTCGGCATGCCGGAAACCAGCCTCGGCCTGCTGCCAGCGCAGATCGCGCCGTTTGTGGTCAAGCGCATCGGCCTGACCCAGGCCCGTCGGCTGGCCCTGACCGCCGCGCGCTTTGATGGCAACGAAGCCGAGCGGCTGGGCCTGGTGCATTTTGTCGAAGACGGCCCAGAGGCCCTGGCCGAACGCCTCGATGAGGTGCTGGCCCATGTGCTGTGCTGCGCGCCCGAGGCCAACGCCGCGACCAAGGCCCTGTTGCTGGCCAGCGCGGAAGAAGCGCTGGCGCCGCTGCTCGATCGCGCGGCGGAACAGTTTGGCGCCGCCGTCACCGGTGCCGAAGGCATCGAGGGAACCATGGCCTTCGTGCAGAAACGCAAACCGGCGTGGGCCTCATGAGCCCCATCGCGAGCAAGCTCGCTCCTACAGGTCCGTGACTGGCCTACGCCTTTGTAGGCGCGAGCGTGCTCGCGAAATGCCCGACCAAACACCACCGATCTCAGGAAACCACCTCATGCCCGCCTTCAGCAAAATCCTGATCGCCAATCGCGGTGAAATCGCCTGCCGCATCCAGCGCACCGCCCAAGCCCTGGGTTATCGCACCGTGGCGGTGTTCAGCGACGCCGACGCCGATGCGCTGCATGTGCGGATGGCCGACGAGGCGGTGCATATCGGCCCGGCGGCGGTCCAGCAGTCCTACCTGAACAGCCAGGCGATCCTCGATGCGGCCCGGCGCACGGGCGCCGACGCGCTGCATCCCGGCTACGGCTTTCTGTCGGAGAACGCCGAGTTTGCCAGCGCCTGCGAGGCAGCCGGCATCACCTTTATCGGCCCCAGCGCCGAGGCCATCGAACTGATGGGCAGCAAGCGCCTGTCCAAGCTGGCGATGCTCGCGGCGGGCGTGCCCTGCATCGCCGGTTATCAGGGCGCGGAACAGGACGATGCGACCCTGCAACGCGAAGCCGAACGCATCGGCTACCCGCTGATGATCAAGGCCAGCGCCGGTGGTGGCGGACGCGGCATGCGCCTGGTGCAGCGAGCCGACGAGCTGCTGGCCCAGGTGCGTACCGCGCGCTCCGAGGCGCTGCACGCCTTCGGCAGCGACGAGCTGATTCTGGAGCAGGCGCTGATCGAACCGCGGCATGTGGAAATCCAGGTGTTCGGCGACCGCCACGGCCAATTGATCTACCTCGGCGAGCGCGATTGCTCGATCCAGCGCCGTCATCAAAAAGTCGTCGAGGAAGCGCCCTGCCCGGTGATGACCGCCGAGCTGCGCCAGGCCATGGGCGAAGCCGCCCTCAAGGCCGGCCGGGCGGTGAATTATGTCGGCGCCGGCACCGTGGAATTTCTTCTCGATGCACGGGGGCAATTCTACTTTCTGGAAATGAACACCCGGCTGCAGGTCGAACACCCGGCCACCGAAATGATCACCGGCCTGGACCTGGTGGCTCTGCAACTGCAGGTGGCGGCCGGTCAACCGCTGCCACTGCGCCAGGAACAGGTCGAACTCAAGGGCCATGCCATCGAAGTGCGGCTGTATGCCGAGGACCCGGCGCAGGATTTCCTGCCGCAAACCGGCCAGGTACGGCGCTGGGAACCGGCGCTGGGTGCCGATGTGCGTATCGATCACGGCCTGCTGGAAGGCCAGAGCGTCAGCCCGTTCTATGACCCCATGCTGGGCAAGCTCATCGCCCACGGCACCACCCGCGAAGAAGCGCGTCGCAAGCTGTTGCGCGCGGTCGAGGACACGGTGCTGACGGGCGTGGCGAGCAACCAGAAGCTGTTGGCGAACCTGCTTCGCCATCCCGGTTTTGCCAGCGGCGAATTCAGCACCGCCTTTATCGCCGAACATTTCGCCGACGATCCAAGCCTGCGCCCGCAACCGCCAAGCGGCACCGAACTGGCCCTGGCCGCGGCACTGTTTTATCAGCACGCGGCCCAGCCTCACGGCGCGGCGCTGGCCGGCTGGCGCAACAACGCCAGTGTGCCGCTGCACTATCGCCTGGGCTCGGGTGAAACCCTGTGGAACCTTGAACTGAATAACCAGGCCGGAACGCTGCGGATTCAACACGCCGACCAAGGCTTCGAGGTACAGCTGCTGGAGACGGATGGCCGCTGGGCCTGCGCGACCATCGACGGTATCCGCCGCCGCTACGCCTACACCCTGGAAGCCGGGCAGCTCTGGCTGTTCACCCGTCCTGGCAGCCTGCACCTTCACGACCTGAGCCACGCACCGGTCGCCAGCCAGGCCGGCGCCCACAGCGGCATGCTCAAAGCGCCCATGGACGGCGCCATAGTCGACGTACTGGTCAGCGAGGGCGCGACCGTCAGCAAGGGGCAACTGCTGCTGGTGCTGGAGGCGATGAAAATGGAGCATCCGCTGAAGGCCGGGATCGATGGCGTGATCAAGCGGCTGCAGGTCAACCTGGGCGATCAGGTGAAAAACCGCCAGATTCTGCTGGAGGTGGAATAAGCCGCTAGGCGCAGACGTCGGGTTTGGCTACGCTCAAGCCTCATCGGGATGTTGAAGCTGGAGCCTGTGATGCCCCACTGGTTGGTAATTGATCTGGAAGCCACCACGGACGAAGGAGGCTGGCCGGTGACCGACATGGAAATCATCGAGATCGGCGCCACCCTGGTGAACCGCGAAGGGCGTGAACTGGATCATTTCCAACGCTTCGTGCGCCCGCTGCGGCGGCCGATGCTGACGCCGTTCTGCCGTGAACTGACCCACATCACCCAGGCCCAGATCGACGGCGCCCAGCCGTTGAGCGAAGTCTGGCCGCTGTTCGAACGCTGGCTGGGCCAGCATCACACACGCCTGGAGGGCTGGGCCAGCTGGGGCGACTACGATCGCAAGCAGCTGCTGCAGGAGTGGCAACGCTCGCAACTGCACAGCGCCCTCGCCCAACTGCCGCACATGAACCTCAAGCAACGCTTCGCCAAGGCCCGCCGCCTCGAACGACCGCTGGGCCTGAACGGCGCGCTGCAACTGGCCGGACTGCAGTTCACCGGCCAGCAGCATCGCGCCCTGGAAGATGCCCGCAATACGGCGCGTTTATTGCCTCTGATTCTTCCCGGCTGATCCGTCCGCGCAACAGGTGACGCATCTGAAGGCCTTGTGCATACTGGCCGGCCTTTTTGACCCCTTTTTGAGGAATCGCCCATGTTTAAAGTCAACGAGTACTTCGACGGCACCGTCAAGTCGATTGCCTTCGGCACGGCCGAAGGTCCAGCCACTATCGGCGTCATGGCTCCGGGCGAATACGAGTTCGGCACGGCTCAACGGGAAATCATGCACGTGGTTTCCGGCGCCCTGACCGTCAAGCTGCCTGACAGCAACGACTGGGAAACCTTTGCCGCCGGCAGCCAGTTCAACGTACCGGCCAACAGCAAGTTCCAGCTGAAAGTGGCCGTCGACACCGCCTACCTGTGCGAATACCGCGGCTGATCCCTCCGGGAGCTGATCCTCGGCGATAAAAAAATGCCCGTATCTGACGATACGGGCATTTTTCGTTTCTACACCACCGACTATTCCAGCACGGTGACCGGCATACCGACCTCCAGCCGGCCGATGCCATCGTTCACCAGATTCTGCCCGAACATCGCCCCGCCTTCTTGCGCCCGGTACTGCTGCAGCGTGGCCAGCGGTTCACGGTCGGCGCTGCGCTCGCCAGTCTGCGGATCGATGGTGGTGAGGATGCAACGCGCACAAGGCTTGACCACCCGAAACTCGATATCGCCGATGCGGATGCGCTTCCAGCCATCTTCGGCGAAGGCCGGGCAGCCCTCGATCACCAGGTTCGGGCGAAAGCGCAGCATTTCCAGGGGACGGCCGACACGACTGGACAGGTCTTCCCGGGAGGACTCGCCAATCAGCAACAGCGGAAAACCGTCGGCAAAGGCCACCTGATCGTCATCCTTGCCGTAACCGGCCTGAGTGGTGCGCGCACGCTCCGGGGGGACCTGTACCAGGCGGGTCGGCTTGCCGATGAAGTCGCTCAGCCAGGCATGGGCTTCGTCGCCGGCATCCGGTACGCGCAGGGTATCGCGCCAGATGGTCACGCCACGTAACGGGGCATCCGCACCAGGCAGTGGCACATCGAGGGATGGGTAGCCGGGAGCACTGAGGGTCAGCCCTCCCTCGGCGTTCCAGAGCGCCGAAAGCTGGCTCATATGCGGGACCGCGCGTTGGGTCAGGAAGCGTCCGCTGGGCTCATCGACCAGCATCCAACGTCGATCTCCCTCCAGCCCCAGCCTGTCCAGCGCGACCTGTTGCAGGGACTCGCCCTTGCCGGATTTCAAGGGGTATCGATAAAGCGCGCTGAGACGCATGGCCAGCTCCCGGGTAGCAAAAAAAGCAACCTTATACGAGCCGGCCCGCGAATCAAAGAAGCACCTGCCGCACAGACGTCGCTCCGGCCAATGCTCCCGTCAGGCGGGAACTTCGTCCAGCATCAGGCGCTGGCGCACCACGTCGACCAGTTTGTCCGGCTGGAACTTGGACAGGAAGTTGTCGCAACCGACCTTCTTCACCATCGACTCGTTGAAGCTGCCGGACAGGGAGGTATGCAGCACCACGTAAAGGCCGCGCAGACGAGGATCGTTGCGGATTTCGGTGGTCAGGCGATAGCCGTCCATTTCCGGCATTTCGGCGTCGGTGAACACCATCAGCAGCTTGTCGGTCATGTCGACCCCGGTATCGGCCCAGGCCTTGAGCATCTTCAGGGCCTTCAGGCCGTCGCTGGCAATGTGCATCTTCACCCCCAGCTGGCCCAGGGTGTCGCGCAATTGCGACAGCGCCACGTTGGAGTCGTCCACCAACAGCACTTCACGGCCGCGGGCACGCTCGAGCACCGGATCGTCGAGCTTGTCGCGCGAGACCTTGGCGTTGTAGGGAACGATTTCGGCCAGGACCTTTTCCACGTCGATGATCTCGACCAGTTGATCGTCGACCTTGCTGATCGCCGTCAGGTAATGCTGGCGCCCGGCACTGGTCGGCGGCGGCAGGATGGCTTCCCAGTTCATGTTGACGATGCGGTCGACGCCTCCCACCAGGAAGGCCTGCACCGAGCGGTTGTACTCGGTGACGATGATGGTGCTGTTGGGACCCGGCACCAGAGGCCGCATGCCGATCGCCTGGGACAGGTCGATGACCGGCAGCGTCTGCCCCCGCAGGTTGACCACGCCACAGACGAACGGATGGCGCTGGGGCATCAGCGTCAGCTTTGGCAATTGCAGGACTTCCTGCACCTTGAACACGTTGATCGCGAACAACTGTCGCCCGGCCAGACGAAACATGAGGATTTCCAGGCGATTCTCACCCACCAGTTGCGTGCGTTGATCTACCGTGTCGAGAATGCCGGCCATGTAATGACTCCTGGGCTTGTTCTGATGAATTCACTAACGCGGGTTATCGGCGCGATTCGCCGAATCTTGACCTGCGTACAAAATGCCATGCAAAGGCATTGATGTCACATTAACATCATGCTTTACTGACTTCGCGATTTCATCCGCCCAAGCTCCCGCCGCGACCTCGTTTTCAGCACTTGGTTCCCCTTTATAAGGGAATCCCCTACCGGCAATCAGGACCAACCTGATATTCGCAATATCCAATAGCCATTAATGTGACGCCATTCTCATTGCATGAATGGAGTCAGGCTTTTGTTTGTGATCGCAGGAAGATGGGCTGGTGCCCCTTCGAGCCCCCCCGCCTCCGCTGTCCAAGCGTGGCCGACACACCGTGCTCGGCAGTCTGTCGCCTGCGGACTAAACACCAGCACAGCATCTTCGTCCATTGAGAACCAATCAGATTCGTCCTATATCCCACGGCATAACCGACGTAATACCTTACAGCCGCTCACAAAACGGACCATTCCATCATCTGACGTGGCGTCGTGGAGACAAGCATGCTGATCGACGATAAAGAGTGGCACCAGTCACCCGACTTTCTGCTTGAGGCAGAAGCACTATTGGCCAAGTCTGTTGAATGCCTGAACCATCTCAACCTGATCAGGAACGATCAGGACGCCATCGATTGCATGTTGTCCACTCTGCTCAAGCTTGCCGAGAAAACCGACGCGCTGGCGCTGCGCAGCACCGCCGAATTCTCGCGCCAGGTTCATGCGTTGCTGGATCACTCCCATCCTCATCCGGACATGAACGAGCAGATCCTCGACACTCTCGGGGAGTGCTTCAGCCTGATGGCCTGGCAGCTTGAACTCGTCGATCCGGTGACCGGGCAACTGAACCTCGATGGCAACGAACAGGCCACTCTCATCGAATCCCTCGCCGTGCAAATCGACCCTTTGCCCGCCCCCCTGTCCTGCCACCAAAATTCGTTCAAAGTTTTTTCGATCGCCAAGAGAAACGCATAGACCCTGTCGTTAATACCTAACTTCAGTCGTTAGATATGTCGTGACATTGACCAGCATCATGTCGTTATCCAATATTTCATGCCTGTTAACGACAGAACCAACTAAGACAACTAAATAAAACCAATCCCGAGACTTCAAGTGCTCTGAATCTCGCCTACCCGTTCGCGCAAGGCCAGATACAGTCACTGTTTGAGCGGAGCCAGTTAAAACAAGCGAATCGGAACATACGTCCCAAAAGGCAATATTCCTGACCCGCTGGACATATATAGAGGCGCGACCAACGGTAGCTAAGCTGATACTATGCCAGCCACTAAACGACATCCTTAATGGCACTGTGATTTCAGATTGATCTTGTTACACACCTGATCAGTGCAAGGCTTGCTCCCAACGAATAGACCGCGTTAATTGAAGCCGCATACTCAAACAATACCGTATTCCAAACCGGGGCCCGTCAGTCGACTTGACCGGTCTCCCCGCAGCGAACATTCATTGGCTCCATCCGCTATGTACGCCAGCCTCAAGTCAACTGCCACCAGACTTCTCTCTCGAATAAACCTGCGCTGGCTCAACCTGTTGCTGTGCTCATGCTCGGCACTTGGAAGTCTGGCTGTCTATTGCCTGTCGACGACCTTTCCCCTCAGCCTGCTGATCCTGAATCTGGTGGCCCTGGCCAGTGTCTGGGCCTATTACGGCGATTCGCGCAAATCGATCAAGTTCCAGCCTCAGGAACTGGCGGATCGCTTGCTGGAAGTCCAGGAAAACGAGCGCCATCGCCTCAGTCGTGAATTGCATGATGATATTGGTCAGCTGTTGACTGCCGCCAAGCTGCAAAGCGAATGGCTCAAGCGCCGCCTGCCCGAAGACCTGCAACAGCATTGCACGACGCTTCAAAGCACATTGGAAGAAACCCTGGCCAAGGTGCGCGATGTATCGGCCATTCTCAATCCCCGGCAATTGGCCAGCCTGGGCCTGGAAGCCAGCCTGCGGGCACACTTGCTGAAGACCCTGGAAAACACTTCCGTGCACTGGAGCCTGGAATGCAAGCAACGCCTGGCAGGCATCCCCGAGGAGATGGCGGTGGCCGCCTTTCGTATCACTCAAGAAGCCGTCACCAACATGCTGCGTCACGCCCAGGCGGATAACCTGCTGGTACGACTGCAACGCCTGCCCGAGGGCCTTTCGCTGTTTATCAGCGATGATGGCCGTGGCTTTTCCCCGGCGACCAATCCAGGCGCGCAAGGACAACGCGGCATGGCGGGCATGGCGGAAAGAATCGCGCAACTGGGTGGCACCCTGAAGGTTTCCAGCCAGCCCGACCAGGGCACACAAATCGAAGCACTCTTCCCCTGGGCGCCTCGCGCACTCGAACGGGCCAGTACGAATAAGGTTTTACATTGACCTGCAATTTACTTCTGGTGGATGACCACTCGCTCATCAGGGCTGGCGTGCGTGCCCTGGTCATGGACATTCCTGGCTATGCCGTGATCGGTGAAGCCAACGATGGCGCACAAGTACTGGAAATGGTCGAGAGGCTGTCGCCGGACATTATCCTGCTGGATATTTCCATGAAGGATATCGGCGGCCTTGAAGCCCTGAAGAGACTCAAGGTGGTGCACCCGCAGAGCAAAGTACTGATTCTCTCGATGCACACCGATCCGGCGCTGATCATGCAGGCCCTGGAATCCGGTGCTCATGGTTATCTGCTCAAGGACACCACCGCCAACGAGCTCGAGCACGCGCTCGACGCCTTGCGCAACAACGAGCGTTATCTCAGCCCGGCCATTGCCCACACGGTGATCAACCAGGCGCTGATCCGCGTGCAGAAGCCCCATCCGGAACCCGTTGAAACCCATAACCTGACCGCACGCCAGCTGGAGATCCTGCGCCTGATCGTTCGCGGCAAATCGACCCGCGAAATCGCTCATGGGCTGGGCCTGAGCATCAAGACCGTGGAAACCCACCGCTCGCAGATCATGAAACGCCTGCAGATCTATGATGTGGCCGGTCTGGTCCTGTTTGCCGTCCGCGAACAGATCATCAGCCTCGACGATTAAGACGCCGAAGCCGCCAACAGCGGGGAGTCTTCCGGCAAATGCACCCGCAATGCCCCTGGGAGCGCGCGAAAACGCAGGTTTTCGCCTTGCAGGGGCTCACCGTCGAGATTGATATCCAGCCCCTCGGACACCTTGATTTCAACCCAGGGCAGGCGCGTGCGCACAAACAGGTTGTCGATTCCCCAGCCGCCGGCCAGCAGGTCCTTCAAGGTGCCCACCAGCTCCTGGGGGGCCGGCAGGATACTGACATCCAGCAATCCGTCATCGGCCATCGCCTCAGGGCACAGCAGATGCCCACCACCGGCCTGGCGCCCGTTGCCGATCCCCAGGGCCAGCAACTCGCCGCGCCAATGGAAATCCGGCCCCTGCAGTTCACCGTATGCCGCATGCAGTTCGTTGAAACGGGACAAACCAGTGAACAGATAGGCCGCCCCCCCCAGAATCTTTTTCAGGTCCTCGGAGGTATTGGCCGTCACCTGGCTGCCGAACCCGCCCGTGGCCATGTTGAGAAATACCTGGCCACCGACCTCGCCGAGGTCGATCGCCCGTGCCGGCACGTCGAGCAGGTTCAATGCCTCATGGGGCAGCAACGACACGCCAGCCGCCCGCGCGAAATCATTGGCCGTGCCCAGCGGCAGCAACACCAGGCTGGCATCGTGGGCCTGCGCCGCCATGGCCTCGGCGATATCACGCAAAGTGCCATCACCGCCTCCCGCGATCAGGCGGGTGTAACCGGCCACGAGGGCTTCATCCACCAGGCGCTGGGCGTCGCCCGCTTCCCATGTCAGGCGGACCGCCAGCTCCCAACCCTCTTCACGCTTGCGCTCGACAGCCGCGCGGACCTCTTCGTTGAGGGCCTGCTTGCCGTGCAGTATCAGCATCGCCTTGCGTTCGCTCATCGCTCATCACTCCTGTCATTCGAGGGCCATTGAAGGATGTTGACCCTCAGCCCATGAGAAAAAGTCCGATCGGGATGTAATCAATTTGTCCCCGTCAGGCCGTCTGCTGGCTGACCGGTAACTTTTCTGACCGCAGATTGAGAATCACCTGAATTGACCCGAAACAGACAATCGGAGAATGTTCATGGCAGGCGAACGACGCCTCAAACAGGGAAGCGAAACACATGGATGACAAGAAATGCTTTGAACGCTCGAACTCCGCGCTCACTCGACTGGAAGGGAGCATCCTGCTCAGTACAGGCAAACACCCGGAACTGAGTGTCCATCAAGTACATACCCGTGACCCCGAGCATAAGCCCGACAGCAAGCTTCATGCCTTGCTCAAGAAGCTCGCGTGGGTGTTGGCCTATGCCGGATTTATATCGGCACTGCTGTCCTGGGGACTGAACAGCCGTTTTGGCTTGCTGATCCTTTTACTCCTGCGTTGATGGGTGGGGCTCTGGAGGATGGACCCGGCGCTGCCGATCAGGTCCACCTCCCCTGGAGTCAGCCCAGGACTTCACTCAATGGGATGAAGTTGACCCAATCGCCCTCAACCAGCGTTCGCTCTTCCAGTACCTCGACCAGCCCCTCGGCCCAAGCGGCACTGCGCAAGACCCCGGAACTCTGGTTCCGATAGATGATTGCCCTGCCCTGTTCCAGGCGCCCACGCAGATACTCTCGGCGGTTCCCCGGCTTCGGCCAGGCAAACCCGGCTGGAACCTGGAACTGCAAGGGCTGCAGCTCCTTCACTCCCTGGCGCCGCAAAATATAGGGGCGGGCCAGCAAGGCAAAGGTCACCAGTGTCGAGGCCGGGTTACCGGGCAGGCCGATCACCGGCACACCGCGGAAATGCCCGAAGGTCAACGGTTTGCCCGGCTTGATCGCCAGCTTCCAGAGGGCCAGCTCGCCCTCTTCTCTTAAGGCGATGCCCAGGAAATCCGCCTCGCCCACCGATACACCGCCGGTGGACAGGATCAGATCCACATCCGCCAGCTCGGCAAGGCGATGCCGGGTCGTGGGCAGATCGTCGGGCAGGATGCCGCCGTCGATCACCTCACAGCCCAGACGCTGCAACCAACTGCACAGCAGGACACGGTTGCTGTTGTAGATCTGCCCGGGACCCAGCGCTTGCCCGGGCTCTACCAGCTCGTCGCCGGTGGAGAGCACGGCGACCCGCACTCGACGCACCACCTCCAGTTCCGCGCAACCCAAGGAAGCAGCGAGCCCCAGCTCGATCGGCCCCAGCTGCGTTCCGGCCACCAATACACACTCGCCGACCGTGGTTTCCTGGCCTTGGGGACGAATGTTCTGCCCGGCGCTGAGCGGCTCGGTAAAGGACACCCGCCCATCGGTCTGAACCTCGGCGTTCTCCTGCATTTCCACGCAGTCGGCTCCCGCCGGGACCGGCGCCCCGGTGAAGATGCGTGCGCAGGTACCGGGCGCCAAAGGCTCGGGCGCCTGGCCGGCGAAAATGCGCTGGCTGACTACAAGGGCCTCACCACGCCAATCCGCGGCACGCAAGGCATAACCGTCCATGGCGCTGTTGGGCCAGGGCGGAAGATCCAGGGTAGAAACCAAATCGTCGGCCAAGACCCGGCCTTGAGCCGCCGCCAGCGGCAGCCGCTCGCGCTCGAGAATGGGAGTAGCCTCGGCCATCTCCAGCAAACGGGCCAATGCGACCTCGACCGGCATCAAGGCGCCGGTCTTGCCCGGCTTACCCACGGGATTCACAAGGCGCCGCCTGTTTCAGGTGCGTGACGAAATTACACGGCCGGTGCCGCGAATCCAGCTGCTCGGCGAGGATGCCGTCCCAACCGGTACGCACCGCGTTGGTCGAGCCCGGCAGGCAGCACACCAGCGTGCCGTTGGCCAGCCCGGCCAGGGCCCGGGACTGCACGGTGGAAGTGCCGATGTCGGCGACCGAGATCTGGCGGAACAACTCGCCAAAGCCGTCGACCTGTTTGTCGAGCAGGCAAGACACGGCTTCCGGGGTGCTGTCGCGGCCGGTGAAACCGGTGCCGCCGGTGATCAGCACCACCTGGACCAGGTCGTCGGCGATCCAGGTCGCCACTTGTGCGCGAATCTTGTAGAGATCGTCCTTGAGCAGGACGCGCGCGGCCAGGTTATGGCCTGCAGCGCTCAGGCGATCGACGAAGACCTGGCCGGAGGTATCGGTCTCCAGGGTCCGGGTATCACTGACAGTCAGCACCGCGATGTTCAGGGGTGCAAAAGGTACATCAGCCTTGGCTTTCATAGGCTCGATCCAGTTGTAGGAGAAACAGCCCGGTGTTATATCACAGCGCTCTCTTTGCCCGCCCCTGTGGAGACGTGCCATGACCCAGCGCGCAGATTTGCTGCCCTGCTCCATTCTGCTCCTGGCCGGTGGACGCGGCCAACGCATGGGCGGAAGGGACAAGGGGTTGCCCTGCGACGTGCCGCGCATCGATGCGCAACTGATCGACGCCATGCGACAAAGCGCCGCCCTGCATCCGGACAAACCGCTGATGTTGCGCCATGGCGAGCACTGGGAACCCTTGCTGTGTATCATTCCGCGCACGCTGCTCGGCACCTTCGACGGAGCCTGGCAGAACGGTGAGCGCAGCCCCGGACGTATCATGCGCGGGCTGGATGCTCAGGCCCTGCAATGTCCGGCAAACGATCCCCGATTGGCTAATCTGAATACACCAGAGCTGTTAAGCCAGCAGCACGGCGTGTCAGAATGCCCTTAACTCAAGGAACTTGCAGGCGTTGCATACGTCTCAAGCACAGCAACTAAAAGTATTCATCTCGGAGACACATAATGATTCAGCGGACTCTCGCCACTCTCATGCTTGCACTGGGCCTTGCCACTCTCGCCGGTTGCGCATCGCCTACTGTGATCACCCTGAATGACGGTCGCGAAATCCAGGCCGTCGATACGCCGAAATACGATGAGGATTCCGGTTTCTACGAGTTCGAACAACTGGACGGCAAACAAACCCGCATCAACAAGGATCAGGTTCGTACGGTAAAAGAGCTGTAATCCATACCGTTACTGCCTTGAACGATAAAGCCCGCTTTCGCGGGCTTTATCGTTTCTGGCAACAGCAAGCAGTGGCCTGGATTACCACTGCAAGGTGATCCGACTCTCGAACTCGCGCTCCTCCCCTGTCAGCGGGTCGGTAAAACGCAGCCCCTGGGCCAGCAGCTTGAGCGGCTTGGCGTAATCGTCCTCCACATCCTTGAGCGCATCGGGATAAAACGGGTCGTTGCAGATCGCCGCCCCCAGCGCACTCATGTGCACCCGCAACTGGTGCTTTTTGCCGGTCACCGGATACAGCCCATAACGCCAGAGGTCACCGTTCTTTTCCCGGACCTCCAGTGCCGTTTCCGTATTAGGCGTACCAGGCCCTTCCTGCATGCGGAAAAAGGGCTCGCCATCGACCAGGCGGCTTTTATGCACCCGCGGGAACTCAAGACCGGGCAAGGCCGGTGCGATGGCCTCGTAGCGCTTGTCGATCCTGCGCGTCGGGAACAGCGACTGATAGGCCGAGCGACTTTGCGGATTGGCCGAAAACAACACCAGGCCCGCCGTATGCCGGTCGATGCGATGCAGAGGCACCAGGTGGGGATTGTCCAGGCTGCGGATCAGGCGGCGCAGCAAGGTTTGCTCGACATATTCCCCCGCCGGGGTGACCGGCAGGAAATGCGGCTTGTCCGCCACCACCAGGTGCTCATCGACGTAGAGGATCGACTCCTGCACCGGGATGATCTTTTCGTCGGGCACTTCGCGAAAATAATGAATGCGCAGGCCTTCGCGGTACGCCAGGTCGACACCGATCGGTAGTCCCTGTCCATCGAGCACCCGGCCGCGGGCGATCCGGCTCAGCCACTGCTCGCGGCTGATGGTGCTGAAATGGTCACACAGGCAATCCAGTACGGTTGGCCATGAACCGGGGGGCAGGTACAGGGTGCTGGCCTGATGCTGTGCGGCAAAAAAAGGTACGGAAGACATACAAAAGCTCGAGCGGACAATGCAGAGCGACATTATCCAACATGGGTCCCGGGGAGCCTAGGAGAGTTTCCCCCTCCGGAACCTGCGACTAAGCCCGGGCCACGCCGGCTTGCGCGGCGGCATCGGTGAACTCCTTCAGCCAGCGCAGCACATCGACCGCCTCCCAGCGGGCCGGGTCATACAGCGCATACAACAACCCCTGATACCCCACCACGTCCAGTTGCCGGTGATAACCCGCACGCTGGAACAGGGCTTCGATTTCCGCGAAACAGGTATTGAAATGCAGCTTGTTGAACGGTGTCTTGCCTTCCGTGACCAGGCCGTCCAGGCGCAGCTCGAGTACCGCTTCGCGCACCACATCGGCAGACATGCGGTTCACACTGCTCTTCAATTGTTCGACATTGACCATCATCAGTCCTTCTACCCTCTCATTCATCCACTGAGCACACGCCCTGCGCCTCGATATCAGCCACGGCCGACATAACTGACCACCCACAACACCACGCCCCAGATTTGCGCCGAGTCCCGATCGTCCAGGGGGATCGGTGCAACCGAAGGTCGCGCCGCCTTGAGCAGCAGCCCACCCTTGGGATCGGGCGCCAGCAGGCGCACGCCATAGGCGTCTTCGCCATCGAGATGGGCCACCACGTACTGATCCACCGCCGGGGCCGCCGAACGATCGACGATCAGCCGGTCGCCGGGATAGATCCCGAAGCCCAGCAGACTGTCGTCATCCACCAGCACCGCACGGATCTGCGGCGCTCCGAGCCCCACAGTGCGATCCAGGGAAAAACCGCCTTCGAACGTGAGCCCGGCGGCAAACCCGTCGTGCCCTGCATGCTCGGGCGACAGGTGCTGCAAACGCTCGGCGCGGGCGAGGATTGTGAGAGACATGACGAACCATCCCGATAACTGTACGCATATACAGTAACCGAATAATCGGGATCCCGCCAAGGGATTGCAGCGCAGGCGACAAACGGAAAGGGTCGTGCCAGCGACAGCCGGCTCAGCGCAGGAAGGCCACCACCTGCTCGGCATCGAACGGCCAGCCCAGCTCGGCGCCGTTGTCCACCCGGCGCAGGACCGGGATACGCAGGCCATACGCCTCGAACAGGGTTTCGTTTTCCGCGATATCCACCAGCTCGACCATCAGCCCGTGCTCCACCAGCGGCATCAACTCCGCCTCGGCGAGTTCGCACAGGTGGCAGCCCAGGGTGCCGAACAGCTGACATTCAGGAGGCATGACAGACAGACCGAAAAGAGACAGGCGCTTATTCTAGGCTCGCGGGAAAAAGCCGTCGACCGATGAACGCAATACCCTGCGGCCAACAATGGCCATCGTCGAGCATTCTGCCAAACAGCTGATGCAGGTCAGCGCCGCCAACTTGCGGTTGAGCGACCCTCGCGGCTTTTTTTGCCTCTACGCTCTGTCATTACAACCCGCCGCCCGGAGATGTCTGTGTTCGCCAATCTGTTGATCATCCTTGCTTCATCCCTGGTGGTGATTGCCCTGTTCCGCCGCCTGCGCCTGCCGCCCGTGCTGGGCTACCTGTGCGTGGGCCTGCTGGTGGGGCCGACCGCCTTCGGCTGGGTCAACGACAACGAAAACCTGCCTGACCTGGCGGAGTTGGGGGTAGTGTTCCTGCTGTTTTCCCTGGGACTGGAGTTTTCCGTCTCGAAAATGCTGGCCCTGCGCCAGGTGGTATTCGGCCTGGGCAGCCTGCAAGTGCTGTGCAGCGGCGCCGTCCTTGGCGGCCTGCTGATTCTCGCCGGCGTACCGCTGATCCCGGCGCTGCTGCTCGGTGCGGGCCTGGCGCTGTCCTCCACCGCCATCGTCAGCAAGGAGCTAGGCAGCCTCGGGGAAATCTTCAGCAGCCACGGGCAGAATGCGATCGGCGTGTTGCTGTTCCAGGACGTGGTGGCCGTGCTGTTGCTGACCCTGGTGCCGGTATTCGCCGGCGACACCGAACAGGCCTGGTACTGGGCCCTGCCCCTGACGCTGGGCAAGACCGCCCTGCTGTTCATCGGCCTGGCGCTGGCCAGCCGCTGGCTGCTGCCACGGCTGTTCCACGAGGTGGCCGCCTCCCATTCCGCCGAGCTGTTCGTGCTGCTGGCCCTGGTCATCGTCCTGCTGACCGCCTGGCTGACCCACCTGCTCGGCCTGTCCCCCGCCCTTGGTGCGTTCCTCGCCGGCATGCTGCTGGGGGAAAGCCGTTACCGGCACCAGATCGAGGCCGATATCCGGCCGTTCCGCGACATTCTGCTGGGGCTGTTTTTCGTCAGCATCGGCATGCTGATCGACCTGCAATTGTTCGCTAGCCATGCCCTGCTGGTCCTCGGCCTGACCCTGGCCCTGATGCTGATCAAGGGCGCCGTGGTGGCACTGTTGCTCAAGCTGCGCGGCAGCGACGGCGAGACGGCCTGGCGCAGTGGCCTGGCCCTGGCCCAGGGCGGCGAGTTCTGTTTTGCGCTGATGGCGCAGATGCAGCAGAGCCAGTTGATGCCGGCCGAGCTGAGCGGCCTGCTGCTGGCCGCGACCTTCTGTTCGATGCTGCTGACGCCCCTGCTGCTGCGCGCCGCCCCGGGCATTGCCGCGCGCCTGCACCGCAAGCCGAACCAGGAGGCCCACCTGGAAGAAATCAGCGCCCTCAACGCCGCATTGCAGGACCATGTGGTGATCTGTGGATATGGCCGCGTCGGCCAGTCGATCGGCCGTTTCCTGCGCCGCGAACAGCAACGTTTCATTGCCCTGGACGACGACCCGGTGCGGGTCCAGGAAGCCGCGGCCGGCGAAAGCTGCGTGCATTACGGCGACTCCCGCCGCGCCGAGCTGCTGGCGGCGGTCGGCCTCGAACGCGCGCGGCTGCTGGTGATTGCCGTGGACAAGACCGACATCGCCCTCAACGTGCTGAAAAGCGCGCGCCGGATCAACAGCGACGTGCCGATCCTGGTGCGCACCCGGGACGACAGCCAACTGGCCGAACTGAAAGCCGCCGGCGCCAGCGAAGTGGTGCCGGAGCTGCTGGAGTCAAGCCTGATGCTGGCGTCCCATGCGCTGGTGATGCTCGGGCTGCCGGAACACCAGGTACAGATCAAGGTCGATGAAGTCCGCCACAACCGCTATCGCCTGCTGCATGGTTTCTACCATGGCGCGCAGACCGACCTGCTGGACAATCGCGGCCAGCCGCGGGTGCTGATGCATGCGGTCAATCTCGGCAGCGCGGCCCACGCCTGCGACCTGGCCCTCGGCGAGCTGGCGCTGGAGCAATTGGGCGTGGATGTGCAAGGCGTGCAGCGCGATGGCCGCGACCTGGAGCTGGCCGCCGGCACCCTGCTGCGAGCCGGCGATACGGTGTTGATGTCCGGCCCGCTGGCGGCCATCGAAGCGTCGGAGGCGCGCCTGCTCGGCGGCCAATGATCAGCGGCAAGCAGCCCTCGCCGGGGACTCCAGCCAGGGCCGCATGGGCTCAGTCCTGGCTGACCGCGCCGATCTTGTGCAGCGACAGGTCGGCGCCGTAATACTCCTGCTCCTGGGTCAGGCGCAGGCCGCAGAGCGCCTTGATCGCGCCGTACACCATAAAGCCGCCGACCAGCGCCACCAGCACGCCCAGGCCGGTACCGATCAACTGGCTGACCAGGCTGACACCGCCCAGGCCACCCAAGGCGCTCTGGCCGAAGACCCCGCAGGCGATACCGCCCCACACGCCGCACAGCCCGTGCAGTGGCCAGACACCCAGCACATCGTCGATCTTCCAACGGGTCTGGGTGGCGATAAAGCACCAGACGAACAGCGCGCCGGCAATCGCCCCGGTGATCAGCGCGCCCACCGAGTGCATCAGGTCGGAGCCGGCGCAGATCGCCACCAGCCCGGCCAGCGGGCCGTTGTGCAGGAAGCCCGGGTCGTTGCGCCCGACGATCAGCGCCGCCACGGTGCCGCCGACCATGGCCATCAGCGAATTCACCGCCACCAGCCCGCTGACCGCCTGCAGGGTCTGCGCGCTCATCACGTTGAAGCCGAACCAGCCGACAATCAGGATCCACGACCCCAAGGCCAGGAACGGGATGCTCGACGGCGCGAACGCCACCAGCTTGCCGTCGCGATAACGACCGTTGCGCGGCCCGAGCAACAGCACCGCGGCCAGCGCCAGCCAGCCGCCCATGGCATGCACCACCACCGAGCCGGCGAAATCATGGAAGCCCGCGCCAGAGTTCTCCTGCAACCAGGCTTGCAGGCCATAGTTGCCGTTCCACACCAGGCCTTCGAAGAAGGGATAGATAAAGGCCACGATCAGCGCCGTGGCGCAGAGCTGCGGGACGAACCGCGCACGCTCGGCGATGCCGCCGGAAATGATCGCCGGGATGGCCGCGGCGAACGTCAGCAGGAAGAAGAACTTCACCAACCCGTAGCCGTGATCGGCACTGATCACCGCCGCCGGTTGCAGGAAGCTGACGCCATAGGAGATCCAATAGCCTATAAAGAAATAGGCCAGGGTCGAGACCGCAAAGTCGCTGAGGATCTTCGACAAGGCGTTGACCTGGTTTTTCTGGCGCACCGTGCCCACCTCGAGAAAGGCGAAGCCGGCATGCATGGCCAGGACCATGACCGCACCGATGAGGATGAACAGGGTATTGGAACCATGGACCAGAGTGTCCACAGCGCTTTGCAGATTTTCCATGGAATGGGCAGACCTGATATTCAGGAAAAAGCCACGAGCCGCTCGAACGCTTTTTTGCACCAACTTGGCACCGAAGGTCCTGTCGACCCAGGTATTACGACCCATTTTGGCGCGACGCTTTTGCGAGAGGGATGTATCGCTCGGGGTGTTTCCATAAGTGTTGATTTTTTAGGGTAAGGTTTTAGCTGCCAGGCACCGCATCCTGCGCGCTTTCGGCGCAACCACCCGTGTTTACGCACCAGGACAAAGCAAAAGCTGTACCAGACAATTGCACTGAACCTTCGCGCAAGGCTCATACTCGAACCCTTCAGAACGCCACTACGGAGATAACCATGGCCAGCAAAACCACCAAGACAGCTCAAGAAACACTGATGGCGGACTTTCAGGCACTGGTCAGTGACACGGAACGTCTGCTGGAACACACCGCCACCCTGGCTGGCGACCAGGCAGACCAATTACGCACGCAGATTCACGACAGCCTGCTGCGCGCCCGCGAGACCCTGCAACTGACTGAACAATCGCTGCGCGAACGCGGCCAGGCGGCGGTCACCGCCACCGAAGACTATGTGCAGAGCAACCCCTGGCAAGCAGTGGGCATCGCGGCGGGCGTGGGCTTTCTGATCGGCCTGCTGGCGACCCGGCGCTGATATGGCTATCGGTGAATCCGGCTCCACGGCGGGCCAAGGCTCTTCAACGCGGCGCCTGGGCGCTGCTTTCCTGGGTTTGTTGCACAGCCACGTCGAACTGTTCGGCATCGAGTTGCAGGAACAGAAAGCCAGAACCGTCAGCCTGCTGCTGTTCGCCGGGCTGGCCCTGGTGTTCGCCCTGCTGTTGTTGATAGGCCTGTCGGCGCTGGTGCTGATCCTGTTCTGGGACACCTATCGCCTGACCGCCATCATCGGGCTGTGCGTCTTCTATACGCTGGCGGCGCTGTTCTGCGCCCTGCGCCTGAAGGCGGCGATTTTCGACGAGTCCTCGCCCTTCCACGCCACCCTTGAAGAGCTGGCCAACGACAGGGAGCGCCTGCTGCCATGAGCCTGCCTGACATCCCGCAAACCAACTCCCGGCGCGAGATGCGCAAGGCGCTGATCCGCCTGCGCATGGAAATGCACCGCCAGGAAATCCGCCACGAATCCCAACAGTTGCTGCAACCTTTGCAGCGGGTCCGGGGCCTTGGCCAGAGCTGGCAACAGGGCTTGGGCATCAAGCACGCGCCGTTGTGGGGCGTGGCTGCCGTGACCCTGTTGGGGTTTCTCACCGGCAAAGGCGCCAAGAGCGGCAGCGTCAGAAGCTTCGCCCGGCTGGTGCGGCTCAGCGCCGGCCTGTTGCCGCTGATCAAGCTGGTCATGCAAGGTTCTTCGAACAAGCACTGAGCCGCCATCTGGCTGCATTCTTGCAATCATTCCCGCAATAGCTGCGCACCCGGCCTCTCCCACGAGAGGTCGGGTCGTGCCTGCCTGTTGCGTCGGCGCAGCGCCAGGATCAACAAGATCAACCAAGGAGGCCCCGTGATCGACGGGCAACCGCTTGCCTGCTTTCAACCCTTCATCGACACCGCCACCGGCCGTATTGCCGGTGTCGAAGCCCTGGGCCGCCTGCGCCAACCGAACGGCCAGCTGCTGTCGGTCGGCCCATTGTTCAACGATCCCCGGACCTCCTCGAGCGCCCTGCGGCGGCTCGACCGGCTGATTCGCGCCGACGCCCTGAGCCGCCTGCATGAAGCGCCCGCCGACTGGTTCCTGAGCATCAACATCTCGCCCCGCTGGATCAGCCGCCTGCGCGCCGGCCAGCCCTTGCCGAGCCTCAGGCAATTGCAGCAACAGGGCGTCGATCCGCGGCGCGTGGTCTTCGAAATCACCGAACTGAGCGGCAACAGCCAGCGCCTGAGCGAAGTGGTGGCGCGCTACCGCGAAGCCGGTGTGCGGATCGCCATCGACGACTTCGGCGCCGGTTACTCCCAGCTCGACCGGGTGCTGGCCCTGCAACCGGACATTCTCAAGCTCGACATGCGCCTGTTCCAGGCCGCGGCCCGTGGCGGGCCCAGCAGCGACGTGGTCAAGGCCCTGGCGCAGATGGCCGAGAAAACCGGCTGCTGGATTATCGCCGAGGGGGTCGAGAGCGAAACCGAACTCAACTTCGCCCTGGAATGCGGCTCGCGCTATGTCCAGGGCTTCCTGTTTGCCCGGGCCGAGCAGGCGTTCTTCGCCAGCGATGCTTTCGTCGCGCCTTTTGCCCGGGTACGCCAGCGCTATGTGCAACAGAAACTGACCGAGCGCGGACGCCTGATGCAGATGCGCCAACAACTCGCGGAGCTGATGGCCCTGCTGCAGGACTGGGCCCAGGCCCGGGCCCCGATCGAACGGTTGCCCCAGCTGGATGCCTTTCCCTGGTTGCTGCGCTTCTATCAATGCGATCGCCACGGCACCCAGCTGACGCCGAACCTGGAATGGCGCCACGACCGCTGGCAGGCCGACCACAGCTACGTCGGCCACAACTGGTCGTGGCGCCCGTACTTCTACCACCTGCTGGCCGAGGGCTGGGACGAGCGGCGGCTGACCCTGTCGAACACCTACCGCGACGCCACCAGCAACCAGTACTGCCTGACCGCCGGGCAGTTCTTCGACAATGGCCAGCGCCTGCTGTTGATCGATATCGATGCCGCGGGGCTTTAGGGTCTGTACGAAAAGTCGGCGAGCGAAGGTCAGGCAAGGCAAAAACAGGCGAGGAACGGCCGGGGTCGCGTTCGACTTTAGGGGCCTAAATGAGCATTCCGATCGGACTCGCGCACGAGCCTGTTTCTGCGTAACGCCGCAGGCGTCTAGCGCGCAGCATGGCCCGCGTAGCGCCGAAGGCGCCCAGCGCGCAGCCACTTTTCGTACAGAGCCTAGTGGCGTGCGTGGTCGGCCCCGTTATTCAACCTGTTCCCCTTGCAGGCGCTGGCGCGAACCGGGAAGCTAGCCCATCAGTCATTCGACGGAGAGACCCGCCTTGGATTGGCATACCCTGCTTACCCGCGAACGCCTCGGAAAGCCGCTGCACAGCTCTGAAGAACTGGGCCGCAGCCCCTTCCACAAGGATCACGACCGCATCATCTTCTCCGGTGCCTTCCGCCGCCTGGGCCGCAAGACCCAGGTGCACCCGGTGTCCAGCAACGACCATATCCACACGCGCCTGACCCATTCCCTGGAAGTCAGTTGTGTTGGTCGCTCCCTGGGCATGCGGGTCGGCGAGACCATTCGCGACGCCCTGCCCGAGTGGTGCGAACCCAGCGACCTGGGGATGGTGGTGCAATCGGCCTGCCTGGCCCACGACATCGGCAACCCGCCGTTCGGCCACTCCGGCGAAGACGCGATCCGCCACTGGTTCCAGCAGGCCGCCGGACGCGGCTGGCTGGACGCCATGCACGAAAACGAGCGCAACGACTTCCTCAACTTCGAAGGCAATGCCCAGGGGTTCCGGGTGCTGACCCAACTGGAATACCACCAGTTCGACGGCGGCACGCGGCTGACCTACGCCACCCTCGGCACCTACCTGAAGTACCCCTGGACCGCGCGCCACGCCGACTCCCTGGGCTACAAGAAGCACAAGTTCGGCTGCTACCAGAGCGAGTTGCCGTTGCTCGAACAGATCGCCACCAAGCTCGGCCTGCCGCAACTCGAGGAACAACGCTGGGCCCGCCATCCGCTGGTGTACCTGATGGAGGCCGCCGATGACATCTGCTATGCCCTGATCGACCTCGAGGACGGGCTGGAGATGGAGCTGCTCGACTATGCCGAAGTCGAGTCGCTGCTGCTCGGGCTGGTGGGCGACGACCTGCCGGAAACCTATCGCCAGCTCGGCCCGCGGGACTCGCGCCGACGCAAGCTGGCGATCCTGCGCGGCAAGGCCATCGAGCACCTGACCAACGCCGCCGCCCGGGCCTTCGTCGAACAGCAGGACGCCCTGCTCAGCGGCACCCTGCCGGGCGATCTGGTGGAGCACATGCACGGCCCGGCCAAGCGTTGCGTGCTCAATGCCAAGGACATCGCGCGCAAGAAGATTTTCCAGGACAAGCGCAAGACCCTGCACGAGATCGGTGCCTACACCACCCTGGAAATCCTCCTCAATTCGTTCTGCGGCGCCGCGCTGGAACAGCACGGCGGACGCACGCCGTCGTTCAAGAACCGGCGGATTCTCGACCTGCTGGGCAACAACGCGCCGGATCCGAACGGCTCGCTGCATGCCTCCTTCCTGCGCATGATCGACTTCATCGCCGGCATGACCGACAGCTACGCCAGCGAAATGGCCCGGGAAATGACCGGGCGTTCCAGCCCGCAATGACCCGCCGTCGAGCGGCTACCTCGCGTTATCGAGGTGGCCGTTCGAGCGGTTTCTCGTGAGTCGACAACTAAGGAATTCCCCCAGTCTCTTCTCAGGCAGTAACCGGCCACCGCCGTTACTTCAACTTTGAAATCCCGGCCACTTCACACTGTATTGAGAGTGCCGTTCACTTCCAGCAAGTTCGCCAGACGTCATCCAGATCGACAATATTCCACACACCCGCACCCACCTAGAGCACTTGCTCTATAACTAGCGATATTGACCGATACATACAGCCCGATAAGCAAGCCAACTAGGCTGAATTAAACAGATCGTTAACGACACAACCAAACATCCTACCTTTACCTTTCGATACATCTGCCTAGCCTTCAGGCAGAAACCCTTGCAGCACAAGGCCCCTAAGGATGCCCCACGATTACAAATTCCGTACAAATCAACTTTATCGTTTCCGCTAGTCTCGACCCCTAATGGGTTAACCAGGATTAATTTCACTCCGCGACAGATCGTTCCCCTTTCATGACCCTGCCCGAATGATCGGTGCAAAAAACAAATAGCAAGCGAACTAAGTACCCACATTAAAACTTCGGCTTCACCTGTTAGTTCAGCAGGCATTTGCAAAATAGTTTCACCCCCCGCTGTAACAAAGAGCGCGCTCAGGACTCAAGCGTCAAAATGGAAGTGAGTACACGGAATGAATCCGTGTCGATAAGTTGTTCCCGCACTTCCTCATCCGTTTTCCACTATTAAGGATGTCGAGTGCCCTATACGTCCTCAAGTCACCCCAGCTGTCACCCTGGCCTGCGCGGCTGGTTGCTGCTCTCGCTGCTGGCCGGGGCCCTGCCCGTGGCCGCCGCCGATATGCCACAACCGGGTCAGGAAGCCCTGCGCCTGCAGCAACAGCAACAGCGCGACCTGCAACAACTGCAGCTGGAACAGCGCCAGCGCCAGTTGCAGCGCGGCAGCTTCGGTACGCCGGCGGTAACTCCCGCCGAAACCGCCCACGGTGGCGAGGATGAACAGTGCTGGGCCCTGAGCGGCACGCGGATCGCCGGTGTCACGCTGTTCAAGAAAGACCAATTGAACCGCCAGCTCGAACCCTATATCGCGCCCTGCATGGGCGTGAACGGGATCAACCGCCTGCTGGCGCAGATCACCCGGATCTATGTCGAGGCCGGCTACATCGCCAGCCGCCCTTACCTGAGCAGCGCCCCCGCCGCCGGCCATTCGCTGGATATCGTGGTCGACGAAGGGTATGTCGAGGCCGTCGAGCTGGCCGACCAGAGCCTGCCGGTTTCCCTGGCCGGGGCCTTTCCCGGCATGCTCGGCGAACCGTTGAACCTGCGCGACCTGGAACAGGGCCTGGACCAGCTCAATCGCCTGCGCTCCCTGGACCTGACCGCCGATATCGCCCCCGGCAGCCAGCCCGGCGCCTCGCGGATCATCCTGCGCTCGCGCAGCAGCGGCGCTTCGCGCTGGGCCCTGGGGCTGGGTGTGGATAACCTCGGCAGCGCCAGTACCGGGCGCGATCGCAACTCCGTCAACCTGAGCCTCGACAGCCCGCTGCAACTCAACGACGCGCTCAACCTGAACTTCAGCGACACCCTCAATCACGGCCCGCGCTACAGCCGCAGCGCCAGCGTTTTCTATTCGATCCCCTACGGCTACTGGACCTACAGCCTGTTCGCCAGCCATGCCGAGTACCGTGCGCCGTTCAAGCTCAGCAGCGTGACCTTCTACAACAGCGGGCGCACCGACCTGCTCAGCCTGCGCGCCGACCGCGTGCTGTGGCGCGACCAGGGCCACCAGTTGAGCGCCAACCTGCAACTGGCCCACAAGGATGTCGACAGCTACCTGGAGAAGGTCCGCCTGGGCATCCAGAGCCCGACCCTGACCGTGGCCGAAGCCGGGCTCAACCTGTTCTGGCTCGACAGCGCGGTATGGAACCTCGATGTCAATTACGCCCAGGGCCTGACCTGGTTCGGCGCCGACCGCGACTCGCAACAGGTGCAGAAAAACCTGCCGCAGGCGCAGTTCCGCAAGTACCGCGCCAGCCTCAGCCAATGGCGCAATGGCCGCTTCGGCAGCCAGCCCTGGCAGTGGCAGAGCCAGCTGTCGCTGCAGTACAGCCCCGACCCGCTGCCGGCCATCGAACAACTGCTGGGCACCGACGACTCCGCCGTGCGCGGCTATCGCGAAAACAGCGCCTCGGGCGCCATCGGCGGGATCTGGCGCAACACCCTGCGCCTGCCGTTGCAGAACGATCTGCCGGTCAAGCTGACCCCGCGCCTGGCCTTCGACCACGGCCGGATCAAGGCGCAAGAAGGCGCCAGCAGCGAGCGCCTGAGCAGCGCCAGCATCGGCCTGAACCTGAGCTGGAAGAACCTGCAAGTCGATGTCGATTACCAGCACAGCCTGGAAACACCCGAGCGTTTTCACCATGAATCGCCCACCTGGCTGACCCGCCTGAGTGTGCAGATCTGAGGTTCCGCGAACCGTGCATCAGCCTGAAAAAAACAGCCGAGCCTGAACACCACAGCAGCGTTGCAACGAACAACGCGCACTGCCACTCGGCCCACACATAGAGAGCTTCTTATGCCCGATAACACATCTGTGTTTCACCTGTCCCCCAGGGGCAAACTGCGCCTGGCCATCGCCAGCCTGCTTCTGGTCTCCCATCTGCCGCAGGCGCTGGCCGGCGGCATCACCGTGGCCCCGGGCCCGGGCGGTATCCCGCAGCTGCAGAACCAGAACGGCGTGCCTATCGTCAACATCGTCGCGCCCAATGGCGCCGGGCTCTCCCATAACCAGTTCCTCGACTACAACGTCGATCGCCAGGGCGTGGTGCTGAACAACGCCCTGCAAGCCGGCGCCTCGCAACTGGCCGGGCAGCTGGCTGCCAACCCGCAGTTCCATGGCCAGGACGCCAGCGTGATTCTCAACGAGGTGATCAGCCGCAACGCCTCGGCGCTCAACGGCGCCCAGGAGATCTTCGGCCGCGCCGCCGACTATGTGCTGGCCAACCCCAACGGCATCTCGGTCAACGGCGGCAGCTTCATCAATACGCCGAACGCCAGCCTGCTGGTGGGCCGCCCCGAGCTCAACGACGGCAAGCTGCAAGCCCTGAGCACCCGCGACGCCAAGGGCCAGTTGACGGTCGAGGGCCGAGGCCTGAGCAACACCAAGGGCAGCATCAACCTGATCGCCCCGCGCATCGACAGCCAGGGCGACCTTACTGCCGGCGACCAGCTCAACCTCACCGTCGGGCGCAACCGCGTGGACCCGGCCAGCGGCAAGGTGCTGAGCACCGATCCGGTCGGCAACACCCAGGAGCAGCGCATCGACGCCAGCCTGTTCGGCGCCATGCAAGCCGGACGCATCAACATTGTCAGCACCGCCGAAGGCGCGGGCGTGCGGGTCGGCGCGGTGCAGGTCAAGGGCGACAACGGGGTGAATATCGCGTCCGCCGGCGACCTGCACATCAGCGGCCAGGCCAGGCCCGACAGCCTCGACGCCACCCGTACCGGCGTGCACAGCAGCCAGGGCGACGTGCAGTTGCGCAGCGGCCAGGACCTGAGCCTCGCCGCCACCGATGTCAGCGCTCGCGACATCAAGCTCGACGCCGGGCGCAACCTCACCCTGAGCGCCATCGAAAGCCGCAAGCTCCAGGAAAAGCGCGAGCAGTGGCACAACAGCACCATCGGCATCACCTGGGAAACCTACGACCGCACCCTGACCGACAGCGACAGCCGTCAGCACGGCAACCAACTGACCGCCCGCCGCGATGCCGAGCTCAAGGCCCGCGCCAACACCGAAATCCAGGCCAGCCAGATCAAGGCCAAAAACAACCTGACAGTCGACAGCGGTGCCGACCTGCGCCTGACCGCCGCCACCGAAACCCACGACCAACGCGACCAGGGCCGGCACCGCAAGCACCTGTGGAAAGCCGACTGGGACAAGTCCAGCAGCGAACAGCGCAGTATCACCAGCCAGTTGGAGGCCAAAGAACAGTTACAACTGACCAGTCGCAAGCAGCTGCAACTGCAGGGCGCCGAACTGGCCAGCAACAATATCGAGCTGACCGGGCGCCAGGTGGACATCACCAGCGCCAGCCGCACCCAGAGCAACAACGACAAGTCCTACTCCGGCGACCTGGTCGGCGGTAGTTTCTTCGGCAAGAACGGCGACGGCGACAAGGGCAAGACCCTGAACAAGGGCAGCAAGGTCAACGCCAAGGGCGACCTGATCGTCAAGGCCGACGAAGTCCGCATCAGCGGCAGCCAGGCCCGTGGCGGCAAGCAGGCCAGCGTGATCAGCGAAAACGGCTCGCTGATCATCGACGGCGTGCAGGACCGCTCCCACGACAACAGCTACAGCAAGGACAGCAAGTTCTTCGGCATCACCAAGGACGAAAGCCGGCAGAACCGCAAAGACAGCACCACCGTCACCAGCGACCTGCGCTCGGACAGCAACCTCGAGCTTAAAAGCACCCAGGACATCGCCATCAGCGGCGCGCAAGTGACCGCGACCGGCAAGCTCGAAGCCAAGGCTGGCGGCGACATCAAGATCGACTCGGCGCAGGACACTACGCAGAGCGAAAAAACGACCCACACCCGTGGCTTCGACGCCTATGCCAAGGAGAATGCCCCGGGCACCCGGCAATACCGTGCCGGCGTGCGTTACGAAGACCAGCAGAAAACGGTCAAGACCAGCGACACCCAACAACAGGGTTCGAGCCTCAGCGGCGGCAGCCTGGAAGTCGCTGCCAAGGGCAACCTGAGCATCAAGGGCGGCGACCTGAAAGCCACCCACGGCGATGCCAGCCTCAGCGGCCAGCAGGTCGAGCTGCTGGCCGATCACGACCAAAAGAGCAGCAGCACCGACACCCGCACCACCGGCGGCGGCTTCTACTACACCGGCGGCCTGGACCGCGCCGGCAACGGTGTGGAATTCGCCCACAGCAGCACCCAGGACACCCGCGATACCCGCACCGCCAACACCACCGGCATCAATGCCACCGGCAACCTGACCATCAAAGCCGGCAACACCCTGGTGACCGAGGGTGCCCAGGTCAAGGCCGGCGACAAGCTGCTGGTGAAGGCCGAGCAGGTCGACAACCGCGCGGCGCGCGACAGCGAGTCCACCAGCCACAAGGAAAACACCTGGAGCGCCGATATCGGCGCCAACGTCGAATACAAGGGCCTGACCCGCCCGGTGGAAAAAGCCATCGAAGGCGTGGCCCAGCGCAAGTTCCATCAACCGGGCCTGCTCGATGCCCTGGAACAACCCAATGTTGGCCTGGACGTGGAAGTCGGCCACCAGAACAAACAGCGCACCGAGCAAGGCAGCACCGCCGTGGTCAGCCAGTTCACGGGTGGCCAGGTCGGGGTCAAGGTCGCCGGCCAGTTGCAGGATGAAGGCAGCCGCTACGAGGCGACTCAAGGCGCGCTGAAGATCGACGCCGGCAGCCAGGTGGCCAAGGCCGCCAGCGATACCCACAGCAGCAGCGAGCAGGCGCTGGACGCCAAGGCCGGCGTGCGGGTCTACACCACCACCGGCGAGGACGTGAACGTGCGTGGCAGCGGCGCTGGCGGCAGCAGCGACAAGCGCAGCGACAAGCGCAGCGACAGCAGCAAGGCGGTGGTCGGCAGCTATGTCGGCAAACAGGGCGTGGATATCGCGCTGAACGGCGATGGCCAGTACGAAGGCAGCCGGTTCGATGGCGGCGACGCCGGCGTCAAGCTGCACAGCGGCGGCGAACTGGCGCTGAACCAGGCCAATGACCGGCAGAACAGCAGCGACTCCAGCCTGCGCGGCGATGCCTCGCTCACCGTCGGTAGCGCACCGGGCGCCAACGGCAATAACCTCAACCTCGGCGCCGGCGTACAACTGGACCACAAGCGCCTGGATCAGCAGGACAGCCAGGCGCGGGTCGCGACTATCCAGGGCAAGGGCCCGGTCGAGTTGACCAGCGGCGGCGACCTGATCCTCCAGGGCACCACCATCGGCAGCAAGACCGCCAAGACCGGCGACATCAACCTGAACGCCGGCGGCAAACTCGACCTGCAGGCCGCGGTCGACACCCATAGCAGCCAGGGCAGCAACCTCGGTGGCGGCCTGACGGGCGGCGCCAGCAAGACCAGCAGCGAGCAGAGCAGCGGCAAGAGCGCCAGCCTGAGCGCCAACTTCAACATCGGCCGGGTCTCGGAACAGGACCAGAACCAGACCGGCGGGCAACTGCACAGCAATGGCCAGGTAACACTCGCCAGCGGCTCCGACAGCACTACCGCGCTGCACCTGCAGGGCACTCAGGTCGAGGCCAAGGGTGTCACCCTCAGCGCCGACCAGGGCGGGATCTACCAGGAGTCGGCGCAGTCCACCCAGGCCCACAACAACTGGGGCCTGACCCTGGGCGCCGGCGGCAATGGCGGCAAGACCACCCGCGCCGACGCTGGCGAACACGACTCGCCGAAAACCGATCGCGGTATCCACGCCCGGGCCAAGATCGACGTCGAGCAACTGCACAGCACCACCCAGCACAACAGCCTGATCAAGGCCGACCAGGTGACGCTCAATAGCAACGGCGACACCCATCTGGCAGGGGCGCGCATCGACGCCAATCAGGTCGATGGGCGGATCGGTGGCGATCTCAAGGTAGAGAGCCGCAAGGACCAGCTCAGCAGCACCACGGTCAACCTCGATGCCCGCCTGGACGCGGAGAAGAACCAGCCTGGCGTGGTCGACAAGCTGACCAAACAGACCGGCCCGCTCAAGGACAAGCTGCAGGCCAAGGCCGAAGGCGGTTTCGACAAGCACCGCGAGAAGCTGGAAAACGTCGTCGACAAAGGCACCGAGCGCCTGACTGCGGCCAAGGACAACCTGGTGAACAAGGCCGAAATCGCCAAGGAACGCCTGGGCGAGAAATTCACCCGCAGCGGCAGCTATGACGTCAACCCGGAACCCAAGGGCGCCTTCGGTCGCGGCGTGGACAAAGCCAAGAGCTACCTCGCCGACAAAACCGAAGCCTTGGGCGATCGCTTCTCCAGCCTCAAGGAACGGGTCTGGCCGAAAACCAGCGACAGCTACGCCGTCAGCGAGAAAACCGGCGCTGGCAGCAAGCTGACCAACACCGCGCAAGGCGTGCTGTTCGGCGACAAGAGCGGCAACACCTCCTACACGCCGACCCTGAACCTGAATGTCAGCCGTCAGAGCAAGGACAGCGTGGCCGAGGCTTCTGGCATCAGCGGCAGCCGCGGGGTCAACCTGCAGGTGTCGGGTGAAACCCAGCTGAGCGGCGCGCGGATCGGCGCCAGCGAAGGCAAGGTCGACCTCGGCGGCTCGACCGTCACGAGCACCGCGCTGGCGGGCACGGATTACCGCGCCGACGTCGGGCTCAACCTGTCGAAGTCGCCGGTCAACCTGGCCCTCGGCGCCAAGGATGAGCTGACCCGCAAGCAGGACGACGCCACCCGCAACGACCAGGCGTTCAACCTGGGGCCGCTGCGCGTCGGCGGCCATAGCGACAGCCAGCTGCTGCAGGCCGGCATCGATCAGAAAGCGCCCTGAGGCAAGCGCTCCGTAAGCGGCTGCCCCCCATGAACGGGGGGCAGCCTTTGCCTGGCTCCCGTCTCTTCTCAGCGCCCTTTATTGCCCTGCGAAAAAGTGCACTAAACCGCCAATATCTCCTTACCTTTTACATGGCTGGATACTCATTCCTACTTTCAACTGAAAAACCGCTGTAATCCGAAACCGTCTTTCATGTAAGAACTGCCTTATTGTCCCCAACCCCGCCTTAACCCGCATATATCCACTGTCCTGCCTGCGCTAAGGTCCAGACCTGTATTTATTTCCACGGGTTTGACCATGAGTTCTGTTTTCATCATCGACGACCATCCCGTTATCCGACTGGCCATCCGCATGTTGCTGGAACATGAGGGTTATAAAGTCGTCGGCGAAACCGATAACGGTGTCGATGCCCTGCAAATGGTTCGCGACAGCATGCCGGACCTGATCGTGCTCGATATCAGCATCCCCAAGCTCGACGGGCTGGAACTGCTGCTGCGTTTCGGCGCCCTGGACAAGTCCTTGCGGGTGCTGGTGCTGACGGCACAATCGCCGGCCCTGTTCGCCGCGCGCTGCATGCAGGCCGGGGCCTGCGGCTATGTGTGCAAGCAGGAAGACCTGAGCGAAGTGCTCAGCGCCATGAAGGCGGTGCTGTGCGGCTACAACTACTTTCCGAGCCATGCCCTGCAAACGCCGCGTCAGGATGAAACGACAAACAACGAACTGAGCCGCTTGATGTTGCTCAGCGATCGGGAATTGATGGTGTTGCAACTTTTTGCCAAGGGCAGCACCAGTACGCAAATAGCCAACAGCATATTTCTCAGTGGCAAGACCGTCAGTACCTATAAAAAAAGAATCATGCACAAACTTCGCGCGACTTCCATGGCGGAACTTATCGAGTTGGCACAACGTCACGAACTGGTGTGAGAAACAGGATGTTCAAACCCATTCTTTATTATTTAACCCTGACGGCCACGGCAGTTTCGCTGTTCCTGTTGTTTGGCCTGGCCGAGGCCGGGCAACCAGAGTTGGCAAAGACATCCCTCCCTCAGTGCCCTGACACGGCGCCTTGTCTTGAATCGGCCGCCTCCCCGCCTCTCGATAACGGCCATCGCGGGTTGCTCCTGCTCACAGGCCTGGGGCTCGGCGTGCCGCTGCTGGCGTCCCTGGGCTGGAATGCCTGGCTGCACCGGCGACTGACCCAGCAGCAACAGGCCACCCATGACTTCAGGCAGCAGCTCGCCTTCATGCAGGCCTGGATCGACGGCGTGCCGCATCCGACTTACGTGCGCGACCGCCAGGGCCTGCTGCAAAGCTGCAATGCCAGCTACCTGGAAAGCTTCGCCGCCCGGCGCGAAGAGGTCATCGGCAAAAACCTGTTGCAGGGACTTTTGGACGATCCCCAGCAGGCCCGCGAATATCACGCCGACTACCAGCGCGTCATGGCGCAAGACAGCCCGCTGCTGCGTGACCGGCCACTGCGCCTGAACGCAGAGGAACTGACCGTCCAGCACTGGGTCCTGCCCTACCGGGACGCGAACGGCGAGGTCCAGGGCATCATCGGCGGCTGGGTCGATATCAGCGAACGCCATCGGCTCAGCGACAGCCTCAAGGCCGCCCTACAACAGGCCGAAGCGGCCAGCCTGGCGAAAAGCGCTTTCCTGGCCAGTACCTGCCACGAACTGCGCCGCTCCATGAATGCCCTGATCGGTGCGCTGGAACTGCTGCGGCAGCGCACCGACAGCCAGTCCCAGGATCGTCCGGTCATTGAAATGGCTTATCGCTCGGCCCGGGCGATGCAGGACCTGGTCGACGACACCCTCGATATCGCCCGCATCGAATCGGGGTGCCTGGACCTGGCGCCCGAATGGCTCGAGCCGCGCGCCCTTGTCGAATCCATCGTCAGGGAGTTCGACAGCCAGGCCCGGAAGAAACACCTCAAGCTGCTACCGACCTTCCACTCCAGCGTCGAGCCGGTCGATGTGCTGCTCGACCCACTGCGTTTCAAGCAGGTTCTGGGCAACCTGCTGCACAACGCGATCAAGTTCACCGAACAGGGTCAGGTCAAAATCCATCTCGACCTGCAAGCGGCCACGCAGCCGCAACAGGTGCGGCTGATGCTGCAAGTGACGGACAGCGGCATCGGCATCGACGAGCAAGATCAGCACAAGCTGTTCGAACCCTTCTTCCAGGCCCAGGCGCGCATCCCATCCAGACCTGACGGCGCAGGGCTGGGCCTGACCATTTGCCGCCACCTCTGCGAGCTCATGCAGGGCACGCTGCAACTGACCAGCCAGCCGGGCATAGGCACGGAAGTCCGGGTCCTGTTGCCGCTGGCCTGTCAGCCAGCGCGAAAACCCGCGCCCCTCGTCGAGCCACTCATTGCCCCTGCCACCCGGGCCTTGAACGTACTGGTGATCGATGACCATGCGGCGGACCGCCTGCTGCTGAGCGAACAACTGCACTTTCTCGGGCACCGTTGCCGCACCGCCGAAGACGTCGAGCAAGGCTTCGAGCTCTGGTGCAAGGGGTTCTTCGACTTG
Organism: Pseudomonas sp. NFPP07; assembly: GCF_900115645.1. NCBI lineage: Bacteria > Pseudomonadati > Pseudomonadota > Gammaproteobacteria > Pseudomonadales > Pseudomonadaceae > Pseudomonas > Pseudomonas sp. NFPP07. Next base: position 87,151 of record NZ_FOXG01000001.1, read on the forward strand.
CTCATCGTCGATTGCAACATGCCGGGCATGCACGGCTACGACCTGGTCCGCGCCATCCGCGAGCATGAACGCCTGGAGTCCCGTGCGGCTTGCCGGGTATTGGGGGTGACCGCCAGCCCCAGGCCGCGAGAGAGGCAGCAGTGCGAACAGGCCGGCATCGACGACTGCCTGTTCAAACCTGTCGGCCTGGCGACCCTCAGCCATAAACTGGCGGGCCTGCAACCGCGGCCCTGGAATGGCGTGTTCAGCCTGAAGGCGCTGCGCACTCTGTCCCGCGGCAAACCGCAGTTCGCCCTGCGCATCCTTACCGAACTGCTGCATTGCAGCTACCGGGACCGCCAGCAACTGATGGCCCTGCCCTGCGAGCCCCCGCTCCAGGCACTGGCGGAACTCGCCCACAAGATCAAGGGCTCGGCCCTGATGGTGCAGGCAAAAGACCTTGAAGCGCAGTGCGAAGCCCTTGAGCAGGCTGTTTTGCAAGACGCGGACAGGCAAACCCTGATGCAACGCAGAACCGCCCTGGAACAGGCCATGCTCAAGCTCGAACGGGCCCTGCTGTGGCAAATCGATCAACAGCACAGCCCAGCCACGACCTGATCCCCATCACCAGCGCAGCAACTTGTGGGGCGGCTAGTTGCCAGACAAATATCAAAAAGCCACTATTCTGTCAGTCGGCCCCAAACGCCTCATGGCAATGCAATTCGCAACGCCCCCCGGAGCTGCTTCCCCTGAGCGCAATGCACCTGCCTTAACTATGCTCAAACGTTGAGTTGCGCATCACGCGCCCCCTGGAGAGAGCTGCAATGCCAAGCACGCTGTCGTTCGATAAACGCCGATTTCCTCTCCATGTGCATATCAGCGTGATGTTCACCTGTCTGCTTCTGCTGACCGGCGTGGTGCTGGGCGTTTTCAATTACCAGCAGACCACCCGCATCATCCTTTCCAGCAGTGAAAAACTGTTCCAGCGCATCGAACAGGACGTGCAACTGGACCTGAAAGCGACCTACGAACCGATTCGCCATCTGCTCAGCCTGCTGGTGGGCAACCCGGCCATCCAGGCCGGCGACCTCGAGCAACGCCTGGCGCTGCTTGGGCCTTTCAGCCAATCGCTCAAGGACAACCCCGACCTGGCCTCACTCTATGTGGGTTATGCCGATGGGGATTTTTTCATGGTCCGGCCCTTGCGCACCCAGGCTTTGAAACAAGCTCGCCAGGCCCCTGAAGCCGCGGCCTACGAAGTCTGGAGCATCGAACGTGACCGCCACACCGGGCAACTGCATTCGCAGTCGCTGTTCTACGACGCCAGCCTCGGCCCCGTCAGCCGCCGCGACAATCCCCAGGAATCCTACGACCCGAGCGCCCGCAACTGGTTTGCGGGCGCCAAGGACGACACCGATCAGATCACCACCGAGCCCTACGTCTTTTTCTCGACCCGCAACGTCGGCACCACCCTCGCCCGCCGCAGCGGCAACCATGCGGTGATCGGGGCCGACCTGACCCTGGAACAACTCTCGGCGACCCTGGCCAAGCATCGGGTCACGCCCAGCACCGAAATCGCCCTGGTGGATGGCAATGGCCATGCCGTGGCCTACCCGGACAGCCGTCGCCTGATCGTCGAAGAACAGAGCGCCCGGCTGATCCGCGCCAATGACCTGAACCCGGCCCTCGACGCGCTGCTGCAAGGCAAGGTCCAGGGCAATCGCCTGCAACTCAAGGATCGCCAATGGATAGTTGCCAGCCGGCACCTGCAGGAAGGTGGACCCGGTGGGTTGCAGCTGGCGCTGCTGGTGCCCGAGGACGAGCTGCTGGCGGACGCCTATCGCATGCGCTGGCAAGGCGCACTCATCACCTTGGGCATTCTGCTGTTGTGCCTGCCGCTCGGCTGGTTGACCTCGCGCGTGCTGGTCAGGCCGCTGCGCGCCCTGGTGCAGGAAGCCGATGCCATCCGCAGTTTCGATTTCGATTACCCGCTGACGCGCCGCTCGCCCGTGCTGGAAATCGATCAGTTAAGCGTGTCGATGGCCCGCATGAAGGACACCCTGGCCAGCTTTTTCGAGATCACCGCCAGCCTTTCCGCGGAAACCCGCTTCGACCCGTTGCTGCAACGGGTGCTGGTTGAAACCATGAAGATCGGCCAGGCCCAGGCCGGGCTGATCTACCTGCGCGAAAACGATGGCATGAACCTCAAGCCCCACGGCCTGATCATCGCCGGTGTTGTCCAGGACTTGCAGGCGTTCGATGTACGCAGCCAGGACATCCAGCACGAGGCAAGCCCCGCATGGCTGCGGCAACTGGCGAACGGCGAGAGCCTGGTCACGACCCTGGGGTTCGAGCAGGCGGCCGACCTGCAAGGCGTGCTGCTGGCGATGAACTGCCCCAGCGTGCACCTGATCGGTATCCGCCTGCACAATCGCCACAACGAAACCGTCGGCATCCTTGTGCTGCTGCTGGCCGACAGCGGCCAGGAAGCCGACCTGGAAAAACTCGGCCCGGACCGCGTCGCGTTCCTGCAGGCGGTTTCCGGCGCCGCGGCGGTCAGCATCGACAGCCAGCGCCTGCAGAACCGGCAAAAACAGTTGCTCGACGCCTTCATCCAACTGCTGGCCGGGGCGATCGACGCCAAGAGCCCGTACACCGGCGGGCATTGCCAGCGAGTGCCGGCGCTGACGCTGATGCTGGCCCAGGCCGCCGCGGCCAGCCAGCAGCCGGCGTTCAGCGCCTACCGGCCCAGCGAAGATGAGTGGGAGGCCTTGCATATCGCCGCCTGGTTGCACGATTGCGGCAAGATCACCACCCCCGAGTACGTGGTCGACAAGGCCACCAAGCTGGAAACCCTGAACGACCGCATCCATGAAATCCGCACCCGCGTCGAGGTGCTCAAGCGCGATCTCTGGATCGACTATTGGCAGGCCCGCGCCCAGGGTGGCGATGACGCTTCGCTGGCGGCGATCCGCGATGCCGGCCTGGCAGAACTGGACGACGACTTTGCCTTTATCGCCCGCTGCAACCTCGGTAACGAAGCCATGGCCGAGGCCGATCTGCAACGACTTGAAAGCATTGCCCGGCGCACCTGGAGCCGCACCCTGGACGACCGCCTGGGCGTGTCATGGGAAGAAAACCACCGCCAGCAACGCACACCGTCACCGACCCTGCCGGTCACCGAACAGTTGCTGGCCGACAAGCCCGAGCAGCTGATCGAACGCAACCCCGCCGAGCTGATCCCGGCGGACAACCCCTGGGGCTTCAAGCTCGATGTGCCGCCCTACAAGTACAACCGTGGCGAGCTGTACAACCTGAAAATCGGCAAAGGCACCCTGACCCGGGAAGAGCGCTACGTGATCAATCACCATATGGTGCAGACCATCCTGATGCTCAACCACCTGCCCTTCCCCAGCCATTTGAGCAGCATTCCCGAGATCGCCGGCGGCCATCACGAGAAAATGGATGGCAGCGGTTATCCCAAGCAGCTGAAACGGGAGCAGATGAGCCTGCCGGCGCGGATGATGGCGATCGCCGATATCTTCGAAGCCCTGACGGCGGCGGACCGCCCCTACAAGAAGGGCAAGACCCTGAGCGAAGCGCTGGGCATCATGGCAACCATGTGCCGCACTGCCCATATCGATCCGGAACTGTTCGAGCTGTTCATCCAGACCGGGATCTACCAGCAGTACGCCGACCGCTTCATGGAACCGCAGCAGATCGACGGGGTAGACCCCGAGGCCGTGCTGGGCAAGGCCGGGCTTAGGGACTGACGAGGCTCAGCAGTCGGTCAGGCGCAGGAAGATCGCCGCCAGGCGCTCGATGCCAGCCTGGTCCTCGAGGGTGAAGCGGGCGATTTGGGGGCTGTCCAGGTCCAGCACGCCGATCAACCGTCCATCCTTGACCAGGGGCACCACCAGTTCACTGTTGGAAGCGCTGTCGCAGGCGATATGCCCGGGGAACGCGTGCACATCCTCGACCCGCTGGGTCTGCAGGCTCGCCGCGGCCGCGCCGCACACACCACGACCGAAGGGAATGCGCACACAGGCGATCTGGCCCTGGAACGGGCCGAGCACCAGTTCCTCGTTGCGATTGAGGTAGAACCCGGCCCAGTTCAAGTCGTCCAGCTGGTTGAACAGAAACGCTGAGAATTGCGCGGCGTTGGCGATGAAATCGCGCTCGTCGGCCAGCAACGATTCCAGCTGGGCGCACAGCAAGGCATAGCCGTCCAGGCCTTTGCCGGTGTTCTGCAGATCGATCATGCTTTTTGCTCCAACAGCTTCAAACCTACCCAGTAGCGCGCGAACTGATACGCGCAGCGACCATTGCGATTGCCACGGCCGGTAGCCCAGCGCACGGCGAGGATGTCCAGGGCTTCGTCACGCTGCCATTGCAGGCCGGCCTTGCCTCCCAACTCGCCGATCCAGTGCTCGACCACGTTCAGGTAGTGCTCCTGGGTGAAGGGGTAGAACGACAACCACAGGCCAAAACGGTCCGACAAGGCAATCTTGTCTTCCACCGCTTCGCTCGGGTGCAACTCGCCATCGACGCGCTTCCAGTTCTCGTTGTCGCTTTCCTTCTCCGGAACCAGGTGCCGGCGGTTGGACGTGGCGTATAGCAGCACATTGTCCGGGGCCTGCTCCAGCGAGCCGTCGAGCACGCTCTTGAGTACCCGGTAGTCGCCCTCGCCCGACTCGAACGACAGGTCGTCGCAGAACAGCACGAAACGCTGCGGCAGCTTGACCAGTTGCTCCACCACCCGCGGCAGGTCGGCCAGGTGATCGCGCTCGATCTCGATCAGGCGCAGGCCGTGCTGGGCATGCTCGGCCAGCAGCGCGCGGACCAGCGACGATTTACCGGTGCCGCGCGAGCCCCACAGCAAGGCGTGGTTGGCCGGCAGGCCGTCGAGAAACTGGCGGGTATTGCGCCCCAGCTGGTCGCGCTGGTTGTCGACCCCGATCAGATCGGACAGGCGCATGTCCAGGCTGACCTCCAGCGGCAGCAGGAAACCGCTGCGGCCTTCACGCTGCCAGCGCGCGGCCAGGCATTGGGTCCAGTCGATGGCTTGTCGCGGCGCGGGCAACAGCGGCTCGATACGCGCCAGAACCGCATCGGCGCGCTCAAGAAAAGCATTCAATCGAGATTCCACGACTTCTCCTCGGGCAGGTTCCCAGTAATGATGTGGCACGCAGACGCAACGACCTTCTGCATGCCTGGTCTACCGCAGGCGAACGGCGCCGGGCCCTGCCGGCACACACTGACGATCAGCTATGCTTGCCCAGCGAAGGGAAACGGAAATTGGTTCAACACCCCATGGACATCAAGTTCACCAACCGCCTGTCTTACAAGCAAGCCAGGCTCACTGTGCTGGTCGGGTTTGTCCTGGGGACGGCGCTCAGTCTGCTGCAGATCGGCATCGATTATGCCAGTGAAGATGCCTCCATCAACCGGGAAATCAACGCCCTTCTGGAAATCAGCCACAATCCGGCCTCGCGTATCGCCTACAACATCGACGCCGAACTCGCCCAGGAGCTGACCCTCGGCCTGCTGCGCTCGCCGGCGATCATCCGCGCCCGGCTGATCGACAACAACGACACTTTGCTGGCCAACGTCACCCGACCGGCCCAGCAAAGCCCCTACCGGATGCTCAGCGACTTCCTGTTCGGCGCCAAGCGCGAGTTCCAGGACCGCCTGTACCTCGATCACCTGCCCTCGGAATCCCTCGGCGTCCTGCACCTGGAAGTCGACACCTACTCGTTCGGCAGCCGCTTCCTGCGTCGTGCGGAAATCACCCTGATCAACGGTTTCGTGCGCAGCCTGATCCTCACCGGGCTGCTGCTGGCGCTGTTCTACGTGATGCTGACCAAACCCCTGGTCGGCGTCATTCGCGAACTCAGCGGCCGCGACCCGCGCAGCCCCGACCAGAGCCGGCTGGACTTCCCGCCCAGCCACGAACAGGACGAGATCGGCGTGCTGGTCAAGGTCGCCAACCAGCAGTTCGACAACATGGCCACCGAGATCCAGCAACGGCGCAATGCCGAAAACCGCCTGACCGACTATCTCGGGCAGCTGGAAAACATCGTCTCGGCACGCACCACCGAGCTCAAGGCGATCAACGACCGGCTGAGCCAGTCCAACGAAGAACTGGAAGTCGCCCGTAGCACCGCCCTCGACATGGCCCAGGCGCGTGCCGCCTTCCTGGCCAACATGAGCCATGAAATCCGCACGCCGCTCAACGGCCTGCTGGGCATGATCGCCCTGTCGCTGGACAGCCCGCTGAACGCCGAACAACGCCAGCAACTGTCGATCGCCCACGACTCCGGCAAAGTGCTGGTGGAGCTGCTCAACGATATTCTCGACATGTCCAAGTTCGACGCCGGCCAGCTGGAGCTGGAGCGCATCCCCTTCGACCTCGGGGTACTGGTGGAAGACACCGCCAACCTGCTGTCGCAGAACGCCGCGCCGAGCGTCGAGCTGGCCTGCCTGATCGAGCCGGAGTTTCCGGCCCTGGTCCTCGGCGACCCCACGCGCGTGCGGCAGATCGTCAGCAACCTGCTGTCCAATGCCCTCAAGTTCACCCGCTTCGGCCGTGTCGATGTGCGCCTGCGTACGTTCGAGGACGGGGTCAGGATCGAAGTCTGCGACACCGGCATCGGGATCGCCCGCGAGGCCCAGGTGAAGATCTTCCAGCCCTATACCCAGGCCGGTGCCGGGATCACCCGGCAATACGGCGGCACCGGCCTGGGCCTGGCCCTGACCTACAACCTCTGCGAAGCCATGCAGGGGCGCCTGAGCATTAGCTCGGAAGTGGGTTTCGGCAGCCAGTTCTGTGCCGACCTGCCGCTGCCCTGCCACACGCCAGCCAGCCCACCGCCGCCGCTGCACGGCCAGATACTGGCCATTACCTCCGAAGGCAGCGGCCTGGCCGAGTTGTTGAGCGTGCAGTTGCCGTTCTGGGGGCTGGAGTATCGGCGCTGCGATCTCGATGAGTCACTGCTCGGGCAGAAGCCGGACCTGTTGATCACCGACTGCCCGGAATGCCTGTTCGGCCTGCGCCCGAGTATCAGCGCACCCATTCTGCTGGTCACCGCCTACGGCAGTTTCCTGCCCAGCGAAGAAGCCAGCGCCCTGGCGCCGTTGCAGCAACAGGCGCGGCCATTGGCGCGCAACGCCCTGTATCAGACCCTGCGCCGGGCCCTGCTGGCCGAAACCGCGGTGATCAACGAAACCCAGCTGGAAACCCTGGCGCCCCTGCGCCGCGCCTTCATCCTGCTGGTGGAGGACAACCCGGTGAACCAACTGGTGGCCAAAGGCATGTTGAGCAAGCTCGGCTGCGAGGTGACCGTCGCCTCCCAGGGTGCCGAGGCCCTGGACGTGCTGGAGCACCAGCATTTCGACCTGGTGCTGATGGACTGCAACATGCCGGTGATGGATGGCTACGAGGCCAGCCGGCAGATCCGCCGCAGCGGCCGCTGGCCGGACCTACCGATCGTCGCCCTGACCGCCAATGCCATGCCCGAAGAGCGCGAGCGCTGCCGGGCCGCGGGCATGAGCGACTACCTGTCCAAGCCCTTCCGCCGTGAAGAGCTGATTGCCCTGCTGGACCTCTGGGTGCCGACTACGACAGCGCTTTGACCTGGGCCAGCAGCCGGTCCAGGCCATGGCGCAATTCGCTCAGGCCGTCGAGGTCGACCCCACTGTCGCACAACAGCGCGGCCTTGAGCGGCGGCACCTGATCGCGCAGGCCCAGGCCGGCCGCGCTCAGGCTCAGGTGTACTTCGCGCTCGTCGCGGGGCGAACGCTGGCGCTGCACCAGTTGCAGCTGTTCAAGGCGCTTGAGCAACGGCGTCAGGGTCCCGGAATCCAGCGCCAGGCGTTCCCCCAGTGCCTTGACCGTCGGCAGCTCGGGGGGCGTGGCCTGCCATTCCCAGAGCACCAGCATCACCAGGTACTGCGGGTAGGTCAGCCCCAACTGGTCGAGCATCGGCTTGTAGCCCCGCACCACGGCCCGCGAGGCGGCGTACAGCTTGAAGCACAGCTGGCTGTCGAGTTTCAGCGAATCGGCGAACAGGTCGGTCATTTGAGCAGGGCTTCGATCTCGTCGGTCAGGTCCTGAGGCTTGGTGGCCGGGGCGAAACGCTTGACCAGCGCGCCGTCCTTGCCGATCAGGAACTTGGTGAAGTTCCACTTGATACCCTGAGAACCCAGTACCCCCGGCGCGCGTTTTTTCAGCTGCACGAACAGCGGATGCGCCTCGGCGCCATTGACGTCGATCTTCTTGAACAGCGGAAAGCTGACGCCGTAGTTCAGCTCGCAGAACTCGGAAATGGCCCCTTCGTTGCCCGGCTCCTGCTTGCCGAACTGGTTGCAGGGAAAGCCCAGTACCACCAGGCCCCGGTCCTTGTAGGTCTGCCACAGTTCTTCCAGACCCTTGTACTGCGGGGTGAAACCGCACTTGCTCGCAGTGTTGACCACCAGCACGGCCTTGCCGGCAAAGTCGGCCAGGGTCTTTTGCTCGCCCTTGATGGTGGTACACGGAATGTTCAGCAATGTGTCACTCATGGCGCGGACTCCGAAAAATGAAAGGTCCGATAAAAGTAGTACTCAATTAAATTGTGTGCAATTTAATAAATCGAAAAGCGATTCCGAAAAATCGCCTTGGCCGCCCGCTCCGGTCAGCGTGGAACCAGGTCCAGGCACACCGAGTTGATGCAGTAGCGCAGGCCGGTCGGCGGCGGACCGTCCGGGAACACATGCCCCAAGTGCGCATCGCATTTGGCGCAGACCACTTCGGTACGGATCATGCCGTGGCTCAGGTCACGGATCTCGACCATGGCGCTCTCGCCGATCGGCTCGTAGAAGCTCGGCCAGCCGCAACCGGAATCGAATTTGGCCCTGGAGTCGAACAACGGCGCATTGCAACAGATGCAGTGATACACACCGTCGGTCTTGGTGGCGTTGTACTTGCCCGAGAACGGTCGTTCGGTGCCTTTGAGGCGACAGACGTTGTACTGCTCCGGATCGAGCATGGCACGCCATTCTTCAAGGGTTTTTTCCAGCTTTTCCATGGTCCTTCCTCTGCAACTGAAAAAGCCCGATCTGTATCTTTTCCACGGATCGGGCGGCACGTATGATTGCGCCTCGTTAGACGCCAGTCTGGCAGCCGTGTTACACGGGTTCAAACGGATTTTGCCGCCGCGAACCCAGGCTTCAGGCCTGTGTGCAAACGCAGGATTCCCAGTACGGTAGCTCACTCACCGTCTGGATCGTTCATTTTCGGGAACACATCGCCATGCAGGTCAGCAAATCGAACAAGCTCGCCAACGTCTGTTATGACATTCGCGGCCCAGTGCTCAAGCACGCCAAACGCCTGGAAGAGGAAGGCCATCGCATCCTCAAGCTGAACATCGGCAACCCGGCGCCTTTTGGTTTCGAAGCGCCGGACGAAATCCTCCAGGACGTAATCCGCAACCTGCCGACCGCACAGGGCTACAGCGACTCCAAGGGCCTGTTCAGCGCGCGCAAGGCCGTCATGCAGTACTACCAGCAAAAGCAGGTGGAAGGCGTCGGCATCGAAGACATCTACCTGGGCAACGGCGTTTCCGAACTGATCGTCATGGCCATGCAGGCCCTGCTCAACAACGGTGACGAAGTGCTGGTCCCGGCCCCGGACTATCCGCTGTGGACCGCGGCCGTGAGCCTGGCCGGCGGCAACCCGGTGCACTACCTGTGCGACGAGCAAGCCAACTGGTGGCCGGACATCGCCGACATCAAGGCCAAGATCACCCCGAACACCAAGGCCCTGGTGATCATCAACCCGAACAACCCGACCGGCGCGGTGTACCCCAAGGAAGTATTGCTGGACATGCTCGAACTGGCACGCCAGCACAACCTGGTGGTGTTCTCCGACGAGATCTACGACAAGATCCTCTACGATGATGCCGTGCACGTCTGCACCGCCTCCCTGGCGCCTGACCTGCTGTGCCTGACCTTCAACGGCCTGTCCAAGTCCTACCGGGTGGCCGGTTTCCGTTCCGGCTGGGTGGCCATTTCCGGTCCCAAGCACCACGCCCAGAGCTACATCGAAGGCATCGACATGCTGGCCAACATGCGCCTGTGCGCCAACGTGCCGAGCCAGCACGCCATTCAAACGGCGCTGGGCGGCTATCAGAGCATCAACGACCTGGTGCTGCCACCGGGCCGTTTACTGGAACAGCGCAACCGCACCTGGGAACTGCTCAACGACATCCCCGGCGTCAGTTGCGTCAAGCCTATGGGCGCGCTGTACGCCTTCCCGAAAATCGACCCGAAAGTCTGCCCGATCCACAACGACGAGAAGTTCGTCCTGGACCTGCTGCTTTCGGAAAAACTGCTGGTGGTTCAGGGCACCGCCTTCAACTGGCCATGGCCGGACCACTTCCGCGTCGTGACCCTGCCGCGGGTCGATGACCTGGAACAGGCGATCGGCCGTATCGGCAGCTTCCTCAAGTCGTATCGCCAGTAAGCCTTGCGACGCAGTGCGGCCGCCCCGGTCGCACTGCGATTAATTCAGCAACACTTCTGTACTCCCTGCTACGCCTACCCTTCTGTATCTTTGCCTTGCGCCTTGTGCCCAGTGGTTGCATGCCTCTGAAGTGCGGCTCGGCTTCCGGTGGCTGCCCAACTGCGACAGAAAGCTCATGCAAGCGTCTAAAATCAGCCTGCAGGACACAGTTTGAAATAGTCACCCGGTTGAATAGGCCGGTGCCGCACCTTATATACCCCGCAGAACGCTACATCTTTAGCATGAGGAGATTTCTACAACCATGATGCGCATCCTGCTGTTCTTGGCCACTAACCTGGCGGTCGTGCTGATTGCCAGCATCACCCTGAGCCTTTTCGGCTTCAACGGGTTCATGGCGGCCAATGGGGTTGATCTCAACCTCAATCAGCTGCTGGTTTTCTGTGCGGTCTTTGGTTTCGCCGGTTCCCTGTTCTCGCTGTTCATCTCCAAGTGGATGGCGAAAATGAGCACCAGCACCCAGATCATTACCCAGCCTCGTACTCGTCATGAGCAATGGCTGCTGCAAACCGTCGAGCAACTGTCCCGCGAAGCCGGGATCAAGATGCCCGAAGTCGGTATTTTCCCGGCCTACGAGGCCAACGCCTTCGCCACCGGCTGGAACAAGAACGACGCGCTGGTTGCGGTCAGCCAGGGCCTGCTCGAGCGTTTCTCGCCCGATGAAGTGAAAGCCGTGCTGGCCCACGAGATCGGTCACGTGGCCAACGGCGACATGGTCACCCTGGCGCTGATCCAGGGTGTGGTGAACACCTTCGTGATGTTCTTCGCGCGCATCATCGGCAACTTCGTCGACAAGGTGATCTTCAAGAACGAAGAAGGCCAGGGTATCGCCTATTACATCGCGACCATCTTCGCCGAACTGGTCCTGGGCATCCTGGCCAGCGCCATCGTCATGTGGTTCTCGCGCAAGCGCGAATTCCGTGCCGACGAAGCCGGTGCGCAACTGGCCGGTACCGCGGCCATGATCGGCGCCCTGCAACGCCTGCGCTCGGAACAGGGCCTGCCGGTGCACATGCCCGACACCCTGAATGCCTTCGGCATCAACGGTGGCCTCAAACAAGGCCTGGCTCGCATGTTCATGAGCCACCCTCCGCTGGAAGAGCGTATCGACGCCCTGAGCCGTCGTCGCGGCTGATAACGCTGGCAAACACAAAAAAGGGCGACGCAAGTCGCCCTTTTTCATGGCCTGGAAAAAGGCCGGGGCTCAGCGCGCCAGCAAGCGATAGACCCGTTCTTCGAGGCGGGTCACGCCGCCCTGGAGAAACTTCCAACTCTCGCCAAGAATGTCCCGCACCTCCTCGACCCGCAGCTGCCAGCGCTTACCGAGCAAGGCCTTGACCTCGTCATCGAGCACGGCGAAAGGCGGCCCCGCCATCAGCGCCTGGTCGTAGTCCAGGGTGATCAGCAGCCCCTGGCAGCCCTGGGGCAGGATGGACTGCAGATGCGCCGCATACCGCTCACGCATCTGCGGCGGCAAGGCGATCAACGCCGCCCGGTCGTACAAAGCCTGGCAGTCGGCGACATCCGTGGCCTGCAGGGCAAAGAAGTCGCCGCACCAGAGCTGGATCGGGCCGTACTCATAGACCTTGAATCCACCTCGAAGGCTGACCTGCGGCTGCACCTGCTGCTCGCTGAAAAAGTCCTGGATGGCCTTCTCCGACAACTCGATACCCAGCACCTGATGACCCTGGCTGGCCAGCCAGCTCAGGTCCAGGCTCTTGCCGCACAGCGGCACCAGCACCCGCGAACCCGACGCCAGCTCCAGCTCCAGCTGGGGCCAGTAGCGTTGCAGGTAAGGATTAACCTCGGACAAATGGAAGCCGATCTGATTCTGTTCCCACCGTTTGTGCCAAAACTCCGGCTGCATAAATCACCCTGAAATTCGATCAAAAACTACAAAAACTTATATTAGATTTAGATCAATGATCTGATTGAAGATGGTGCATCTTAACGCTCAGGACCTTATTCATGCTCCCTAGCCTGTTCATCTCCCACGGATCACCGATGCTCGCCCTGGAACCCGGCGCCAGCGGCCCGGCCCTCGCCCGCCTGGCCGCCGAGCTGCCGCGGCCCAAGGCCATAGTGGTGGTGTCGGCCCACTGGGAAAGCCAGGACCTGCGGGTCAGCAGCAACCCGCGACCGCAAACCTGGCATGACTTCGGCGGCTTTCCCGCCGCGCTGTTCGCCGTGCAGTACCCGGCCCCCGGCCAGCCTGAACTGGCGGAACAGGTGGCGCAGCTGCTCAGGGCCGACGGCCTGCCGGCGCAGCTCGACGACCAGCGCCCGTTCGACCATGGGGTCTGGGTACCGCTGTCGCTGATGTACCCACAGGCGGATATTCCGGTGGTCCAGGTTTCCCTGCCCAGCCGAATGGGCCCGGCCTTGCAGACCCAGGTCGGCCATGCCCTGTCCAGCCTGCGGCAACAAGGGGTGCTATTGATCGGCTCGGGCAGCATTACCCACAACCTGCGCGAACTGGATTGGCACGCTGGCCCGGAAAGCATCGAGCCCTGGGCCAAGGCGTTCCGCGACTGGATGATCGAGAAGCTCGCCGCCAACGACGAAGCCACGCTGCACGACTACCGTCGCCAGGCACCGAATGCCGTGCGCAGCCACCCCAGCGATGAACACCTGCTGCCGCTGTACTTCGCCAGAGGCGCCGGTGGCGACTTCAGCATCGCCCATCAAGGCTTCACCATGGGCGCGCTGGGCATGGATATCTATCGCTTCGGCTGATGCCACTGCCGGGCCTGGCGCATCACGATGCGACAACTGATCCAACCCCCAGGCAAAAAAAATCCCCGCACCAGGCGGGGATTTTTTCGTTCAACCAATCAGCTCAGTACTGATCAGTCTTCGCGATAGCGACGCAGCTTCAACTGCTTGCCGGCCACACGAGTGTCCTTCAGTTTGGTCAGCAGACGCTCCAGACCGTCCTCCGGCAGCTCGACCAGGCTGAAGCTGTCACGCACCTGGATGCGACCGATGGCTTCGCGGGCCAGGCCGCCTTCGTTGAGGATGGCGCCCAGCAGGTTCTTGGCCGCGATACCGTCACGCGCGCCCAGCGCGGTACGGCAACGGGCACGACCTTCAGCCAGAGGCATCGGCGCGCGACGCTCACGCTCACCGCGATCAGGACGATCGCCGGAACGCTCAGGACGGTCGCCACGTGGCGCGCTGTTTGGCACCAGTGGGCGTTCCTTCTCGATCGCTGCCAGATTCAGCGCCTGACCGTTGGTGGCCTTGCGCAGCAGGGCCGCGGCCAGGGCACGTGGGCTGCAACCGATATCGGCGGTCAGGCGATCCAGCAGATCACCGTGGGTCGATTCAGCGTCAGCGACCAGCGGCGACAGGCTGTTGGTCAGCTTCTTGATGCGCGCGTCGAGAACGGCTTGAGCGTCCGGCAGGCGAACCTCGGCAACCTTCTGACCGGTTACACGCTCGATCACTTGCAGCATGCGGCGCTCGCGTGGAGTCACCAGCAGCAGCGCACGACCTTCGCGACCGGCACGGCCGGTACGGCCGATACGGTGCACGTAGGATTCCGGGTCGTACGGCATGTCCACGTTGAATACGTGGGTGATGCGCGGTACGTCCAGGCCACGGGCAGCAACGTCGGTCGCCACAACGATGTCCAGGCGGCCATCCTTGAGAGAGTCGATCACACGCTCACGCTGGTTCTGCGCGATGTCGCCGTTCAGCGCAGCGGCCTTGTAGCCTTTGGCTTCCAGGGCACTGGCCAGGTCCAGGGTCGCTTGCTTGGTGCGTACGAACATGATCAGGGCGTCGAAATCTTCCACTTCCAGCAGGCTGAGAACGGCAGAAGTCTTCTGGTCAGCGTGAACCAACAGGTGAGCCTGTTCGATCGCGGTAACGGTCTGGGTCTTGCTCTGGATCTTGACGTGTTTCGGGTCCTTCAGGTGACGCTCGGCGATCGCGCGGATCGACTGCGGCAGGGTGGCCGAAAACAGTACGGTCTGACGGGTTTCCGGCATGGCCTTGAAGATGACTTCCAGGTCATCCATGAAGCCCAGTTTCAGCATTTCGTCGGCTTCGTCGAGAACCAGGTGGTTCACGGTAGCCAGGACTTTTTCGTCGCGACGCAGGTGGTCGCACAGACGGCCCGGAGTGGCGACAACGATCTGTGCGCCATTACGGATTGCTTTCAGTTGTGGGCCCATCGGCGCGCCGCCGTAGACAGCCACAACAGTTACGCCCGGCATTTGCTTGGCGTAGGTTTCGAAAGCGGTTGCAACTTGCAGCGCCAACTCACGGGTTGGGGCCAGGATCAGAGCTTGCGGCTCGCGCTTGGACGGATCAATGCGGTGCAGGATAGGCAGGGCGAACGCGGCGGTCTTACCGGTACCGGTTTGCGCCTGACCAATCATATCGTGACCGGCGAGGATGATCGGGATCGACTGCTGCTGAATGGCCGAAGGCTCTTCATAGCCGGTAGCGACTACTGCAGCGACAATATTGGGATGAAGTTCAAGAGCGGCGAAGCCGCCGATTTCCTGGGTCATGGGTCTGCCTCTAAGTGCATCCGCAAAGACCCATGCTCCAAAGCTGCGCATGCCGTGTAAGACTCAAGAGTCACCCTGGCAGCTTTGTCGGCGGGGATTTGCGAAAACGATTGAAAGAAATGAACGTCAAGGATAGTCCGCGCAGCGGACAAGCAGCCGAAGCTGACTTCGGGGAATTGCATCACCTAAACGAGGCCCGGTTAAAGGCCGGCGCGCACTATACCGGAATTACTCAAAAAAGGGAGTTTTTTTTATCGGAAAAACCCGCTGAATGCCTAGTTGTCACAGGCTTTGCGGATAATCCGGCAAAGGTCTATTTTGCACAGGCCCACGCCTGTCGGGGGATGACGCTTAAACGG
Organism: Pseudomonas sp. NFPP07; assembly: GCF_900115645.1. Lineage (NCBI taxonomy): Bacteria > Pseudomonadati > Pseudomonadota > Gammaproteobacteria > Pseudomonadales > Pseudomonadaceae > Pseudomonas > Pseudomonas sp. NFPP07. The sequence continues at coordinate 102,573 of NZ_FOXG01000001.1, forward strand.
TTCATCTTGCCGGCCGATACCGTCGGTCCGAGACACTCTTTACCGTCCGAGGAAATGCCCCATGAGCCAGCCCAGTTGCAGTCGCGTCAGCCGTGAACAGCGTGGTCATCTCTTCCTCATCGGCCTGGACCGGGTCGCCAAGCGCAATGCCTTCGACCTGCAGCTGCTCGATCAACTCAGCCTGGCCTACGGCGAGTTCGAGGCCAGCAGCGAGGCCCGGGTCGCCGTGGTGTTCGGCCATGGCGAGCACTTCACCGCGGGGCTGGACCTGGCCAACGTCGGGGCGAAACTCGCCGAAGGCTGGCAGGCACCGGCCGGCGGTTGCGATCCCTGGGGTGTCTTCGCCGGGCCGCGGGTCAGCAAACCGGTGATAGTCGCGGTGCAGGGCTACTGCCTGACCATAGGCATCGAGCTGATGCTGGCGGCGGATATCAACCTGTGCGCCAGTAATACCCGCTTCGCCCAGCTGGAAGTGCAACGCGGCATCTTTCCCTTTGGCGGCGCCACCCTGCGCCTGCATCAGATCGCCGGCTGGGGCAATGCCATGCGCTGGTTGCTCACCGGCGACGAATTCGACGCCCATGAAGCCCTGCGCCTGGGGCTGGTGCAGGAGGTGATGGCCAGCGAAGACCTGCTGCCCCGCGCCCTGGCCCTCGCCGAACGGATCGCCTGTCAGGCGCCATTGGGGGTTCAAGCCACCCTGATGTCGGCCCGACAAGCCCGGCTCGAAGGAGAAAGCGCGGCAGCGCAGGGGCTGCCGCCGCTGGTGAAGGCGCTGTTGAACAGCGAGGACGCCAAGGAAGGTGTACGAGCGATGGTCGAGAAGCGCCCGGGGGTGTTCAAGGGATGTTGAGCGGTCTGAACCCGTGGTGAATGTGAGGCCCTATCGCAGGCAAGCCTCGCGCCTACAGATACGCTCGACCAGCCGACTCAGGTCGCCGGCCGGATGCACTTGATCAACGGCTGCAACGAATAGCCCAGGCGTGGCACCAGCGCCTCGGCCCGGGCGCTCAGGCCGTCCATGTCCAGCCCCTGCTCCAGGTCGGACGGCACGATCAGAATCACGTTGCCCTCCTTCACCGGCAGCTCCCAGTAATGCCGGTGGTAAAGCCCGCGCAGCAAGGCTGCACCGAGAGGCTTGCCATCGTCGGTGGCCCACTGGTTGATCACCAGCCAGCCGCCCGGGTTGAGGCGCTTCTGGCAGTTTTCCAGGAAACCCCAGGCCAGGTGCCCGATGCCCGGCCCGACATCGGTGTACAGGTCGACGAAAATCAGGTCCGCCGACTCGGCACTGTCCAGCAGTTCGAGCGCATCGCCGACCCGGATATACAGACGCGGATCGTCATCCAGCCCCAGGTACTCGATAGCCAGGCGCGGCACGTCGGGGCGCAGCTCGATGGCCTCGACATCGTCCAGCGGCAGGAACTTGAGGCAGGCCTGAGTCAGGGTGCCGGCGCCCAGACCGAGAAACAGCGCGCTCTCGGGCTGCTCATGGCACAGCGCGCCGATCAGCATGGCGCGGGTGTAGTCGTACTCCAGCCAGCTCGGGTCGGCGGTAAACACGCAGCTCTGCTCGATGGCATCGCCAAATTCGAGGAAGCGGTAATCCGCCACTTCCAGTACCCGAATCATGCCGAACTCATCGTGCACTTCGGCGAGCAGGCGCTCGACGCGCTCCTCAGTCATCTCTTCTCCTAGCCGCGACGGGGCTCAACCTCACCGTCGCGATAAACCGGCCGCTCGGCGCCGAGCGGGAAAGGCGCGATTGTCCGCGAACCGGCGGGAACAGGTCACGCACTAATTGCTGATAACATGCCTGTCCGACCTTAAAAACACCCGAGTCCGTGATGAGCCAACCCTGGAGCCCTGACAGCTGGCGCGCCCTGCCGATCCAGCAACAACCCGTCTACCCCGACGCCGCACACCTGTTGCAGGTCGAGCAGACCCTGGCCAGCTACCCGCCGCTGGTGTTTGCCGGCGAAGCCCGGGAGTTGCGCCGCCAGTTTGCCGAAGTGACCCAGGGCCGTGCCTTTCTGCTGCAGGGAGGCGATTGCGCCGAGAGCTTCGCCGAGTTCTCGGCGGCGAAGATCCGCGACACCTTCAAGGTCCTGCTGCAGATGGCGATCGTCATGACTTTCGCCGCCGGTTGCCCGGTGGTCAAGGTCGGGCGCATGGCCGGCCAGTTCGCCAAGCCGCGCTCGGCCAATGACGAAACCATCAACGGCGTGACCCTGCCGGCCTACCGCGGCGATATCGTCAACGGCATCGGTTTCGATGCAAAAAGCCGGGTGCCGGACCCGGACCGCCTGCTGCAGTCCTATCACCAGGCCACCGCCACCCTGAACCTGCTGCGCGCCTTTGCCCAGGGCGGTTTTGCCGACCTGCACCAGGTGCACAAATGGAACCTGGACTTCATCGCCAACTCCGCCCTGGCCGAGAAGTACAGCCAGTTGGCCGACCGCATCGACGAAACCCTGGCCTTCATGCGCGCCTGCGGCATGGACAGCTCGCCGCAGCTGCGCGAGACCAGCTTCTTCACCGCCCACGAGGCGCTGCTGCTGAACTATGAGGAAGCCTTCGTCCGTCGCGACAGCCTGACCAACGACTATTACGACTGCTCGGCGCACATGCTGTGGATCGGCGATCGCACCCGCCAGCTCGACGGCGCCCACGTCGAATTCCTGCGCGGGGTGAATAACCCGATCGGGGTCAAGGTGGGCCCGAGCATGAACACCGAGGAGCTGATCCGCCTGATCGACATCCTCAACCCGGACAACGATCCGGGCCGCCTGAACCTGATCGTGCGCATGGGTGTGAACAAGGTCGGCGACCACCTGCCGCAGCTGATCCGCGCGGTGGAAGGCGAAGGCAAGAAGGTGCTGTGGAGTTCCGACCCGATGCATGGCAACACCATCAAGGCCAGCAGCGGTTACAAGACCCGGGATTTCGCGCAGATCCTCAATGAGGTGAAGCAGTTCTTCCAGGTCCACGAAGCCGAGGGCAGTTATGCCGGCGGTATCCACATCGAGATGACCGGGCAGAACGTCACCGAGTGCATCGGTGGCGCGCGGCCGATTACCGAAGATGCTTTGTCGGATCGCTACCACACCCATTGCGACCCACGGATGAACGCCGATCAGTCGCTGGAGCTGGCGTTCCTGATTGCCGAGACCTTGAAACAGGTCAAGCGTTGAACCCCTAGCATCGATCATCCAGGGGAAACTGGATGATCGATGCTCGTCAAAGAAACACGCGCAAGCGCTGGGCGCTGGCCCTCGGGCAATTGAGCTGGACATCGGCCAGCCCCAGCCAGTCGGCCATACTCCGCAAGCTGCTCGCCAGCGCCTGTATCCCCTGCTCGTCCAGCCCCTGATCCTCCTCATGCACGGCATGCACCGCCAGGCGCCCCTGCGCTCTTTCTGCCCGCAGGTCGACCCGTGCGGCGATCCGTTCGTGGTGCAGAAACGGCAGCACGTAATAGCCGTACACCCGTTTGTGCTGCGGGGTGTAGATCTCCAGGCGATAGCGGAAATCGAACAGGCGCTCGGTACGACTGCGTTCCCAGATCAGCGAATCGAAGGGAGACAGCAAGGCGCTGGCCGGCACGCTGCGCGGCACCTTGGCCTCTGGCAGGCAATACGCCGCTTGCTTCCAGCCTGCTACCTTGCAGGCCAGCAATTCGCCGCCTTCCAGCAATTCCGCCAAACGCGCCCGGCTGTCTGCCGGCTCCAGGCGAAAATAGTCGCGCAGATCCTTCTCGGTGGCCACGCCCAGGGCGCTGGCGGCATGCAGCAGCAAACCGCGCTGGGCGTCGGCCTCGCTGAGCGGCGAATGCTGCAGGATGCTCGAAGGAATCACCCGCTCCGGCAAGTCGTACAAGCGCTCGAACCCACGCCGGCCAGCGACCGTCACCTCACCGGCAGCGAACAGCCACTCCAGCGCGTGCTTCTCCGCACTCCAGTCCCACCAGGGGCCGGCGCGCTCCTCGCGGGTCGACAGGCTGCCCGCCCCGAGGGCGCCCTGTTCCTCGACCGCGGCCAGCACCCGGCGGATAGTCGCCTGCTGCTCCTGGCCAAAACGCGCCAACTGCTGGTAGATCCCCTGCCCCTGGCTGGCCCGCTGCATGCGCCAGCGCATCAGCGGGTACAGCGACAGCGGCAGCAACGAGGCTTCGTGGCCCCAGTATTCGAACAGCGTGCGTTGCCGGCCCTGGCTCCAGGCAGCCTGGTCCAGCAGTCGCGCGGGATAGTCGCCAAGACGGGAAAACAGCGGCAGGTAGTGCGAGCGCACCAAGGCGTTGACCGAATCGATCTGCAGGATACCCAGGCGCGCGATCAGGCGATTGAGCTGTGCGGGCCTGATCGTCGCAGGCAGCGGCCGCCCGGAAAAACCCTGGGCGGCCAGCGCCAGACGCCGAGCCTGCTTGAGGGAAAAGGACAGTTCTGCGGGCATGGCAATCTCCTTGTCTGCCCGCAAACTACCTCAGTGAGAAGTGGCTTGTGTAGCGCTTTGACATTCACTTGTGCATCGGATCGTCCCAGAACGGCCGCACGGTCTCCCGCTCCACATCCGCGCGACTGAGACCGATATCCTTCAGCGCCTCGTCACTCATGCCGGCCAGCATGTTGCGTTCACGGTGCAGCTCATGCCAGCGGACAATCCTCTGCAGCAAATGCCGCAAGGAAACGCCATGCCATGCCAACCTGTGAGCCAATACAAAACCTTTTTGACCTTTCATCGTCTTGCCCTCCAGTGGGGATGGCTCAAGTCTCCACCCAGGGCTAAGATCAATCCAACGAATGTTTCTTATGCAATACATCTCGGAGTTTGATGAATTGTCCAGCTACCCAAGCATTGATACCGAGGTCCTGCGCACCTTCGTCGCCATCGCCGACCAGGGCGGTTTCACCAAGGCCGGGGAGCAGGTCAATCGCACCCAGTCCGCGGTGAGCATGCAGATGAAGCGGCTCGAGGAAGACGTGTTGCAACGCCAGTTGTTCCAGCGTGAGGGCCGGCAGGTACGCCTGACCGCCGAAGGCCAGGTGCTGCTGGGTTACGCACGGCGCATCCTGAAACTGCACAGCGAGGTGTTCAACACCCTGCGCGAGCCGCACATGGTCGGCACCGTGCGCATCGGTACGCCGGACGATTACGTGATGCGTTTTCTGCCGGGGATCCTGTCGCGCTTTGCCCAGGCCTACCCCTTGATCCAGATCGAGGTGCATTGCGAGTCGTCCAAGCAACTGCTGCTGCGCCAGGATCTGGACCTGTCTATCGTCACCCGCGAGCCGGGCAGCGAAATCGGCCAGTTGCTGCGCAAGGAGCGTTTCGTCTGGGCCGAGGCCCAGGGGTTCTGCCCCCACGAACAGACGCCGCTGCCCCTGGCGATGTTCAACAGCGATTGCTTCTGCAGGCAGTGGGCCTGCAATGCGCTGGACGCCGCCGGTCGCGACTATCGCATCGCCTATAACAGCTCCAGCCTGTCGGCACTGATGGCCGTGGTCAGCGCCGGCCTGGCGATCACCGCGCAGCTGGAAAGCCTGATCACCCCGGACATGCGCATTCTGGGCGCCGCCGAAGATCTGCCCCTGCTGCCCGAGGCCAGCATCATGCTGGTGCGCAACCTCAACACGCCTTCGCCCATCACCGAATGCCTGGCCGAGCACATAGTCGAAGGCTTCAAACTTTAAAGGCGAGCATCACCGCGCAGATCACCAGAAAGCCGCAGAACAGCCCGCGCAGCATGCGCTCGGGCAGCGCGTGGGCGATTTTCACCCCCCAACTGATGCTCAGCAGCCCACCCGCCGCCAGCGGCAGGCCGATCATCCAGTCCACTTCCTGATGCACCCCGTAGGTCACCAGGGTCACCCCGGTGCTGGGCAGGGCCAGGGCCAGCGACAGCCCCTGGGCGACCACCTGGGTGGTGCCGAACACGCTGGTCAGCACCGGGGTGGCAACCACCGCGCCGCCGACGCCGAACAACCCGCCCATGGCCCCGGAAGCCGCACCCAGCACACCGAGCCACGGCCAGGGATAGCGCATCTGCGCCGAAGCCGGGGCATTGGCCAGGAACATGCGCAACAGGTTGTAGGCCGACAAGGCCATCAGGAACGCAACGAAGCCAACCCGCATGACCTGGGCATCGATGCCCACCGCCCAGATCGAACCGAGCCAGGCAAAACAGAAACCCATCAGGGCCAACGGCAACGCATGGCGCGCCTCGATCCGGTTGCGCTGGTGATAACGCCACAGCGCGAGCATCACGTTCGGCACCACCATCACCAACGCCGTGCCTTGGGCGATCTGCTGGTCCAGCCCGAACAGCACACCCAGCACCGGAATCGCAATCAGCCCTCCACCGATCCCGAACAAGCCGCCCACCGTGCCCAGCGCCGCGCCCAATACCACATACATCGCTAAATCGATCACCGCCGCTCTCCTCACTCAGGCCTTGCATGCTACGCAGTCGGCTCTGGTGCGGAAACGCACAGCAACGCACAATGGCTTTGCCAAATTCGCACAGGCAAATGCCCACCATGAACCCCAACGCCCTCACCGACCAGCTTGGCCTGTTCCTCGATGTGCTGGAAGCCGGGAGTTTTTCCGCCGCCGCCCGCCGGCATCCCTTGACCCCTTCGGCGGTGGCCCGGCGTATCGACAGCCTGGAAAGTGCCGTCGGCAGCAAGCTGTTCATGCGCACCACCCACGCGGTGGTGGCGACGGCGGCTGGCCAGGCCTTTGCCGAACGCGCCCGGCGCATCGTCGCCGAACTGCAACTGGCGCGGGCGGAAGCCGTGTCCTTGAGCCACGCGCCGGAAGGCCTGATCCGCATCGACGCTCCCGCGGCGTTCGGCCGGCGACACCTGGCGCCGGCGATCGCCGATTTCCTGATGCTCTATCCGGGGCTGGATGTGCAGTTGCACCTGATCGACAGCTTCGTCGACATGCAGGGCTCGCACCTGGGCAAGGTCGATCTGGTGCTGCGCGCCGGGCAAAGGGTCGATACCCGGATGGTTGCGACATCATTGGCGAGCATCGTGCGCATCGCCTGCGCCAGCCCGGCCTACCTCAAGCTGCGCGGCACCCCGGTGCATCCCGCCGAACTGAGCCAGCACGATGGCCTGGACTGGGACGGTCTGGCTCCACTGTTCGCCTGGCGCTTCGAACTGGACGGGCAGTTGCAGACTCATCGCCCACAACGCATCCGCATGAGTGCCAACAATGCCGAGGCCCTGCTATCCGGAGCCCTGGCCGGACTGGGCATCGCCCACCTGCCGACCTGGCTGGCCAGCGAATACCTGCTGCGTGGGGAACTGTTACCGCTGTTCTGCGAAACCGGCCTGCCCAAACCGGAAAGCGCTGGTATCTACGCCTTGCGCCTGGAACAGCACACCAACGCTCGCAGCCGCCTGTTGCTGGAATACCTGAAGACTCGCTTCAGTCCGATTCCGCCCTGGGATCTGGCCCTGCAGAGCGCCATGGGCTGAGCGCTCGTGAGAATTATCTGGCGCATTAAAGATTCGCCCGCTAGATTCAGGGCGAGTATCGATCAAGGCCCGACCATGAACACCAAAGGCTCCACCCCGGAAAAATGCGACGATCTGCTGCTGGATAACCAGCTGTGTTTCGCCCTTCACTCGACTTCGTTGCTGATGACCAAAGTCTATAAACCACTGCTGCAGGAGCTGGGCCTAACGTATCCCCAGTACCTGGCAATGATGGTGCTCTGGGAGCAGGACGGCCTGACCGTCGGCGAGATCAGTAGTCGCCTGCTGACCGATCCCGGTTCATTGACGCCCTTGCTCAAGCGCCTGGAAGCCGAGGGATTGCTGAGCCGGACCCGCAGCCGCGAAGACGAACGGGTGGTGATCATCGAGCTGACCGAGCAAGGCCGGGCCCTGTATGACCGGGCGCGAGGCATTCCCCAATGCATCCTCGGCGCCAGCGGCCTGACCCTGGAGCAACTGCGCAAACTGCAGGCCGATCTGCTGAACCTGCGCGGCCATCTGCAAGACAGCCTTTAACGGCGCGCTCGCGAGCACGCCCTGCCTTTCTGCAGGAGCGCTTGCTCGCGATTCTCTCTGTTTCGTTGCCGCTAACAGCGTATCGACGAAAAAATTTATCGATAAAAATATTATTTAAATCATTCGCTTAGCCAAAAAATATGGACTGTTGGCAAGCATTTCCGAGTTTTTTTCAAAAAATTATCTTGCGCACAAAATATTTGAGCGATACATTTATTTCGCAATTACTTAGCGCACAAACATTTAGCGCAAAAACTCGAAACCCAAGAGGCTCACACCATGCAAACTCTCTATACCGCAGTCGCAACCGCAACCGGTGGCCGTGATGGTCGCGCCGTCTCCAGCGACAACATCCTCGACGTCAAACTCTCCACCCCCAAAGAACTCGGTGGTGCCGGCGGCCAGGCGACCAACCCTGAGCAACTCTTCGCCGCCGGCTACTCCGCCTGCTTTATCGGCGCCCTGAAATTCGTCGCCAGCCAAAGCAAGCGCAAGATCCCGGACAACGCTTCGATCACTGCGCACGTCGGCATCGGCCAGATTCCTGGTGGCTTCGGCCTGGACATCGACCTGCATATCAGCCTGCCAGGTCTTGAACAGAGCGATGCGCAGTCCCTGGTCGAAGCGGCTCACCAGGTCTGCCCTTACTCCAACGCCACCCGCGGCAACGTCGACGTACGTCTGCACGTGACTGTCTAACCCAGCTGCGCGCCAGCGCCCGCACCGCCCAGGAGACGAACATGAACACTTTCAGCAAGGTCTTGACCGGCAGCCTTCTCGCCCTGTCCATCAACACGGCGTTCGCCGAAGGCGGGGTCGAACACAACACCCAGGCGTTCCTCGACGCCTTGAACGCCGGCGGCGGCAAGCCGATGGAACAGATGACACCCAAAGAGGCCCGCGCCGTGCTGGCCGGTGCCCAGGCCGGGGTCAAGCTGACGCTACCCAAGGCGGATATCAGCCAGAAGACCATCGACGTCGACGGCCAGGCCATCAGCCTGACCATCGTCAGGCCAGCCGGGGTGAAAGGCACGTTGCCAGTGTTCATGTTTTTCCATGGCGGCGGCTGGGTACTGGGAGACTTCCCGACCCACGAACGGCTGGTGCGGGACCTGGTGGTGGGCTCCGGGGCGGCGGCGGTATTCGTCAATTACACGCCGTCCCCGGAAGCTCATTACCCGGTGGCGATCAATCAGGCTTACGCCGCCACTCGCTGGGTGGCCGAGCATGGCCAGGAAATCAACGTCGACGGCAAGCGCCTGGCGGTTGCCGGCAACAGCGTCGGCGGCAATATGGCAGCAGTGGTCAGCCTGATGGCCAAGGACAAGGGCACGCCGGCGATTCGGTTCCAGCTGTTGTTGTGGCCGGTAACCGACGCGAATTTCGAAACGGCGTCATACAACCAGTATGCCGAGGGACACTTCCTCAGCAAAAACATGATGAAGTGGTTCTGGGACAACTACACCACCGATGCCCGGCAGCGTAACGAGATCTACGCTTCACCGCTGCGCGCCACCAGCGCCCAGCTCAAGGGCCTGCCACCCGCGCTGATCCAGACGGCCGGCGCCGACGTCCTGCGCGACGAAGGCGAAGCCTATGCCCGCAAGCTGGACGAAGCCGGCGTGACCGTGACCTCGGTGCGCTACAACGGGATGATCCACGACTACGGTCTGCTCAACGTGCTCAGCCAGGTACCCGCGGTGCGTTCGGCCCTGCTGCAGGCCAGCGAAGAGCTCAAGCAACATCTGAAGTAAGTTTGCCACCCGGACCTTCGGCCACAAAAAAGCCCGACTCGATGGTCGGGCTTTTTCGTGGCTAAGGATTCAAGCAGTGGCTTAAACCTTGGCGCGGCCTTTGTAGGAACCGCCTTCGCGAGTATCGATCTCGATCATGTCGCCGATTTCGATGAAGTCAGCAACCGACAGCTCGGTACCGTTCTTCAGTTTGGCAGGCTTCATCACCTTGCCGGAAGTGTCGCCGCGAGCGGAACCTTCGGTGTAGTCAACCTGGCGCACGATGGTGGTCGGCAGGTCAACGGAAACCAGACGGTCTTCGAAGAACACGGCTTCGCAAACGTCGGTCATGCCTTCTTCGATGAACGGCAGAACAGCTTCGATGTCTTCAGCGTTCAGCTCGTACATGGTGTAGTCGGTGGTGTCCATGAACGTGTAGGTGTCGCCGCTGATGAACGACAGGGTCGCTTCTTTGCGATCCAGGATCACGTCGTCCAGTTTGTCGTCCGCACCGTAAACGGTTTCGGTCTTGTAACCGGTCAGCAGGTTCTTCAGCTTGGTCTTCATGATCGCGCTGTTACGACCGGACTTGGTGAATTCAGCTTTCTGAACCAGCCAAGGATCGTTGTCGATACGGATCACGGTACCGGGTTTGAGTTCTTTACCAGTTTTCATTGCGAATATCCGAATTTGGATGGGATTTACAAAAATCTAGGCCGCGTATCATATCCAATTTAGGTAAAACTGCACCAGCGCCGCAGCAAGATCGGGCTGCGAGCCCTGTTCCAGACACCACTTTTCGGCGTGAGCAGCCACTTCCGGCCAGTGTTCGAGCAGCTTTTTCCAGCCTTGTGTCATCTCGCCTCCGGCATTCCAGGCCCGCCACAGGTCGATCAGCGCCGCCTTGGCCTCTGGTGACAGCCCCCGCGTATAAAGCTCGAGAAAGGCGTCGAGCTTGTCCAGGTGGATGTCTTCGTCCTGTTGATAAATGTGCCAGAGCATCGGCCGGCCGGCCCACTGCGCGCGCACGAACGAGTCCTCGCCGCGTACCGCGTTGAAATCGCAGGACCACAGGAGCTGGTCGTATTCCTCCTGTCGGACGAACGGCAGCACCTGCACCGTCAAGGCCCCACGGACCTGCACTGCACCCGCCGCCAGCGCCTCGACACCCAGCCAGCGTTGTACGTCACCGAGGATCCGCCCCTCGGGAACCAGTAGATGGGTAGCCCGCGAGTCGGCAGCCAGCGCTTGCAGCCAACTGGCCAGGCCGGCGTTCTCATAGGCGAACAGCGACATCAATCGCGCGCCAGGTGCAGCAAATACGTCGAGCCCTTCCAGGAAGCGTTGCCGGGCCAGGGGGTCCTGCTGAAACGCCCTGCGCCGCTCCAGCAATCCAGCCTCACGTAGCAGCCCACCGGTGCCGGCTTGAAACCCAGGAAAAAAGAAGTACTTCTGCACGCCCTTGAACTTCACCGAGGGCAGACCGTGGCAGCCGGTCACCCAGGCCTCGGCGCTGAGGTAATCGAGGTTCAGCCACAAAGGGGTATGTTCACGTTCGGCCATCGCCTCCATATAAGCCGCTGGCAACTGGCAGGCAAAGGCCGCGATCACCACATCGGCAGCCGCCACCGGCGACCACTCGGTTGGCCAGTGACGCACATCGACGCCTTCCTGCCATTGCTGAGGCAAGGCGATATCGATGGGCGGACACAAACGCTCGAAGGCCCGCAGGTCATCCACCCACAGCCGCACCGCGCACTGATGCTCGGCCACCAGTTGCCGGGCCAGCCGCCAGGTCACACCGATATCGCCGTAGTTGTCGACGACGCTGCAGAAAATATCCCAGGAGGCTTTCATTCCGGGCTCCATTTGGCAAAGGCGCCGATTGTCCGCATAAATGGTCACAGACAGAAGAGCCAACGCCGATAATCTTCGTGCGACAATCGCAGCTTGCCGACACCGCCTGCCAGGAGGCTGCCATGCCCTATCGCCCGACACCCCGTCGATCATTACGTATTAGCGTAAACGCACTTCAACTCAGCGGCAGTATTGCCCTGGGATTGTGGCTGGGTTTTCTGGCGATCGCCCTGACCTGCGGGCTGGCCTGGCGTTTTCTGTTCGACCAGCCATTGGCGCCCGTCGCCCAGGCCGTGCAACAGCTGGCAAAACCGCCCAGTGCGGAATCGGCAGCGTCCAACCGCATGTTCGAGCAGTACCAGGAAAACCTGCGTAAAAACGAACAGCAGCAGGCCCTGGATAATGCGCGCAGCAACCTGCGCAACCAGTCCAACCCGAAATGCCAGTTCTGGTTGCAACAGGACCAGACGGCGCCGAGCGAAAAGAGCCGGGCCAACGTCCTGCAATTCTGCGATTGATCATGAACAAGTCTACGGTCCACCAGCTGATTCTCGACAAACTCCGTGGCGATCTGGAGATCGCCCAGCGTGCGGCGCAGACCGCCTATGAGGCGGCGACCCACGAAGAGAACATTGCCGAAAACAAGTACGACACCCTGGGGCTCGAGGCCTCCTATCTCGCCGCCGGCCAGGCCAGGCGCGTCGAGGAAATCCGGCAGGCGTTGGCGCTCTGCCAGAACCTGACCCTGCGCCCGTACGATGAGCAGGTCGGTATCCAGGTTGGCGCGTTGCTGGGCCTCGAAGACGAAAACGGCCACGAACAATGGCTGTTCCTGGCGCCGGATGGGGCAGGACTGAAAGTAGAGGTGGTGGGGCAACCGGTGACCGTCATCACCCCTCGTTCACCGCTGGGCAAAGGCCTGCTGGGCAAGTTCGAGGGGGATGAACTGGAGATCGTCGTCGCGGGCGCTCGGCAACAGTTCGCTGTCACCGAGGTCAAGTAAGCCCGACTTAGTGGACAGGCAGTTCGACGCCGTCGAACAGTTCTTCGAGCTCCTGCTTGTTGTGGCACTGAATGGCCTTGGCCATCACTTCGCGCGTCAGGTGCGGCGCGAACTTCTCGATGAAGTCGCACATGAAGCCACGCAGGAAAGTGCCACGACGGAACCCGATCTTGGTGATGCTCGACTCGAACAGTTCGCTGGCATCCAGTACCACTAGGTCACTGTCGAGCTTGGTATCGACCGCCATCTTGGCGACGATGCCCACACCCAGGCCCAGGCGTACGTAAGTCTTGATCACGTCGGCGTCGGCGGCGGTGAACACCACCTTCGGCGTCAGGCCGCGATGGCTGAAGGCTTCGTCGAGCTTGGAACGGCCGGTGAAACCGAACACGTAAGTCACGATCGGGTATTCGGCGAGGGTTTCCAGGGTCAGCTTCGGCAGCTTGGTCAGCGGGTGGCCCTGCGGTACTACCACGCAGCGATTCCAGCGGTAGCACGGCATCATCACCAGATCGCCGAACAGCTCCAACGCTTCGGTGGCGATGGCGAAGTCGACGGTGCCATCGGCGGCCATTTCGGCGATCTGCATCGGCGAGCCCTGATGCATGTGCAACGCCACATCCGGGTACTGCTTGATGAAGCTGCTGATCACCGGCGGCAAGGCATAACGGGCCTGGGTGTGGGTGGTGGCGATCGACAGGGTGCCCTTCTTCTCGTTGGAGAATTCCTGGGCGATCTGCTTGATGCTTTCAACCTTGCGCAGGATCTCGCCGGCGGTAGTGATGATGCGTTCGCCAGCCGGGGTGACGCGAGTCAGGTGCTTGCCGCTGCGAGCGAATACCTCGACCCCCAGCTCGTCCTCGAGCAGGCGAATCTGCTTGCTGATACCCGGCTGCGACGTATAAAGGCTTTGGGCTGTAGCGGAGACGTTGAGGTCGTGGTGCGCCACTTCCCAGATGTAGCGCAATTGTTGAAGCTTCATATGAATCCCTCAAAGCAGGTAGACGCCACGGGCATCAGCGACGGTATATAACTATATTAATGGTTCGAAGAATAAATCTAGAACTTTTATTAAGAAAATTCCAATAACCGCGTCAGATATCTCCGAGCCGCCGACGCTGTACCAAGGGCACCAGGTAAACCGGAACCTTGGCCAGTTGCAGTACCCTGGCTGCCGTCCTGCCCAATGGAGTTTCACCGCCCGCCCCATGGCTGTGACTTCCTACGATCAACAAATCCACAGAGAGTTTCGACGCCTGCTCGAGAATGACGTGCGAGGGGTCCCCCTGAAAGACCCTGACCGACTGAATCAGCGCGAGATCCTGCATACCCTCCCCCAACTCTTCGCGAAAGCTGTCGAGCACCCGTTGCTCGATATTCGCCATCACCGTGCTCAGACCCTGACTGTGAAACTCATTCAGGGCCTGTTCGTCGAGATAACTCTGTAACACCGACTCGGCAAACAGTCCCATGGGCTCCACCGCATGAACCACGTGCAATTCGGCATTGAATGTTCGAGCCAGCTCCAGGGCATGTTGCATCACGTAGGGCGCATACAGACCGAGGTCAGTGGCATACAGCATCGAACGAATCATATGACCTCCTCGACTGCCAATATGGCGGAGATTGATTCAGCTTAGCAGTGCCAAGGCGACTACGACGTCCCGCGCAAGCCCGTGAACATTGAGCTAAACCTTGGTTTCGTTGCTGATACCGTGGGGTACGTGACCGGTGGCGACCACTTCGCGAGCCAGTTCGCAATGACCCGCCTGATCGTCGAAGAACACATCGGCGGCGAAGGCTTCGAGAAAGGCGGCCTTCTCCAGGCCGCCCAGGAACAACGATTCGTCCAGGCGGATATCCCATTCGCGCAAGGTGCGGATCACTCGCTCATGGGCCGGTGCCGAACGCGCCGTCACCAGGGCGGTGCGGATCGGACAACCATCGTCGGGGAATTCGCGCTGCAACAGATTGAGCGCGGCGAGGAAGCCTTTGAACGGCCCCCCACGCAACGGCTCGCGGGCGGACTCGCGCTCCTTGGCCTGAAAGGCTTCCAGGCCACCGAGCTGATAGACCCGCTCCGACTCATCAGAAAACAGCACGGCGTCACCGTCGAAAGCGATCCGCAGTTCGGCGCTGGCGGCGCGTCGGGCGCCACCGGAAAGAATGGTCGCCGCGGCGAACCCGGCGTCCAGTGCGCTGCGCACATCTTCGGCATGGGTGGAAAGAAACAAGTCGCAACCAAAGGCCGCGAGGTAGGGATAAGGGCTGCGGCCACCAACAAACGCGGCCCGGGAAATATCCAGGCCGTAATGCTGAATCGAGTTGAAGACCCGCAGGCCCGTGTCGGCACTGTTACGCGACACCAGCACCACCTCGACCCGCGCCCGGCCGAGGCTGGCATTGAGGCTCAAGAGCTTTTTCACCAGGGGAAAAGCATCGCCCGGTTCGAGGGATTCCTCCTCGTGATCGATCTGATACTTGCGGTAGGCCTCGACCCCCTCGGCCAGATAGACCTTATGGCTCTCGCTGAGATCGAACAGGGCCCGCGATGAAATCGCCACCACCAGTTTACCGCCCAAGCCCTTTGCCATATCCCCTCTCCTCGATGCTGCGATCAACCGTTATGCCGGTCGATAAAACTCAACGTCTGATACAAGGCTTCCATTTTCGGCAGTGCGCATCCCACCGCCTTAGCCGCGGCCAGTGGCGCGGCATAGATGGCCGACAACTCCAGCGCACGTTTGTGCTGGTAGTCGTGGTACATGCTCGGCCAATAGTCCGGCATGCCTTCGGTCACCTTGAACAAGTGCTCAGCATAGCCGTCCGGCATGCTGTGACCACAGGCCAGGGCGCCTTGCACCACTTCACGCATCAAGGCCTGAATCAGCTCGCGGCTGTCGGCATCGGCCATCAGTGGCGTGGTGCTGGCGTTGAGCAATACCGACAAACCGTTATAGGGCACGTTCCACACCAGTTTCTGCCAGCGCGCCTGCTGCAGGTTGGCCATGGCCTGGGAGCCGATACCGGCCTTGCGGAACAGCGCAGCCCCCTCTTCCACTATCGCCTGGCGCTGCGAGTCGTCCTGCGCTGCCGGGCCACTGTGATAACCCAGGTTCACCGCGCCCAGCGCCTGATGCTCGATCACCCCGGGGCCGGCACGGTGCACGCAGATAAAACACAGGCCGCCCAACAGATGCAGCGAGTCGGGAAGCAGGTCGCGCAGGCCGTCCTCCACATCCAGGCCATTCTGCAGCAACAGCACCTTGGCGCCGGGAGCCGCCGCGCGAAGAATCGCCGGAGCCAGCTCGGCGTTGCTGGTGGTTTTGGCTCCCACCAGCAGCCAATCGCAGGGCGGCATGTCTTCGGCACTGGCATAGGCCTGGACCGGGTTCAGGGTCAGCTCACCATGCACCGCGCTATGCAGTTGCAACCCCCGCTCGGTGACCGCAGCGAATTCGCTGCGCAGCAGGAAATGCACATCCAGGCCGGCTCGCGCCAGCAGCATCCCGTAGAAACCACCGATCGCTCCGGTACCGATAATGCCGATTCGCGGCGTGTGGACTGCTTCCATCAAGGCAACTCCTCTGGAATTCGGTTCAGCGCCTGTGCCAGTCGCTCGCTGAGCTCGCCGGGTGTCAGGCGCGACTGCAAGGCCCCATAAAACTCACCGTCGCGCACCACGAACAGTGCCGGCAAGTGAAACACCTGATAACGCTCGACCGCGCCGCCATTGTTTCCCGCATCGATCCAGCACAACCGCTCGATCGGCAGATCGAAGTCGGGCAACTGCTGCCTGGCCCAGCGACAGCTGGCGCAGCCGGCGCTGGTGAATATCACCAGCGAAACACCGCTCATCGCCAACAACCGCTGATCGATATCGAAATCAGTCAGCTCCAATTCGACCACTATACTGGGGGAAACAATGTCACATAGCCGACACTCGGAGTCTGCGTTCATGGGACGTTTCATTCCTCATCCTGACGATGTTCCGGTTGAGATGACCTTACGCGAGCACGCATGCATTTCGCGTCAACGGTTGCACACTATCAGCCTCGGCGGCATGGCTTGCAATTATCACCGCGCCTGGCGTTGCGGCACCGCACTGGAAATCTGCATCCCCACTCTGGGTGAAAACGCCCGCTACAACGGCTATGTGGCCTGGTGCCTGCGACGCAAGCATGGCTATCTGGTGGGGATCGCCTTCATCGACGAACAGACCCTGTTCCATGCCCGAATGAGTGAGCAGGTGTGCCAGATCGCCCACTATTGCCACCTGCATGAGCCCCAGGCTGAGCAGCGACAGATCGAAACCCTGGCCCAGCAATGGGTCGAACAGCACGCCGCCGAATTCTCCCATGACCGGGTTCACCAGGCTTTTATGCAGCCAGCGCTGGATTAAACCCGCCTCTGCCCATTGTCGAGCCCCGGTGTAACGCGCTAAGGTTCGGCTCCCCGACGCGCTTAAATCCGCTGTGCACCGCCGCGCGGGGATCGCTGGCGGCCGGCACCCGTGACCTGACGAGTAACACGATGGCTGATTTACCGATCAACGACCTTAACGTCGCCTCCAACGAAACCCTGATCACTCCCGACCAGCTCAAGCGTGACATCCCGCTGAGCGACGCCGCCCTGCGCACCGTGACCAAGGGTCGCGAAGTGATCCGCAATATTCTCGACGGCACCGACCACCGCCTGTTCGTCGTCATCGGCCCGTGCTCGATCCACGACATCAAGGCTGCTCACGAGTATGCCGAGCGCCTAAAAGTCCTGGCCGCCGAAGTCTCCGACACCCTTTATCTGGTGATGCGCGTGTACTTCGAGAAACCACGGACCACCGTTGGCTGGAAAGGCTTGATCAACGACCCGTACCTGGACGACTCGTTCAAGATCCAGGACGGTCTGCACATCGGTCGCCAGTTGCTGCTGGACCTGGCCGAGATGGGCCTGCCGACCGCCACCGAAGCGCTGGACCCGATCTCCCCGCAATACCTGCAGGACCTGATCAGTTGGTCGGCGATTGGTGCACGTACCACCGAATCCCAAACCCACCGCGAGATGGCTTCCGGCCTGTCCTCGGCGGTAGGCTTCAAGAATGGCACCGACGGCGGCCTGACCGTTGCCATCAACGCCCTGCAATCGGTTTCCAGCCCTCACCGTTTCCTCGGCATCAACCAGGAAGGCGGCGTCTCCATCGTCACCACCAAGGGCAATGCCTACGGTCACGTGGTTCTGCGCGGTGGCAATGGCAAGCCGAACTATGATTCGGTCAGCGTCGCCCTCTGCGAGCAGGCGCTGAACAAGGCAAAGATCAAGCCGAACATCATGGTCGACTGCAGTCACGCCAACTCCAACAAGGACCCAGCCTTGCAGCCGCTGGTGATGGAGAACGTGGCCAACCAGATTCTCGAAGGCAACCAGTCGATCATCGGCCTGATGGTCGAAAGCCATCTGAACTGGGGCTGCCAGGCAATTCCCAAGGACCTGGCCGAACTGCAATACGGCGTGTCGATCACCGATGCCTGCATCGACTGGGAAAGCACCGAAAAAACCTTGCGCAGCATGCATGCCAAGCTCAAGGATGTCCTGCCAAAACGGGTTCGTACCTGACCCCGTATCGCAGACACAAAAACGCCGGGCCAAGCCCGGCGTTTTTTTTGGTGTCCCCGCTCAGAGTTTCGCGGCGTGGCGCTGATGGCGCTCCATATAGCGCTCCACATATGAGCACGACGGAATTACCGTGTAACCCATGCGGTCAGCATATTCCAACGCCTGCTCGGTCAGTGCCGCGGCAATACCACGGCCACGCAGCGCGTTAGGCACGAACGTCCGATAAATATCCAGGGTCTGCTTACCCAGGTCCATATAGGTCAGGTAGGCACGATGACCGTCCACATTGGTCTCGAATTGATGACCAGCCTGGTCATGGTGGATGGACAACGCCTCGCTCATCACTACTCCTCGCGGGTCTTGGATTCTGACCCCTACCTTACCGATGTTTTTCCGGCGAAGGAACAACTACGCCACCCCGTGCCTGTCTGGACACCGAGGAGAGCTTGCCGCTCTCGCATGACCGAGCACGTTTCAAATAGTAGGCACCATTGGCACCAATGCTCAAGGGACGCTTGCGTTCAAGCTACTGGCATCAGGCCAGTTTGCTGTCGATGCGTCCTCAGACCTGTTCCCAGCTACATGCAAAACGCTCGATCAAACCGCCTGAGGATCAACAACCTGAACATCGCCGGATGTTGAGATTTAAGACGAGCCCACCCATTTAAAGTCACCTCAACATGGACAAAGATGCGTGAGACGCCCCACAGATTCTGAACAAAAGTGTAGACGAGTCGATATAGATAGACTTGAGCCTACACTCCGCAAGCGCCGTGCAAAGGGACTCTACGGCAGATACGGTTAACAAGCGCAACCTCCCAACAGGGTGACAAGGTTGCGTATTTTTTATACAGATCGATAAAAAGTTGCTCGAAAAAGATTCAACGCCTAGAATTTTTTTTGCTTCTTGCGCTACGTCAGTTTACTTACTACAAGTAATGGGTAGTATGTACGCCGGCCATTTCATCACTCGGATGAGATAGCTACTTAATAGAAAGTCCTTGAAGGGGAACACGATGAACAACGTTCTGAAATTCTCTGCTCTGGCTCTGGCCGCAGTTCTGGCTACCGGTTGCAGCAGCGTATCCAAAGAAACCGAAGCTCGTCTGACTGCAACTGAAGACGCAGCAGCTCGTGCCCAGGCTCGTGCAGACGAAGCCTACCGTAAAGCTGATGAAGCTCTGGCTGCTGCTCAAAAAGCACAACAGACTGCTGACGAAGCTAACGAGCGCGCTCTGCGTATGCTGGAAAAAGCTAGCCGCAAGTAATAATCCCTCGGGATTGTTATCGAGCCGACCCATTTATTGGGTCGGCTTTTTTATTGCCCGGATCTTCTTGTGGCAATAAAAAACCCGTCGACGCCCGAAAGCATCGACGGGTTGCTGTTCCAGCCGTTACTGCTGCATATCGATAGGCACCGCCGATACCACCGGTGCATTGGTCGGTATGGCGATCTCTACTGGCAAACCATCTTCGGCCGCCACCACGTCGCGCACTACATCCCAATTCATCCGCAGGTTATTGGCCAGGTCTTCACGCTTGAGCAAGGCGTTGATCACCGCGGTGTGCTTGTCCACGACCGACGGATTGCCCTTGTCATCCAGTGGCGTATGAGCCTCCAGATAAACTTTGCCAGCGCTGATACCGAACTTGTACGGATCGTTGAGGATGCGCACCGATGTCCCCACCGGCACCATGCTCGCCATTTCCAGGACGTTGTTGTTGAACATCCGGAAGCAGCCGTGGCTGGTGCGCATGCCGATCCCGAACTTCTTGTTCGAACCGTGGATCAGGTAGCCCGGCATGCCCAGGGTGAACTTGAATGGTCCCAACGGGTTGTCCGGCCCCGCCGGCACCACGTTTGGCAGCGGGTCACCGTCGGCGGCGTGCTCGGCCTTGATCGAGGCTGGCGGAGTCCAGGTCGGGTTCGGCGTCTTCGCGACAATGCTGGTATGGGCGATCGGCGACCCCCAGCCTTCCCGCCCGATACCCAGGGGGAAGGTGTACACCACGTTCCGCCCTTTCGGGTAGTAGTACAGGCGATATTCAGCCAGGTTGATCACGATGCCTTCACGAGGTCCCGGCGGCAGGATGAAACGCGTCGGCAACACCACTTCGGTGCCCGCGCCCGGCAACCAGGGATCCACTCCCGGGTTGGCCGCGACCATCTCGTAATAGCCCAGGTCGTAGGTCGTGCCCAGGTCGGCAAAGGTGTCTTCGTACTTGGCCTTGATCACCTGTACCTGACCGACGATATCTTCGCCCGGTGGAGGTAGAGGCAGTTCCAATGCGGCAACGGGGCCGGCCACACAGAAGGCGGCAAGCGTCAGGCAACGGGTGACGACAGGAAAGCGCGGCAACATCCGGAAAATCCTTCGCATGATCAACGAGTAAAAAAGTGATTGTACACCCGCCCCCGTGGCTGCGGGAGCGACAGCTGCATCAGCAAGGAGGGAGCCAGGCGAGAACTTGCTGCCTTACAGTTCGAAACGCAACTCTGGCCAGATCGGTGGCGTGCCGCGCTTTTGCGATTCGAGGATCGCCCGGCACAACGGACACAGGCGCTGGTCCTGGAAAATGGTCCGGTCGACACTCGACCAGCGCGGTTGCGCGGGCAGCAAGGTGCCGCACAACGTGCGATCGGCAGAGCCGCCCAGCTCCAGCTGACGCGTCACCAGGTGCACCCGGACTTCCTGGCAGGCGAACAGGTCGAGCTGTTCGTCAGGCTCGATCAGTTGGTAGGCAAACAGGGACCAGGCGGGACGCGGCATCGGGGGCTCCAAATCGGGGGCGCCACATTAGCCGAAACACTGCCGGTAGAAAAGCGTCAAAGCAGCGGTTTTAGCGTCGGCCAGACATTTTCCAGCAACTTGCCCTGAGCGGTGACCGCAGGGTGGATGCCATCGGCCTGCATCAGCTCGGGATTGCCGCCGACCCCTTCCAGAAAAAATGGCACCAGCGCTACGTTTTTTTCATTCGCGAGCTTGCTGTACACCTCGGCAAACGCCTGGGTATAACGCACGCCGTAATTGGGTGGCAGCTGCATGCCAAGCAACAGCACCTTGGCACCACTGGCCTTGGAGCTGTCGATCATCGAAGCAAGATTTTGTTGCAATTGCGTGGGCTGTTGCCCACGCAGGCCATCGTTGCCGCCCAAC
Organism: Pseudomonas sp. NFPP07; assembly: GCF_900115645.1. Classification (NCBI taxonomy): domain Bacteria; kingdom Pseudomonadati; phylum Pseudomonadota; class Gammaproteobacteria; order Pseudomonadales; family Pseudomonadaceae; genus Pseudomonas; species Pseudomonas sp. NFPP07. The sequence continues at coordinate 123,958 of NZ_FOXG01000001.1, forward strand.
TCGAGAATCACCAGCTCCGGCTTGTGCTCTGCAAGCAGCGCCGGCAGCCGCGCCTGGCCACCTGCGCTGGTGTCTCCACTGATGGAAGCATTGACCACTTTATCGTTGAAACCTTCGCTCTTGAGCCGTTGCTCGAGCAGTGCCACCCACCCCTGCCGGGTATCCAGGCCGAAAGCCGCGCTGATACTATCGCCAACGATCAGGACTGTACCCGCCGCTGCGTTCTGGGCCATGCACATCAAGGCCAGGCCAGCACTCAAAAACCACACACGCATCGGATTCTCCATGGGCGCAAGCATTCTCACTGCGCGGAACCTTAGCAAAGTGGTTCCCAGCGCGGAAGGTGAACTGACCATCCTGCACGAACTCAGCCTGGAACTGAACAAAGGCGACAGCCTGGCCATCGTCGGCAGTTCCGGCTCCGGAAAATCCACCCTGCTCGGCCTGCTGGCCGGACTCGACCTGCCCAGCAGCGGCGAGGTCACCCTGGCCGGTCGCAGCCTGAGCACCTTGGACGAAGACCAGCGCGCCCGAATCCGCGCCGAGCATGTGGGCTTCGTCTTCCAGTCGTTCCAACTGCTCGACAGCCTCAATGCCCTGGAGAACGTCATGTTGCCCATGGAGCTGGACGGCCGCCGGGATGCCCGCGAGCGTGCGACCGAACTGCTCCAGCGCGTCGGGCTCGGGCAACGCCTGAGTCACTCGCCTCGCCAGCTCTCCGGCGGCGAACAACAGCGGGTGGCCATCGCCCGCGCCTTCGCCGCCGAACCTGACGTGCTGTTCGCCGACGAGCCGACCGGCAACCTCGACAGCCACACCGGCGAGCGTATCAGCGACCTGCTGTTCGACCTGAACAAGGAAAGCGGCACGACGCTGGTCCTGGTCACTCACGATGAACGCCTGGCCCATCGTTGCCGGCGCCTGATCCGCCTTGAAGCCGGCCTACTGGTCGCCCCCCTGGAGCCTTGATGGCACGCCTGCCGCTGTTGCGCCTGTTCAGCCTTGCCGTTCGCCAACTTCTGCGCGACGCCCGCGCCGGAGAACTGCGGGTATTGTTCTTCGCCCTGGTGGTGGCCGTAGCCGCCAGCACCGCCATCGGCTATTTCGGTGCGCGCCTCAACGGCGCGATGCTGTTGCGCGCCACGGAGTTTCTCGGCGCGGACCTGCTGCTTGAAAGCAGCTCTCCGGCAAGGCCAGAACAGATACAGAGCGGTCGGGAACTGGGCCTGCAACATGCGCAGGTAGTGGAGTTCTCCAGTGTGATCGCCACCGACAATGGCATCCAGCTTTCCAGTATCAAGGCCGCGGACGACGCCTACCCACTGCGCGGCGAACTGAAAAGCGCCCCGGCCCCTTACGCGACGGAAGAAACCGGCGGTGGTCCGCAACCGGGTGAAGCCTGGGTCGAAGCCCGACTGTTGACCGCGCTCGACCTGAAAATCGGCGACAGCATCGACGTCGGGATGAAAACCCTGCGCCTGAGCCGGGTACTGACTTACGAACCGGATCGCGCCGGCAACTTCTATAGCCTGCCCCCCAGGGTACTGATCAACCTGAGCGACCTGAACGCCACCGGCGTGGTGCAACCGGGCAGCCGGGTCAGTTACAAGGAACTCTGGCGCGGTCCCGGGAGCGCCCTGGAAAACTATCGCCAATTGATCAAGCCAGGCCTGGCGGCCAATCAGCGCTTGCAGGATGCCCGAGATGGCAACCGCCAGATCGGCGGAGCCCTGGGCAAGGCCGAACGCTACTTGAACATGGCCAGCCTGGTGGCGGTGCTGCTGGCAGGCGTGGCGGTTGCCCTGTCCGCTGCGCGCTTCGCTTCCCGCCGTTTCGACGCCAGCGCGCTGCTGCGCTGCCTGGGCCTGTCTCGCCGGGAAACCATGCTGCTGTTCACCCTGCAACTGGCCCTGCTCGGCATCCTGGCCAGCATCGTCGGCGCGCTGCTCGGCTGGCTCGCCCAGCTTGGGCTGTTTTACCTGCTGCATGACCTGCTACCAACCGATGTGCCTCCTGGCGGGCTGCTTCCCGCTGTCGCCGGTATCGGCACCGGCCTGGTGGCACTTGGCGGTTTCGCCTTGCCGCCACTGGCGGCGCTGGGGCGTGTCCCACCCTTGCGGGTGTTGCGCCGTGACCTGCTGCCGATCCCCCCAAGCACCTGGATGGTGTATGGCGCCGCCTTGCTGGCTCTGGGCCTGATCATGTGGCGCCTGAGCCTGGATTTGCTGCTGACCTTCGCCTTGCTCGGCGGCGGCGTCATTGCCGCCGTGGTTCTGGGCGGATTGCTGCTGCTGGCCCTGCAGAGTCTGCGTCGCTTGCTGGCCAAGGCGTCGCTGCCATGGCGCCTGGGGCTGGGCCAGCTGCTGCGGCATCCTTTGGCTGCTGCCGGGCAATCCCTGGCCTTCGGCTTGATTCTGCTGTCGATGGCCTTGATTGCGCTGTTACGTGGAGAGTTGCTCGACACCTGGCAAAACCAGTTGCCAAAGAACGCACCGAACTATTTCGCGCTGAATATCCTGCCCGCGGACAAACAAGCTTTCATCGACAAGCTGGTGGCGCTTTCCGCCCCTTCCGCGCCGCTGTATCCGGTAGTGCCAGGGCGGCTGATCAGCATCAACGGCGAACCGGTCCGGGAAATCGTCAGCAAGGACTCCAGTGGCGATCGCGCCGTGCAGCGCGATTTGAGCCTGACCTGGGCCGCGGATCTGCCAGCGGGCAATAAGATCACCAGCGGTTCGTGGTGGGCACAACAGCCCGAAGGGGATTTGCCTGGCGTCTCGGTCGAGGCCCAGGTGGCCGAAAGCCTGAAACTCAAACTCGGCGACCAGATGACATTCAGCGTCGCAGGGGTCAATCGCGAGGCCAGGGTGACCAGCCTGCGGGAAATCAACTGGGATAACTTCCAGCCTAACTTCTTCATGATCTTTCAGCCGGGCACGCTGCAGGATCTGCCCGCCACTTACCTGACCAGCTTCTATCTCGCTGCGGGTCATGACCAGCAGGTGGTCGAGTTGTCCAGGGCGTTTCCGGCAGTGACCATCCTGCAAGTGGAGGCTCTGCTCGAACAACTGCGCAGTATCCTGGCCCAGGTCACCCTGGCCGTGGAATACGTGCTGCTGTTTGTACTCGCCGCCGGCATGGCCGTGCTGTTTTCCGGACTGCAGGCCACCCTGGACGAGCGTATTCGTCAGGGCGCCCTGCTACGAGCGCTGGGGGCGGAACGACAATTACTGGTCAAGGCTCGGCGTATCGAGTTCGGGCTGCTGGGAGCCGTCAGCGGGCTACTGGCCGCATTGGGATCGGAACTGGTGAGCCTGGTGCTGTATCGGTTTGCCTTCGACCTGCCCTGGCATCCACACCCTTGGCTGTTGCTCCTGCCTGTTATCGGTGCCCTGCTGATCGGCGGTGCCGGTGTCTACGGGACACGCCGGGCATTGAATGCCAGCCCACTGACAGTACTGCGCGAGGGGTAAGCCCCTCGCAGGCAGTTCATTTCACGTATTCGATCTGATTGATCCACCAGCACATTTCTCCACCGGGCGTCTGCACTATCGCCTCGTCGCCGACTTCTTTCTTCAAGAGCGCCCGGGCCATGGGCGAATCGATAGAGATGTAATCCTTCTGCCCGTATATCTCGTCATAACCGACGATACGGAAACGCTTGGTTTCACCCTCTTCATTCTCGATATCGACCCAGGCGCCGAAGAAAACCCGGCCCTCCTGTTCCGGCGAATAAGACACGACCTTCATGTCTTCGAGTCGCTTGCGCAAGTAGCGAACCCGGCGATCAATTTCCCTCAGGAGCTTCTTGTTGTATTGATAATCGGCGTTTTCACTTCTATCCCCCAGGGAGGCCGCCCAAGTGACTTTCTGCGTCACATCCGGACGCTTCTCCCGCCACAGGTAATCCAGCTCGTTTTTCAGAGCCTCGAAACCTTCCTGCGTAATGAGCTTGGTACTCAATTGGTTAAATCCCCCATGCAGAGCCTTATGAGCCAGTTCAGCATTATGGTTGAATCGAGACCTTGAGAACCAATGCTAAGCGAGATAGATCCACCTATAGCACACCTCCTCACGGGGATGCCCTATCCAGAGTGAACAGGCCGATAACACTACCGCTTGGGTTTTGTACGAAAAAGCGGTCGTGATAGGTCAATGGGGCATCAAACCCACGTGCGAATCCACATTAGAATGCACATATCTAAAACCGGATACACCCCATCAGTTCTCTCCAGCTTGAGCCGCCTGACTGCATTCTCCGCCTTTTCACACAGGCCAAATACGGCTTTATTGAAATACCCAATACACTGAAAAAGAGAACTGTAATTCTAGCAGGAGCGCTTTACTCATCATCGCTGAGCAATGTACTGGATATGCTATGCAGGCTGTTATTGAAGGTCACCGTCTCATTGAAGCCTTTTACAATATTGCTGAGCTTCTTACGGGTGCTGGACAACTGCGCTAACCTTTCCACTAGCTCTGTATTTTTTTGCTGGATTCCGGCGTCTCTCTTTTCCAGTTCAGCTGCGCGGATACTTTGCTTAGCGGAAATTTCATCAAGGCGTTGCTGCTCAAGCTGCATTAGTTCAGAGCGCCGGGCAACACTTCGCTCTCTGGACTCTACACTTTCAGCCAGCTGTTGAAGCGCAGCACTGCGTTCCGCAATCACTCGGGAATTATGCTCAGCGGACTTATCGATCGTGATTTTCTCTTGCTGAAGCTGACTTTGTACCTGGCGCAGGTGTTCTTCTTTTTCATGAAGTTTACGCTCTCGCTCTTGCAACTGTTCCTTCAAAAGCTCCAAAGCTTCCTGTTGCTTCACCGCAACCAACTTTTGCTGTGTCAACTCCTGCGCCATAAGTGCAAGATTAGACAAAGTGCTTTCCACATCAAGAAGTAGGTGATCGGTATCCGCCCCCTGAAGTGCAGCTTCAGCCTCAGGAAGCGTTGCCATCAGAAACTGCGTTTCATCCAATGAGTTCTCTAAGGGAATTGGGCAATCAGCCACCTCATCCGGTGTTACATCCCCAGCAACTTGAGCGGATTGATCGATATCTGCGGTAGCCTGAACCTGCCTATCCATCAAAGTTGGAACACTGTCAAATATCGACAGGTCGTACTCTTCACTCTGGATCAACTTCACCGTTTCCTCCGAAGACAAATCGCGAACTACTTCCGCCAAGCCAGCCAATGTGTTCTGTATACCTTGGGACAGGCGCCCAATGTCGGTCTCCGAGTTGGCAGACGGGTCAGCGATAACCGCAGGTGTCAAATGGTCAGACAAGGGAGCATCAATTTCAGATGAGTCGACATGTTTTTCGGCATTCGTAGTCGGCATTTCAGTCATATCGTATTGAAAACTCTCGGTAAATAATGAAGCATCAGTAAGAACCTTATCTATATCCGTCTCAACTTTTCCTGGCTTTTGAGAGAGCTCCTCTGGATCTCCAATCGGAGCAAATCCGGATGGAGCACCATCGAATACATCGCCTTCAAGATCCTCAACGGCTCCCGGCGAGCGATGCTCATTCGAATCAGAAACCTCATCCATGTGCTCCGCGACAGCCTGTACCGCAGGAGTATCTTGAGAAGCCATGGAAATAGAGACATCGAGCGCAGGAACTCCGAGTTCAACGCTGTCAATTGCAGGCAGGCAGGCAACCGAGGCCTCTGAAGAGATGAGCTTCATCACCAGATTTTTCTTGATGGTGAGTGAACGATGATCCGATAGATTCCCTGTCGGTATCACACAATTCTTAAGGTCAATCAGATGGTAAGGAATATCAGTACTACCACCAGCACCTTGCTGTCGCCCCTCAGGCAGGCTCGCATGGGTGACTATTTCTTTGAAGACTTGAATAACCTGACGCCAATCTTCTTCGACCTCGATCGAGCTCAGCGAATAACTCTGCCCTGCCTTATTTAGCATCGCCAAATAAACTCGCGACTCTCCGACCTCAGCACCCTCATTTAAGCTATAGGCAAGAAAATTGCGGCTCAGCATAGGAATTGCAAAACTGCAGAGCACCGCACCATTCAGAACTTCCTGCTCTGCGTTTTTGATGGAAATAGTTCGTAGCAGCATCGCCGGTTTAGACTCCATTATACATCTAAAAATATGTAGCACGGAGTAAAAAGTACCTCCTAACAACACATGCCAGCAACTGGATAACTCCTATTTTCCAGGTGGAATTTTCCGACAACTCACTACCAGAAAACTCAACTCTTTCGATTTATCCTACTATCACCGATAGAATTGACAACTGTGACCTCACTTAAGAGGAATATTCAAGCCCCTCTGCGGGCTGAGCTTGAACAACCACCAATCATAATTCGACCATAGCATGATTAATCCTCCTGCCAGCAGTAGCAATACTACTCCAGCCCCTCCTGTCAATATTAGTCGTTGCTGCCAGCCAAAAAAACACAGCGCGATACCAGCCACCCCCATTAACATAGACAGAGAAGGAGCGAACCAGTAGATAACACGATCAAGACGTAAAAGCATGTTGAATAACCAAGAGCCTTTCAGCTGAGAGGTCGGTCTAAAGATAATAATACGCATAGAGAGCGGAGGGCTTGGCCAGATCAAAACGGGGCTAAACCATAACTTAGCCACACAATGACAACTATCAGATTCGTCTGATTTAGTTTTCAGAGTGCTCGGATAAAATACGAAAAGCACCCTCCCCCTAAATATCGAGATGCCTTGCATGGGAAGTATCATCATCGTCGACGACCATCCGTTGATTCGACTCGCAATAAGAACCGTTCTGGAGCCTCATGAACACAACATCGTCGCCGAAGCCGATAATGGCGCGGACGCTGTCCAGTTGGTACGCAAGCATCTTCCGGACCTGCTCATCCTGGACTTGAACATACCCAACCTGGATGGGTTCTCCGTTATCTCCCATATCAAGTCCGCTGGACTGCCGATAAAGACACTGGTGCTGACGTCCAGCAACTCCAAGAACTTCGCCTTGCGCTGTTTGCAGGCCGGTGCGGCTGGTTTTCTGTGCAAGAACGATAATCTGAACGAACTGGCTAATGCGGTAAAAGCCATACTCTCGGGGTATAGCTACTTCCCCGAGGATACAATCAGCACCTTGCAACAAAATACAAACGCCGCCTGCCAGGAAAGTGTCTTGATTGCCCAACTGACCGACCGGGAAATCACCGTCCTGAAACTGCTGGCAAGCGGTCTGAATAATCAGAAAATCGCGGATGCGTTGCTGATCAGCCACAAGACGGTGAGCACCTATAAGGTCAGGCTGCTAAAGCGGTTCAACGTTTCCAATCTGGTAGCGCTGGCGGAGCTGGCCAAACGCAACTCCGTAGTTTGAACCCCTGATATCGATGCAGCCTTTAGCAGGAATTCAGAAACATCGGCCCCCCCACCTCGACTGCCGGGTTGATCACCTACGGTACTTACCTGCGGGTGATCAGCCCCTGTCGAGCCACACGGGTCAGATGCCGGATGACTTCCGCAGCATTTTCCGAGCTGGGCGCCTGTATCACCGCAAGGTCAAAACTGTCGTTGGCAAAACGTGCCAAGGACTCGCCATCTTCGATGAACTGGATCAGAAAGGCCGAAGGGCCTGTGCTGCGACGTGGCCAGCCATCGAGATAACGCAGCAATGTCGGCTGGTGTGTGCCGCCAAGAAGAATTTTTGGATTGCGCTGAACAAGATTCGCCGTGATTGGCGCAAGACGTACAGGAGGGTGGAGTGCATTCATCGTGTCGTGTCTCTGCCTCAATTTTCTGCCGGGCAGGTGAGAGGCAACACCGAACCAGCGCTTTAGCGGTATTTCGAAGCCGGTAGAGCTTCTGTCGGTGATATTCCGAATCACCTGGCGCCCCGCAAGTAGCTGTTTAAATCGGCGCATGGGCAACAATCCTAGAGAAGCCGACGGGGTAGTGTCAAGAATCCCCAATAACGAAATCAGCAACGAAAAAGGCCCGCTACAAGCGGGCCTTGGGTGTTTTCCGGAAGTTACTTGGCAATCGCCGCATCGAGTGACAATTTGCCTGCGCCTTCGATCAGAACCGCAATGGTGCCGCCGAGCAGAGCCAGGGCGAACTCATAACCATTGTTCGCCATGAACAGGCCATTGCTGATGTGCACGGAGAAAATCGCCACCAGCAAGGTGAAGCTCAACCCCAACGCGGCAGGACGTGCCAACAGACCGATAATCAGCGCCAGACCGCCAAAGAACTCGGTACCGCCCGCTAACAGCGCCATCAGGTGTCCTGGTGCCAGGCCGATGCTCTCCATCCACTGTGCCGTCCCTGCCAATCCATAACCGCCAAACAGGCCGAAAAGCTTTTGCGCGCCGTGAGCGGCGAAAATGATGCCGACAAAAACTCGCAGGACGGTCAGGCCGTAGCCTGCACGGGTGTTCAGTACGGTTTTGATCAGTGTGCTCATGCTGTGTAGTCCTTTGTAGTGTTGGGTAATGGGTCGCTATATTAATCACAAAATCTCATGTTAAAAGTGCAAAAATAGCAAGATAACAATCAACTTTATCGATTATTTCCTTGAGACGACCTTACGCGCTTGCGGCTCCAACGATTCGCGTTCCCGGTCAAAGGCCAAATAGTATTTGTTGACGCTATTAACATAGCTGACGGCGCCCATTCCGACCTGTTCCATGGCAATGCGCTCGACCTGGAAAAACCACTGATTGGGGTTCAATCCGCGTCGCCGGGCTTCGGTCCGCATACCCTGCACTCGCTCCGGCCCCATGTTGTAGGCCGCCAGGACAAATGCCATACGCTCGCGCTCGTTGAGCTTGGGACTGGAAAAGAACTTGCGCCGGATCAACGCCAGATACTTGGCTCCGGCCAACACGTTGTTATCGAGGGTCTGGATGTTATTGACCCCTACCCGCTGGGCGGCTGACGGGGTGATCTGCATCAGGCCGGTCGGGCCGCTGCCGCTCTTGGCAGAGGGTTGCAACGACGACTCCTTGAAGGCCAGCGCCGCCAGGTTCAACCAGTCCATGTTCTGGGCATCGGCATGCTTCTGTAATACCGGGCGCAATTTTTCCAGGCGCTGGCGATCGGCCCGGGTCAAAGGGTTATGCACCTGATACAGGCGTCGATAGATGCGCAAGAACGCAACGTCCTGATCCGCCGGAGCCTTATAGACCTTCAGGAAACGATCGATACTCGCCCGCAGCATCGAGGCATCCCGCCGCACGAACCAGTGCTCCTCGCCAGGCTCGCTGATGACCAGTTGCCGATCAAAACGCAGCTTCGGCAGGACTTTGCCCCAGCGCTCGGCAATGGGCTTCTCGACGATGGTCAGGTGAAAGATCCCGCCCTGGACCATTTCCAGGACATCTTCGACGGCCAGGCTCGGATCGACCCACTCGACCTTGACCGGCGCCAGCTTATGCAGCGCCAGCCTCTGATTGATCTGGCTCACCGCATCCCCGGCAGCACTGCCTGTGGTCAGCGCCAGGGTTTTGCCGGAGAGCTGTTCAGGCCGGGTGTAGCGCCGCTCGCCCTTGATTCCCACCAGCAGCAACGGCACGTTGCTGGCGACCGGTTCACTGGGGCTTACCGCTTGTCCCGGTAGCGCCTCCAACAACTCTCCCGGAGCGACCAGATCCCCCTCGCCACGCTGCAGCGCACCGAGCAATTGATCCTTGGCTTTGGGAATGATCTTGAGACTGATTTCCTGACCGTCGCGAGCGTGACCATTGAGGTACTGCTCAAAGGCGCGCAGACGGTGGTATTCGACACCGATGGCCTGGCCCTGGACTTCACCGGAACTATTGCGACTCTGGTTGACCAGCACACGCAAGACCCGGCTGCTGCGAATGTCCGCCAGGTCGCGGACCTTGCCCGCTACGGCCGCTTCCGGAGGGCCAGCCAAGCGTGCTACCGCCGGCAGGGGCAGCAGCAACGACAAGCACAACGCTAGCAAAACCGAGGGTCGCGTCATCCGCTCTCCGGGAAGAATACTGTCCGAGTTTTCGAGCAATGGCGAAAACCCGGGCGACAGAAACAGAGCGCCTAGAGCGCTGACAAGATGCGAAAGACTGGCACAGCCACGGCTGGCAAACCAACCGCTGCCTTTCTCCGGCATCAAGAGACAGCTTCAACTCGTTGTAGTTCTTGGCTTTTCTTATAAATCTACAGCTCTGATATGCTTTCCGGCCGCAGGCGGAGATAGCACCATGCAACTCATCGATATCGGCGTCAACCTGACCAATCCGAGTTTCGCCGAAAAACATCGCGCAGTACTGGACCGTGCCTATGCCGCCGGCGTCTGCCAGCTGGTGCTCACTGGCACCAGTGTCGAGGGTAGCGAACAGGCGCTCGAGCTGTCGCGGCAACTGGATGAAAGTGGCCGCCAACTGTTCTCTACCGCCGGGATTCATCCGCATTGCGCCAGCGACTGGAATACCGACAGCGCACAGCGCTTGCGCAGCCTGCTCAAGGAAAGCAGCGTCAAGGCCGTGGGCGAATGCGGCCTGGACTTCAATCGGGACTTCTCCCCCCGAGGGCAACAGGAAAAAGTGCTGGAGGAACACCTGGCCCTGGCCGTTGAACTGCAACTGCCGGTCTTCCTCCACGAACGCGACGCCAGCCAGCGCCTGCTGGAAATAGTCCGCGACTTTCGTGACCGCTTGCCGGCCGCGGTGGTGCATTGCTTCACCGGCGAACAGCGCGCGCTGTTCAACTATCTGGACCTTGACCTGCACATTGGCATCACCGGGTGGATCTGCGACGAGCGCCGTGGCACTCACTTGCACCCGCTGGTACGAGAGATTCCCCGCGGTCGCCTGATGCTCGAAAGCGACGCCCCCTATCTTTTACCCCGCAGCCTGCGCCCCAAGCCGAAGAACGGTCGCAACGAACCGGCCTACCTGACCGAAGTGTTGCGCGAAGTGGCCCTGCACCGCGGCGAGAGCCAGGAAGAGCTGGCGGCCCACAGTACCGCCAGCGCCCGTGCCTTCTTCGCCTTGCCCGAGATTGCTTGACGCATATCAAGATTCGACTCTCTGCATAGCGGCACAATAATGGCACCTTGCCAATACTGTTCCGCTTAATCAGAGAAGACCTTCCATGGGTGCCTGGCTCAGCAATATCTCATTGAAATACAAGTTCTGGGCGGTCAATGCGGTCGCCTTCGTGACCACCCTGCTACTGGTCCTGTACGCCGTCCAGCTGGAGCAGCAAGCGCGTAGCCAGGCCTCACAACACAACGCCAGGGCCCAGGCGAGCCTGCTCGGCGCATGGCCCTCCGGGCAAGCGCTGCCCAATGCCGAGAATCTGCTGAGCTTCGCGGCCGGCCAGATCCCCAGCCTCGACCAACGCCCCCTGCCAGAACTGAGCAACGCCAATGGATGGGTGGCCTTCGATGAAATGCCGCTGTTCGGCGAAAACCCACTGATCGGCGCGCAGGTGCTACCCCGGGCCGATGGCCAACGGGTTGCGGTGCTTGCCCATGGGCCAAGCCTGCATCAGGTGTTCAGCGAACGCTTCAGCCAGTACGCGGTGGCCGTGTTCATTCTGATGCTGGCGATGCTCGGTGCTTCGCAACTGTTGATCCGTTTCCTGCTCAGCCAGCTGAACACCCTCAAGGATGTGATGCTGCATGTGGAGAAAACCGGCGACCTGTCGGCCCGAGTGCCCCTGTCGTGCACCGACGAGGTCGGCCAGATGGCCAGCGCCTTCAATGCGATGCAGGCAGGTTACCAGCGGGTGGTCAACACCGTCGCCAACACCGCCCGGCAACTGGATATCGGCGCCGCGCGCCTGGCATCGAGCATGAGCGATGTGCGTCACGGCATGCTGGGCCAGCAAAGCGAAACCGATCAGGCCGCGACAGCGATCAACGAAATGTCCGCCACCGTCTATCACATCGCCCAGCACGCCGGCGCCACCCGGGATCGCTCCCAGGCCGCCGATGTCCTCGCCGGCAGCGGCCAGGAAGTGGTCAGCCGCGTGCAGAAGTCCATTTCCGGGCTCTCCAGCGGCGTGCAACAGACCGCCGAAATGATCCAGCGCCTGGCCGAGGACAGTCAGAAGATCAACGGTGTGGTCAACGTGATCCACAGCATTGCCGAGCAAACCAACCTGCTGGCGCTCAATGCCGCGATCGAAGCGGCGCGCGCCGGTGAAATGGGCCGGGGGTTCGCGGTGGTCGCCGATGAAGTACGCAACCTCGCCAAGCGGGTGCAGACCTCCACCGACGAAATCACCCGGATGGTCTCCGACCTGCAGGCCGGTACCCGCGACGCAGTGGACTTCATGCAGGAAAGCTCGTTCAAGGCGGACGATTGCGTACAGCAGGCCCAGGAAGCCGGCGCAGCGCTGGCGGAAATCACCGCGGCCGTGGCGCAGATGCGTGAGAGCAATACCCAGATTGCGGTAGCGGCCGAGCAGCAAAGCCAGGTGGCGGAAGAAATGAATCGCGCCGTGGTAAGTATTCGCGACGTCACCGAAAACACCGTGCAACAGACCGTCGACTCGGCGACCACCAGCAACGAACTGGCGACCCTGGCTGGGGAACTGAGCAAGGCCATCGGTCAATTGAAGCTGTAAACCGCGACTTTTCGCTCCTGCAGGAATCGGCAAGCCTGTCGGAGCGAAACCTTTGCCAGCCTATCGCCCCCATAGCCAGCCTTGATTCGCCGCCCCCTCGCGTGGGGCCTATCCTTTGATACATAGGCTTCTACGAATCAAGGATCACTGTCATGGGTAAACGTCACCCCAACCTCCCCGCCTGGCAATGGCGCTCCTACCCGCATAACCACCGCAACCCGACCAACCTGGTGTTGCACCTGATTGCAGTGCCGCTGTTCATCGTCGGCTTTCTGTTGCTGGTTTCAGGAGTATTCGGCTTGAGCTTCACCAACATCGCCATCGGCGTGGTCGGCCTGCTCGCCGCTTTGGGCCTGCAGCGTCACGGCCATAGCCTGGAGGCCCAAGCCGCCGAGCCGTTCAGTGACCGTAAAGATGCAGTCCAGCGCCTGCTGGTAGAACAATTCGTGACCTTTCCACGCTTCGTCCTCAGCGGCGCCTGGTGGCGTGCATGGCGCAAGCGCCACCGGCATTGAGAGGGGTTCAACCGAAGATGGTGACCGTCTGCCGGCTGAGCGCAATCAACCGGCCTTCGGCACTCCAGAGTGCCGCGGCCGCATGCCCGTAACCGTCACGGGCATGTTCGATATTCACCCGGTACTTGCACCAGTCCAGGGTGCTCAACGCCAGCAGTGGCTGCACGAACTCAATGGTCCAGGTCAGGGTACTGCCGGGCGCCGGGCTGGTCAGGTGTGGTAACAAGGCCGGCGGCCAGGCGTCCACCAGTGCGAGGATATGCGCCTCGGTCATGGGCTCTTCCTTCACGTCGCCCCGCAGGCGCACCCAACCGCCCATGTCCCGCGACTTGTTGCCGGTGAACGGCATGCCACCGATGCTCCAGCGCATTGCCAGATGGCGCATGAACTCCGGCGTCACGCCCTTGACGTAAGGCAGTTCCGGGCACTCGTCCCAATGTTTCATGCTGGGTGCTTCCTCGGCGACAACCGTCACCTCGGACGGCCGAGAGGCACCGAAACTGCCCTGTACCAGGGTCACTACCTGACCGTTCTGCACCGCACGCCCCAGCACCTGGCTGACGGCCTTGCCCTCGCGCAGCACCTCGACTTCAAAGCTGACCGGCACATCGGGGGTGACCGGACCGACAAAGGTGATCGCCAGTGAACGCACCGGACGTTCGGCGGGGACTTTTGCGCGCATGGCTTCATACTGCAAAGCCGCCACCAATCCGCCGAAACTGGCCCGCCCCTGCGCCCACTCGGTTGGAATCGACAGTTCCAACGGTTGGTGGCGGACGGCATCGAGCAAATCGCAAAAGCGCATGAGCACCTCTGATCAAGAAAAGGGTTTGAGGATCTTAACCAGCAGCGCACACGCGTAAAGCACTTGTTCCCGCCAAAAAGACTGACAGATAAGCCGCCAGCCGGGAGTCAGCTACGGAAACAGGCAGCGCTCAGCTTGTCGAGCACCCGATCGGCACGTCCCTCGGCCTTGTGCATGGTGGCGTGCCAGACCGGAACACAAGGCAACAGGTCCGCCTGCCGTTCGGCCTGGGCCAGCCATTGCCAGCAATCATGCCAGTCGCCCAGCGCGCCCTGAGCGGCCTTCAAGCGAGAGACCGCCTTGGGAGACAGTTCGGCAAGTTCGGGATAAGCCTCGGCGGCGTAGCGCACACGCTTGATCAGCAGGCGCAAACGGTGCCGATCATGAGCCGGATCGTGCAGGGCCTCGTCCAGTGCCTTCCATTGCTTGGACAGGCGCTTTTCGATGCGCTTGCGCAAGCCGCGCAACAGTTCCTGACGTTGCGCCGCCCGCAGGAAACGCGGGAAGGCATCCAGCACCAGCAGCAGTTGCTGGAGTTCGGAGCCCGTCGCCACTGTCCGGTATTCATCCGCCAGCCCCGCGGTACGGCGTTCCGCAGCCTGATGGTAGTCATGCTGATGCAGGTACGCAGCCAGGACCTCACGGTCGCGTAACGGCGTCGTCAGTTGCCCGACTGCCGAAGCGGCCGCTTCCAGTTGCTCGACACCAGGCAAACCGCGCAGCGCTCGCAACAGGCTGCGCAAGCGGCGCACCGTGGTACGCAGATCGTGCAGCGCCTCGGGGTCGGTCACCGCCTGCAAACGCGCCTGGCACGCCAGCAAGCGCACCTCCAGCCCCAACACCTGTGCCACCAACCGATCAACCAAGGCAGACATCATTGACTCCCGAAACGAATGACCCGGCTCGCAGCACAAAGACTGCGGCCGGGCCCAGGCATGACTGGCAGGCGCGCTCACGACGCCTGCGAGACGAAAACTGAAGAGCGCTCTTCAGTCTAGCGGCAAACGGCAGCCTTGCGATCAGCGGCCGGCGCGCGACTCACGAATATAGAAACGGGCCTTTTCGGCTTTTTTGGTACAGCCCTCGAAGGCTTCGAATTGCTGCTGGGTCTTGGCCCCGGTCAGCAGCGACAGGGCCTTGGAATAGCTGACTGTGCCAGCGAAACCTTCGGCCTTGGCCAGGTCCAGTTCATGCCAGGCCGCATCCAGTTGCGTACCGCAGCTGTCGCGATAGGCGGTCTTGCCAGCACAACCACCGAGTACCAATGCAATCAACGGTAGACAGATCCAGGCTTTCATCAATGACACCTCAAAGTAGGGGAGAAACAGTCGTGAACGATAAGAAGCAATTGCGAACAATAAAAACAATCGTGAACGTAAGACGATCGCCACCACTAAAAGTGCCTTGGCTCGTCAGGGAAAATATAGCCGCGCGAGCATAACCCCATGCGGCAAGACACTGGAAAAAATCCCCTTATCCAAGGCCCGCGGCGGCAGTCAGTGATTGAACCGAAACCCTCGATGGGTGCATTGTGGAAACCTGTCTGGCGAAGGATCGAGTCATGAAAAAGCGTGTCGCACTGGTCCTGGGCTCTGGTGGTGCCCGGGGTTACGCCCACATCGGGGTGATTGAGGAAATCGAAAGACGTGGTTACGACATTGCCTGTGTCGCGGGCTGTTCCATGGGCGCGGTAGTCGGTGGTATCTACGCCGCCGGCAAACTGGACGACTACCGCAGCTGGATCGAAAGCCTGGATTATCTGGATGTGCTGCGGCTGGTGGATGTCAGCTTTCGCCTGGGGGCGATACGCGGGGAGAAAGTATTCGGCCAGATCCGCAAGATCGTCGGCGAAATCAACATCGAAGACCTGCGCATCCCTTACACCGCCGTGGCCACCGACCTGACCAACCAGCAGGAAATCTGGTTCCAGGAAGGCTGTCTGCACCAGGCCATGCGGGCTTCGGCGGCGATCCCCAGCCTCTTCACCCCGGTCATGCAAGGCAATCGCATGCTGGTGGACGGCGGCTTGCTCAACCCGCTGCCCATCGTGCCGGTGGTCTCCAGCCACTGCGATCTGATCATCGCCGTCAACCTCAACTCGACCAACCAGCGTCGTTACCAGTTGCCGGTGATCCAGCGCCCCGCCGCCTTCAAGAGCCGCTTCGACAGCCTGATCAACTCCCTGGGCTCGCACCTGCCCTTTCGCCGCAAGCAAGCCGAACAACTGCTGCTGCTCGAACAGGAAGCGCTGCGCAGCGAGGCAGCCGACATCGGCAACCCCTGGATCGAATCCGCCGAGCCCGAGGCCCAGCAACCGGCCGCGGCTCCGGAAACCGATGGCGCCCCGAAATCGGCCACCGGCTCGTTCATTATCGATAACGTCGGCCCCGCTTCCCTGCTGGACCTGATCAACCAGAGCTTCGAGGTCATGCAGACCTCGCTGGCCCAGTACAAGATCGCCGGCTACCCGCCGGACATCCTGATCAACGTGCCCAAGCGGGTGTGCCGTTTCTTCGAGTTCTACAAGGCTCCGGAGCTGATCGCACTGGGGCGGGAAATTGCCAGCGACACCCTGGACCGCTACGAGAACGAACTGAACTGAAAGAGGGCCGCGAGCCCGCTCACTCCTGCGCCCCCAGCAAGCGGTACCCCACCCCGGCCTCGGTCACGATAAAGCGTGGCCGGGTCGGATCGTCCGCCAGCTTCTGCCGCAGATGCCCGACCACGATACGCAGGTAGTGACTGTCCTCGGTGTGCGTCGGCCCCCAGATATCCTTGAGCAGTTGCTGCTGGGTGATCACCCGCCCCGGGTGCCGCGCCAGTTGCGCCAGCACGGCGTATTCCTTGCGCGTCAGCGCCACTTCGGCACCGTCGAGCAGTACCCGGCGATACGCCAGGTCCACGGTCAGCGGGCCGAAATCCAGGGCTGCTTCCTGCGCTTCGCCGACGGGTGCCTGGCGCAACAGCGCACGAATACGCGCCAGGAACTCCTGGATGCCAAAGGGCTTGGTCACGTAGTCGTTGGCGCCACCGTCCAGCGCTTCGACCTTCTGCCCTTCGCTGGCCCGCACCGACAACACCAGCACCGGTACGCCCGACCACTCGCGAAACTCACGCAGCACCTGCTGGCCGTCCATATCCGGCAGGCCGAGGTCGAGCACCAGCAAGTCCGGCTTGTTCAGCGCCGCCTGGGCCAGGCCTTCGTTGCCGGTGCCGGCTTCAAGCACTTTGTAGCCCTGGGACACCAGGCTGATGCGCAGGAATTTACGGATCTGCGGCTCGTCATCGATGACCAGGATGGTCGCGGTCTGGCTCATGGTTTCGCTTCAAGACAAATAAGTGGCGCAAGAGTAGCGCAGGCGTGGCTCTGGATCGTAAAGAACATGTGCGGCCCTCCTGGCCTCGTTGGATTGACGCTTTTTTACCGGCACTCAGGCCTCTCCTTCAAACTCGGGTTGCGCCTGCAGCGGCAGGCACAAGGTGATGCAGGTACCACGCCCGTCGATCCCTTCGCCCACCGTGATGCGCCCGCCGTGGGCACCGACCATGCCCTGACAGATCGCCAGCCCCAGGCCGGTGCCCTGCCCGCCTCGATCGCCCCGTGCCGCGGTGTAGAACATGTCGAAAATCCGCGGCCGATCTTCCACCGGAATTCCCGGCCCCTCGTCGCTCACGGCAAACAGCAGCTCGGTATCGCGGGTCCCGACACTCAGTTGCAAACGGCCGTTGGACGGTGAAAAGCGCGCGGCGTTTTCCAGTACATTGATCAGCGCCTGTTCGATCAACGCCGCATGCACGAACAGCAACGGCAGTTCGGCCGGCAATTCGGTGCTGACCCGCAGCGGCGCCAGCACCACTCGCAGGCGATTCAGCGCGCTGCCAACGATATCGGCCGGCGCCACCCAGTCTCGTGCCAGCTTCAACGAGCCATGGCCGAGACGGGTCATGTCCAGCAGATTCTGAATGTAGCGATCCAGGCGCTCGGCCTCATCCCGCGTGCCTTCGAGCAGTTCGCGACGGTCTTCCAGGGGGATCGCCTCCCCCAGCGCCAGCAGGCTGTCGATGCTGCCGCGCATCGAGGTCAAGGGGGTACGCAGGTCATGGGACACCGAGGCCAGCAGCGCACTGCGCAATTGCTCGGTTTCGCCGTGCAGGCGCGCCGCTTCCAGATCCTCGGCCAACTGTGCCCGGGCCAAGGCCTGGGCCAGGGGCTGGCTCAAGGCACTCAACAGGCGACGACGCTGCGCGTTGAGCTCCTCGCCTTCTTTCGGACAGACTCCAAGCAAGCCCAGCGGGCCCTCGTCGACGGATAACGGCCACCACCACCAGCGCCCGAAAGGCAGGGTCCCGGTGCCCATCCCGGCCGGTTGATCGTGTTGCCAGGCCCAGTCGGCGGCGGCCCGTTCAGACTCGGAAAACTGCAAGGGCCCACCCGTCTCGACCTTCCAGCCACCCTGCCCGTCGCGATTGAGCAGGCACAGCTGCAATTCCTTCCAGCCATTGAGGTGCTGCGCCGCGGCGCTGACCACCGCCTGCCGGTCGGTGGCGGCGGTGAGTTTGCGCGACAGGTCCAGCAGCTCGCTGGTTTCTTCCTGGGTGTCGCGCAATGCCTGCAACTGCCGACGCTGGCGCGCCGCCAGGTTGCCGGTCAGGGCCGCCATCAACAGGAAAAACAGCAGCGTCAGCACGTCCTCCTCGCGCTGGATGGCGAAGGAGAACGTCGGCGGAATGAACAGGAAATCGTAGGTCAGGAACGACAACGCCGCGCACACCAGCGCCGGCCCGAGACTGCTGCGCACCGCTACCAGCAGCACCGCGGCGAGGAACACCAGGGAGATGTTCGGCAACGCCAGCACGCTCGCCACCGCCCACGACAGCCCCGAAGCCAGGACCGTCGCCAGGACCGCCAGGGCGTAGTCGAACCAGACCAGCGAACGCTCCACCCGCAGGCGCGGCTGGCCGGGTTCGTCCTCGCTGTCGAGCACGTTGATTTCCAGGCCCTGGGCGTTGCGCAGCAGGCGCGCCGCCAGGCCGCCGCCGAACAAACGGCGGCGCAGGCGTTTGCGTGACTGCCCCACCAGCACCAGGCTGGCGCGCCGCTCCGCGGCATGCTGGATCAGGGTCTTGGCCACTTCGCCGGCCCGCAGCAGGACCACCTCGCCGCCCAGGCGCTCGGCCAGTTGCTGGGCACTTTGCAGGCGCTGGCGAGCTTGCTCGTCAGGCACCCGGCCGTCATCCACATGCACCAGGCTCCAGGGCAGATGCCGCCGCCGGGCGACATGGCTGGCATGACGCACCAGGCGCTCGGCCTGGGCGTCGCCATCGACCCCTACCAGCAAGCGTCCGCGTACCGCCGGCGCGGCCTGCCCGAGCTTGCGATACCCCTGGGCCAGGTCGTCGTCGACCTGCGCCGCCGCGGCCTGCATCGCCAGCTCGCGCAGCGCGGTGAGGTTGGTCTGGGTGAAGAATGCGTCGATCGCCGCCCGGGCCTGCTCCGGCACATACACCTTGCCTTCGCGCAGGCGCTCCAGCAGTTCTCGCGGCGGCAGGTCCACCAGCAGCAATTCGTAGGCTTCCTGCAGCACCCAGTCGGGCAGGGTCTCGCGGACCTGCACCCCGGTAATGCCGCGGACCTGATCGTTGAGGCTTTCCAGATGCTGCACGTTGACCGTAGTGAAGACGTCGATACCGGCCGCCAGCAGCTCCTGAACATCTTGCCAGCGCTTGGCGTGCCGGCTGCCGGGGGCGTTGGTATGGGCCAGTTCATCCACCAATACCAGCTTGGGCTTGGCCTTGAGCAGGCCGTCGAGGTCCATCTCTTCGAGCATGACCCCGCGGTATTCGGAACGCACCAGCGGCTGTTGCGGCAAGCCGCCGAGCAAGGCTTCGGTTTCCGCCCGGCCATGGGTTTCCACCACCCCGGCCAGGACCTTCACCCCCTGGCGCAACTGCGTGTGTGCCGCCTGCAACATGGCGTAGGTCTTGCCGACGCCCGGGGCGGCGCCAAGGAAGACCTTGAGCCGGCCGCGGCCGTCATGGGACAGATCGGCTAACAGGGCGTCGGCGCGGCCGGAATCACTCATGCATTGTTCTCTCTGGACTCAAATCATCGACATACAAACTTGTAGCAGTTGGCTACAGGGCGAGCTTTTCCAGCGCCCTGTTCAAGGCCAGCACATTCACCACCGGCGGGCCGATCAGAGGCTGCTCGACATGGGCATCCACCAACTGTTGCAACGTGGCGACCGGCAGGTTGCGCGCCGCCGCGACCCGCGCCAGTTGATAGTTAATCGCTGCCGGTGGCAAGTGCGGATCCAGGCCGCTGCCCGAAGTCGTCAGCAACGCCAGCGGTACCGGCCCCTGCCCTGGCACCGCCAGCTTGTTGGCGTCGTCGATCACACGGCTGGCCAGGGCCGGGTTGCTCGGCGCCAGGTTGCTCGCACTGCTGGACACCGTGGCAAAGGCTCCGGCCGATGGACGCGGGTGGAACCAGCTGTCGCCGCTGAAATCCTGGGCGATCAGGGCCGAACCACGGACCTGGCCCACGCCATCGAGCACCAGGCTGCCATTGGCCTGTTTCGGGAACGCCACCTGGGCCACGCCGGTGACTACCAGCGGATAGGCCACGCCAGTGATCAGGGTCATCAACACAATCAGGCTCAAGGCCGGACGCAATACTGTGGACATCATCAAATCCTCGATTCGGTTAACGGGTTTACCCGGACTCCGTAGGAACCCGCTTGCTAGCGATGCGGTGCGTCTGGCGCACTGGGTTGACGCCATCGCCAGCAAGCTGGCCTACAGGGTCGCGGGGTTACACCAGATGCAAAGCCGTCAGCAGCATGTCGATCAGCTTGATGCCCAGGAACGGCACCAGGATCCCACCCAGGCCATAGATCAGCAGGTTACGGCGCAGCAGATGGGCCGCGCTGGCCGCCTGCACCCGCACCCCGCGTAGGGCCAGCGGAATCAGCACGACGATGATCAGGGCGTTGAACACGATCGCCGAGAGGATCGCGCTCTGCGGGCTGCTCAGTTGCATGACATTGAGCACGCCGAGCTGTGGATAAATCGCCGCGAACAGCGCCGGCAGGATCGCGAAGTACTTGGCGATGTCGTTGGCAATGGAAAAGGTGGTCAGGGCGCCACGGGTCACCAGCAGTTCCTTGCCGATCTGCACCACGTCCAGCAGCTTGGTCGGATCGCTGTCGAGGTCGACCATGTTCGCCGCTTCGCGCGCCGCCTGGGTGCCATCGTTCATCGCCATGCCGACGTCGGCCTGGGCCAGCGCCGGAGCGTCGTTGGCGCCGTCGCCACACATGGCGACCAGGCGACCGTCGTTCTGTTCATGGCGAATGCGCGCCAGCTTTTTCTCCGGCGTGGCTTCGGCCAGCACGTCATCCACCCCGGCCTCCGCGGCAATGGCGGCGGCGGTCAGCGGGTTGTCGCCGGTCACCATCACGGTGCGGATCCCCAGCTTGCGCAACTCGGCGAAACGCTCGCGGATACCGGGCTTGACCACGTCCTTGAGGTGAATGGCGCCGAGCAGCTTGCCCTCGGCGCACACCAGCAGCGGCGTGCCGCCACTCTGGGCGATCTTGTCGATTTCCCGGGACAGCGCCGGGGCCAGCTCGCCACGTTGCAGACCAACGAAGGCCAGCACCGAATCCACCGCGCCCTTGCGATAGACCCGCCCCTGATAGTCGACCCCGGACAGCCGGGTCTCGGCACTGAACGGCACGGCGGTCAGCATTTCGGCGCCCGGCTCAGACTGTGGATAAAGCCCGCGCAGGTATTCGACGATGGATTTGCCTTCCGCCGTGTCGTCCGCCAGCGAGGCCAGCAAGGTGGCCTCGGCCATTTCCTGGTGGTTGACCCCAGGCGCCGCGTGGATGGCCGCGCAACGACGGTTACCGAAAGTGATGGTGCCGGTCTTGTCCAGCAGCAGGACATGCACGTCACCCGCCGCTTCCACGGCGCGACCGGATTTAGCGATCACGTTCAGCCGCACCAGGCGGTCCATCCCGGCGATCCCGATAGCCGACAGCAGGCCACCGATGGTGGTCGGAATCAGGGTCACCAGCAATGCCACCAGGAACACCAGCGGCAGGCTGCCATTGGCAAAGTGGGCGAACGGCTGCAGGGTCACGACCACGATCAGGAAGATCAGGGTCAAGCCGATCAGCAGGATGTCCAGGGCCACTTCGTTCGGGGTCTTCTGGCGCTTGGCGCCTTCCACCAGGGCAATCATGCGATCGAGGGTCGATTCGCCAGGATTGCTGGTAATACGCACCAGCAACCAGTCGGACACCAGCCGGGTATTGCCGGTCACGGCCGAGCGATCGCCGCCGGACTCGCGGATGACCGGTGCCGACTCGCCAGTGATCGCCGCTTCGTTGACCGCGGCAATGCCTTCGATGACCTCGCCGTCACCGGGGATCATCTCCCCGGCCTCGACCCGCACCACGTCGCCTTTGCGCAAATTGGCGGCAGGTATCACCTGGAAGCTGCCATTGGCCTTTTTCAGGCGTGCACTCAGGCCCTCGCTGCCGGCCTTGAGACTGTCGGCGCGGGCCTTGCCACGCCCTTCGGCCAGGGCCTCGGCGAAGTTGGCGAACAGCACGGTGAACCACAGCCAGAGGGCGATCTGCGCGGCGACGAAGGTCGGCACCGCGGTATCCGGCACCAGGCACAGTACCGTGGTCAGGATCGCGGTCAGCTCGACCACCAGCATCACCGGCGAACGTTGCAACTGGCGTGGGTCGAGCTTGACGAAGGCCTGTACCAGCGCCGGACGCCACAGGGCTGCGATCGAGGTCTTCTGTTGTTCGGCAGCAGAGTGTTTCGAGGCCGCGGTTTTAGCGCCGGGCATTTCGGTTACAGCCTTCTTGGAAGCAGGAACATGCATATTCATCATTAAGTCCTCAGCCCTTCATTCCAAAGGCAGCCAAGCTCAAGTGTTCGGCAATCGGGCCCAGCGCCAGGGTCGGCAAAAAGGTCAGCCCGCCCACCAGCAAAATGGTCATGGTCAGCAGCGTGACGAACAGCGGACCATGGGTCGGGAAGCTGTTCTGGCTGATCGGCGCGGTCTTTTTCAGCGCCAGGCTGCCGGCCAGGGCCAGCACCGGCAGGATGTAGCCGAAGCGGCCGATCAACATGCCCAGGCCCAGCATCAGGTTGTGGAACGGGGTGTTGGCGCCCAGGCCGGCGAAGGCCGAGCCGTTGTTGGCGCTGGCCGAGGTGTAGGCGTACAGCAATTGGCTGAAACCGTGGGCGCCCGGGTTGCTCACCGCCGCCACCGGCCCCGGCAGGCTCGCGGCGATGGCGCTCAGTACCAGCACGCCGACCGGCATCACCATCAGTGTCACCACCAGCAACTGCACTTCCCTGGCCTGCAGCTTCTTGCCCAGGTATTCCGGGGTGCGCCCGATCATCAGGCCGGCGAGGAAGACCGCGATCAGCACGTTCAGCAACATGCCGTAGAGGCCCGCGCCGACGCCGCCGAAGATCACCTCGCCGACCATCATGTTGATCAGCGCGACCATGCCGCTCAGCGGGCTGAGGCTGTCATGCATGCCGTTGACCGAACCGTTGGAGGCCGCGGTGGTGGTCACCGACCAGAGCACGGTGGCGGTGGTCCCGAAGCGCGCTTCCTTGCCCTCGAGCGGTGCGGTCTGTTCGACCGCGACGTTGTTCAGGGTCGGGTTGGGCTGGTACTCGGCCCACAGCGAGGTCGCGCCACCGATCAGGAACAGCGCCAGCATGCAGGCGATGATCGCCCGGCTCTGGCGCAGGTCCTTGACGTAGTGGCCGAAAGTGAACACCAGGGCCACCGGGATCAGGATGATCGAGGCCACCTCGAACAGGTTGCTCCAGGCCGTCGGGTTCTCGAACGGATGCGCCGAGTTGACGCCAAAGAAGCCCCCGCCGTTGGTGCCCAGTTGCTTGATGGCGATCTGGCTGGCGGCCGGGCCCAATGGAATCACCTGATCGACGCCTTGCAGGGTCACGGCGTGGACATACTGGGCGAAGGTTTGCGGGACGCCCTGCCATACCAGGAACAGTGCCAGCAGCAGGCACAGCGGCAGCAGGCCGTAGAGTGTGGCACGGGTCATGTCGACCCAGAAGTTGCCCAGGGTCTTGGTCGACTTGCGGCCGATGCCACGACACAGTGCAACCAGCACCGCCAAACCGGTGGCGGCGCTGACGAAGTTCTGCACGGTCAGGCCGATCATCTGACTCAGATAGCTCAGGGAGGCTTCACCGCTGTAGGACTGCCAGTTGGTGTTGGTCATGAAGCTGACTGCGGTGTTGAATGCCAGCGTCCACTCCTGCCCCGGCAGGTTCTGCGGGTTGAGCGGCAGATGGTCCTGGAACAACAGAATCGTGAACAGCAACAGGAAGCCGGCCAGGTTGAACGCAAGCAGGGCCAGGGTGTATTTCTGCCAGCTCTGTTCGCTTTGCGCATCGACACCCGAAAGTCGGTAACAAACGCGTTCGACCGGCCCCAACAGCGGCGTCAGCCAGGTGCGCTGGCCCTCCATTACCTTGTAGTAGAACCGCCCCAGGAAAGGCGCGGGCAGCAGCACCAAGGCAAAGAAGCCGAGGATCAGCCAATAGTCATAACTGTGCATAGCCGCTCCTAGTTCCGATCCGCGCGCAACAGCGCAACCAGTAGATAGATGAACAGCCCCACTGCCAGCAGCAGGGACACCCCGTCCAGAACGCTCATGGAATCTCTCCGTCGTACGGCAATCGCCGCGTGTGGGGCATTGTCCGCAGGGAGGCTGTAAAGGAACGAGATCGAGGGCGCGGGCGGCGCATAAAGAAAGCGTAAAGAAAGGCTTTACGCGGGATTTACACCGGCCACCGGCGTGGCCAGGGGAAGGGATCGCCAGCCGGTTTGCTGCTGCACCGGAAAAGCACGATGCACGTAGAAACGAGCCTGCTCGCGATCGCGCGCCTCCAGCTTCCACCGCCCTCCTCTGTTGCACGGCTGTGCACCAACCCAGGCGCCTTCGGCCCCGAAACAACTGGAAACATCCTCGATACGACAGCTTTTTGCGCTTTACGACGGCCGTTTTCGCTCTGGCATGAGCGGTGCAATGAGCAGTCCCGAGCATTTCATTCCGTTCCGGGAGCCACGCATGAACACACAACTCAAACCAACGCTGGGCACGCTGCATTTATGGGGGATCGCGGTCGGGCTGGTGATCTCCGGGGAATACTTCGGCTGGAGTTATGGCTGGGGCGTCGCCGGCACCCTGGGCTTTCTGCTGACCTCGCTGATGGTCGCGGCCATGTACACCTGTTTCATCTTCAGCTTCACCGAACTGACCACCGCCATTCCCCATGCCGGCGGCCCTTTTGCCTACAGCCGCCGGGCCTTCGGTGAAAAGGGCGGGCTGATCGCCGGGCTGGCGACCCTGATCGAATTCGTCTTCGCGCCACCGGCCATCGCCCTGGCGATCGGTGCCTACCTGAATGTGCAGTTCCCGGCCCTGGACCCGAAGCATGCGGCGGTCGGCGCCTATATCGTGTTCATGGGGCTGAACATCCTCGGGGTCAAACTCGCCGCCACCTTCGAGCTGGTGGTCTGCGTACTGGCGGTGGCGGAACTGCTGGTGTTCATGGGCGTGGTCGCGCCGGCCTTCAGCTTCAGCAACTTCGCCCTCAACGGCTGGGCGGGCTCGGACACCTTCGGCGCGCCGGCGATTGCCGGGATGTTCGCGGCGATTCCGTTCGCCATCTGGTTCTTCCTCGCCATCGAAGGCGCGGCCATGGCCGCCGAAGAAGCCAAGGACCCGAAACGCACCATCCCCAAGGCCTACATCAGCGGCATTCTGACCCTGGTGCTGCTGGCCATGGGCGTGATGTTCTTCGCCGGCGGCGTGGGCGACTGGCGCACCCTGTCGAACATCAACGACCCGCTGCCCCAGGCCATGAAAGCCGTGGTCGGGGATAACTCCGGCTGGCTGCACATGCTGGTGTGGATCGGCCTGTTCGGCCTGGTGGCAAGCTTCCACGGCATCATTCTCGGCTACTCGCGGCAGTTCTTCGCCCTCGCCCGCGCCGGCTATCTGCCGGCGTCGCTGGCCAAGCTGTCACGCTTCCAGACGCCACACCGCGCCATCATCGCCGGCGGCCTGATCGGCATCGCCGCCATCTACAGCGATGGCCTGATCAACCTGGGCGGCATGACCCTGACCGCGGCGATGATCACCATGGCCGTATTCGGCGCCATCGTGATGTACATCATGAGCATGCTCAGCCTGTTCAAGTTGCGTAAGGCCGAGCCGCACCTGGAACGCACCTTCCGCGCACCGGGCTACCCGCTGGTCCCGGCCATTGCCCTGGCACTGGCCGTGGTCTGCCTGGTGGCGATGGCCTGGTTCAACAGCCTGATCGGCCTGATCTTCCTCGGTTTCATGGTGGCCGGGTTCATCTACTTCCAACTGACCGCGCAACTGCGCGCCGATGCGCCGGCGGATGCAATGCTGACCGGGCTCCGAGGGGATGGCATCTCTCTGTAGTTGGCTTGCATGGCCGAATGCAACCTTCGCGAAGATTGATGCAAGAGAGGTTACCGGGGCAGATCAGGCCTACAATGGAACCACTGCGAAACGCTGTAACTCGAAGTGGTATGGCAGCTTGACGGGCGAAACTCCTCGCCCGCCGGTATGCCCTCAAGGAGAGCCCTATGCCCTGGTATGCCTGGTTGATTCTGATCGTTGCAATCGGCTCGATCGTTGGCGGTCTGATGATGTTGCGCGACACCGCCAACAAGGTGGAACTGACCGAAGAGCAACGCAAGCGCGTTGCTGAGCGCAACGCGGAAGCGGACGCCAAGGACGCGCAGGACCGCTGACTGGATAACCCGATCGAACAGCCCCGCCCTTCTCGAAATGGCGGGGCTTTTTTATCCGCCCCTGCGGTCGGCAGCGCTATTTCTCCCAAGCAGCCTTGGCGATGTGCAGGCCATGCAAACCTTTGTAGGCTGCCCGCTCAGGCTGGCTCCAACCTTCGAGCAATGCCTCGTCGAGCCGATAGATCTCCACGCCCAACGGCCGACAGACACTGAGTGGGTCCTGAGCCTCCGGGCCCCACATGGGCAATGACAGATCGCCACCCGGGCAGGTCGACAGCGCGCACAACAGATCGATTTCGGCAAAGAACTCCAGGTAATCGCCCTTCTGCGCGGGGCAGGCCTTCATGAAGTACATGTCGTCATGATTGAGCCCGGTGCACTGGAAGATGTTCAGCACGTCATGCACATCGAACTCGGTCAGGCCGTGGGGCAGGACCGCGCGCGTCAGGTTGGAATGGCAATGGTGATGGAAGTCCTCCCCGGTGAGCATGCGGTTCACATAAGGATCGCAGCGCGTGCCGAGCAGGTCGTGCAAGCGCCCGCCATGCTCGTCGATCCCGTAACCGGCCAGGCTGTCATCGGTGATGGTCACCAATGGCCGCAAAAACGGCAGGTTCGACCACAACCGGTCATGGGTACTGACATGCGCGCCCTGCAACTGCCGGGTACGCGCCGCCCACAGACGCTCCCGCGGATCGCTGGCATTCCAGACGTTGAAGTCTCCGACCTGCGGGCCGGCCGGCGTGGTCACCCGGAACACGTGCCCAGCCGGCACATGCCAGGCACGCCCGGTGCGGATCGGCACTTCGAATTGCTCGATCAAGGTGCGTTGGTCCTTGCTGTCGCGGACCTGTTCATAAAAGGCCGTGTCCACCTGCAGGGCCGAGCCTTTGCTGACCTGATAAGCCGCGGGATAGTCTTTGTACATGGTTGAAACCCTCGATCAGTGGCGGGAAGAGTGGCTGAGAATGTCGAGCAGCAGCCGTTCGGAATCGTCCAGGTAAACCGCCAGGGTTTCGCTGGCGGCCTGCTTGTCGCCAGCGGCGAGCAAGTCATGTATCTGCCGGTCCCGGGCCAGCCAGGGCGATTGAAAATGCTGCTCGTCAGGGGCGGCACAAAACACCAGGCGCATCTGCGCCACGACGTTGGTGAAGAACTCATCGAACAAGGGGCTGCGCATCAGTCCGACGATGTGTTGATGAAAGGCCAGGCTGTGGGTGCCCACCGAGCGCCAGTCCTCGCGCTCGCGGGCGAGTTCGCTGGCCTCGATAGCCTCGAGCATCCGGTCGGACTGGTAGTCGCGCAGCGGTTTGCTGGAGGCAATGGCCTGCAACTCCAGGGTACGGCGCACCTGGAACAGATCACGCACTTCATCGATGCCCAGCCTGCGCACCGTGACACCTTTATTGCGTACGTAGCGGGTCAGGCCTTCCTGTCCCAGGCGATGCAAGGCCTCGCGAATGGTGTTGCGCGAGGCGTTGTAGGCGGACACCAGATCGCTTTCCACCAGGGCCATGCCCGGCAGCAAGCGACCGCCGATGATATCGGCACGTAATTCGAGGGTTATCTGATCGGCCAGGGACAGTACGTTGCTCATGAATATCGCCTTGCGATTGTTGAACAATCTATGGATATCCAATATTCACTATTCATGCCAACCGATACTTGGCTCACTGACGAATCATGCTTTTCTAGCTATTCAGTGAGAAAAATGAGGTTTCCGGGGTTAATAGTGCAATCCCCCTTCCGTCAACCTTGGGTAAGATGACTCCCTAGCTGTGGAGACTTCCCCGATGCGTTACTCGCACGACCATAAAGCCCAAACTCATCAACGCATCATCAAGGAGGCCGCCGAGCGCTTTCGGCGCGACGGTATCGGGGCGACAGGCCTGCAACCACTGATGAAAGCCCTGGGCCTGACCCATGGCGGTTTTTACTCGCATTTCAAATCCAAGGACGAACTGGTCGAAAAAGCCCTGCAGGCCGCGGCGGAAGAACTCGATGCGCACTGCGCCACGCTATTTGCCCAGGAACAACCCCTGCCGGCCTTTATCGACAGCTATCTGTCCGAGTGGCATCAGACCTCCCCAAGTGAAGGCTGCCCGCTGCCCACAATGTCTTCGGAACTGGGCCTGCGCGGGCAAGCCAGTCCCACCACTGATGCGGTGCTCAATGCCCGACTCGCGCAGGTAGAGGCCAATCTCGAAGGAGAAAATGCCGCCGACCAGAGCCTGGTGATCATGTCGACCCTGGTCGGGGCCCTGGTGCTGTCGCGCAGTGTCGAGAACCCCGACCTGGCCAAACGGATACTGGAGGTAACACGCGAGCATCTGAAAAAACAGGATGGTCAGGCGGAGTGATCCCCACCAACCTCCAGCCTCGACACCGTTATTTGTAGCGAGCAGCCGCACTGCTTTTCGACAAGTTTGGCCCCAGGGCAAAACGCGCAGCTACAAAGGAGTCCCAATCTGCCGAGTCGGGTAGCGAGGGGATGGTGATCAACTCACCCTGATCAAAACCGGCCAGAGCCGCATCCACCATCTCGGTGGCTTCCATGATCATCTCGGCTGGAATCCCTTGTGCGTCGATGCCCGAGCGCTCCCAGATCTCAGTGCGGGTCACCCCAGGCAATACCGCCTGGACCTGCACACCCTTACCGTCCAATTCCGCAGCAAGCGACTGAGTCAGGCTCAGGACATAGGCCTTGGTTGCGCTGTAGGTCGCATTAAAACGCTCGGGAATCAGCGCCACCACCGAAGCGATATTGATGATCGCTCCTCTTCCCGCCGCCGAGAAGCTGGCGGCGGCCGCAGCAGCCAGACGAGTGACCGCAACCACATTCAACTGGATCATTGCCTCCAGCTGATCCGTGTCGGCAACGGCCAGGTTCCCGTCAGCAGCGATACCGGCATTGTTCAGCAATAGACTGATGCTCGAGTCGGAACGCAAGCGCTGCTCGACCTTCAGCACATCGACCTGGAGCGTCAGATCGGCCTTCAACACTTCAACCTGCACCTTGTGCTCGGCCCGTAACCGGGTCGCCGCGGTTTGCAGGCGCTGCTCATCGCGTGCAACCAGTAACAGATCGTAACCACGAGCGGCCAGCCGCTCGGCATAAACCGCACCGATGCCAGATGAAGCACCGGTGACAAGTGCCAGCCCCTTGGGGGAAATCGAGTTCATGACGGCTCTCCAGAAAAGTGCTTGAGAAGGGAAAGACAAGGAATTGATACGCTGCTTGGGAAGCGGTTTGATTATAGTCATAATTCAATAAAATATTACGATCGTAATTCTATCGATACGATAGATAACATTGAATGGCACAACCTTGCTTATGGCGGGCCCGAAAAACGCAAGGCCGATCAGTGATCGGCCTTGCGCATGAATTGAAGCGTCAATTGACCTTCAATTTTTCCCGATTGCTTTCCAGAATCGCCTTGCCGATTCCCTTGACCTCGAGCAGTTCGTCCACTGACGAGAAAGCTCCATTAGTTTCACGATATGCAACAATTGCCTTGGCTTTTACCTCACCGACTCCCAACAACTCACGCTGCAACGTAGCCGCATCAGCCTTGTTGATATCGACCGTGGCAGTTTGTGGGGCAACAGCCGCAGTCACGACTGGCGCCGTGCTTGCTGCCTCCTGTTTCGACGCGGGAGCAGCAATTACACTGATAGAGGCGCTAGTCAGCAGGGCAAAAAGCAAGGAATAGAAATAATTTGCACGCATAAGTGACACTCCATGACACCGTTGATAGAGATACAGCTTTTCCGAAGCTGCCCCTCAAACTTAGGTCATGGTGATGCACTGTCAAAAAGGGATTAATTACAGATTATGTAATAGTAAAGCCTCATCCATCTGCTCGGTGTTCCGACTCACCGGCCCGATACTTCACCGCCAGGATGAGCAAAGGTACATAGGCCATGATTACCCCCAATCCTCCGTCCAGCTTCTGCATGGCGACGCACAGACCGATGGGTAACAGCCAGAGAAGGTTGATCAATGCAACGCCCAAGGTCACCGGGAAATGACTTCCCAGTTGGCGTGAAGCGAATTGATAACCATGGCTGCGATGAGCTTCATAGATACGCTCTCCACGTAAAAAACGCCGGATCAAGGTAAAGGTCGCATCAACGATGAACACCCCGAGCAAAATGCACCATACCCACAGGAAATCGGCGTTTCTCCAGGCGGCCTGCAGCGAAAGAATACCCAGCACAATCCCCAGGAAACCGCTGCCGATATCACCCATGAAGATTTTCGCCGGCGGGAAATTCCAGTACAGGAAACCCAGCGCGGAGGTGGCAAGCAGCAACGGCGGCCAGATCAGCTCGTCATATCCCGACAGCCAATAGATCAGGCAAATGCTCAGGCAGGATGTCACGGCTTCGACACTAGCAATCCCATCGATGCCATCCATGAAGTTGTAGAGGTTCAACATCCAGACCAGATACACCACCGCCAGCCCATGCCCGATCCAGCCAAGCTCTAGCGTCATGCCGAACACCTCGAGCGCCGGTAATCCTCCCAGCCAGAACAACGCCCAGAGACTACCCGCAAAATGTCCGAGTAAACGCCAGCGGGCTGCAATGGGCCGGTGATCGTCAATAAACCCGAGCAAAGCAATGCCAGCACCAGCGCCTGACAAGCTCCAGACCAGATTCTGGTTGATAGCGCCAAGCATTCCGGCCAAGGGCAAGGCAATAAGGAAGGTCAGGACGATGCCTACTCCGCCACTACGCGGTGTAGGAATGGAATGGGAGCTGCGTGCGTTCGGAATCTCCATCAGCCTGTGAGTAAGCGCATAACGAAGAAAAACACCGGTCACCGCCAGCGAGAGGATCGCCATGATCGGTAGCGACCACAAGAGTCCAATCCAGGGAAACCATAGGTCAGACGATGCTTGAAAGTTCAAGGTGTCGACTCCAACGGCATGTCGTGGCAGTGAAGTCTGGAACCATCATGCGGTCCCGGCTGACCACTTCAATATGTTTTTATTTTTGTAGTTGCGGAGCAGAACGTTTTTTCAGACGGGTCAGGATGGTGACCGCCCCGGCGGCGCTCGCTCCGTGTCAGTACAACCAGATACGGGTAAGCCTGGTCGGTGTTACTGCCCCTCAGCGTCAGCCAGAAAGCTCCTGGCGGCCGAGGGGTTTTATCGGTGCAACTAAGGCTCGAGACGACGTTGCTGATAAATCCAGTCGACAATCTCGCTGTCTGGAGTGTAGCCACTGACCGTGTCGCGCAACAGTTGCCGGACTCTCGAGTAATCATCCTGGTCGACCGCCAACAGCAACTCGCCCAGCCTGGCCTTCAACACATCCCAAGGCAGATAGTCTTCGTTGGCGCTCATGATCATTGGATGCTGTGTCGCCACGACGTTGTCGCCGATCAACAGTTCTTCGTAGAGCTTTTCGCCCGGCCGCAGTCCAGTGAACTCGACGGCTATGTCGCCGTGGGGATTCTTTTCGGAACGCAGGCTCAACCCCGACAGATGAACCATCTTCTCGGCCAGTTCGACAATCCTGACCGGCTCGCCCATATCCAGCACAAACACATCACCGCCCTGCCCCATGGAACCCGCCTGGATCACCAACTGGGCAGCTTCCGGGATAGTCATGAAATAACGCGTGATGCGAGGATGCGTGACCGTCAACGGCCCACCGGACTTGATCTGCTTGTGAAACAACGGAATGACCGAGCCGGAAGAACCCAGCACATTGCCAAAACGCACCATGGTAAAGCGGGTTTTATTCACCCGGGAAACATTGGCGTGTTCTCCGAACAATACCGGAGCCACCTCACGGCTCAGAGCCTGCAGCGTCATTTCGGCCAGACGTTTGGTACTGCCCATGACATTCGTCGGGCGTACCGCTTTATCCGTAGAAATCAGCACGAAGTTCGCGACATTCGCACGAAGAGCGGCCTGCGCCGTACTCAATGTGCCCATCACATTATTCAACAGGCCTTCAGCAATATTGTGCTCGACCATGGGGACATGCTTGTAGGCTGCGGCGTGATACACCGTATCCACATGCCAGGTTTGCATGATGTCGAGCAACTTTTCCTGATTACGCACAGACCCCAGGATCGGCAGTAACTTCACGGACAGCGACTCGCGCACGATACGTTGTTCGAGCTCTTGCAAGATGCTGTAGAGATTGAACTCACTGTGCTCGTAGAGCAGCATCGTGGTCGGGCGCAACGCAAGAATCTGGCGGCACAGTTCCGAACCGATCGAGCCACCGGCCCCCGTGATCAGTACCGACTGCTCCTTGATGCAATGTTCGAGCAACTCCTCTTGGGGGGGGACCGAATCGCGCCCCAACAGGTCGGCAATATCAACTTCTTGAATATCATCGACCTTGACCCGTCCGCTCGCCAGATCCATAAAGCCCGGCACACTTTGCACGTGCAGGCCGAACCCCTCGAGAAAACTCAGGATCTCTCGGCGGCGCGTACGATTTGCAGAAGGGATCGCCAACAGGATCTGCTGAGCACCGGTCACATCGATCATTTGCTGAATATGTTTGGGCTTATAGACGTGCAGCCCGGAAATCACTCGCTCGGCAATATTGCTGTCGTCGTCGATGAATGCCACCGGGCGCATCAGGCGGCCCATCCGCAAAGCAGCGACCAACTGGTTACCCGCTGCACCGGCGCCGTAAATGGCCACCTTCGGCAAACCGTCATCCCGGCTAGTAAAGGGAACATGCTGCGCGGCCGTGAACCAGTCGCCCAGGAAGTACTGGCGCATCGCAAGACGCAACCCACCGATCATCACCAGGCTTAGCCACCAATAGTTGAAGATTATCGATCTGGGTACCAGCGGTTGACGGCTGCTGCTCCAATACACGATCAGGGCGAGAATGAGCGCCGACAGGCTAACAGCCTTGATAATGGTGATCAGCGCATCGTTGCCGAAATAACGCATGACGGCACGGTACATGCCGAAGCGTATGAACAATGGGATGGCGACAACAGTGGCACTCAAAAATAACCAGAGGTAATCAGCAAAGGGATTGACCAGCTCATCGACGCCTAAACGAACGACAAAAGCCATCCAGAGGGCGAACCAGACGAGGACAACGTCAGTCACCACCTGAAAGGCACGCTTTTGCCGGCGCGTTAATCCCAGTAAAAAGGCTCTCAACTTATCCATAACACCTTGAACACCTCTATTACTCCTGAAATATATCTGGTGCCACACTGGGTGATCCCAAGAAGTTCCATTTTATGACAACAGGCAAGCCCGCTTTACAGCCCAGCAGCCGAATTCTTTTTGTGCAGGGAGCGGAAACCGCCCCACCGCACAACGTTGGCTAATAGTTACCGTGCGGCCAGTTGCATGACCTCTTTGAGCACCGAGCACGTTTTCTCGATTTCAGATGCCTTCAGCGTAGGGTGTACCAGGAACATGAGGCTGGTTTCACCCAGCTCTCGAGCAATCGGCAAGCGAGTCGCGGGGCGCCAGTCAGTATTGTCGAAGGCTTTTTCCAGATAGACCTCGGAACAGGAGCCGGAGAATACCGGGACTTCCCGCGCTGTAATCTCCGCGAGAATACGGTCCCTGTCCCACCCGTCCTTGAGCTGTTGCGGTTCCACGAATACATAGCACTTGTAGGCCGCATGAACACTGCCTTCGGGTATCGCCGGAGTACGCAGGCCATTCAGTTGGCGAGCGCAATCCCAAATCTGCTGTGCGTTCTGCAGGCGGCTTGCCTGCCAATCGGTCATGCGCTTGAGTTGAATCCGGCCAATCACGGCCTGGACTTCCAGCATCCGCCAGTTAGTGCCAAAACTTTCGTGCACCCAGCGGAAACCTGGTGGATGCTCGCGTTCATAGACAGCCTCCCAGCTCTTGCCGTGGTCCTTGAAGGCCCACATGTCTGCCCACAAACCGCGATCATTGGTGGTGACCATACCGCCCTCACCGCCAGTGGTCATGATCTTGTCCTGACAGAAAGACCAAGCACCGACATGGCCGATCGAACCGACAGGGCGCCCTTTGTACAGGGAACCATGGGCCTGGGCGCAGTCCTCGATAACCTTGAGATCGAACTCCTGCGCCAGCGCCATGATCGGGTCCATATCACAAGGCCAGCCAGCCAGATGCACACAGATGACCGCGCGGGTGCGTGGGGTCATTACGGCACGAATGGTCTGCGCAGTGAAGTTCTGCGAGTCGCGATCCACATCAGCGAAAACCGGAGTCGCCCCGGCATTGACAATGCTGGACACCGATGCGAGGAACGTACGGGAGGTGACGATCACTTCGTCGCCGGCGCCGATACCCAGCGCCTTAAGGGCCAGGTCCAGGGCGACCGTGCCGTTAGCCAGCGCAATGGCGTATTGGGTACCCGCCCATGCCGCGAATTCCTTTTCGAACTCGCGTCCTTGCGTGCCCGTCCAGTAATTGACTTTGTTGGACAGGATCACATCACGTACAGCATTGGCCTCTTCGTCGGAAAAGGAAGGCCAGGGAGAAAAAGGTGAGTTCAACACAACCAATACCCGTCAGTTTTCATTCGATAATATGGAGAGCTCCTCATGAGCTCCTGCTGTCTACAAAAAGCTGGGGGATGCTTTAAACACCGGGCCCCATTATCCGGGCAGGCACGCCTGCGACGATAACGTTGTCCGGCACGTCTTTGATCACTGCCGCACCGGCACCAATCATGACTTGCGCCCCAATGTTCACAAGCTGCCGCACACTGGCACCAATACCTACCCAGCTCAGATCCTGCACCGATACGCCACCGGCAAGCCGGGCACCAGGACTGATATGTACACAATCGCCCAGGCGGCAATCATGATCGACGCTGCAACCTGTATTTAGAATGGCCCCCGTGCCAACGATCGCATCAGCATTCACCACAGCCGCGGCAAACACAACCGACCCTTCACCGAGGCTGGCATACCGGCTGAAAGTACAGTTAGGGTGCAAAAGGCTTATCAGCCTGGCACCCATCGCCTTGAGCTGAGCGAGCTTGACCTGACGAATACGATTATTGCCGATCGCGACAATCACACCGTCATATAGATCCAGATTGGCCAGAAGCGCCGCGGTATCGCCCACAACATCCCAGGCACCATTGCGCCGCCGCTCGGGCCAGGCATCGTCAAAAAACTCGACAATCTTCCAGCCACAGCACTCAGCCGTATCCGCAACGACCTTGCCATGCCCGCTGGCTCCCAGCACTGCCAGCCGGTTCATCGCTTGGTCCCGGTAAACTTGGCGGCGGTGACTTCGCCTTCCGCGCTAATACCGTCACGGATAACGACCTTCTTGATCGTCAGGAAGATGACCTTCAGATCCAGCCATAACGACTGGTTATCCACATACCAGACATCCAGGTTGAATTTTTCTTCCCACTCCAACGCGTTCCGTCCATTGATCTGGGCCCAACCCGTCACCCCCGGACGCACCTCATGACGACGATACTGCTCGCTATTATAGAGCGGCAGATACTCCATCAGCAGAGGTCGTGGCCCTACCAGGCTCATATCGCCCTTCAATACATTCCACAGTTCAGGCAACTCATCCAGGCTGCTCGAACGCAGGAAGCTACCGAACGGCGTCATGCGCTCCGAATCCGGCAGTGGATTGCCCATCGCGTCATGAGCATCGCGCATCGTACGGAACTTGACCATCTCGAAGGGCTTGCCGTCCTTGCCCGGCCGGACCTGGCGGAACAACACGGGCGAACCAAGTTTCTTGCGGATCTGCCAGGCGACTATCGCCATGACCGGTGCCAGCAACAACAGGCCCAGTATCGAAGCAAGCAGATCGAACCCACGCTTGATCATCGGGCCACACCCTCCAGCCAATCGACAAATCGATCCGCCAGCTTACGACGATCGAACTCTCTGACCGCCAGCTCACGACCTCTCAGGCCTTTGGCCTTGAGTTCTTCACGGGCATCGGCTGCCTGTATCAGGGCATCGGCGAACAGCGATGGATTTTCCGGCGGCACGACAAAACCGCAATCTTCCTTGGTGATCATTTCGGCCAGCCAGCCTGGATAGTTATTCAGAACAGGCAATGCCGAAGCGATGTAGTCGAAAAACTTGTTGGGGGAGGTGCCGTAATAGAAAGCAGGAACATTAGCGAGCAACTGCAAGCCAAGATCTGCGCTGGCCATCAGACCGGACAATTTCGCTTTGTTCACCGGATCGTGAAAGATCACATTATCCAGCCCTTCCCTGGCCGCTCGCTGCTGCAGCGCCGGCTTCAGCTTGCCCTGCCCGATCAGCACCAGGCGGATATCGTCACGCTGGCGAAGTTTCAGTTCCTTCGCCGCATCCAGTACCGAATCCAGCTTGTTGGCAACTCCGTGGGTACCGGCAAAGACCGCCATCAGTTGATCTTTTTCCACACCGGCAGGCCGCCATGGCTCGGCGGGCGCATTAAAAATGTCGAGGTCACAGCCGTTGGGGATCATGGTGATCCGATCGCGTGCAACACCGCGATGGGCGATACCGTCGACAATACCCGGGGAAAGCCCGATAACTCGGTGGGCGGAACGATAGCTTGCCCATTCAAGCAGCGACATGGCAGACAGAATCAGAGGGTTGCGAATGACGCCCATTGCCTTGGGGAGTTCGGGCCAGAGATCGCGGACTTCGAATACAAACGGCTTGTTGCGCAACCAGCGGGCAAAGATACCGGGGATCCCTGCCGTCAATGGTGTTGTCGTGGCAAAAACCAGATCGTAACGCTCGGTCAGCGCCAAGCCGATACTGCGAAATGCAAATTTCAGGAAACTGAGTGTACGGGTGAACAGGCCATCACTGTTGGAGTACGCCAGATCGAACTCGATGATTTCGATTCCGTCGACGGTGCCCTTGCGTTTCCCTCCGACAAAAGGCCCTTCCAACCCTGTCAGCCCACCGCCGTAGCTACCGCATACCATGGAAACCTGATGCCCTCGAGCAATCAGGCGACGGGCCATTTCGTAGGAACGAATACCAGTCGCTCCTTTCGGAGTGGAAAAATGCTGATGAAAATAAAGAATTTTCATGTTTACCAGTGATACTCCGTAATCAAAACACCCGCCGAATCCACTTCTATTTCAAGCACCGGCACTTCAGTCTTCTGCAAGTAGTAACGAGACTCCCAGCCCTGAACCAGCTCCTGCCGGACAATCGACATGCTGCCCGTTACCGATATCCGGTGCGAACCGTTGCTCAATACGCCATCCGACATCTGCCAATCGCCAGGCTGCAAACGCCAGCGCAGAACCGCGCCGGCTTTGAACCCTTTGATCTCATCCCGAACCTGTAACCTGGTATCGCTCAGACGCACCTGGCGTGTATGAGAGGCACCAGCGTTGTCGCTATAGCTGGCACCGCAGGTAGTGGCCTCCGGTGTATCGCTCAGACCATCGACCTTGCGCGTACGCAACCAGTCGCCAAACAGGAAACGACTGAGTCTTGGCATCTGGTCACGCCCGTCGAATTGCACGGTGTTATGGCTGACGGTACCAGGGAAATAGCTCAGCCATTGAGCCGAGGTGTTATAGCTATAGGTTCCTGCGTCACGCAGCAGATTGAGGCCCGAACGCCAGAGATCCACGTGCAAGGCATCGGCCTGGCTGGGTCGAAAACGAAAGCGCGGATAACGCAGCACGGCAAGGGTGTCTACGCGTCGCAATAGTGCATATCCACCCTGGTCGAACAGCTGGCTAGCCGGGCGCTCGACAACAGCCGACGGCGCGGACAGCTGCAGCCACTGCAAAGGCAAATCCCACGCCCCTGGAGCCGCATAGGCTCTTTTTCCGCAGAACAGCGCCATGGCCAACTGAACCGCCGGCCTGAAATCGCGGTAGTCAGTGTCCGTCAGCGGCAACAGCCGCGCGCCATCATTGGCCCCTATGTTCGGCGCATCCCCGGAACTCTCGTCAACCAGCGAAAATAGCCAATTCGTAGCCGCGCGCGTCCTGGATTGAAAGGTTGCGGAGAAGGCCTCGAGTCCGGCCTTGATTCGCCAGACCTCGACCATGGAAAAGGTATCGAGCATGACCCGGTGATAATTGACCGAGTACTGGCTGAAACTACCGTCCAGCTCAATCAATCTAGCGGCACGGTTCTCCAGCCACCTACGTCCCAATCGCTGCCAACGCAGCCCTTCGGGATGATTGCACAGTG
Organism: Pseudomonas sp. NFPP07; assembly: GCF_900115645.1. Lineage (NCBI taxonomy): Bacteria > Pseudomonadati > Pseudomonadota > Gammaproteobacteria > Pseudomonadales > Pseudomonadaceae > Pseudomonas > Pseudomonas sp. NFPP07. The sequence continues at coordinate 162,859 of NZ_FOXG01000001.1, forward strand.
CCAGCCAGCTACCACCGACAAACAAGGCCGCAGCTTCAGAGGTGCCGTGATTGTTGTCCTGGGCCATCGCATAACTCAGCGTTGGCTCGATACGCTTGAGGTGCAGTCGGACAAGCTCCATCAACCCAGGCAACGGCGTCGACGACTGCTCGAGAATGATCGCCGTCATCGCCAGGTGCAAAACACGAATGGAAGCCTCCTGACCGCACTTCCAGTTCGGACCGCAATAAGGAGGGTTATTCTTGCACCAGTGCGTCAACCACTGGTTCAGCCGCTCCATCTGCGAGGCATCATCTGAGCAGGCTCGCTGAGCAAATGCCAGCGTCCAGTCCAGGCGCGACGCTTCCCAGATATTCTTGATGTCGCCAACAGCGGCATCAAAGTCAGGGATGCGCCACCACTCCCTTTCGGGATCCGGAACCCGAACCCCACTGAGCGGGTTCAGGTGCCAGTCAGGCGCATTGTCTGAAACAGGAATGGCCCAACACCCGTAATAGCGGGCCTGGGTATCCCATTGGGTATTGACGGGCAATGAGTTGGCGCGTCTAGCACTGGGCGCAAAAAAAGGCCCCTGAGGCATATCAGCGAAAAGACGTCTGACAGGGTTCAACCCGGTCTTGACCCCAAGCCGATACATCAATGCGCGAACCAGATTGCCGCCCCCTAGCGCGGCGGCAGTTCTGGCTTTAGTAATAAAAAGGCTCATTGCTCACGCAGGATCCGCGAAATCTCGATACTCACTCGCGCCACTTCGAAGATTTCATCGGAGGAGATCGGCGTCGCCTTACCAGACTCCACGGCAGCAAGGAATGCAGCCGCACACTCGCTTTGCCCCTTGTTCTGTTTCCACAGGTTGAGCTTGTTAAAGCCCGGCCAGCCGAAACCTTTCAATTTACGGAAGTTATCCAGTTGCAGAACACGGCCCGCGGCAAAGACTTCCACGCGCTCTTTTGGAAAGCTCGACGCACCATTGGCCAGGTAATGAATGGTACCGAAAGAACCATCTTCAAAACCCAGAATGATCGCAGCTTTATCTTCGGTGATTTCCAAGGCGTCCGTATCGCCCATTCTACGGGCCTGGATTGAAACGATTTTGCTACCGGCCAGGAAACGCATCAGATCAATGAAGTGGCAGGCCTCGCCGATAATACGTCCGCCGCCAACCGCTGGGTCCTGTGTCCAGTGATTCGCGGGAATAGCGCCGGCATTCATTGTCATGACAAAGGATTTCGGCTCTTTTACCGCTGCAAGCAAAGCTTTCATCTTCTGCACTTGCGGCGAAAAACGTCGATTGAAGCCCACCATCAGATGAGGTTTGAGGCCCTTCTCGACAGCACTCTGATAAGCCTGCTCAACCATCGCCAGCTCTTGGGTTTCGATGGCCAATGGTTTTTCGACAAATACGTGTTTGCCGGCCTCGAGCGCCTGAGCGACAAAACGAGCATGGCTATCGTGACGGGTGACAATCGCCACGGTATTGATCAGGTCGTTGCCCAGCATCGCCCCAATATCTGTCGATGCTTCCGCAAATCCGGCCTTGCTGCCGTGGATGACTCCGTTGATCCCACCTGCGGTCACGATCGTATGGAATTGCGCGCCTGCCGCCTTGAAAGCAGGAATCAGCATTCTTGAGGCATAGTTTCCAGCACCGATGAAACCCACCACGGGTTTGACCGGGTTGAAGCTCGCGACCGCTTCCGGTGCCAACACCACTTTCTTGATGTTGCGCTCAGCCGCACTTGAAGAATATTGCAGGATGATGCCCAGTGCGGAATTATCCGCCGTGAGCGTCTGATAAGCATCTGCCGCGTCTTCAAAGGCAAAACGATGGGAAATCAGCGAATCGACTTCCAGTTGGCCACTGGCAAGCATGTCCAACACAGCCTCGAAGTTACGTTGCTCAGTCCAGCGAACGAAACCGATCGGGAAGTCATTGCCCTGATCTTCGTATGTAGGGTCATAGCGCCCTGGACCGTAGGAGCATGAAACCTGGAATGTCAGTTCTTTTTCATAGAAATCGGCCCGATTCAGCTCCAGGCCAGTGACACCTACAAGCACAATGCGCCCGCGCTTGCGACACATATGCGCGGCTTGGGTGACCGGATCAGTCGACTTGGTGGAGGCGGTAATGATAACGCCGTCAACACCTCTGGAACGGCTGAACATCATACCGGCGGCAACAGCATCCTCGCCCTTGCCCGGATTGCAGGTTTCGGCACCGTAGCTACGCGCCAAGGCCAGTTTCTGGTCATCAAAATCGATGGCAAGCACACGGCAGCCCTGGGCGCGCAAGAGCTGGACGGTCATCAGACCGATCAGACCAACGCCGGTGACGACAAAGGCCTCTCCCAGCGTCGGCTGAGCCAGCCGGATACCTTGCAGGCCAATGCTGGCCAGGACGGTAAACGACGCTGCTTCGTCACTGACCGAATCCGGAATGACGGCACAGAGGTTTTTCGGAACGATCACCACATCGGCATGAGGACCATTGGAAACGACTCTGTCACCTTGTTTGAAACCGGAAACATGATTGCCTACTGCCGCGACAACACCGACGTTGCAATATCCCAGCGGCAAAGGTTGCGCCAGCTTCGAGCGAACGGCTTCTACAGTGGTTGCCAAACCGTCGGTCTGGACCTTCTGCAGAACCATACGGACCTTATCGGGTTGCTGACGGGCCTTTTCCAGCCAGTTAGCCCGGCCAAAGCCCACAAGCATGCGCTCCGTGCCAGCAGAAATCAGCGTATTGGTCGTGTTGATCTGTAAAGCGCCACTACGAACAGTCGGGGCAGGCGCATTAACCAATGACGTCTCACCGCTAGCCATATTCTGAACAACCTGCTTCATGCATTCGTACCAATAAAGTTAAAAATTTCACTCATCACTGAGAATCTTGTGTCTAGCCGCCTAGATTAACATCGGTTCATACAATCCGTATTTACACAGAGCCCCTGATTCCCGCGCAACCTTGGTTGCGCGGGGCCTCGCTGCTGTCAGCGATCAAGGGCGAAGTTGCCATCAAGGTACTGTTTGCACCACAACTCCATACAAACGATGCCAAACAAGGTGTAGGCCGCATCAATGCGCCCTGAACGATCAGCCTCGATCAGGCGCGCGACCGCTTGCGGATCAAAAATTCCTCGCTGAAGCAACGAGGCTGGAGACAGCACTTCATCGACCAGCGGCTTCAATCGCCCCTGCAACCAGTTGCGCAACGGCACACCGAAGCCGGTTTTAGGCCGGTAAATGATGTCGTGCGGCAGATAAGGTTCCATCGCTTTTTTGAAGATCCATTTTCCTTCACGGCCTTTCTGCTTGATGTCGGAAGGCAACGAACCCGCCAAGCGCACCAGATCCAGGTCGAGCAATGGCACACGCACTTCAACGCCCGCGGCCATCCCCATCTTGTCGGTGTAATTGAGGTTGTGATCCGTGAGGAAGTGCTTGCACTCCAGGGTGAGCATCTTGTCCAGCGGAGTCACGTCGGAAGGCAAACGCGAAAGTGTCTCACGCATCGGCGCAAACAGATCGTCCGCCGCCAACTGGCGACGCAGATCCGGTGCCAATAGGCCGTAAGCCTGCTCGGGCTCCAACCAAAGGAAATAACTGATCAGGCGATCGTCGCTTGGAAGATCCGCATAACGAAAAGCCTTCCCGAGACGCCGGGACAGTGGCGACGACGCAGGGAGCAGATTGGAGGCATTGGCAAGCACCGACCGAAGCGGTTTAGGCAACCCGCCCCACCACCGCTCCTGGGCCAAGGCGAAATGCCGACGATAACCGGTGAAGATATCGTCTCCGCCCGCACCGGACAGCAGCACCTTGATACCGTTCTGGCTCGCCAATTCAGAGATAAACAAGGCATTCAGGGCAGCCGGGTCCGGAGTTGGTTCATCCAGCAGATAAACCATCTCAGGCAGTCGGTCCATCATTTCATCGCCAACGCCGACCACATGCAGATCCACATCCAGGTGCTTGGCAACTTTCTGCGCATAAGGAAGATCGTCAGCAAACCCTTCATTTGACGTGGCGCCATTATCGATACGGATACTGAAACACTGCAGTCGTCCCTTGTTCTGCATCTCCTGTGCAGCAAAGGCGACTATCGCACTGGAGTCCAACCCTCCGGACAGAAAAGAGCCCAGCGGGACGTCCGAAACCAGCTGTCGCTTGACTGCGGTCCTAACCGCGTCAGCCACCTCGATAGCAACATCATCGACTTTCTTCGCCAGTTTCTTTTCCGCAATAGGCAACTCGTAGTAAAACCAGCTCTTTTCAATACGTCCATTACGAACGCACAGTGCCTGCCCTGGAAGAACCTTCTTGATATCCCGGACGATTGTTTTCTCTCCCGGCGACCATAAGAAGCCGAGATGAGCCAGCACAGCCCGCGGATCGATTTCGGTGGTACCAAAACCACTGCGAATGAGCCCTTTCATTTCACTAGAAAAAGCAAAGCAGCCATCACCGGAATGGATATAAAGAGGTTTTACACCAAGTTGATCGCGCGCCACCCAGAGCGTATTCGTGTCCCGCTCCCAGAACACAACGGCAAAAATACCGTTCAGCCGATTCAAGCACTCAATGCCATAACGACAAAACAATGCAAGCAACACCTCGGAGTCGGACTGGCTGGAGAAAACATCTCCCGCCGCCTCCAGATGGGCTCTCAGTTCGCGGAAGTTATAGATTTCACCGTTGAAGACCATGACCACACGGCCGTCTGCCGAAACCATGGGTTGGTGTCCGGCAGACGTCGTATCGAGGATAGACAGGCGGACCTGTCCCAACCATACGCCCACATCAGTGTCAGCCCAGATCCCCTTGTCATCCGGACCACGACGTCGAATGAAAGAAAGTGCCGAAGAGAAATCAATGGACTCTCGCGTCCCGTTATGTATGTAGCCCAGAATTCCGCACATAAGAGTCTCTAGATCGAATTATTAACAGGTTCTTGGCGCTTTGAGCTTAATAATAAAAAGGGGATCAGAATAGAGGCAACGAGAAGAGCCACCGAAGCCAATTCCCCTCTGAACAAATGAAGCATGGAAGCAACGGTCAGCGCATATACACCCAATGCTCGGTCGCTTTGGGGGTTATAGATAACAGCCCCATAAAGCCGTCCCCACAGGAGCCCGAGGAACAAACCGCCGAGTGAAACACCGAGAATACCAAAGTTCATATAAAGCTCGCCGAATATACCAGGCGGCAAGGTTGTACCTTCCATCAACCACTTATCCGGCCAAAAAGCTCCTGTAAACACGCCGGCAGCGGTCAGCGGTTTATCGGGGAAAAGCCCAGATGGAATCAAAATCAAAACAATCATTAACAATGTCGTTCCATTTTGCCATTCAAGACCTTGCGGCATAGCATCGACCAGTACAGTCATGGTCTGAAGCTGCATCAGGTTTCCTGTAAACTGCGTCGCCAGAAAGTTAACAAAGGATAAAAATACTCCCTGTTCTTCATTGATGAAAAAGAATTTCCCCGTCGCCAGAAACTCCTGCTTAAGCAGGTGATAGATCATCAAGGAAACAAACATCACAAAACCCAGCACCGCCCCTTTTACTAGGCTGACGCGCTGGACCCGGTAATGCCTGACAATTATCAGCGACAACACAATAATAAAAATGGTCGATTTCTGCCCTTGCAGTGCGCAAATAAATAGCCCCGCAAAAAAATACAACCAAAAGCAGAATCGTTCAAAAAGCTTCCTTTTTTTCCCACGTGTGAGACGGATAAACCATGCCAACGACACCGAAAGGAACAGGTTCTGCAAAAGGAACAAACCATTCAAACCAGCAAATGCCCTGATTCGATCACTGGCCCCCTGAAGCAATCCCGAAACGCCGCCCAGCACGACCAAAATCATGGTAAACGCCAGCAGCGCTATCACAGTCAATACAAACGAACGCTGGGAGAGAATTCTGGCACTGGCGATATAACGGACCTTGGCCGGTGCAGCGAACTGGGTCTTGCGCCCCAGGTAACATCCCACCAAGACAAATAAAAGTGCTGCGGTATACAACAGAAGTGCGGCATCAATGGATCCGTTCTTATCAGCGAAGTCAAACTTCCAAAACTGACTAAACCCATCAAACCCCATGATAAACGGGTATAAGGGAACGATCACGCCAGCAAACCAGATCACCAGAAAGAAAAAACCCACACTAAAGCAGTCAAAACTTCTTTTTTTAGCTGATGACATAAACCAGCTTTTCTTCAACATGATCTCTTCTCTCCCGGCATTATAAATCAGCTAGGCGGATTCTCACCGCAGAGAACAACAGCACTACTGACAGCAGTGCACCAGCCGTATAAGCCGCAACCCCAGCCCATCCCTCCAGAACCGGAATACCTACATAGAGAAGAATAAGAACAAGCAGCCCCTCCAAAATATTGACCTTAAGACTCAACCCAAAGACCCGCAGCGCCACCAACATTGTTCCACAAGCAAGCGCAATTGCTTTTAACGGCAAAGTCAATGCCAATACAATTACGTACAAAGCTGTAGTTTTGTAAACACCGCCGACAAACAACCACCAGATTGACGATACAAAGATCAATAGCAAGGCAACAGCTGACGACACCTTCAGCATACTTTTTGAAACAGCAGAATATTTTTTTTGCAGTTCATCTGGATGCTGAAGTGCTTCAACCAGATCAGGCAAAGCTCTCTGGGCAATGATAGCCAAAGGCAAAAGCCCAAGAACAAGGCTCAGTATCGCTATACCAAAAAAACCGATTTCTTCTGTTCGGATATGAAATGCGGTCAACATCAGGACAGGCAAACTATCAACTAACAAACGAACAAAAAGGCTAGCATTGATAGTTACACCAGATTTGGCAGTAAGCATCAATTCCCTTTTGTCCACTGCCATGAAGTTCAGCGCCGGTAAAATATAGCTTCTAAGCTTCCACCATACAGCCATCAGACAGAAAAACTCTGCTAGATAGCGCGCTGCCATCCAACCTTTTACGCCATATAACTTTGTCAGTACGACATGCAGTACAACGCCCACCGCTGTCACCAGCATTAATAGAATATAAATCTCACCAATTGCTTTCGCCCCTTGGGCAAAGCCTGTGCTGACACGTAGCAAATTGGTGAGTACAACTAAACCGCACGTTGTAAAAACATAAGAGCTTATCGCTGAAGTCAGAACAAACTCATGGGCCACGAATATTCCAAAAATGACGACACTGGATGCTAGCGCGACAAGTAAAAAAACCTGTCGCAGTACCGCACTCTGATTAGAAGTATCGCGATGAGCCGCCGTATCCCGAATGGCGATACTTTGCATACCCAAACTACCTGCTAATACAACCAACGCAATGACGGTCTCCAAGGAACGCACAACCCCTACAATCGAGGGATCCACCCAGGGAGTAATCAAAAATTGACTGATGATAACGCCACCCTGGATGCAAGCGGTGATAACAAAAAGCTGCAATAGCCTCGAACTCTCGAAAAGGCTGATCAGACGAGCTAGCACGCAGTACCACCATTAAAATTATTTATCATACTCAATGAAAGCTACCCCTTCTTTTCTGGCGACAATGAATCCAGAACACTTTTCAGCGCAGCCCGACGGGATGCGATCGAGTAGTTAGAGGAAATCCATTGATGCCTGGCCTGCGCTTCTCCCTCCGCAATAGGTGTAGCCACTACCATTTCCATGGCTGCGGTAATCTCTTTCTGGCTGTCCGGCTGGACCCAGTAAGCAAACTCCCCAGCGACCTCAGGTACCGCACCTCTTGGCGAGGTGATTACTCGCGCCCCACAGGCCAAAGCCTCGCCTATTGCATGGCCAAACCCCTCGTAGAGGGTAGGCTGAACATAAGCAAGACATTTACGGTAATGTTCAAGCTTCTCTTCGTCGGAAATCATCCCAACAAACTCGACCTTGTCTGCAACACCCAATCTATGCGCAAGGCTTTTCAGCTCATCCAGATAGTCACCATGCTTACCAGCTACCACCAACCGAAGCTTGCTCGCTTTTTTCGCAACTTCTGCAAATGCCTCAATAGTCGGAATGAGACCTTTACGAATAGCATTAGTCCGGCTTGTCCAAGTAACGGTAAAAAAGTAATCCGACTCAGCAGACGGAGATTCGCCCGGCGAGTAGAACTCTGTATCGATTGCCAATGTGGCATAGACTGGATTTTTTACCGGAAGGTTGGAAGTAACTTCTTCACACTCGGATTTCGAGATAAACAGGTTTCTATCGGCCAATAACAAAGAGCTACGTAGCACAAGCTTCTGCCACCATGGCCGATCCAGATAACAGAGCCCTGGAATTTCTTTTCGACAGGTGGAGTAGTCAAAAGCTCCAGTTACCACAACCGGTCGGCGGCGAAGTTTTCCCGCGAGCAAAGGAAAAGGTGAATGCCCCCACCACCAGCAAAAATAAAGATCGGCCTTCCAATCCAGAGTCCCTGGCGTCCCGGAAAGCACAACCTCATGCCCGAGCTCTTTAAGAATCCGAATATCGACTCTATAAAACTCAACTTTATCAAACAGCTCACGCCAATTGGCGTGAGCTGACATATTCGCAAAAAAACATATACGCACAGTTCACCAACCCGCTATAGCCATTAACCTTGGACGCTTATCTTTTGCTGATACATGGAGAGAAGTGTCTCATGCAAACTAGGCACCTCTAACACCCCCACGATATCGAAAAGCTTGGCCGAACTTCCATAAAGTTCTTTTACTTCATCGCTCCGGACGAAAGCCGGGTCCACTACTATATTAGGCCGATACCCAGCAATCTGTACCATTTCGTCAATCACGCTGAGCAAGGAAATACTCCGCCCCGAACAGATGTTGACAAACTCACTATACTTTTCGCATGTCAAAAGGCGCGCATAGGCCTCAACCACGTATCTCACATCGGAAAGATCGCGAGAAACGTCCAGATTTCCCAGCCTGATTTCCTTTTCACCTCTGGCAAAAGCACCGACGATCTTGGAAAACACAAAGGACTCCGATTGACCTGGCCCCGTGTAGTTAAAAGGCCGCGTCACCAATATAGGCAAGCGAACAAACCACTTACGGAGCAGCGCCTCCATGGCGAACTTGCTCAGAGCATAATGGTTCATCGGCTGTGGCTGGGCAGACTCCACGATAGGTGACGAAAGAGCGTTGCCGTAGATATTGGCGCTACTGGCAATTACCACCTTTTCGATGTCTATTTTCGACTCGATGATAGCGGTAAGCAGGCTTTCCGTACCCAGTACATTGACTCGGTAGTAGGACAGCGCATCACTGGCAGTCACATGTGCCAAGGCAGCCAAGTGGATGACATGAGTCGGTTGAACCTGCTTGATCCAATCGCACAACCGATCAGTCTCATTAAGGTCAGCTTCCAAGTGATCAAACTCACAAGGTAGTCGCTGCCCTCCCAGGCCGGCAACCTGCCAGCCAGCCTGGGTCAGAGTCTCGGCCAGGTGCCTCCCGGTAAAACCGGAGAGGCCCGTGATCAAGACCCTGCGGTCATTAGTGTGAGACGCCATTACGAGCCCTTCTCAAGTCCGCTTCTACCATCAATTGGCAAAGTTGCTCCAGCGTCGTTTCAGGCTTCCAGCCCAGGCGCTCCTTGGCGAAAGAGGGATCACCGATCAACAATTCCACTTCTGCAGGTCGGTAGAAACGCGGGTTAACTTTGACTCGAGTCACACCTGTCCTACGGTCGACACCAAACTCGCTCTCCCCACTTTCACGCCAGTCAATATCAACACCGACAGCCTTGAAACTCATGGAGACAAAGTCACGAACGGTTTCAGTGCGATTTGTAGCCAGTACAAAAGTTTCCGGAGTATCGATCTGCAACATGCGGTGCATGCCATCTACGTACTCTTTGGCAAAACCCCAATCACGCTTGGCATCCATATTGCCGAGTTCCAGAACTTGCTGAGTACCTATTTCAATATTAGCTACCGCGTCGGTAATTTTTCGAGTAACGAACTCTTTACCTCTCAGTGGGGATTCATGATTAAACAAAATACCGCTGGTAGCGAAGATACCATAAGACTCACGATAGTTTATCGTAGTCCAATGAGCGAACAACTTCGCCACTCCATAAGGGCTCCGAGGATAAAACGGGGTACTTTCGGATTGGGGAACAGCTTGAACCAATCCAAACATCTCAGAAGTCGATGCCTGATAATAACGTATCTTGGGGTTCACGATCCGAATTGCTTCAAGCAAATTAAGCGCACCAACACCAGTAATCTGAGCCGTAGTGATAGGCTGATCAAAAGAAACACCAACAAAACTTTGGGCTGCGAGGTTATACACCTCATCCGGCTTGCAGTTTTCAATCAAACGAATAGTCCCAGCCAGATCGGTCAAGTCAAACTCGACAAGATGCAGGCGATCATGGTTCAGGACACCTAACTCTTCCATCCGCCAGAAGTTTACAGAACTTGTACGCCGATATGCTCCGTATACCTCATAACCTTTTGATAATAGCAACTCAACAAGGTAAGCCCCATCCTGACCAGTAACCCCGGTGACCAGCGCATTCTTCCGCATTTGTACAGCCCCCATTTAAATCTTATACACGACCGTAAGTATCATCAAATCGAACAATATCATCCTCACCCAAGTAACTTCCGGACTGAACCTCGATGATTTCAAGAGGTATCGTGCCCGGATTGGAAAGACGATGAACATGCCCAACAGGAATATAAGTACTCTGGTTTTCGTTCAACTGAAAAACCCGATCCTCACAGGTAACTTCTGCTGTACCAGAAACCACAATCCAGTGCTCTGCGCGATGATAATGTTTCTGCAAGCTCAGCGTTGCCTTTGGCTTGACCAATATCCGCTTCACTTGAAAGCGCGAGCCGGAATCAATGCTGTCGTACCAACCCCAAGGCCGGTGAACGCGACGATGCAGTTTGGTCTCACTCCGCGAGCAGACATTCAATGCTTCGACAATCGCCTTCACGCCCTGACTGCGCTCCTTGTTGGCAACCAAAACAGCATCAGGCGTCTCGACGATCACGATATTGTCGAGACCAACAGCGGTCACCAGACGGTGAGAAGCGTAAACCAGCGTATTGGCGCTGGATTCGACAATCACGTCACCATGAGTTGCATTGTGGCGATCATCCTTCTCGCTTGAGCGCCAAACAGCATCCCATGCCCCAAGATCAGACCAGCCTGCATCCATCGCCAGCATCTTGAGTTGCAACTCAGGGTGTTTCGCACAATGCTCAATCACCGCGTAATCTATCGATTCCGACGGGACAAGAGAGAAGGCATCGGCCTGAGGCCGAATAAATCCATTATCCTGAGTTCTCTCGGCCCAGGCTTTCTCAGTGGCCAGGAAAATATCTTCCCTGAAAATTTTAAGCGCCTTCAACCATACGGATGCTCGCAGAACGAAAATACCACTGTTCCAGAAATAACTACCTTCATCCAGATACTTCTGTGCAGTTTGCAGTCCCGGTTTTTCAACAAAGGCGTCGACTCGCTTAACTTCAGCGGCATCTGTTGAATGAATATAGCCATAGCCTGTTTCAGGGCGATCAGGTTTTATACCCAATATGACAATATCGCCGTCCGCTGCAACTTCAACAGCCTTGCTGATTGACTGGGTGAACATCTGCACATCGAGAATCATTTGATCAGCAGGTGCCACAACCAGAATTGGATCGACTTGTGACAGCTCATCCCGCGCATAGAGAGCAGCCAGTGTGAGTGCGGGTGCCGTATTACGCCCTATAGGCTCGAGAATGATGGAGCTCTTGCTCAGTTTCATCTCCCGAATCTGGTCCAGACACAGGAAACGGTGCTCATCATTGGCGACGATACAAGGTGGCAGCAAATCCGAGCCTGGCGCAGCTATCCCTATCAACCTAGCGATGGCTTGCTGAAATAAGGTTTCGCGACCTGATATAGCTAGAAACTGCTTAGGATAGAGCGTTCTGCTAAGGGGCCACAGGCGCGTCCCGGCGCCTCCGGACATGATTACCGGAAGAATCTTCATACAAACCAGATCCCGCGAGTATCAACTATCTGACGCCCCTCCAGCGCCGACGCTGGGACAGCCTTGAACTGTTTGTGATCTACCAGAAGCAAAAGAACATCCGCCCGACTGAAGGCCTCTTCTATCGCACACAGTTCCACGCCAGGCAATGCCAGGGCTGCCGGCAAAGACTCGATATTGGGTTCGACTGCCAGGACTTTGCCGGAGTGAGAGCCCGCAATATGCTTGGTAATTTCCAACGATGGACTCTCTCGCAGGTCATCGATATCAGGCTTGAATGCCAGACCAAAACAGGCAATAACAACATCTTTCTCGGACTTTTCAGGATTGTGCGAAAGATGCTCAGCCACCGCGGCATCAACTTTTTCAACAACCCAAGATGGTTTGGAATCATTGACCTCACGAGCAGTTTTGATCAGTTTCGCCTGACCTTCGGCCTGACTGACGATGAACCAGGGGTCGACGGCAATACAATGCCCCCCCACGCCGGGACCTGGCTGCAGGATATTAACTCGAGGATGTCGGTTAGCCAGCTTGATGAGTTCCCACACATCTACACCGAACTTATCGCAGATCATAGAAAGCTCATTGGCAAACGCGATATTGACATCACGAAAGCTATTCTCGGTCAACTTGCACATTTCCGCTGTGCGCGCATTGGTAAGAATGCACTCACCTTCTACAAACAGCTTGTAAAGACGGGTAGCGACCTCAGAACACTTAGGTGTCATACCACCAATAACCCGATCATTTTGCACCAACTCACGCAGCACATGGCCAGGCAATACGCGTTCCGGGCAATGAGCAACTCGAATATCCGATGCCTCGCCATGAGTCTGAGGGAAGGTCAGGTCCGGACGCACCTCGGCCAGCCACTGCGCCATCTGCTCGGTTGCCCCTACAGGCGAAGTGGATTCGAGAATAACTAGGTCACCCTTTTTTAGAACAGGCGCAATCGACTTGCTTGCAGACTCGATATAAGAAAGATCTGGAGCATGATCACCCTTGAAGGGAGTAGGTACCGCAATCAAAAAAGCATCTGCAGGTTCTGCACGAGTGCTTGCACGCAAATACCCTTCGGTTACGGCAGCATGAACTACGATATCAAGATCAGGCTCTACGATATGGATCTGCCCACAGTTGATGGTATCTACGGCTTTCTGGTTAACATCAACACCAATAACTTTTATCTTTCGCGAAGCAAACACTGCAGCAGTGGGTAAGCCGATATACCCTAGGCCAATCACGGAAATAGTGGAAAAGCTCATAACGAAACCTTACTTTTTAAAAGTGGCAAGAGTATTAATAATCCGGGCACAGGCATTACCATCACCATAAGGATTATGAGCAAAGCTCATTTCCTGATAAGCATCGCTATCAAGCAAAAGCTCGCGCAGATTGCTGGTAATCTTTTCCTTCTCAGTTCCGACCAATCTGACGGTACCGGCTTCGACGGCCTCCGGGCGCTCAGTAGTATCACGCATAACTAGCACTGGCTTACCCAGGGACGGAGCTTCCTCCTGCACACCGCCGGAGTCCGTCAGAATCAAGTAGGAACGGTTCATCAAATAGACGAAAGGAAGATAATCCAATGGTTCGATGAGATGAATATTATCGATACCAGACAGTAAACGATTAACAGGTTCGCGCACATTAGGATTCAAGTGCACAGGATAAACAATTTCAACATCATCAAACTCACGAGCAATAGAAGCCAGCGACATACAGATTCTTTCAAACCCGTCACCAAAGCTTTCGCGGCGATGCCCCGTCACAAGAATCAAGCGCCGTTCTGTTGAAAGAAACTTGAACTGCTCCGAAAACTGCTGATTCAGCCTAGTGTTAGATCCGAGCTTTTCAACAACATTGAGCAAGGCATCAATAACAGTATTGCCAGTTACATAAACCGACTCCGGAGACACCCCTTCCTGCAACAAATTCTGTTCGGATTTTTGGGTAGGCGCGAAGTGAAGGCGCGCCAAAGCCCCTGTCAACTTCCGATTAGCCTCTTCCGGCCACGGCGAATAAAGATTGCCTGTACGCAGCCCTGCCTCGATATGCGCTACAGGGATTTGATGATAATAAGCTGCGAGGGTTGTTGCGAAAGTAGTTGCTGTATCACCATGCACCAGAATTATATCCGGCTTATAAGTGGCAAATACGCCCTTCATTCCCTGTAGAATACATGTAGTTACATCGGTAAGATCTTGGCCTGGCTTCATGATATTTAGATCGAAGTCCGGCTCAAGCTCGAATAACTCCAGCACTTGATCGAGCATTTCGCGATGCTGACCCGTGACACAGATTTTTGCGTCAAAACGCTCATCCGCACGCAATGCCAAAGCCAGTGGCGCCATTTTTATGGCTTCCGGCCGCGTCCCGAAAACACTCAAGATCTTTAAAGTCATTAGATTACCAATGATTCCATATCATTATTTATTCAGCAGTTCAGCCTGAAGCTTTATTACCGCCACATCATTGCCTGACCTATCGAACCACATAAGATGGGACGATTCCGCACCAATCGCAGACATATCACCGGGCATAATACATTATTCGGATACGCCCAGTGAACGATGCCTCACAAGCAGAGCTTTTCGCAGATACCGACAGAAAGCGCCCAGCGGCTACTATTTAGCCACTACCGATTACCTAATAGCGCCACAAATGCATTCAACACGGAATTTGAAGCGAGCAACCGTCAGCCAAGCCATCCTCCAGCTTCATAATGACCATTATGCCTGAACTGACCGAGCAATTCTGGGCGCCAAGCCAAGTTTTTTATGGTGCTAGAAGCGCCAAAGTGAGGCCTCGAACCGGGCAAATCACTACCGACCTGCCCGTAAAAGAAGAAAATGCCTGAGCCGATAGCCACTGGAAGCCTTTCCGCAAGGCAGCATCGATGCATGAACCGAACTCACGCCAAAGAAACGTCAAGCCCGTCAAGCAAAAAACCTGAGGCAGCCTCAGTAGCCGCTGAACACAGACATCACAGTCGAAAACACAGCCAACTCAGTGACCCACACGCGCCAAAGCTGAAACAATCTTTCTCAGGAGGATACAGCAGACCGACCTCTAGCTATCAAATAAACAACAAGCACCAGCCCGCTACTCCCGACCAAGCCAATCAGCAACCCCAATGCAAGAATCATGGATTTCACCGGCTTTACCGGCGTGTCATATCGAGCAATACCGCCATCCATTCGATAGACAGACACATCTCCAACTTTGACCTCAACCCCTTTATAAAAGTCATACTTACCTTGCAACTCACGCAAACGACTAATAAAGGGGTCATCGGATTTACGCAACTCCATATTTTCAATCTCAGCCTTCAAAGCCTTGGCCCCGCGCATATAAACAGGTTGACCCGCTATATTACCAGCAACCTCGATGGCCGAGTTTCCTGTTATGATCAACGGCTTTTCAAGCCCCAATGCTTCTGCAACTTGTAACGCCTCCTGAAGCCTAACAATAGAGTCCTCCCGCTCTTTCTGGCTAACATTACGCAATGCTGCAATCTGCTGCTCGACGTTTCGCGCCCCCACCTCAGCCTCACGCCTTACGTTGGCCAATAGCTCCTGCTTTGCCAGATCACTGGCACGAGCTACATATTGGTGAACCCACTCTACAGATTGAGCAGGACTTTCACTGCGCACAGTAATGGAATAACGATCAGGAAAATCCTTGCCTGGCAGAGTAATGCTCAACCTTTTGGAAAAGCCTGAATACAATCCATCTTGCGCCCCTTGGCGCTCCTCCTCACTCAAAGAAGGCAGATAGACGTTGTTAAAAAAATCTTGCCGGAGCGACTCAGCCTGAAAATAGGAAATAAATACACCATATACATCTTTAATAGTATAAGGGGTTAACTGAGAATCCTTAGTTCTACCATAGTTAAAATTTTCTATATCTTTCTGAGTTGGAGGCACCACATATCCTTTGGCTTCATACTCAGGTTTACTCAAAAAGGCAAAGGCGGCGGCAAATAGCACCGATAGTAACGTAAAAATCAGTATCCAAGCCTTTTTACCCCAAAGAACCCGAACAAGCTCCTGCAGATCCACCTCTTCATCTTTCTTGCTCACCATCAAGTCGCCCTGCATGCAAATCAACCTTTTAATTAAACACCCCGACTCAAAAATGCACCAACAACCCCATACCAGACACCCAAGAAAATCCCCTCATGCTAGACAGTCTTTGGCACCATAGCCGCACTACAGGCAACTACTATTTTTTTTGCCCACCCTTGAGCACAGCCCTCAACAATGGACCAAAAATCATACCAACCAACAATGAAAATATAATGTAGATAGAAACAGGAAATGCAGAAATAGAGCGCCCCAGAAAGCTCAATACAACAGCCTCCTGGTTCTCCAACACAAAAATGAGAATCGACAAGGCAAAAGCAAAAAAAACAATCGCGAGCAGCACACGCCTCAAAGTACGCATATGATCCCTCCCGCTAAAAACATCACACCTCCTCCTCTTCCTCATTCACCCGATCCCGAAGCTCTTTGCCCGGTTTGAAATGCGGAACGAATTTACCATCCAAACTGACAGACTGGCCTGTCTTCGGATTGCGACCTACGCGCGGTGCACGATAGTGCAGGGAGAAGCTACCAAAGCCCCGAATCTCAATGCGATCTCCGGTTGCCAGGCATTGGGACATTTGCTCAAGCATGGTCTTGATGGCCAGCTCCACATCCTTGGATGAGAGCAGCCCTTGATGGGTGACAATTCGTTCGATCAACTCCGACTTCGTCATATTTTTCCCTTCTTTTTCAAGCAGCTAGATAAGCGCTTCAAAGGTTTTAGCACGGCCGGGCGATTTTGAACAGCCTAAGCATTGACTTATCTTCCCCCTTGCGAAAACACCATAAACGAAGGCATTCAACAGCGCCTAAAACAAAAACTCCGCAGCAATTTGACCTCCCACCACGCCATCCTACTAGCGGCATATGACAAGCATGGTCCGCGTGAGGTAACCCGCAGGATTCCAGCCAAAGGGATAGTCACCCTCCTCGTCCTTGGCATCACTGGACCTGGCGATGACCTTATAGCCACCCCCCTTGCATTCACGCTCGGCACGCTTGTAGCACTTGCCCCATCCACCCCCAAGACCGGAGCAGTCGATCTCGATGCCGCTGACACCACGGACCGCATGAACCTTAGCATTGGTCGTACAGCCCACCAAAACTAGAACCGCAAAAATCACGATGAGATTTTTCATCTACTTCCTTATACGGGCAATCGCCCACCATCACTCAGCTCAAATAAGCCTAGCCCTGAATAGGTTATTGATCCGCTTAAGAAAATAGACACCCGAATGACTCTATTGGTTTCCCTTCCTTGACAGATGCAAGCCAGAACCCAAATCGCAGGCACAAAAAAGGGCGACCGAAGTCGCCCTTTTTCTATGGTCTGACAGAACTTAGTTCTGCTTTTCCATCTGTGCACGCAGCAGGTCGCCCAGAGTGGTAGGACCAGCAGCGATATCCGAAGCAGCTGGCTTGTCGCGCAGGCTCTGGATAGCTTCTTTCTCGTCTTCAACGTCTTTCGACTTGATCGAGAGCTGGATTACACGGCTCTTACGGTCAACGCTGATGATCTTGGCTTCAACTTCTTCGCCTTCTTTCAGGACGTTACGAGCATCTTCGATGCGATCACGGCTGATTTCGGAGGCTTTCAGAGTAGCTTCGATATCGTTGGCCAGGGTGATGATGGCGCCTTTGGCGTCAACTTCTTTTACAACACCCTTAACGATTGCACCCTTGTCGTTCTCTTGAACGTACTCGGAGAATGGATCGCTTTCCAGTTGCTTGATGCCCAGGGAGATGCGCTCACGCTCTGGGTCAACCGACAGGATAACGGTGTCCAGCTCGTCGCCCTTCTTGAAGCGGCGTACGGCTTCTTCGCCCACTTCGTTCCAGGAGATGTCGGACAGGTGAACCAGACCGTCGATGCCACCGTCCAGACCAATGAAGATACCGAAATCGGTGATCGACTTAATGGTGCCGGAGATTTTATCGCCCTTGTTGAACTGGCCAGAGAAATCTTCCCATGGGTTAGATTTGCACTGCTTGATGCCCAGGGAGATACGACGACGCTCTTCGTCGATGTCCAGAACCATAACTTCCACTTCGTCGCCGACTTGTACGACTTTCGAAGGATGGATGTTCTTGTTGGTCCAGTCCATTTCCGAAACGTGCACCAGACCTTCAACGCCTTCTTCCAGCTCAGCGAAGCAGCCGTAGTCGGTCAGGTTGGTTACACGAGCGGTAACGCGAGTGCTTTCTGGGTAACGGGCTTTGATAGCAACCCATGGATCTTCGCCCAGCTGCTTCAGGCCCAGGGAAACACGATTGCGCTCGCGATCGTACTTCAGAACCTTGACATCGATCTCGTCGCCAACGTTGACGATTTCGGAAGGATGCTTGATGCGCTTCCAAGCCATGTCGGTAATGTGCAGCAGGCCATCGACGCCACCCAGATCGACGAATGCGCCGTAATCGGTGAGGTTTTTGACGATACCTTTGACTTGCTGACCTTCCTGCAGGGATTCCAGCAGAGCTTCACGCTCAGCGGAGTTCTCGGCTTCGAGGACGCTACGGCGGGAAACGACAACGTTGTTGCGCTTCTGGTCGAGTTTGATGACTTTAAACTCGAGCTCTTTGCCTTCCAGGTGCGTAGTGTCGCGCACTGGACGGACGTCAACCAGAGAACCTGGCAGGAACGCACGGATGCCGTTAACGTCGACAGTGAAGCCGCCTTTAACCTTACCGTTGATAACGCCCTTGACCACTTCTTCGGCTGCGAAGGCTGCTTCCAGAACGATCCAGCATTCAGCGCGCTTGGCTTTTTCACGGGACAGCTTGGTTTCACCAAAGCCGTCTTCAACCGAATCCAGAGCAACGTGAACTTCATCACCAACATTGATGGACAGTTCGCCAGCATCGTTGTAGAACTGCTCAAGCGGGATCAGCGCTTCAGACTTCAGACCAGCGTGAACGGTTACCCAACGCGCTTGGTAGTCGATGTCGACGATAACACCGGTGATGATGGAGCCTGCCTGAAGGTTCAGGGTTTTTAGGCTTTCTTCAAAGAGTTCCGCAAAGCTTTCGCTCATTTTAATTCCTGTTGATAAGGGCGAAGAATACGCCCATCTGCCACATCCCAGACAATGTGGGTTACGTTCATATAAAAGAAGGACCGCAGGACTATGACTGGTCCCCTGCGCCCCTCCTTGGTCACCCGGTGATATCGCGAATGGCGATTTCGCTCAAGATGCGTTCCAGCACCTGCTCGATGGACAACTCCGTGGAATCCAGCTGTATAGCGTCAACCGCCGGCTTGAGCGGGGCGACTGCTCGCTGGGTGTCGCGCTCATCGCGCGCACGAATCTCATCTAGCAGACTCGACAGACTAACACCATCGACTTTTCCCTTCAACTGCAAGTAGCGACGGCGCGCGCGCTCCTCGGCACTTGCGGTGAGGAATATCTTCAGAGGCGCATCGGGAAATACCACTGTCCCCATGTCGCGCCCATCGGCCACCAGTCCCGGCGGCTCCTGAAAAGCCCGCTGACGCTGCAACAGCGCATCGCGCACGGCCGGCAGCGCCGCAACCTGGGAGGCCCAAGCACCCACCTGCTCGTTGCGCAAATCGTCGGTGACGTCATCACCTTCCAGAATGATGCGTTGCGGATGACCTTCGGTCGCTCCGACGAATTGCACATCCAGATGAGCCGCCAACAGCTTCAGCGACTCCTCATTGGTCAGGTCGACACCATGATTGCGCGCGGCAAAAGCCAGCAAGCGGTACAAGGCACCGGAATCCAGCAGACACCAGCCCAGGCGCTTGGCCAGAATCCCGGCAATGGTGCCCTTGCCCGAGCCGCTTGGCCCATCGATGGTGATGACTGGCGCCTTGATGTTCACGACTGGGCCTCTTGCGCAACACGAATGCCGACTTGTGCACATAGCGCAAGGAAGTTCGGGAAGGACGTGGCAACGTTGGCGCAGTCATGGATGCGGATTGGCGCATTGGCACGCAATGAAGCCACGCTGAAAGCCATGGCGATACGGTGATCGCCATGCCCGTGCACTTCGCCGCCGCCAATCTGGCTGCCATCGATGATGATACCGTCCGGCGTCGGCTCGCACTTGACACCCAGGGCCAGCAAACCATCGGCCATCACCTGGATGCGGTCGGACTCCTTGACCCGCAGCTCTTCGGCGCCACGCAGCACGGTACGCCCTTCGGCACAGGCTGCGGCAACGAACAGCACCGGGAACTCGTCGATCGCCAGCGGGACCAGCTCTTCCGGAATCTCGATCCCCTTGAGCTTCGCCGCGCGAACCCGCAGGTCCGCCACAGGTTCGCCGCCGACCTCACGTTGGTTTTCCAGGCTGATATCAGCCCCCATCAGGCGCAGGATATCGATTACCCCGGTGCGAGTCGGGTTGATACCAACATGCTCGAGCACCAGCTCGGAACCTTCGGCGATGGACGCAGCCACCAGGAAGAAGGCCGCCGAGGAGATATCCGCAGGCACTTCGATATGGGTCGCCTGCAGCTTGCCGCCGGACTCGACCGAGGCCGTGGCGCCGTCGACCACCACCGGGTAACCGAAACCGCGCAGCATGCGCTCGGTGTGATCGCGGGTTGGCGCAGGCTCAGTCACAGTGGTCTTGCCTTCGGCGTACAGGCC
Organism: Pseudomonas sp. NFPP07; assembly: GCF_900115645.1. Classification (NCBI taxonomy): domain Bacteria; kingdom Pseudomonadati; phylum Pseudomonadota; class Gammaproteobacteria; order Pseudomonadales; family Pseudomonadaceae; genus Pseudomonas; species Pseudomonas sp. NFPP07. Next base: position 183,574 of record NZ_FOXG01000001.1, read on the forward strand.
AGCCAACAGCAGGCAAGACTTAACCTGGGCACTGGCCATTGGCATGGTGTAAGTCAGCCCCTTGAGCTTGTGGCCACCACGGATGGTCATCGGCGGACGCCCTTCCGCTGCGGTTTCAATGACCGCTCCCATCTCGCGCAGCGGATTGGCTACGCGATTCATCGGACGCTTGGATAGCGACGCGTCGCCTGTCAGCACACTATCGAAACTCTGCGCGGCCAGCAGACCGGACAGCAGGCGCATCGAGGTGCCGGAGTTGCCCAGGTAGATTGGGCCCGGAGCCGGCTTCAAGCCATGCAGGCCGACGCCATGGATGGTCACGCGACCATGGTGCGGACCTTCGATCACCACACCCATGTCACGGAAAGCCTGCAGCGTCGCCAGGGCGTCCTCGCCCTCGAGGAAGCCTTCGACTTCGGTAGTACCTTCAGCCAGGGAGCCGAGCATGATCGAACGGTGAGAAATCGACTTGTCGCCTGGTACACGAATCCGCCCAGTCAGGCGGCCACCAGGATTTGCCAGGAAAATCAGGTTATTGGAGTTCATAGCGTCCACATAGGCCCGACGGGCCAGGATTTTACTGAAATGCTCGCGAGCAACCCGGGCGCGAGTGAATACGCCCAACAACTGGTGCCCATCCCCTGCATCGACCGCGTCGCGCAAGGCGTCGAGGTCATTGCGAAATGTATCGAGTGTGCGCAGGACAGCTTCGCGATTGGCGAGGAAGATGTCGTGCCACATGACCGGATCACTACCGGCGATTCTCGTGAAATCACGGAAACCGCCCGCAGCGTAGCGGAAGATGTCCAGATTTTCACTGCGCTTGGCCAACGAATCGACCAGACCAAACGCCAGCAAGTGCGGCAGATGACTGGTCGCGGCCAGCACCTCATCGTGGCGCTCGACCTGCATATGCTCGACATCCGCCCCCAGTTCCCGCCAGAGTTTATCGACCACCGCCAGCGCTGCCGGGTCGGTCTGATCCAGCGGCGTCAGGATCACTTTGTGGCGGCGGAACAACTGGCCATTGGCGGCTTCCACCCCGCTCTGTTCGGAACCGGCGATCGGATGCCCCGGGACGAAGCGCGGCGGCATGCCACCAAAGGCCTCGGTCGCCGCCCGCACCACATTGCCCTTGGCGCTGCCGACATCGGTCAGGATCGCCTGCCCCAGATCCATGCCAGCCAGAATCGCCAGCAGTTTTTCCATGGCCAGAATCGGCACCGCCAGCTGGATCACGTCAGCGCCCTGGCACGCCAGCGCCAGGTCTTCTTCACAGCGGTCCACCACGCCCAACTCAACGGCCAGCTTGCGCGATTGCGGATCGAGATCGACACCGACCACTTCGCGACATACGCCACTTTCACGCAGGCCCTTGGCAAAGGAACCGCCGATCAGTCCCAGACCGACCACCACCAGGCGACCGATCATGGGCTCCGCAGGTTGCACTGGAATGACATCAACCACGAGCCAGAACCTTGGCCAAAGCCTCGAGGAAACGGGTGTTTTCAGCCGGCAGACCAATGGTCACGCGCAGATGATTCGGCATGCCGTAGTTGGCCACCGGACGCACGATCACCCCTTCACGCAACAAACCCTGGAACACCGGCGCGGCAACCCGCCCGACATCCACCGCGATGAAGTTGCCCCGGGAAGCGATCCAGCTCAGGCCCAGCTCCCGGAAGCCGGCTTCCAGCTGCTGCATGCCCGCCTCGTTCAAGCGACGGCTCTCGGCCAGGTAATCGGTATCCTCCAGCGCCGCACACGCCGCCGCCAGGGCCAGGCTATTGACGTTGAAGGGCTGGCGAACGCGATTGAGCACATCGGCAACGGTCGGAGTCGACAAGCCATAACCCACGCGCAACGCAGCCAGGCCGTAGGCCTTGGAGAAGGTTCGCGAAACCAGCAGGTTCGGATAGGCGGCCAGGAAATCCAGGCCATCCGGCAGGTCGCTGCCTTCGGCGTATTCGATATAAGCCTCGTCCAGCACCACCAGCACATGCGCCGGTACGTCCTGGAGGAAATCGTCCAGCGCCTCGGCGCTGAACCAGGTGCCGGTCGGATTGTTCGGGTTGGCGATAAAGACCACTCGGGTATCGGCATCGATAGCCTGCAGCATGGCCGGCAAGTCATGACCCCAGTCCTTGGCCGGAATCACTCGAGCTTCGGCCCCCACGGCCTGGGTAACGATCGGATAGACCGCAAAGGCGTGTTCGCTGAACACCGCATTCAGGCCAGGCGCCAGATAGGCGCGGGCGACCAGCTCCAGGATGTCGTTGGAACCATTGCCCAGGGTGACCTGCGCCAGCTCGACGCCACAGCGCTCGGCCAACAGGGTCTTGAGCGCAAAACCATTGCCATCCGGATAGCGGGTCAGCTCGGCCAGCTCTTCGCGAATCGCCGCCAGCGCCTTGGGACTGGCGCCCAGCGGGTTTTCGTTACTCGCCAGCTTGACGATTTTCGCCGGATCGATATCCAGCTCGCGTGCCAGTTCGTCCACGGGCTTGCCCGGAACGTAAGGCGAAAGTTGTTGCACGCCCGGCTGTGCCAGAGCGAGGAAGTCGCCACTCATTGTTAAAGCCTCAGAGAACCGCTTTCGGGTAGGAACCCAGCACCTTGAGTGCCACTGCTTCCTGACTGATCTTTTCCAGCACACCCTTGATCAATGGATCGCGATGGTGGCCGACGAAGTCGATAAAGAACACATAGGTCCACTTGCCGCTGCGCGAAGGCCGGGTTTCGATACGCGTCAGATCGATACCGTTGTCATGGAACGGCACCAGCAGCTCATGCAGAGCGCCGGGCTTGTTGCTCATGGAAACGATGATCGAGGTCTTGTCGTCGCCGGTCGGCGGCACTTCCTGGTTGCCGATCATCAGGAAGCGCGTGGAATTGTCCGGGCGATCCTCGATTTTCTCGGCCAGACGGGTCAAGCCATACAGGCTCGCTGCCATATCGCCGGCGATGGCCGCCGAGTTCCACTCGCCCTTGACCCGCTTGGCCGCCTCGGCGTTGCTGGAAACCGCCACCCGCTCGACATTCGGATAATGGGCATCCAGCCACTTGCGGCACTGCGCCAGGGACTGGGCATGGGAGTAGATGCGGCTGATGCTGTCGGTCTTGGTGTTTTCACCGACCAGCAGATGATGGTGGATACGCAGCTCGACCTCGCCGCAGATCACCATGTCGTGCTCCAGGAAACTGTCGAGTGTGTGGTTGACCGCACCCTCGGTGGAGTTTTCCACAGGCACCACGCCAAAGTTCACCGCTCCCGCCGCCACCTCACGGAACACTTCGTCGATCGCCGCCATTGGCTTGCTGATCACCGCGTGACCGAAGTGCTTCATGGCCGCGGCCTGGGTGAAGGTCCCTTCCGGACCGAGGTAAGCCACTTTCAGCGGCTGCTCGAGCGCCAGGCAGGACGACATGATTTCACGGAACAGCCGCGCCATCTCTTCGTTGCCCAACGGCCCCTGATTGCGCTCCATCACCCGCTTGAGCACCTGAGCTTCACGCTCAGGACGATAGAACACCGGCACTTCGCCTTCGGCCAGCGAGGCCATCTTTACTCGCGCGACTTCCTGGGCGCAGCGCGCGCGCTCACTGATCAGCTCCAGGACTTTCTCGTCCAGAGCATCGATGCGCAGGCGAAGCGCCTTGAGTTCTTGCTCAGACATTAGCCGTGTTCCTTCTCGAACTCTGCCATGTAGGCCACCAGCGCATTGACCGCATTGATGTCGACGGCGTTGTAGATGGATGCGCGCATGCCGCCTACCGAACGGTGCCCCTTGAGGTTCAGCAGGCCACGCGCGTCGGCGCCGGCCAGGAACGGCTTGTCCAGACGGTCATCGGCCAGGCGGAACGGCACGTTCATCCACGAACGGTCCGACTTATTGATCGGGTTGCTGTACAGGCCGCTGGCGTCGATGAAGTCGTACAGGGTGCGCTGTTTGACGTCATTGAGCTTGGCGATGGCTTCCACCCCCCCCTGCTCCTTGAGCCACTCGAACACCAGGCCGGACAGGTACCAAGCCAGAGTCGGCGGAGTGTTGTACATCGAGCCGTTATCCGCCGCGACCTTGTAGTCGAGCATGGTCGGGCACAGCGAACGCGCGCGACCCAGCAGGTCCTCGCGAACGATATTGACCAGGATGCCGCTCGGGCCGATGTTTTTCTGCGCGCCGGCATAGATCATGCCGAAACGGGAGATATCCACAGGGCGCGAGAGGATGTCGGAAGACATGTCGGCCACCAGCGGAACGTCGCCGGTTTCCGGGATCCACTGGAACTCCAGGCCGCCGATGGTTTCGTTCGGCGCGTAGTGCACGTAGGCCGCATCTTTCGACAGCTGCCATTCGTTCTGGCCAGGGATGGCGAAGTAATCGTAAGGCTTGGCGGTGGCAGCCACATTGACATGGCCGTAGCGCGAGGCTTCTTCAATGGCTTTCTGCGACCAGATACCGGTGTCGATATAGTCGGCCGTGCCATTTTCCGGCAACAGGTTCAGCGGGATCTGAGCAAATTGCTGGCTGGCGCCGCCTTGCAGAAACAGCACTTTATAGTTCGAGGGGATATTCAGCAGATCACGCAGATCCTGCTCGGCCTTGGTGGCAATGGAGACGAACTCATCGCTGCGATGGCTCATCTCCATGACCGACAGGCCCTTGCCATGCCAATCCAGCAATTCGGCCTGGGCACGCAACAGGACAGCTTCAGGTAGCGCAGCGGGACCTGCGCAGAAGTTATAGGCTCGTTTGCTCACATCCACTCTCGCTATGCATTCACGGTAGCGGACAGAGCAAACACTCTGCCCTGCTACGATTTATTTAGTCTTGCGACTCTTCTTCGCCCGCGGCGTCAGCCTGCTGGCCTTCGACGGCATCATCCGAGTCGGTCGCCGCATCCAGCACGACGCCCTCGAGCACCTCGCCATCCTCGTCTTCCAATTCGTCGCCTTCGACTTCGGACGGCTCCTGAACCCGTTCCAGGCCTACCAGCGTTTCGTCGCTGGCCAGCTTGATCAAGGTCACGCCCTGGGTGTTACGGCCCAGGCTGGACACTTCATCGACCCGGGTGCGCACCAGGGTGCCCTGGTCGGAAATCAGCATGATTTCCTCGCCGTCGAGCACCTGGACCGCGCCAACCAGGCGGCCGTTACGCTCGTTGCTGACCATGGCGATAACGCCTTGACCGCCACGCTTGTACTCAGGGAACTCGGTGATCGCCGTGCGCTTGCCATAACCACGCGCCGAAGCGGTGAGGATCTGGCTGCCTTCTTCCGGGATCAGCATGGAGATCAGCTTCTGCCCTTCCGGCAGACGCATGCCGCGCACACCACGGGCAGTACGGCCCATGGCACGAACGTCGGACTCCTTGAAGCGAGTCACCTTGCCGCCATCGGAGAACAGCATGACTTCGCGTTCGCCATCGGTGATCGCGGCGGAAATCAGCACATCGCCCTCGTCCAGTTCCAGCGCGATCAGACCAACGCTGCGCTGACGGCTGAAGGATTCCAGCGGGGTCTTCTTCACGGTGCCGTTAGCGGTCGCCATGAAGATGTAGTGACCCTCGGTGTATTCCTCGACCGGCAGCATGGTGGTGATGTATTCACCGTCATCCAGCGGCAGCAGGTTGACCAGCGGACGACCGCGGGCGGCACGGGACGCCTCGGGGATTTCATAGGTTTTCAGCCAGTAGACCTTGCCCTTGCTGGAGAACAGCAACAGCGTGGTGTGACTGTTGGCCACCAGCAGGTGAGCGATGTAGTCCTCATCCTTGACGCCGGTTGCCGACTTGCCTTTGCCGCCACGACGCTGGGCCTGGTACGCGGCCAGCGGCTGGGTCTTGGCATAGCCGCCGTGGGAAATGGTCACGACACGCTCTTCTTCCGGGATCATGTCGCCCAGGGTCAGGTCGAGACGGGCATCGAGGATCTCGGTGCGACGCACATCGCCGTATTCGGCGCGAATCACTTCCAGCTCTTCGCGGATCACTTCCATCAGGCGCGTGGCGCTGTTGAGGATGCGGATCAGCTCGCCGATCTGGTTGAGGATCTCCTGGTACTCGGCCAGCAGTTTTTCATGCTCGAGGCCGGTCAGGCGGTGCAGACGCAATTCCAGAATGGCTTGTGCCTGCTCTGGCGACAGGAAGTACTTGCCGTCGCGCAGACCGTATTGCGGATCGAGGTTCTCCGGACGGCAGGAATCCGCGCCGGCACGCTCGACCATGGTCATCACCGCGCTGGACTCCCAAGGCGTGCTGATCAGCGCTTCCTTGGCTTCCGACGGGGTCGGCGAGGCCTTGATCAGGGCGATGACCGGGTCGATGTTCGACAGGGCAACGGCCTGGCCTTCGAGAATGTGACCACGTTCACGAGCCTTGCGCAGTTCGAATACGGTACGGCGGGTCACCACTTCACGGCGGTGACGCACGAAGGCTTCCAGCAGGTCCTTCAGGTTGAGGATCCGCGGACGACCGTCGATCAGCGCAACGATGTTGATACCGAACACGCTCTGCAGCTGGGTCTGGGCGTAGAGGTTGTTGAGGATCACCTCCGGCACTTCGCCACGGCGCAGCTCGATCACCACGCGCATACCGTCCTTGTCGGACTCGTCGCGCAGCTCGGTGATGCCTTCGAGCTTCTTCTCCTTGACCAGCTCGGCGATCTTCTCGATCAGACGCGCCTTGTTCAGCTGGTAAGGCAGCTCGGTGATGACGATCTGCTGGCGGCCGCCGACCTTGTCGATGTCCTCGATGATCGAGCGGGCACGCATGTAAATGCGCCCGCGACCGGTACGGTAGGCTTCGATGATGCCTTCACGACCGTTGATGATCGCCGCGGTCGGGAAGTCCGGGCCCGGGATGTGCTGCATCAGCTCATCGACGGTCAGCTCCGGGTTGTCGATCAGGGCCAGGCAACCGTCGATGACTTCGCCGAGGTTGTGCGGCGGAATGTTGGTCGCCATGCCCACGGCAATACCGCTGGAACCGTTGACCAGCAGGTTGGGGATCTTGGTCGGCATGACCGCGGGGATCAGTTCGGTGCCGTCGTAGTTCGGCACCCAGTCCACGGTTTCCTTGTGCAGGTCGGCCAGCAGCTCGTGCGCCAGCTTGGTCATGCGCACTTCGGTGTATCGCATGGCCGCCGCGTTGTCGCCGTCGACCGAACCGAAGTTACCCTGGCCGTCTACCAGCAGGTAGCGCAGGGAGAATGGCTGGGCCATACGAACGATGGTGTCGTACACCGCGGTATCACCGTGCGGGTGATACTTACCGATCACGTCACCGACAACACGGGCAGATTTCTTGTACGGCTTGTTCCAGTCGTTACCGAGCTCGCTCATCGCGTACAGCACACGCCGGTGCACGGGCTTCAAGCCATCGCGCGCATCAGGCAGTGCCCGCCCGACGATTACGCTCATCGCGTAGTCGAGATAGGACTGTTTCAGCTCGTCTTCGATATTGACCGGGAGGATTTCTTTGGCCAGTTCGCCCATGAGAAGCCTGATTCCTTTTTCTGGTGAAACTTCGTCACATCCATATGGGACGAACGAAGCTCGCCGCTGCAGGCCTAGTGCCATGCACCGACTTACGACAAATCAACAAGTTATGCCATGGATTTGCGCAGTGAAGGCGGTCACTTCGGACCACCTTGGAAACCGCCGGATGTTATCACAATCGCCGCCACGCACCTATCCCCCTGATGCGCATGGAGCATAGTTAGTTGACCGGTGACAGGCTGATAAGAGACGAGAGAAGCTCAGAGGCTGAATTCGCGCGTAAATGCGGATTTTTTCCCGGACTGACGACCACCCCACGGCAGCCGTCAGCGAAACCTTTTGCAAAACGATCTCAGTGCAAGCGCTTGCGGCACATCAATTGGGCCATTTTCGCGGTGTCGGGACGCTCGACTATGCCTTTCTCGGTGACGATGGCGTCGATCAGGTCCGCCGGGGTGACGTCGAATACCGGGTTGTAGGCCTCCACATCCGCCCCTACCCGCTTACCGCCGACCTCGAGCAGCTCCTTGCCATCACGCTCCTCGATCGGAATGTCTTCGCCACTGGCCAGGGCCATGTCGATGGTCGAACTCGGTGCGACCACCATGAAACGCACGCCGTGGTGCATTGCATTGACCGCCAGCTGATAGGTGCCGATCTTGTTCGCCACATCGCCATTGGCGGTAATGCGGTCGGCGCCAACGATCACCCAGGTCACGCCCTTGGTTTTCATGATGTGCGCGGCAGCGGAGTCGGCATTCAGGGTCACCGGGATGCCTTCGTTGGCCAGCTCCCAGGCAGTCAGCCGCGAGCCTTGCAGCCAGGGACGGGTTTCATTGGCATACACCCGCTCGACCATACCTTCGATAAAGGCCCCGCGAATCACCCCCAGGGCCGTTCCGAAGCCGCCAGTCGCCAGGGCGCCGGTGTTGCAGTGGGTCAGGATGGCCTGGGCATTGCCCTGATGCCGGCGAATCAGGTCGACACCCAGCTGGGCCATGGTCAGGTTGGCTTCGCGGTCGCTTTCATGAATGGCCAGGGCTTCCGCCTCCAGCACCGCCAGCGGGTCGACGTGGCCCTTGAGGCGCTCCAGGCGTTCACGCATGCGGTTCAGCGCCCAGAACAGATTGACCGCGGTCGGGCGCGAATCGGCGAGCAGAGCGAAGTCTTCTTCCATCGCCGCCTGCCAGTCACCGCCGGCGGCAAAACGCGCGCGCGCCGCCAGGACCACGCCATACGCGGCACTGATACCGATCGCCGGCGCGCCACGCACTACCATTTCGCGAATGGCCTGTGCGACGCCGGCTGCACTGGTGTAGGCGATCCAGTTTTCTTCGAAGGGCAAAATACGCTGATCGAGCAGATACAGGGCGTCATCCCGCCAATCGATGGCCTTCACCTTCTCCGCTGCCAACAGTCGATCGCGCATCCCTCACCCCGCACTCATGAACAAAAGCGGCCGATTATAGCGAGCCCCCGGCGAAGACGCTCGGGTATACTTCGCCATCCTCCACAAACGCCCTGGAACCGATCTTCGATGCCGAACCCTGTCGTTGCGCTCGACCTACTCCTGTTGCCGACCTGGCTGGTGCCTGTTGAACCGGCCGGCGTGGTGCTCAAGGAGCACGGCCTGGGTATCCGCGACGGCCGCATCGTGTTCATCGGCCCGCGCACCGCGGCCTTGAAGCTGCAGGCGGCCGAGGTCCGCGAGTTGCCGGGCATGCTGCTCAGCCCTGGCCTGATCAACGCCCACGGCCACGCGGCGATGACCCTGTTCCGCGGCCTGGCCGACGATCTGCCATTGATGACCTGGCTGGAGAACCACATCTGGCCCGCCGAAGCCAAATGGGTCGATGAAGCCTTCGTCCGCGACGGTACCGACCTGGCCATCGCCGAACAGCTCAAAGGCGGCATCAGCTGCTTTTCCGACATGTACTTCTTTCCGAAGGTTGCCAGCGAGCGCGTGCACAACAGCGGCATTCGGGCGCAGATCGCCATTCCGGTCCTCGACTTTCCGATTCCGGGCGCCCACAGCGCCGACGAGGCCATCCGCCAGGGCGTCGAGCTGTTCAGCGATCTCAAGCATCATCCGCGCATCAAGATCACCTTCGGCCCCCACGCGCCCTACACGGTCGGCGACGAAAACCTGGAGAAGATCCGGATCATTGCCGAAGAACTCGATGCCTCCATTCATATGCATGTCCATGAAACCGCCTTCGAGGTGGAACAGGCCGTCGCCCGGCACGGCGAGCGGCCCCTGGCCCGCCTGGCGCGACTGGGACTGCTCGGGCCGCGCTTCCAGGCCGTACACATGACCCAAATCAGCGATGACGACCTGGCTTTGCTGGTAGAAACCAATAGCAATGTCATTCATTGCCCGGAGTCGAACCTGAAACTGGCCAGCGGCTTCTGCCCGGTGGAACGGCTGTGGCAGGCTGGCGTCAATGTCGCGGTAGGCACCGACGGGGCCGCCAGCAACAACGACCTGGACCTGCTCGGCGAAATCCGCACCGCCGCACTGCTGGCCAAGGCCGTGGCAGGCTCGGCCACCGCCCTGAATGCCCACCAGGCGCTGCGCATGGCCACCCTCAACGGCGCGCGGGCCCTGGGCCTGGAGAGCGAGATCGGCTCGCTGGAACTCGGCAAGGCCGCGGACCTGGTGGCCTTCGACCTGTCCGGCCTGGCGCAGCAACCGATCTATGACCCGGTTTCGCAGCTTATATATGCCACCGGCCGCGATTGCGTGAAACACCTTTGGGTCGCCGGCAAGCAATTGCTCGACGACCGGCGCCTGACGCGCCTGGACGAACAACAGCTGCACGCCACGGCGACAGCCTGGGGCCGGCGTATCAGCGGCCATACCGAATAGCAGGAACCCTCGAGCCCTGGCTCGAGACCGACAGCCAGAATTTTCCAGATTCAGAGGATTACCCATGAGTAACGTCGACCACGCCGAAATCGCCAAATTCGAAGCCCTCGCCCATCGCTGGTGGGACCGCGAGAGCGAATTCAAACCGCTGCACGATATCAACCCACTGCGGGTCAATTGGATTGACGAACGCGTCAACCTGGCCGGCAAGAAAGTCCTCGACGTCGGTTGCGGCGGCGGCATCCTCAGCGAAGCCATGGCCCAGCGCGGCGCCACGGTAACCGGCATCGACATGGGCGAGGCCCCGCTGGCAGTGGCACAGCTGCATCAACTGGAGTCAGGGGTGAACGTCGAATACCGGCAGATCACCGCCGAAGCCCTGGCCGAGGAAATGCCCGAGCAGTTCGACGTCGTCACCTGCCTGGAAATGCTCGAGCACGTACCAGACCCGTCCTCGGTGATCCGAGCGTGCTTTCGCATGGTCAAGCCCGGCGGCCAGGTGTTCTTCTCCACCATCAATCGCAATCCGAAGGCCTATCTGTTCGCCATCATCGGCGCCGAATACATCATGAAGCTGCTGCCGCGCGGCACCCATGACTTCAAGAAATTCATCCGGCCTTCCGAACTGGGCGCCTGGAGCCGTGACGCCGGCCTGACCGTCAAGGACATCATCGGCCTGACCTACAACCCGCTGACCAAGCACTACAAGCTGGCCGCCGACGTCGACGTCAACTACATGATCCAGACCCTGCGGGAGGAATAAGCCCATGCGTATCAGAGCAGTTCTCTTCGACATGGACGGCACCCTGCTCGACACTGCGCCGGACTTCATCGCCATCTGCCAGGCCATGCGCGCCGACCGAGGCCTGGCGCCAATCGCGGACAAACATATCCGTGACGAAATCTCCGGTGGCGCCCGGGCGATGGTGGCCGTGACCTTCTCGATGGACCCGGAATCTCCGGGTTTCGAGGAGCTGCGCCTGGAGTTTCTGGAGCGCTACCTCAAGCATTGCGCAGTGCACAGCAAGCTGTTCGAGGGTATGGCCGAGCTGCTGGCCGATATCGAGAAGGCCAATCTGCTCTGGGGCGTGGTCACCAACAAGCCGGTGCGCTTTGCCGAGCCAATCATGCAGCAGTTGGGCCTGGCGGAACGTTCCGCCCTGCTGATCTGCCCGGATCACGTAAAGAACAGCAAACCCGATCCGGAACCATTGATCCTGGCGTGCAAGATGCTCGACCTCGACCCGGCCAGCGTACTGTTCGTCGGCGACGACCTGCGCGACATCGAATCGGGCCGCGATGCAGGCACCAGGACCGCCGCCGTGACCTACGGTTACATCCATCCGGACGACAATCCCAAGCACTGGGGCGCCGACGTGGTGGTCGACCATCCGCTGGAACTGCGCCAGGTCCTGGACCAGGCGCTGTGCAGCTGCTGACCGGCCCAGGCTTTCGCTTCTGATTTCCCGAGGTTTTTATGTTTGATTATTCCGCCCGCCCCGAACTGCTCAAGGATCGGGTCATTCTGGTTACCGGCGCCGGCCGCGGCATCGGCGCCGCTGCCGCCAAGACCTTCGCCGCCCACGGCGCCACCGTATTGCTGCTGGGCAAGACCGAAGCCAACCTGACCCAGGTTTATGACGAGATCGAAGCCGCCGGCCATCCTCAGCCGGTGGTGATTCCGTTCAACCTGGAAACCGCCCTGCCGCACCAGTACGACGAGCTGGCCGCCATGGTCGAAGCCGAGTTCGGTCACCTCGATGGCCTGCTGCACAATGCCTCGATCATTGGTCCGCGCACGCCGCTGGAACAGCTGTCGGGCGAGAACTTCATGCGGGTGATGCAAGTCAACGTCAACGCCATGTTCATGCTGACCAGTACCCTGCTGCCGCTGCTCAAGCTGTCCCAGGACGCCTCGGTGGTGTTCACCTCCAGCAGCGTTGGCCGCAAGGGCCGTGCCTACTGGGGTGCCTATGGCGTTTCGAAGTTCGCCACCGAAGGCCTGATGCAAACCCTGGCCGACGAAGTCGACGGTGTCGCACCGGTGCGCGCCAACAGTGTCAATCCGGGCGCCACCCGCACCAGCATGCGCGCCCAGGCCTATCCAGGGGAAAACCCGAGCAACAACCCGGCCCCCGAGGAGATCATGCCGGTCTACCTGTACCTCATGGGTCCGGACAGTACCGGGATCAACGGCCAGGCATTCGACGCCCAGTAATCCGTTCTTTGGCCGCGGCGGAATACCGTCGTGGCACTCCTTTCCTGGCAGTCTTCCACCCTGTCATCGCCAGACAAATGCCACCCTGCGCCACACCAAGCCTTGGCACTGTCAGCCAACCCGCTGAATTCAAAAGCATTTTACTCGGATGAAGCGAATGGCATGACTTTCGCTCTCATCTCCCTCAAATAGGCAGTGTATTGGCGAAACTCAGCGACGATCGAGTCGGGGCTTATAACGGCCCGTAAAGCGGATTAGACTGTGATCGCTTGTCCTACGGGACTGATGGAACAGTATGACGTGCAGCCATGAGCCGCTCTCACCCAGCCAGCAAGACTGCATTACGTGCCCAGGGGCTCACGCCATATGAAAATACCGACCCAGACCAACGCAATTGACTTCGATAGCGCCAAATTGCAACGCCTGGGCTTTGGCCAGCAGTCACCACTCCTGCAACGCCCGGTCAGCCTTATCCAGTTGCGCCAGCAACTGAGCCTGCAATTACAGACCAGCCTGGAACCGCAACGCATTCTCGGCCTGTTCTTCCGCGAAACCCAACGCCTTGTGCCCCTGGATGCCCTGGTTTACCAGCACAAGCCCAGCGACCTGCGCCTGGAATTCGGCCAGCGCGGCCACCACTCCATCAGCTACAGCCTGAGCCATGAAGGCGAGACCATGGGCGAGCTGGTATTTCGGCGCAATCAGCGTTTCAGCGACCAGGAACAGGGCCATCTGGAGTCCCTGCTGTCCACCCTGCTTTATCCGATGCGCAACGCCCTGCTCTATCGGGCCGCGACCCGTAGCGCCCTGCGCGACCCTTTGACCGATACCGGCAACCGGATCGCCATGGACCAGACGCTGCAACGGGAAATCGAAATGGCCCGCCGCCACCTGCACCCACTGTCGCTGCTGATGCTGGATATCGATCACTTCAAGAGAATCAACGACAGCCACGGCCACAGCGCCGGCGATGAAGTGCTCAAGGCTGTTGCCGCGGCCATCAAGGCGCAGTTGCGCAACGTCGACATGGTGTTTCGTTTTGGCGGTGAGGAGTTCCTGATCCTGCTGTCCAATACCGGCCGCGATGCCGCCGCCATGGTGGGAGAACGGCTGCGCCAGGCGGCCCAGGCCAAGGACTACTGGGCGGATGGCAAGTTGATCGAGCTGACGGTCAGCCTGGGTTGCTCGACCCTGCTGCCGGGGGAATCAGCCGAGAGCCTGCTGCGCCGTGCGGACAGCGCGTTGTATGTGGCCAAGCGCGAAGGCCGCAACCGCCTGGCAATGGCCGGCTGAGAGAATGGCTGGGGCCCCGCCTCCATCGGAGGCCGCCATTCAACCTTCGACCAGCGCCATCCGCTCACGGGCCGCCGGGGTCTTTTCCTGTTGCATGCAACGCTCCAGGAACAGGTACATGTAGTCATAACTCTTGCAGATCGCCTGGCGCAGCTCGCCCTGCAAGGCTTTGCTCGGCTTCATGCCAGCCAGGGTACAGATGATTTCCAGCGCCTCCCAAGGATGCGCATCGTCGTACTGGGCATGCATTTTCAGCCACTTCATCGCCCGCTTGCGCTCTTCTTCGGGAAAGGCCGCCGCATACACGCCGGAGGAGCAGACCAGCGCCGACCACTCCCCCGTGGCCCCCTCGATTGCATAGTTGGTCGCAGCGATCGCCACGATCAATGAGTCGGCGGAGCTGGTGTGCCAACACCAATGACTCAGGGCGTGCAGCTCCGGTGGGACTTGCTGCGCCTGCAGATCTTCCAGGCTCACGCCATGGGCGCGGCTCCAGTTCACCCAGTAATCGGCATGATTGAGCTCGACCCGGATATTGCGCATCAGCCAGCGCCGCGCCATGTCTTCCCCGGGGTGACGGGCGAAGCGGGTCTTGGTCAGGTTCTGTGCCATGTATAGGGCGAATTGCTCGACAACCGGCCAGCCGCCGATCAGGTACTGGCGCATGGTTTTGTTACTGAGCTTGTTGTCGCGCATGCGCTGGTACAGTTCGTGGTCGACCACGCGGCGCTTGCTCTCGCTGCAATTCTGGATCAGCTGCTGGGCCCAGGCCGGATAGCTTGCAGCGTCCATGAGCGGACCGGTTCTGTTGAATGCGTCGATCACTGTCGGGGCTCCTTTTGATGGTGATGGTACGGATCAGCGAGAGATTCAACGGAACGTGCCAGGAGCCTTGAATAACAGAGGCTGTGGTCGCGAAGGCCGGCACTGCAGACTGTCGCAGGTGAAGAGTTGCGGGCGCTCGATCAGGTAGCCCTGAGCGTAATCCACGCCAATCTCCAACAATGCCTGCTCAATCTGCGGTGTTTCGACAAACTCGGCAATCGTACGCTTGCCCATCACATGACCGATATGGTTGATCACCTCGACCATCGCGCGATTGATCGGGTCGTCCAGCATATCCTTTACAAAACTTCCATCGATCTTGAGGAAGTCTACAGGCAAATGTTTGAGATAAGCGAATGACGACATTCCCGCACAAAAGTCATCCAACGAAAAGTGACAGCCCAAGCCCTTGAGCTCGTTGATAAATCGAATCGCACTACCGAGATTGGAGATAGCGCTGGTCTCGGTGATTTCAAAACAAATCAGGTCCGGTGGCACACCGTGGACGATGAACTGCTCGCGCAGGAAGTCCAGGAAAGCCTCGTCACCGATGGTCGCGCCCGACAGATTGATCGCACACATCGCCAGGGGCCCTTCGCGCTCCTCGCGGATGCATTCGGCGATGATCTTGAACACATTCTCCACCACCCAACGGTCCAGGGAGGTCATCAGACCGTAACGCTCGGCGGCCGGGATAAAGCTGTCGGGCAGGATCATCCGCCCGGCCTCGTCGTGCAGGCGCAGCAGAATCTCGATGTGCCCGCCGAGCCGGTCCACATGACCCAGGGCGGCTATTTCCTGGGCATAAAGACAGAAGCGGTTTTCCTCCAGGGCCATGTGCAGGCGCTGTACCCAGGCCATTTCACCGAACCGCAGGGACAGCTCCGAGTCGTCCGCGTGATAGACCTGGACCCGGTTGCGCCCTTTCTCCTTGGCCATGTAGCACGCCATGTCCGCTGCCCGCAGTGATGCTTCGAGGGTGGTCGGGGTTTGCGCCACATGCACCAGGCCAATGCTGACCGTGGTGACGAAGGGCCGGCCTTTCCAGACAAAATGCAGGTTCTGCACCGTCTGGCGCAGGCCTTCGGCGATCTTTTCCGCCGCTTCCGGCGAGCAGTTCTCCAGCAGGATGCCGAACTCATCGCCCCCCAGGCGCGCCAGGGTATCGCCCTCGCGCAGGCCCGACTGGAGCAAGGCGCAGATATGCCGAAGCAACTCGTCCCCTGCCGCATGGCCGCAGGTATCGTTGACCAGCTTGAACTGGTCCAGATCGAGGAACATCAGGGCGTGCCGCCCCGGTTGCCGGCTCAGGCTGTGCAATGCCTGCTCCAGGCGGTATTCGAACTCGCGACGGTTCGCCAGGCCGGTCAAGGCGTCGTGGGTCGCCTGCCAGGACAGATTGGCGATGTACTGGCGCTCCTGGGTCATGTCGTGCAGCACCAGCACCGTACCGCTGACCTTGCCGGCATTCTGGATCGGCGCGCCGACCAGGGTCACCGACACCGTGCTGCCATCCAGGCGCTGGATCAGCTTCGAGTGCTCGCTGCCACCACTGAGCTGACCGCTGAGAATGTGCTCGATCAGGGTGAAGCCATCGGCCTGGGCATTTTCATCCAGCAGGTTGAACAAGGCCGCCAGCGGCAGTCCCACCGCCTGTTCAGCCTTCCAGTGGGTCATTTCCTCGGCGGCCGGGTTCATGTAGGCGATGGCGCCGTCCACGTCGGTAGTGATGACACCGTCGCCAATGGATTGCAGGGTGATCTGCGCCCGTTCCTTTTCCAACTGCAGGGCGCTGGCGAATTCATGACGCTGGGCCAGCAGCTTATGGGTGCGCAGCAAGGCCAGGACAATCAGCCCCAGCGCGGTGGCCAGGTTGGTGATCAGCAACAGCCGCAGGATGACCCGCGAACCCTCGCCTAGAGCATCGCTAAAGGCCTTGGCAGCGGGCGTCACGCCATCGTTGATGGCGAAAATCTGGTTCTTCCAGCGCTGGATATCGGCTTCGGAGGCCTGGTTGCTGGTAATGCTGCGGTGCATTTCATGGGCTACGCTGTCGAGCTGCACCAGATAACTGTCGCCCACGGTCCACAGGTCGATGGCTTTTTCCAGGTAGCTGAAATGGCGGAAGTTCAGGTACAGCCAGATCACGCTGTCGCTGTCGTCAGGGTGGTTGCCCCCCTTGAGAATCCCCGCCCGCGCGGCATTCAGGTCGGGCGGTTGCTGATCCAGCGCGACCCGCAGCTCATGCCCGCCCTGAGGCACGGCAATAGCATTCTGGTACTTCAGAAAGATCGATTCGTCGCGGCTGTCGGCGTAGAGATTGAGGTAGTAGATGGCGTCCTTCTGGCCCTTGGACCAAAGACTCTCCCCGGCAACGTAAACACGTACCGCCGAAAGGACATATAAGCTGAGGCCACCCAACAGCGCTTGAAACAACACCACCGCAATAAATGGCCAGACGATGCCCAATAACCGTGGCGTTCCGAGAGTCCGCTTTTGCTTCATGAGGTCCCTTGCATAAGCACTGCCAGATGAACACCCGAGAAAATACCGCTCCTGACAGCACAGACTAGGCTAATTTCCGCCGCCTCGAACGCACAGGCCATGACGTTCAAGCACGATGCCAGTCGAGACGCGACAGGGCCGCGTCCCAGGAGGGTCATTTCCACCAGAGAATTCAAGCACTAAGCACAGAAAACCGGATAAAACTCAAGGTCGCTGGACTTGCTGCAAATGCCCGTAAAGCTTGGCGTAAAGGCCGCCGTCGGCAATTAGCTGCTGATGGTCGCCATCTTCGGCAATCTGCCCGCCATCGAACACCAGAACCCGATCCGCCTGTTTTACCGCGGACAGGCGGTGAGCAATGATCAGCGTGGTCCGGCCGTGGAGGAAACGCGTCAGCGCCTGGTGCAGGTTGTACTCGGTGGCGGCGTCCAGCGCGGAGGTGGCTTCGTCGAGGATCACCACCTTGGGTTCGGCCAGGACCATCCGCGCGATTGCCAGGCGCTGGCGCTGCCCGCCAGACAGACGCACGCCGGAACGGCCAACCACACTGTCCAGGCCGTTGGCCAGGGCGCGGACCGTCGAGTCCAGCTGGGCAATTTCCAACGCCCGCCAACAGGCTTCGTCGCTGCGCTCGCGGCCCATGGTCAGGTTGGCGCGGATGCTGTCGTTGAACAGCGCCGGATGCTGCAACACCACCGCCACGTTTTCCCGCAGGGTTTCCAGGCCGATTTCCTGCTGGGTCTTGCCGCCAAAACGAATCACGCCCGCCTGCGGTGTGTAGAGCCCCAGCAACAGCTGCACCAGGGTACTTTTGCCGCCGCCGCTGGCGCCGACGATCGCCACCTTCTCCCCCGGCTCGATCGACAGGTTCATTTGGTCCAGCACCAGTTCGTCGCCGTAACCGAAACTCAGGCCGCTGACTTCGATACCCACGGTCTCGCGCCCCTGGAACGGGTCGACACCGCCGGCATACTGCGGCTCGTCGGCCCGCGACAGCAGCTCGTTGATACGCGACAACGCGCCACCGGCGGCATAGTAGGCGTACTGCAGGTTCAGCAGTTGTTCCACCGGGCCGATCATGAACCACAGGTAGCTGAATACGGCCAGCATCTGGCCGATGGACAGATCGGAAAACAGCACGGTGAGCATGGCCGCCGCACGGAAGATATCGATACCGAACTGGAACAGCAGCCCGCTGGCGCGATTGGAGGCATCGCTCTTCCATTGCGAAGCCACCGCGTAGTCCCGCACATCCTGGGCACGCCGACCAAGACGGCCGAGGAAAAAGCCCTGGCGGTTGCCCGCGCGGACTTCCTGGATCGCATCCAGGGTTTCGGTCAGGGCCTGGGTGAAACGCGAGGTGCTGTCGTTCTCGAGCTTTTTCAGGTGCTTGACCCGCTTGCCCAACTGCACCGTGGCGTAGATCACCAGGGGATTGAACAACAGGATCAGCAGCGCCAGTTGCCAATGCATCCACATCAGGATGCCCGCGGTGCCCACCAGCGTGAGCATGGCCACCAGAAAACGGCTGAGGGTTTCGCCGACAAACTTGTCGAGGGTGTCGAGGTCGGTGACCAGGTGAGTCGTCACCGTACCGCTGCCCAGGCTTTCATATTCGCCCAGGGAAATGCGCTTGAGGCGCTCGATCAGCCGCAGGCGGATGCGATAGACAATGTCCTTGGCCAACCCGGCAAACAACCGGGCCTGCAGCACGTTGAACAGCAGCGCCGAGCAACGCAGCATCAGGGTGATCAGCAACATCAGGCCGATGTAGCCGGCGGCGCTCTGCCAGCCCGCGGGCAAGGCGTGGTTCATCACCTTCAGCGCGGCATCGCCATGCCCCAGCAGCACTTCGTCCACCAACAGCGGCAGCAGCAACGGGATAGGCACGCTGCACAGCGTCGCCAGGACGGCCACGCCATTGGCGATCCACAGGGCTTTTTTATGCTGCAGTGCCAGCCGGCGGACTTGCGCCCAGCTCAGGCGATCGACGGGTTCCGGCGCTTGTGGATCACGCACAGGCGGCACGCTCCAGCCAGCGGCCGAGCAGTGGAGACAGCTCACTCAGGGGCTGGTAGCCATTGGTCAACAAGGCCAGCTGGCCATTGCGCTCGGCCAGCATCGTCGGGAAACCCGCGATCCCCAGGTCCTGGACCCAGGTGAAATCGGCGGCGGTCGCGGCATGCTGCTCGGCGCGATCGAACGCCTCGGCGAACTCGATGCGCGGTACGCCCGCTTCCTCGGCCAGTTCCACCAGAACGCTGGCGCGAGTGACATCCCGGCCTTCGACGTAAAAAGCCCGCTGGATCAGCCGCAAAAGTTTCCAGGCGCAATCCGGCGCCAGGCTGCGCGCCGTGACGATGGCGCGGCACGCAGGCTCGGTGTCATAGACAAAACCGTCGGGCAAGGCGCTCTCGAACTTGAACGGCTGGCCGGTGGCCTCGGTGACCGCCTGCCAGTGCTCGAGGATATAGCGGCGGGTGGTCGGCTCCAGTGCCGAGCCACTGCCGGTCCGCAGGCCGCCCACCACCAGATGCAACTCGACGCCCGCGGCCCGCGCCTGCTCGACCAGGGCCTCGGCCACTGGAGCGAAGCCCCAGCACCACGAACACATCGGGTCCATCACATAGAGCAGGCGGGCAGACATGGCTCAGGCCTCGGAAGAAGATTGCTTGTAGTTGTAACCGATCGGATGCGGCATGTTGCGAGCCTTGGCCAGTTCAATCTGCTTCTGCCGGTCGATGGCGCTGCGGCGGGTTTTCTCGCTCAGCGTGTCCCAGCAGTGCGGGCAACTGATACCCGGCACATAGTGCTCGCTGGCGCGATCCTCGACGCTTACCGGCGTGCGGCAGGCATGACATTGATCGTAGTCGCCTTCGCTGAGGTCGTGACGCACGGTCACCCGATTATCGAAGACGAAGCAGTCGCCCTGCCATTTACTCTCTTGCTGCGGCACCTCTTCGAGGTACTTGAGGATGCCGCCCTTGAGGTGGAAGACCTCGCCGAAGCCTTCGCTGAGCATGTAGCTCGAAGCTTTCTCGCAACGAATGCCGCCGGTGCAGAACATCGCGACTTTCTTGTGCTTGCTCGGGTCGAAGTTGGCTTTGATGTAGTCGGGGAATTCGCGAAAACTGGTGGTCTTCGGGTCGATGGCGCCTTCGAAGGTGCCGATCGAAACCTCGTAGTCGTTACGGGTGTCGATCAGCAGCACTTCCGGATCGCTGATCAGCGCGTTCCAGTCCTGCGGTTCGACATAGGTACCGACCTTCTTGTTCGGGTCGACGCCGGGCACGCCCAGGGTCACGATCTCTTTCTTGAGCTTGACCTTGGTGCGGTAGAACGGCTGCTCGTCGCAGTACGATTCCTTGTGATCGATGTCGACCATGCGCGGGTCGTTCTTGAGCCAGGCCAGCAGCCCGTCGATGCCTTCGCGGCTGCCGGAAACGGTGCCGTTGATGCCTTCTTCGGCGATCAGCAGGGTGCCCTTGATGCCGTTGTCGAGCATCGCGTTGAGCAGCGGTTCGCGCAGGGAAACATAATCTTCGAGGGTGACGAACTTATACAGTGCCGCCACGACAATAGGTTGTGTCATGGGTAATTCTCCAGGTGGCTACCCTCGTAAAGGGTGAACCGGATGCAAAAAAAACGCGCCGACTGAGCGGCGCGTTGCGGATTCTAGCAAAAAACCTGTGGTTAATGCTTGCTGCCGCCAGCGCAGGTCGGCGAGGCCGGGGCCACGCCAATCTTCGCCCATTCCTCTGGCGTGTAGGTATGCAGCGCCAACGCATGAAACTGGCCCATCAGCTCGCCCAGGGTCGCGTAGACCTTCTGGTGACGCTTGACGCTGTTGAGCCCGGCAAACTGCTCGCTGACCAGCACGGCCTTGAAGTGGGTCTCCAGGCCGCGGCTGTGCATGTGGCTTTCATCCAGCACCTGCAAATGTTCAGGCTGCAATGCGCCCAGTGCCGATTCGATACGTTGTTGCATGGTCATTCCTGGCTCCGCTTACTTCTTCTTCGCCGGTGCGGCCTTAGGCTCGAGTTCGGCGGTCATGTCGGCCAGCAGCTTGTTGACTACCGGTACCGCGCTTTCCAGCTTGGCCTGGGTCATCTGGGCCGATTGCTGGGTCAGCTGCGGCATTTTTTCCAGGACTTTCTTGCCCAGCGGCGACTGGTAGAACGCCACCAGGTCCTTGAGCTCGGATTCGCTGAAGTTGCTGGTGTAGAGCTTGACCATGTCCGGCTTCAGCTTGTTCCAGCCGATGGCCTGGTCCAGGGCGGCGTTGGCCTTGGCCTGGTAGGTTTCCAGCACGGCTTTTTTCGACTCTGGGGCTTTGGTCTGTTCAAAACGCTGAGCGAACATTTGCTGCACTTGCATGTACACCGGAGTGCCCAGCTTGTCAGCGTGCGCCAGGGTCAGGAAAGCTTCGGCACTGGCGTTGTGGCTGGCGGTATCGGCAAGCACCTGGCCGCTGGCGCAAACCAGAGCAACCGCGGTACAGATGGCACGAAGACGAGTCATCGAGTTTCCTTTTCTAGCAGGCGAGGTATAACCCCAAGGGCGACCATTCTGCGCCTAAAAAACTCTGTCGCTCAACCCCAAGCCTTGTGGTGCCTGCATTTGCTCGACCAAATGACACAAAAGGCGCTTTATGGAACCCAGGCGGTGGATCACGGCCTAAACTGCGCAATCAGACCTACAGGAGTGAGCACGATGAGTCGAATCGAAACCGACAGCCTTGGCCAGGTTGAAGTCCCGGACGAAGCCTATTGGGGCGCCCAGACCCAGCGTTCGCTGATCAACTTCGCCATCGGCAACGAGCGCATGCCGCTGTCGGTCCTGCATGCCCTGGCGTTGATCAAGAAGGCCGCGGCCCGGGTCAACGACCGCAACGGCGATCTGCCGGCCGACATCGCCCGCCTGATCGAACAGGCCGCCGACGAGGTGCTGGATGGCCAGCATGACGACCAGTTCCCACTGGTGGTCTGGCAGACCGGCAGCGGCACCCAGAGCAACATGAACGTCAACGAGGTGATCGCCGGTCGCGCCAACGAACTGGCCGGCAACCCGCGCGGCGGCAAGAGCCCGGTGCACCCCAACGACCATGTGAATCGCTCGCAAAGCTCCAACGACTGCTTCCCCACGGCAATGCACATCGCCGCGGCCCAGGCGGTGCAGCAGCATCTGTTGCCCTCGATCGCCGAACTGTCCGGTGGCCTGGCCGAACTCGCGGCACGGCATATGAAGCTGGTGAAAACCGGGCGCACCCACATGATGGATGCCACGCCCATCACCTTCGGCCAGGAGCTGTCGGCCTTCATCGCCCAACTGGACTACGCCGAGCGCGCCATTCGCGCGGCCCTGCCGGCGGTCTGTGAGCTGGCCCAGGGCGGTACCGCCGTCGGCACCGGGCTGAACTCGCCCCATGGTTTCGGCGAGGCGATCGCCGCCGAGCTGGCGGCCTTGTCCGGCCTGCCGTTTGTCACCGCGCCGAACAAGTTCGCCGCCCTTGCCGGCCACGAACCCCTGACCACCCTCTCCGGCGCCCTGAAGACCCTGGCGGTGTGCCTGATGAAAATCGCCAACGACCTGCGCCTGCTGGGCTCCGGACCACGGGCCGGGCTGGCCGAGGTCAGGCTGCCGGCCAACGAACCGGGCAGCTCGATCATGCCGGGCAAGGTCAACCCGACCCAGTGCGAAGCCCTGTCGATGCTGGCCTGCCAGGTGATGGGCAACGACGTGGCCATCGGCTTCGCCGCCAGCCAGGGCCACCTGCAACTGAACGTGTTCAAGCCGGTGATCATCCACAACCTGCTGCAATCGGTGCGCCTGCTCGCCGACGGCTGCAGCAACTTCCAGCAGCACTGCATCGCCGGCCTGGAGCCCGACCCGGTGCAGATGGCCGACCATCTGGAACGCGGGCTGATGCTGGTCACCGCACTCAACACCCATATCGGCTACGACAAGTCCGCCGAGATCGCCAAGAAGGCCTATGCCGAGAACCGCACCTTGCGTGAAGCGGCCCTGGAGTTGGGTTACCTGACGGACGAAGAGTTCGATGCCTGGGTGCGTCCGGAAAACATGCTGGAGGCTGGCAAGCAGGGCTGATCGCCAGCTGCAAATCAGCCTCGCTCCTGCTTCCGTAGGAGCGAGGCTTGCCCGCGATCGACGATAACGCGCCCTAGCTCTGCGGCACTTCCATACGTCCCCGCCGCGCCTTGAGCCCGGCCATCAGCGAAGGCCCCAGGGCCGTCAAGGCCGACCCCAGCACCACCAGCACCGCCCCGCCATACCCCAGGCCGTTGATCTGTTCGGCATGCACATATTCGGGCCACAACCAGGCCGCCACCGCCACTGCAGCGAAGGTCACCAAGGGCGTGATCGCCAGCGTGGCGCTGACCCGCGACGCTTCCCAATGGGCCAGCGCTTCGGCGAAGGCACCGTAGGCGATCAGGGTATTCAGGCAGCAGGCCAGCAACAGCCAGCCTTGCAGCGGACTCAATTCAAGCGCTTCGAGAGGATGGGCCCACGGCGTGAGCAACAGCGCGCAGAACAGGTAGATCACCATCATCACCTGCAAGGAATTCCACACCGTCAGCAATTGCTTCTGGCCCAGGGCGTAGAAGGTCCAGACCGCCGAGGCGGCGAGCACCGTCAGCACCCCGGCGGTGTAGTTGCTCAAGGACGTCAGCAGCTCGGTCAGGCGCTGATTGAAAAACAGCCCGAAACCGATCAGCAGCACCGCCAGGCCAATCCCCTGCCCCAGGCTGAAACGCTCCTTGAACACAAACAGGCTGGCGATCAGCAGCAGGATCGGCCCCATCTGCACCACCAGTTGCGCGGTGCCGGGGCTCAACAGGTTCAGCCCCATCAGGTACAGCACGTAGTTGCCCACCAGCCCGCAGACCGCCATCAGCACCAGCCAGCCGCCGCGCGGCCCGAGTACCCGCCAGCTGGGCAAACGCTTGACCGCCGCCAGGTAGACCAGCAGGAAACCACCGGACACCAACAGGCGAAACCAGGTCACGGTCACCGGGTCCATCACCAGCAACACTTGCTTGAGCTTGATCGGCAGGATGCCCCACAGCAGCGCCGTCAGCAGTGCGAGGAACAAGCCGTAGACCCAGCGACCGGACGAGATGTGCATGCAACCCCCAAAAGCCTGATGGAGAGAGCCCGCATTCTAGGCCCGGAGCTGTGACTTACACAGAGACAGTTGGAGGGGGAACGTAAACAGGACTGTGCAGGTCGCAAAAACATCGCGGGCAAGTCTCGCACCTGCAGAAACACCACCGTCCTGTAGGCGCGAGGCTTGCCCGCGATAGGTTCGTAAGGCAGACAGATCCGCCCCCGCCTGACGGGCTTAGCGCACCGCTTCGAACAACCCGGTCGCGCCCATGCCACCGCCGACGCACATGGTGACGATGCCGTAGCGCAGGTTGCGCCGTTGCAGTTCCCGCACCAGATGGCCGACCTGGCGCGAACCGGTCATGCCGAACGGGTGGCCGATGGAGATCGAGCCGCCGTTGACGTTGTACCTGGCGTTGTCGATCTGCAGCCGGTTGCGGCTGTACAGGCATTGCGACGCGAAGGCCTCGTTCAACTCCCAGAGGTCGATGTCGTCCACTTGCAGACCCTTGGCCTTGAGTAGCTTGGGTACCGAGAACACCGGACCGATGCCCATTTCGTCCGGCTCGCAACCGGCCACGGTGAAGCCGCGGAAGAACGCCTTGGGCTTGAGCCCCAGCGCCAGGGCCCGCTCCAGGCTCATGACCAGGGTCATGGAGGCGCCATCGGACAGTTGCGAGGAGTTGCCCGCAGTCACCGAGCCGTCTTCGGCGAACACCGGTTTCAAACCGGCCAGGCTTTCCAGGGTGGTGTCCGGGCGGTTGCAATCATCGCGATCGACCACGCCGTCGAGAATCTGCACCTGGCCGCTGTTCTTGTCCTCGACCCGGTACTTCACTGCCATCGCCACAATCTCGTCGTCGAACAGCCCGGCCGCCTGGGCCGCCGCGGTGCGCTGCTGGCTTTGCAGGGCATACAGGTCCTGCTCCTCGCGGCTCACGTTGTAACGCCGGGCCACCACCTCGGCGGTCTGGCCCATGGGGAAATAGATGCCCGGCACCTGTTCCTTGAGCAGCGGGTTGATCAGGTTGTCGGTGTTGACGCTTTTCATCGTCAGGCTGATGGACTCGACCCCGCCGGCGACAATGATCTCACTGCAACCGGAAGCGATCTGGTTGGCGGCGATGGCGATCGCCTGCAGGCCGGACGAACAGAAACGGTTGAGGGTCATGCCCGCAGTACCGGTGCCCAGGCGCGACAGCACCGCGACGTTGCGCCCGATGTTGTAGCCCTGGGCGCCTTCGTTGGAACCGGCGCCGACGATGCAGTCCTCGACGCTGGCCGGGTCGATACCGTTGCGGCTCAGCAGCGCATTGACGCAATGAGCGGCCATGTCATCCGGACGGGTCTGGTTGAACTTGCCGCGAAAGGACTTGGCCAGGCCGGTCCGCACGCTATCGACGATCACCACTTCACGCATGGCATACCTCATTGTTGTTGTCGGTTGTGAGTGGCTCGAGCATAGATCCAGCCCTTGCCCGGCCGCGACGATCATTCATCCGGCGTATGCAAAACCATCGCGGCGCGGGGTTCGTGCCCGGCCCCTGCTCACAACCCGCGGCGGTTATTTCTTGCCCTTCTTGCCTTTCCTGTCCTTTTTCTCGGACTTGTCGAATGCCTCTTCCAGTGCGCGGTTGAGGGTGCGCAGCACCTTGACCCGGGCCCAGCGCTTGTCGTTGGCCTCCACCAGGGTCCAGGCCGCGACCTCGGTGCTGGTGCGGTCGACCATGTCGCCGACGGCGGCCCGATAGGCGTCCCATTTGTCGCGGTTGCGCCAGTCGTCCTCAGTGATCTTGAAACGCTTGAACGGAATCTCTTCACGGGCCTGGAAACGCTCCAGCTGGGTCTGCTTGTCGATCGCCAGCCAGAACTTGACCACGATCACCCCGGCGTCCTCGAGCTGCTCCTCGAAGTCGTTGATCTCGCCATAGGCGCGCAACCAGTCCGCCGGGCTGCAAAAGCCCTCGACCCGTTCCACCAGCACCCGGCCATACCAGGAACGGTCGAACACGGTGAACTTGCCCCGCGCCGGAATATGCCGCCAGAAGCGCCACAGATACGGCTGGGCCCGCTCGTCCTCGGTCGGCGCGGCAATCGGCACGATGCTGTACTGGCGCGGGTCCAGCGCCGCCGCTACCCGGCGAATCGCCCCGCCCTTGCCGGCCGCGTCGTTGCCCTCGAAAACCGCCACCAACGCGTGCTTGCGCATGCGCTTGTCGCGCAGCAGGCCGGCCAGACGCGCCTGCTCGGTAATCAGTTGCTCTTCATAGTCGTCCTTGTCCAGGCGCTGGCTCATGTCCAGGCTGTCGAGCAGGGTCAGCTTGTCGACCGCCTCGCCCAGCGGCGCTACATGGGACTCGACTTCGAGCATCGGCCGGTTGAGCGCGCTCTGCAGGCCCTCGAGGAGAATCTTGCCCACCGCCAGGCTGCGGTAATGCGGGTCCACGCCTTCGATCACATGCCAGGGCGCGTAGTCGCGGCTGGTGCGGCGCAACACGCGCTCGCCATATTTGACGAACTTGTCGTAGGTCTCCGACTGCTGCCAATCCAGCGGGCTGATGCGCCAGCTGTGCAGCGGGTCGTCCTGCAAGGACTTGAGGCGGGCCTTCATCTGTTTCTTGGACAGGTGGAACCAGAACTTGAAGATCAGCGCGCCTTCGTCGCAGAGCATCTTTTCCAGACGCTCGGCGCCGGCGATGGCCTGGTCGAAACGGCCGTCCTTGAACAGCTCGTGCACCCGCCCCTGGAGCATCTGGCTGTACCAGTTGCCGAAAAACACCCCCATGCGGCCCTTGGCCGGGAGCATCCGCCAGTAGCGCCAGGCCGGTGGCCGCGCCAGCTCTTCGTCGGTCTGCTGGTCGAAGGTGCGGACCTCGATCAGGCGTGGGTCCATCCACTCGTTGAGCAGTTTCACCGTCTCGCCCTTGCCGGCGCCTTCGATGCCGTTGATCAATACGATCACCGGAAAACGGGCTTTCTGCTTCAGCTCGAACTGGGCTTCCAGCAGGGCTTCACGCAGGGCCGGGACTTCGGCGTCAAAGGTTTTTTTGTCGATGGCGTGACCGATTTCGGCTGATTCGAACATGAGCGACTCCCTGGCAAGATGGAGCAAGACTAGCGGATCGACACATGATTTGTCGGCATCGAACTGGCCGGCCATTGCCCTGGATCATTACCCCCTGTGTCGATCGGCTAGAATGGCCGCCTTGCCGTTATCGAGCCGAACATGACCGCTGAACTGCCTCGCCCCCAGCCCCATGCCCAGTCCCACGCCCAGCTCGACTGGGACGACCAGGGCCGCCCGCGTTCGCGGGTCTTCGACGATGTGTACTTCTCCACCGAGTCGGGCCTGGACGAAACCCGCCATGTGTTTCTCGAACAGAACCGCCTGCGCGAGCGTTTTGCCGCGTTGCCGCCCAGTGGCCGCTTCGTCATCGGCGAAACCGGCTTCGGCACCGGCCTGAATTTCCTCTGCGCCTGGCAGTTGTTCGAGCAACAGGCCGACCCCAGCGCACGCCTGCATTTCGTCAGCGTGGAAAAGTACCCGCTGACGCCAGCCGACCTGCAGCGCGCCCTGGCCCTGTGGCCGGAACTGGGGCCGCTGGCCGAGCGTCTGTTGCGCGCCTATGTCGCGGTGCACCAGGGCTTTCAGCGCCTGGTGCTGGACGAGGGCCGGGTCACCCTGACCCTGCTGGTCGGCGATGCCCTGGAGCAATTGCCACAACTCGACGGGCAGATCGACGCCTGGTTCCTCGACGGTTTCGCCCCGGCGAAAAACCCCGAGATGTGGACCGCCGAGCTGTTCGCCGAACTGGCGCGCCTGGCCGCCCCGGGTTCGAGCATCAGCACCTTCACCAGCACCGGCTGGGTGCGCCGCCTGCTGAATGCGGCGGGCTTCAAGATGAAGCGCACCCCGGGCATCGGCCACAAGTGGGAAGTGCTGCGCGGCGAGTTTCTCGGCTGGCCCGAAGGCACGCCGCTGCCTGCCGCCAGCAAGCCCTGGTTCGCCCGCCCCACGCAACAGATCCAGGATAAACACGCCCTGGTGATCGGCGCCGGCCTGGCCGGTTGCGCCAGCGCCGCCAGCCTCGCCGCGCGGGGCTGGCGGGTCAGCCTGCTGGAGCGCCACGGGCAAATGGCCCAGGAGGCCTCGGGCAATCCCCAGGGCGTGCTGTACCTGAAACTCTCGGCCCACGGCACCGCCCTGTCGCAGATGATCCTCAGCGGTTTCGGCTACACCCGGCGCCTGCTCGAACAGCTGCAACGGGGCGTCGACTGGGACAGCTGCGGCGTGCTGCAACTGGCCTTCAACGCCAAGGAAGCCGAGCGCCAGGCGCAGTTGGCGGCAGCCTTCCCGGCGGACCTGTTGCATCAGCTGGACCAACCCCAGGCCCAGGCCCAGGCCGGCGTCGGCCTGGCCCACGGCGGGCTGTTCTACCCGGAAGGTGGCTGGGTGCATCCGCCGGCCCTGTGCCAGTGGCAAGCCGCGCATCCGCGGATTCGCCTGCTGCCCCACCACGATGTAGTGGAATTGCGCCGGGGCGATGGCCAGTGGCAAGCCTGGGACGGTGAGCGGCTGCTGGCCAGTGCCGAAGTGGTGATCCTCGCCGGCGCCGCCGAGATCAAGCGCTTTGCGGCCAGCGCCGAATTGCCGCTCAAGCGCATCCGCGGGCAGATCACCCGCCTGCCGCAGACCGCGCGCAGCCAGAGCCTGGCCACCGTGGTGTGCGCCGAAGGTTATATCGCCCCCGCGCGCCTGGGCGAACACACCCTGGGTGCCAGTTTCGATTTCAAGAGCCAAGACCTGACACCCACCGCCGCCGAGCATGCGGGCAACCTGCAGATGCTCGAAGAGATCTCCCTGGACCTGATGGAACGCCTGGAAGCCGACCGGCTGCAAGCGCAAACCCTCGAAGGACGGGCCGCCTTCCGTTGCACCAGCCCGGACTATCTGCCGATCGTCGGTCCCCTGGCGGACCAGGCGGCATTCGCCGAGGTCTACGCGGTGCTGGGCAAGGACGCGCGCCAGGTTCCGGACCTGCCCTGCCCCTGGCTGGACGGCCTGTATATCAACAGCGGCCACGGCTCGCGCGGCTTGATCACCGCGCCGCTGTCCGGCGAGTTGCTGGCCGCCTGGCTGGACAACGAACCACTGCCCCTGCCGCGCAGCGTGGCCGAAGCCTGTCACCCCAATCGCTTTGCCTTGCGTCGGTTGATTCGCGGCAAGCCATGAAATAAAGCCGCGATGCCAGCCGCCCTGGCATCGCTTGGCCATCTCCCGCAAACGCCCACGGGCCCTGCCCGCACGACAAAACTCCAGGCAGATCAAGGCCTTTGCCCCAGCCGGCAACGCACTTGCGCCCCGCCGCTTATAACCCATCGGTCTAAAACTCCAGGGGATCACCTGGGTCAGTTTCCGGGTACCTGCCATTTCTGGCCGGTAGCGATTGACCCTCCCCAACGGAAAAACCGGTAAGGACTTATGTGCGGATTAGCTGGAGAACTACGTTTTGATCATCAACCCGCCGACCTGGCAGCGGTTGAACGAATTACCCACCACCTCGCCCCTCGCGGCCCCGACGCCTGGGGTTTCCATAGCCAGGGCCCGATAGCCCTGGGCCATCGGCGCCTGAAAATCATGGACCTGTCGGACGGCTCGGCCCAGCCGATGATCGACAACCAGCTGGGCCTGTCCCTGGCCTTCAACGGCGCGATCTACAACTTCCCCGAACTGCGCGCCGAGCTGGAAAGCCTGGGCTACGCCTTTTATTCCGGCGGCGACACCGAGGTGCTGCTCAAGGGCTATCACGCCTGGGGCGCCGAGCTGCTGCCGCGGCTCAACGGCATGTTCGCCTTCGCCATCTGGGAGCGGGACGCCAAGCGCCTGTTCATCGCCCGCGACCGCCTGGGCGTCAAGCCGCTGTACCTGTCGCGCACCGGCCAGCGCCTGCGTTTCGCCTCGGCCTTGCCGGCGCTGCTCAAGGGCGGCGACATCAACCCGCTGCTCGATCCGGTGGCGCTCAACCATTACCTGAACTTTCACGCCGTGGTGCCGGCGCCGCGCACCCTGCTGGCGGGCATCGAGAAACTGCCGCCGGCCACCTGGATGCGCATCGAAGCCGACGGCCGCACCGAGCAGCGAACCTGGTGGACCCTGCCCTACGGCCCGCGCGCCGATGAAACCGGGCTGACCCTGGAAGACTGGCGCGACCGGGTACTCGACAGCACTCGCGAAGCCGTGGCGATCCGCCAACGGGCGGCGGTGGATGTCGGCGTGCTGCTGTCCGGCGGCGTCGATTCGAGCCTGCTGGTCGGCCTGCTGCGGGAAGTCGGTGTGGATAACCTGTCGACCTTCTCCATCGGCTTCCAGGATGCCGGCGGCGAACGCGGCAACGAGTTCCAGTATTCGGACCTGATCGCCCGGCACTACGGCACCGATCACCATCAGTTGCGCATCGACGAGCGCGAGATCATCGAACAGCTGCCGGCGGCGTTCCGCGCCATGAGCGAACCCATGGTCAGCCACGACTGCATCGCCTTCTACCTGCTGTCGCGGGAAGTCGCCAAGCACTGCAAGGTGGTGCAGAGCGGCCAGGGCGCCGACGAACTGTTCGCCGGTTATCACTGGTACCCGCAGGTGGAGGGCGCCAGCGATCCCTACGCGGCCTACCGCGAGGCGTTCTTCGACCGCAGCTACGACGATTACGCGGCCACCGTGCAGCCGCAGTGGCTGACCGCCAACGACGCCGCCGGTGATTTCGTACGCGAGCATTTCGCCCAGCCCGGCGCCGCCGAGCCTGTGGATAAAGCCCTGCGCCTGGACAGCACGGTGATGCTGGTCGACGACCCGGTCAAGCGTGTGGATAACATGACCATGGCCTGGGGCCTGGAGGCGCGCACGCCGTTCCTCGACTACCGGCTGGTGGAGCTGTCGGCGCGGGTGCCGGCCCGGTTCAAGCTGCCCGATGGCGGCAAGCAGGTACTCAAGGAAGCCGCGCGGCTGGTGATCCCCAGCGCGGTGATCGACCGCAAGAAAGGCTATTTCCCGGTGCCCGGCCTCAAGCACCTGCAGGGCGCCACCCTGGACTGGGTACGTGAACTGCTGCTCGACCCGAGCCAGGACCGCGGCCTGTTCAACCCGGCGATGCTCGACCGCCTGCTGACCGATCCACAAGGCCAGCTGACGCCGTTGCGCGGCTCCAAGCTGTGGCAACTGGCGGCGCTGAACCTGTGGCTCAGCGAACAAGGAATCTGACCATGAAACCCCACGCCACGGCTTACAGCCAACGCTTGCTGCGCGGTCAGGCGCCCTCCTACGAGCGTCTGCAGGCGCGTTTCGCCGAAGACCGCAGCGCCCTCGGCACCGACCCGATTGCCGTGCATTGCGGCTGGGGCCGACTGCTGATCGGCCATACCTTTCCCGACCCGACGAGCCTGGCCGAAGAGCTGCTCAACGAACACCCCGGCGAACGCGACATCGCCCTGTATGTCGCCGCCCCCCAGCAGATCCTCGGCCTGGAACCGACCCAATTGTTCCTCGACCCGTCGGACACCCTGCGCCTGT
The DNA here is from genome assembly GCF_900115645.1 of Pseudomonas sp. NFPP07. Lineage (NCBI taxonomy): Bacteria > Pseudomonadati > Pseudomonadota > Gammaproteobacteria > Pseudomonadales > Pseudomonadaceae > Pseudomonas > Pseudomonas sp. NFPP07. The sequence goes on from NZ_FOXG01000001.1 coordinate 215,475, forward strand.
GGTTCAGCGACTACCGCCAGGCCACCCGGGTGTTTCGCGGCTTCCGCATCCGTCGGGCGCAGAGCGCGGCGGACTGGCAGGCCATCAACCAGCTGTACCTGGCCCGCAACATGCTGCCGGTCGACCCGGGCCTGCTGACCCCGCGCCATGCCGGCGGGCCGGTGTACTGGCTGGCCGAAGACGAAGACAACGGCGCGGTGATCGGCAGCGTCATGGGCCTGGACCACCAGAAGGCCTTCCACGATCCGGAGCACGGCAGCAGCCTGTGGTGCCTGGCGGTGGACCCGCATTGCACCCGCCCGGGGGTCGGCGAAGTGCTGGTCCGGCACCTGATCGAACACTTCATGAGCCGGGGCCTGAGCTACCTCGACCTGTCGGTGCTGCACGACAATCGCCAGGCCAAGTGCCTGTACGCCAAGCTGGGTTTCCGCACCCTGTCGACCTTCGCCATTAAGCGCAAGAACGGCATCAACCAACCGCTGTTCCTCGGCCCCGGGCCCGAGGCGCAGTTCAACCCTTACGCGCGGATCATCGTCGAGGAAGCCCATCGCCGCGGCATCGACGTGCAGGTCGACGACGCCGAAGCCGGGATGTTCACCCTCAGCCATGGCGGTCGCCGGGTGCGTTGCCGCGAATCCCTCAGCGACCTGACCAGCGCCATCAGCATGAGCCTGTGCCAGGACAAGAGCCTGACTCACAAGGTACTGAAACAGGCCGGGCTGAACCTGCCGGCGCAACAACTCGCGGGCAACGCCGACGACAACCTGGCGTTTCTCGACGAGCATGAACGGGTGGTGGTCAAGCCACTCGACGGGGAACAAGGCCAAGGTGTGGCCGTGGATCTGCGCACCATCGAAGAAGTGCAACAGGCGATCGACAACGCCCGGCGGTTCGACAGCCGGGTGTTGCTCGAGAGCTTCCACGAGGGCCTGGACCTGCGCATCCTGGTGATCGGCTTCGAGGTGGTCGCCGCGGCCATTCGCCGGCCGGCCGAGGTGATCGGCGACGGCCAGCACTCCATCGGCGAGCTGATCGAAGCGCAAAGCCGGCGTCGCCAGGCCGCCACCGGCGGCGAAAGCAAGATCCCCCTGGACCACGAAACCCAGCGCACCCTGCAGGCCACCGGGCACAGCTACGACAGCATCCTGGCGGCCGGCGAACGGCTGTTCGTGCGGCGCACCGCCAATCTGCATACCGGCGGCACCCTGGAGGATGTCACCGCGATTCTCCATCCGGAACTGCTGGACGCGACGATCCGCGCGGCGCGGGCGCTGGATATCCCGATGGTCGGCCTCGACCTGATGGTGCCGGCGGCGGACCAGCCGCAGTACGTGTTCATCGAGGCCAACGAGCGCGCCGGCCTGGCCAACCATGAACCGCAGCCGACGGCCGAGCGCTTTGTCGACCTGTTGTTTCCCCACAGCCAGCCGGCGGTCTGAAAGCCCCGTGCTGACCGTCGCGGCCTTATCGCGGGCAAGCCTCGCTCCTACAGAAACGCACTGTGGGAGCGAGCGCCCGACGCCTTGTTCATCGAAACCATCGATGGCCTTTTCATCATCAGGAGTTTCCATGACCCGATCGATTCCCGAACCGGACCTCAACTACCTGCAGAAAGTCCTCCTGGAAATGCTCGCCATTCCCAGCCCCACCGGCTTCACCGACACCATCGTGCGTTACGTGGCCGAGCGCCTGGAAGAACTGGGCATTCCCTTCGAACTGACCCGCCGCGGCACCATTCGCGCCACCCTCAAGGGCCAGAAGAACAGCCCGGACCGCGCCGTCTCGGCGCACCTGGACACCATCGGCGCCAGCGTGCGTGCGGTGAAAGACAACGGCCGCCTGACCCTGGCCCCGGTCGGCTGCTGGTCCAGCCGTTTCGCCGAGGGCAGCCGGGTCAGCCTGTTCACCGACAACGGCGTATTGCGTGGCAGCGTGTTGCCGCTGATGGCCTCCGGGCACGCCTTCAACACCGCGGTGGACGAGATGCCCATTAGTTGGGACCACATCGAATTGCGCCTGGATGCCTACTGCACCACCCGTGCCGACTGCGAGTCGCTGGGCATCGGCGTCGGCGATTTCGTCGCGTTCGATCCCTTGCCGGAGTTCACCGAAAGCGGCCATATCAGCGCTCGCCACCTCGACGACAAGGCCGGGGTCGCCGCGTTGCTGGCCGCGCTCAAAGCCATAGTCGACAGCGGTGAGCCGCTGATGATCGACTGCCATCCACTGTTCACCATCACCGAAGAGACCGGCAGCGGCGCGGCGGCGGCCCTGCCCTGGGACGTCAGCGAGTTCGTCGGCATCGACATCGCCCCGGTCGCCCCCGGCCAGCACTCCAGCGAGCACGCGGTGAGCGTGGCCATGCAGGACTCCGGCGGGCCTTACGACTATCACCTGTCGCGCCACCTGCTGCGCCTGGCCACGGAACACGAACTGCCGGTGCGCCGCGACCTGTTCCGCTACTACTTCAGCGATGCCCATTCGGCGGTCACCGCCGGCCACGATATCCGTACCGCCCTGCTGGCCTTCGGTTGCGACGCCACCCACGGCTACGAGCGCACCCATATCGACAGCCTGGCAGCCCTCAGCCGCCTGCTGGGCGCCTACATTCTCAGCCCGCCGGTGTTCGCCAGCGACGCGCAGCCGGCCCAGGGTTCCCTGGACCGTTTCAGCCATCAGCTGGAACACGACACACAAATGGAAAGCGACACCCGGGTGCCGTCGGTGGACAGCCTGGTGGGGCAAAAGCCCTGAGGTGAAAAGCCCCGCTTCCACTGTAGGAGCGAGCTTGCTCGCGATGAGCGCAAAGCGCTGAACTCTCGCCCCACACGTACTCACAGGTAAATACGCAGGGCCCTCAAGGCGAGCGCTGCGCGCTCATCGCGAGCAAGCTCGCTCCTACAGATGATCGGCATTACGGCCCCGCGCGAGGTTTGCCTAGCCGCGCGGGGCCCGGCGCAGTAGGATCCGGGATTGTTTGCCGGAGGCCCGTATGCTGATTCCCCATGACCAACTAGAAGTCGACACCCTGACCCGCCTGATCGAAGACTTCGTCACCCGCGACGGCACCGACAATGGCGACGACACCCCGCTGGAAACCCGGGTCCTGCGCGTGCGCCAGGCGCTGACCAAGGGCCAGGCGGTGATCGTCTTCGACCCGGAAAGCGAGCAGTGCCAGTTGATGCTCAAGCACGATGTGCCCAAGGAATTGTTCGACTGATTCCCGGCCGGGACCGGGCGCCATCGCGGCGCCCGGCCAGTTCCTAACCGTTGGTAAAGCGCGGCCCGAACAGGATGATGCTCGCGCCGATCACGCACAGCGCCACCCCCAGCCAGTCCGAACTCAGCGGCCGCACCCGCTCCACCATGCCCAGCCAGCCGATCGAGGCGATGATGTAGATCCCGCCGTACGCCGCGTAGGCGCGGCCGGCGTAGTTCGCTTCGATCTTGGTCAGCAACAGGGCGAAGAGCATCAGGCTCGCCAGCGCCGGGACCATCCACCAGGCGCTTTTGCCCTGGCGCAGCCACATCCAGAAGGCGTAGCAGCCGGCGATCTCGAACAGCGCGGCGAGGAAGAACCACAGGTAATTGAGCATGCAAGGTCTCGTCAGGGATGCCAGATGCTGGCAACCCTAACGACGCGCCGGGGCAGGAGCAAGCTCAGCTGGCGTTTTGCTTGGTCTTGGCGCGCATCTTGTCGGCCATGAGGGTCATTTCGTCGTACAGCAGCTGCGGGTTCTTCTGTTTCAGGGCCCAGGCCATGCGCCCCTGTTCGTGGGGCAGGATCATGAATTCGCCGGCGGCGACCCGGGTGTAGATGTAGTCGGCGATATCCGCCGCACTGATCGGCGAGCTTTCCAGCAGCTTGCCGACCTGGGCTTTCATCGCCGGAGTCGGGCCGCGGAACGAATCCAGCAGGTTGGTCTGGAAGAACGACGGGCATACGACGTGCACGCCGATTTCCTGCTGGGCCAGTTCGATCAGCAGGCTTTCGGACAGGGCCACCACGCCGGCCTTGGCCACGTTGTAGTTGCTCATCGCCGGGCCCTGCATCAAGGCCGCCATCGAGGCGATGTTGATAATCCGGCCCTTGCTCTTTTCCAGCAGCGGCAGGAACGCCTTGCAGCCCTTGACCACGCCCATCAGGTTGATCGCGATCTGCCAGTCCCAGTCCTCCAGGGACAATTCGCTGAAGAAGCCGCCGGAGGCCACGCCGGCGTTATTGACGATCACATCGATGCCGCCGAGCTTGACTTCGCAAGCCTGGGCGAAGGCCGTCAACTGGCTATAGTCACGCACGTCGCAACGTTGCACGAAGCCATCGCCGCCGGCTTCGCGCACGAGCCTGAGGGTTTCCTGCAGGCCGGGTTCGCTGACATCCGACAACGCCAACTGCCAGCCTTCGCGCGCCCAGCGCAGAGCGATTTCGCGACCCAGGCCGGATCCGGCGCCAGTGATCATCATGCGATTTTGCATAGGAGTTGCCTTGTTGTTCCGGGAAAGATGAGGCGAGTGTAGCGAAGGATTTTGTGCCGCCCACGCACCATCAGATTGCTGAATGCCCCAGGCAAACCGGGGCCTCGGTGCGACTTCCCGCGGTGTTGCACGTTCAACTCGATGGCCACCGGCAGCCGGTACGAAAGGAAATAGGCCTGCGTGCAAAAAGCATTAAAAAAACTTGGAATCATCCTTCAAGGCACAGAGTCCGAATGATTAAGCGGTACGGATTAATTGCCTTCGAATCCAGCCGCGCCTTCGATCCTCCAATAAGGAAAACGACATGGGCACAATCCTGATCATTATTCTGATTCTTCTGCTGATCGGTGGTCTTCCAGTGTTCCCGCACTCCAGAAGCTGGGGTTATGGCCCGTCCGGGATCATCGGTGTGGTCCTGGTGGTGTTGCTGATTCTCGTGTTACTGGGCCGGATATAGGCATCGGTCGTTCACACTCGGTACTGTTCAACCGTCGAAAAAAAAGAGGCCCTAGGGCCTCTTTTTCATTAGCGCAATGAATCAGTCCGGCGTGCCGTGCACCACGCCCGCGGTGTTATCCAACAGGCTCTTGGTGGCGGTTTGCAGGAAAGCTTCCAGCTTGTGCTTCAACTCGGCGGTACGCGGTGCGTCCGGCACCACTTCGGCATGCGGATTGGCACCCAGTTCGTACTGGTAGATCTTCGGCGGCATTTCCTTCTCGCGCGGCAGTACCAGGATCTGGTCGGCGGTGACGATGGCGGTGGTCTGTTCGCTGCCCGACGGCTTGATCACGCCAAAGCCGGTGTCGCCTTCCGGCAGGTTGAGCAGGTCGCGGCCCCAGCACTGGTGACGCACTTCGCCACCGAGGCGGCCCATGATGGTCGGCACGATATCGACCTGGGTGCCCACGGTGTGGTTGCGCTGACCGAATTTTTCCTGGATGCCCGGAGCGATCATCAGCATCGGCACGTTGAAGCGGCCCAGGTCCATTTCGGTGATCTGGCGCTCGTTGCCGAAACCATGGTCACCCACGATCACGAACAGCGTCTCCTTGAAGTACGGCTCCTTGCGCGCCTTCTCGAAGAACTGGCCCAGGGCCCAGTCGGAATAACGCATGGCGGTCAGGTGTTCGTTCAGGCTGCCACGGTCGGTCACCTTCGCCACCGGCAGTGGCGTCGGCAAGGCGTACGGGGTGTGGTTGGACAGGGTCTGCAGCAGCGCATAGAACGGCTTGCCGTTTTCCCGCGCCTTCAACTCTTCCAGGCCACGGTTGAACATGTCCTGGTCGGACACGCCCCAGGTCGGATCGGAAAACACCGGATCGACGAAGTCGTTGCGACCGACGAAGTTGGTCATGCCCTGGTTGCTGAAGAAGCCCGACTGGTTGTCCCAGGCGAAATCGCCGTTGTAGACATACACGTCGTCATACTTGCGGGCGCTCAGCACCTGCGGCAGGCCGGACAGCTTGTGGCTGCCTTCCGGGGTCTGCATCAGGTATTCGAAACCCGGCAGGTTGGGGAAGCAGGCCATGGTGGCGAACATACCCTGGTGGGTATGGGTGCCGTTGGAGAAGAAGCGGTCGAACAGCAGGCCTTCCTTGGACAGTTGGTCCAGGTACGGGGTGATATTGCCTGGAGCGCCCAGGGCACCCACCGAGTGACCGGCCATGCTTTCCATCAGGATCACGACCACGTTCTTGATCGGCAGGGTCTTGTCGGCCGGTGGCGTGTAGTCACGGCGCACCGCGGCGATATCGGCATCCACCAGCTTGTCGTCCGGCATCACCAGCAGGTCGCGCACCACTTGCTGCGCCTCGGGCTGCGGCAGGGTGGCTTTCCAGATATTGCTGCGGTCCTCGCCCATCCGGCTCTTGGCCGCCTCGACCAGCGACAGCGTGCCGTTGAGGCCCAGCTGGTTGGCGAAGTTCGATTCGGTGGTGTAGACGTCACCCCAGCGCAGTGGCGGGCCCTGGCGCAGGGTGCCGCGAGCGGCGACCACGCAGACCAGCAGGCAGACCACGAAGACGCCGATACGGGCGTACCACGGGGCGACCTGCCGGGTGCCGATGCTGCCGCCGCTGAACGGGCCACGCGGCCGGGTCGCGCGGTCGGCGCCCTTGAACGCCAGGCTCAGCAGCCAGGTGCCGACCGCCCAGGCCAGCAGGTAGCGCACCACCGGGAAGCCGTACCAGAGCATGCTCATCACGGTTTTCGGGTCTTCCTTCACATACTGGAAGACCAGGCCGTTGAGGCGCTGGTGGAACTCGCGGTAGAAGTCCATCTCCATCAGGCCGAGGAACAGCGCGATGCTCGAAACGATGGTCAGCCAGAAGCGGAAGAAACCGCGAGCCGCCATGGCCCGGGCACTGAACAGCGCCAGCAGCAGCGGGATGCTGAGGTAGACCACCAGGCGCACGTCGAAGCGCAGGCCGTTGGCGAAGGCTTCAAGGAAGGTCGAGGCCGGTGTGTCGAGGATCATCTCGCGGTTGTAGACCAGCAGCGCCACGCGCAGCAAAGACAGCATGACCATCATGGCCAGCGCGCAGAGCAGCGTATAAGCCAGATGCGATTTGACGGTCGGTTGCAGCAGGCGACTCGAGGCTCGCTGCTGACTCAGGACGTCCGGGTTTGCCATATCGTTTTAGGACCCAATGGAAGTTGAAGTTGCGAAAAGAATGCAGCTGCGCTTTGCCCTCTTGTAGCCATTCAGGGCTGGGGGGATGGCGCGGTGCGCAAATGTTGCACGATCAGCAGCGGCATTGCCATTGATTACTGGCAGGCGCCCTCCCCTGGCCGGCAATGGTCCAGAGCCAGGGATCGCAATCGGAGATCGCACGGGAGCAGCGGAAAAACAGCGCTGGCGAATTGTCATGGAGACTTTGTGAAAATTTCGTGCAGCGCATATTTGGTCACATAAAAAAGGGCCTGGCGGCCCCTTTTGAACCCCACGCCAGCCTTCAGAGCCGTACGTTGCCGCGCGGCCCGGCAATCGCCCAGATGATCAGGCCCAGCACCGGCAACAGGATGATCAGCAACACCCAGAGGATTTTCATCCCGGTTTCGGCACTGCTTTTAAGCACATTGATGATCGCCCAGATGTCCAGCGCGAGGATGATCAGTCCAACCAGCGTATTAAAAGTGGAACCCATGGTGTCGCTCCTAAATGAGGGCTTGCCCACTTAGGATAGTCGGCCGGCAGCGGGGTTCCTTTTTATTGCCTGCGCGGTCGGCCTGTGGCCCGCGGCTCAGACGTGAACCGCGACCTTGAGCGCTTCCAGGGACGGCGCGGCGGCAATGCCGGCTTCGGCGCACAGCTCCAGCACCCGCGGCACGTCGTTGCCGTAGACCAGCACCACTTGCAGCTCGTCGTCCAGCAACTGGCTGAAGTTCATCAGCACGTAACCGCCGTTTTCCGGGTTCATGCTGCCCATCTGGATCTGGATGCGGTTGAGCGCGGTCAGGGCCTCGGTCTTGGCCAGTTGCTTGGGCTTGATATTGAACGCCACGCCCGGGCCGAAAGACGCGACGATCTGCGCGAACAGGTCCATGTAGGTGTCGGCCTGGAACAGCACGGTGTCCGGCAGGCTGCCGACCACCACCCATTCGCCCAGCGGGATCGGGAAGCTGTCGTCGTAGTTGATGTCCGGATTGGCGGCCAGGAAGGCCTGGGGATCGGCGTAGGCCTGGGCTGCCTCGTCGGCGATCCGCAGGATTTCTTCTTCGCCCATGCAGCCGGAGCTGATTTTAGTGATGAGTTCGGCGAGGACGTTTTTCATGGGCGAATCCTGTTACGGGTCAATGGCGGGCGCGCAGGATAGCCTAAACCCGCCCCGCGAACCTACCGCCGCGACCCAGGCATGGCCTTGGCCCGACGGTATGCGCCGTTCAGCTCAGCCCAGCAACTTCTGCAATTGCGCGGTGGTGTCGACGGCGCCCATGGTCTTCGCCGCGTCCAGTGCGCTCACGCCGTTGGCGTCGGTGGCCCGTGGGTTGGCGCCCTGGCCGATGAGGTAGTCGACGATTTCCGTGCGGTTGAACATCGCCGCCATCATCAGCGCGGTACGCCCGTCGAAGGACGAGCCTTCCACCTCGGCACCGCCTTCCACCAGCGCCTTGACCACCGCCAGGTCGCCCTTGAAGGCCGCGCCGGCGATCGGGCTCTGGCCGTTGTCGTTACGGATCTCGGGGTCGGCCTTGTGCTTGAGCAGCACCTGCACCGCGTCCACATGCCCGTAGTAGCTGGCCAGCATCAGCAGGGTGTCGCCCTTGTGATTGCGCAGGTTGACCGGCAGACCGCTGCTCGCCAGCTTGTCGAGCATCTGGGCGTCGCCTTGACGTGCGACGTTGAAGACCTGCTCGGTGAACTCGGCGGCTTCTTCTGCGGTCATCTGGCGGCTTTTGTCTGACATCGGGAACTCCACTTTCGGCCAATCGGAAAGCCGCTAGTGTCCCCAAGCGGCTCCTGCCCTGTCATCCCTTTTTTCTCAAGAGCGGCCATAGCCAGAATCAATAACGGTGCCGACCGGCACAAATATCCGCCAGGACCGCCTCCGTCACCCGGACATAGGTCGCCGAACCCGGCAACCAGGCGTACACCGGATCGCCGCCGGTTTTCGACGGGTCGAAGGCTTCTTCCTTGAGCCGGGTCTTCTGGTATTTGAAGGTACCGGTGGTCTCCATCTTCACCTTGACTCGCAGGAACAGCGGCACCGCGTAGCCCGGCAGATGCTCGCGGGCGAACTGCAACAGCTCGGTGAAATCCAGGGTCGCCAGGGACTCGGCCGGGGTGATCGCCGCCATCCCGGCACGACCGTTGGTGTTGTGCACCTCCACGCCATAGGCCACCGCCTCGGCAACCTGCGGATGGCGCAGGAGGATATTCTCCACCTCGGTGGTGGAGACGTTTTCGCCCTTCCAGCGATAGGTATCGCCCAGGCGATCGATGAACTGCGCATGGCCAAAACCGATATCGCGCAGCAGGTCGCCGGTATTGAAGTAACGGTCGCCCTTCTCGAACACGTCGGTGAGGATCACCTTCAGGTTCTTTTCCGGCTCGGTATAGCCGTCCAGCGGCGCCTTGTCGTCGATCTTCGCCAGCAGCAGGCCCTGCCCACCCTTGGCGACCTTCTGCATGAAGCCAGAACCGTTGCGGATCGGCGCGCAGGTGTCGTGGGCATATTCCACCAGCGCCCAGGGCGCCAGGGAAAAACCCACGGTGTTGTCGAAGTTGAGCACGTTGGTAAAGCCGATATTGCCGTCGCTGGCGGCATACAGCTCACAGATGTGCTCGACGCCGAAACGCTGCTTGAACGGCCCCCACACGCCGGGGCGCAGGCCATTGCCGACCATCTTCACCACGCGGTTGTCACGGTCGTGCTCGCTGGCAGGCTGGTCAACCAGGTAACGGCACAGCTCGCCCACGTAACCAATGGTGGTCGCCTTGAACCGGCGGGCGTCTTCCCAGAAACGGCTGGCGCTGAACTTGCGGCGAATGGCGAAGCCCGAGGCGCCGCTGATGGCCGAGCCCCAGCACACGCACAACCCGGTGGCGTGATACAGCGGCAAGGTGCAGTACAGGATGTCGGCCGGCTGCATGTCGAGGGCGATCATGCCGAAGCTGGCCGAGCTGCGCATCCAGCGGCCGTGCTTGAAAATGCCGGCCTTGGGCAGCCCGGTGGTGCCGGAGGTGTAGATATAGAAGCACGGATCGTCGAGGTAGATCCGCGCGGTACTTGGGGGGTTGGACGACTCGCTGGCGGCGCTGGCGGTCATCAGGTCGATGCAACCGGCAGGCGTTGGCCCGGGCGCCACCTCCGGATCGGCGACGAACCAGGTGCGCGCCTCGTCGATGGCGACCTGATCGCGAATCGCCGAGTAGGCATCCAGCAGTTCGCCGCCGACGATCATCGCCACCGGCTTCACCAGGTTCACGCTGTGCACCAGCACACTGCCGGTCTGCGCGGTATTGAGCATGGCGCAGATGCCGCCGAGCTTGGCCACCGCCAGCACGCTTACCAGCAACTCGGGACGGTTCTCGACGAAGATCGCCACCACGTCGCCCTTGCCGATGCCCTGGCTCGCCAGGTAATGGGCGATCCGGTTGGCCCACTGGTTGGCCTGTGCATAACTCAACACCCGGTCGCCGTACAGCAGCGCCGGGCCGTCGGGGTTGCGTTGGGTGGCCTGCTCGAAGGTCCAGCCCAGCCCGCAGGGTTGATCGGCGCGCTTGACGTTGGCTATCTGCATGCCCTTGATGACCCGCGGCAACGCTCGGGCGATGGAGGGCAACTTCCGTAGCATCATGCCCCAGGTGATCATGTCGTGCTGATGAGTGCTCATGACGGCTCCTGTTCGACGCAAAAGGATCCTGCACGGGGCCAGGCCGGGCAGGCGGACAAGGGTCGATGGGGCTATTCAGCTGGGGGCCGAGGGCGGGCCGCCACGGCAAACAGGGGAGAAACAGCGGGCGTGCTATTGGCAGTAACGCAGAGCGTGGCGTTCATGATGACGTCCTATTTTCTTATTATCAGGCGCTCATGATCCAAGGGATCACGACGCATGACTGTCCATGTCGGTGAAACGTCTGATTGACCTGTACAGCCCGGAACATCAGGGTTTGGGCTTGTGCAAAGAGTCTGCGCCAAGCCTGTCGCTGGCAAAAAAATACGTCAGCGCTTCTTGGCCTGTACATGGAGTTTTTGCAAAGTTTTGTATCTCCTCCGCGCCGCCAGGTGCCTCGCGCTTGAGGGCCGGGCTTGCCGGTTGAATCTTTTGCGTGAACCGGCAGTCACAGCGTTACGCCGCAGCCCTTGCCCAGGCCCGCAATCTCGCAAAATGCAGGATGCACGATGGCCATTCATGCAAATTGCACGGACACGCAAACGACGTATTTTTATAACAACATGATTTATAACGATTTTTATAAAAAATTGAGGCTGGCACAATCGCTGCACCTATCACTCCAGGTTTGCCATTCAAGAACCAATGGAGCTGATAGACATGAGCCTGATCCAAGAAAAATTCGCTTCCCTGTTCTCCAACTACGAAGTGACCACTCAGCCACGGCCCGATGGCGGCATCCTGCTGACGCTGCGTAACAGCGAAGGTAAACAGCTCAAGCGCTCGATCTCCTATGCGCAGTTGCATGCGGGCGATCAGTTGTCGTGGGTGATCAGCGCGTTGCGTCGCGACCTGGCCGAACAGGCCAGCGAATTGCCACAGATTTCCCTGCTGCAAAGCCAGAACCGTTTTGCCCTGCCGTCGTATCACTCGCTTTAAATCCGCACCGCTGCGGATTCGCGGTGATCACCGGCAGCTGGATAACAGATAACCCCAATCAGGCCGTGCCAGCCTTGCGCTGACACGGCCTGATTGCTTTTCAGAAACCCTGCGGATCGATATCGGCGAAGCTCGCTACATTCGCATGCCCCGCCAATACCCCGCCTTCGCGCACCAGGCCGCAGGTGGCCAGGCCGGCGGACCGGGCCGCATCCAGCTCCTGGACGATATCGGACAGAAAGAGAATCTGCCCGGGCGCACAGCCGATGGCCTGGGTAATGCGCTGGTAAGACTGCACTTCCCGTTTCGGCCCCGAGGTGGTGTCGAAAAAACCGCTGAACAGCGGCGCCAGGTCCCCGGCAGTGGAGCAACCGAAAATCAGCTTCTGCGCCTGGATCGAGCCCGACGAATAGACATACAGCCGATAGCCGGCCTGGTGCCAGCGCTGCAACGCCGCCACCGCATCCGGGTAGACATGGCCCTTGAGCTGCCCGGCCCTATACCCCTGCTCCCAGACCATGCCTTGCAAGGCCTTGAGTGGCGTGGTCTTGCGATCCTCCGCGATCCAGCCCAGGAGGATCTCGATCACCCGCTCGACGTCCGCCGCCGGCTCGCCGCTTGCCTCGCGCACCGCCTGCAACTGCTCGGCAACGTCGGCCCGGCTGGCGTGCTTGCGCACGAAGTCCGGCAGGTGCCGCGCCGCGTAGGGGAACAGCACCTCGAAGACAAAACTCACCGCGCTGGTGGTGCCTTCGATGTCAGTGAGAATGGCCTTGATCGGCATCCGCTCAATCCTCCAGAAGCGGGAACTGGCTGGCGATATCGGAACCGGTGAAGTTGGCGACCCAACCTTGCGGGTTGTTGAACATGCGGATCGCCACCAGGTACGGGTTCTCGCCCATGTCGAACCAGTGCGCGGTACCGGCCGGCACCGAAAGCAGGTCGTTCTTCTCGCAGAGCACGGCATACACGTAGTCGCCGATGTGCAGATTGAACAGACCGCGGCCGGCGACGAAAAAGCGCACCTCGTCCTCGGCATGCCGGTGTTCGTCGAGGAACTTGGCGCGCAGCTCGGCCTTCTGCGGGTGATCGCCATTGAGGCTGATCACATCGACGGTGATGTAGCCGCGCTCGGTCATCAGGCGGTCGATCTGTTCCTGATAGGCGCCTATCACTTCTTCCTGGCTGGCGCCCGGCTGGATCCTGGTGGCGGCTTGCCAGCGATCGAAACGCACGCCCTGCTCGGCCAGGGTCGCGGCGATATCGTCGAAATGGGTCAGCACCTTGTTCGGCAGGTCCGGGCTGGATACGTGGTAAACGGACAGGCTGCTCATCTTGGCAATTCCTCGTTATCGGCAGTGCCTTGCGGATTTTTCCAGGCCGGTCAGGCAGTGCATATCATCAGGCGCTGGCTGCTTCAGTCGAAGCAAGCCTTAACGGTTTAACAGGGCGCGAGTCTGCAACTCGCACTCGAACAGAAACTCGAAGGCCTCGATCTGGCGCTGCGCATCACTCATGCGCGCGCCCCAGGTGTAGAGGCCATGACCGCGAATCAGGTAGCCGACGCAATCGGCATGGGCGTCGAGCCAGGGCTGGATCTTGGTCGCCAGCCGGGCGATGTCCTGGTCGTTGTCGAAAATCGGCACACGCACCCGCGACTTGTGGCTGGCAATGCCGGCAAAGGCCTTTTGCAACTCGTAACCCTCGAACTCGATGAAGTCCTCGGCGGTCAGGCGTGACAGCACCGTGGCATTCACCGAGTGGGTATGCAACACGGCGCCGATCTGCGGGTTCCAGCGGTACAGCTGGGTGTGCAGCAGGGTTTCGGCCGAGGGCTTTTTGCCCGGTTCCAGGCTGTTGCCCGACAAGTCGGTGGCCAGCACGTCATCCAGGCCCAACTGGCCTTTGTGCTTGCCCGAAACCGTGAGCAATAGCGCGCTCGGCGACAGGCGCGTGGAATAGTTGCTGCTGGTGGCCGGGGACCAGCCGCGGGCATACAGAAAGCGTCCGACCTCGATGATGTCCTGTGCCAGCTGTTCGCGGGTAAGGCTCATGGCCTCTCCTCTTGCATACGTGTGGCAATGATAACGGCTGCCGCCAGCGCTGCGAGGCTTGCAATACTAAAGGTCAATGTCGCGCCCAGGGCGTTCCAGCTGTAGCCGGAATACAGCGCGCCCAATGCGCCGCCGGTGCCGGCCAGGGCCGCGTACAGGGCCTGGCCCTGGCCTTGCTGGCGGTCGCCGAAGCTGCGTTGCACGAAATGAATGGCCGCGGCATGAAAGCTGCCGAAGGTCGCGGCATGCAGCACCTGGGCAAACAACAATACCCACAGGTGTTCGGCAAAGGCGCCCAGCAGCAACCAGCGCAGGGCCGTCAGCAGGAAACTCGCCAGCAGCACCCGGCGTACCGAAAACCGCGAGAGAATCCAGCTCATCGCCAGGAACATCAAGACTTCGGCGACCACCCCCAGCGCCCACAACAGGCCGATCAAGCCGCGGCTGTAGCCCAGGTGTTCCAGGTGCAGGGTCAGGAAGGTGTAGTAAGGACCGTGGCTCATTTGCATCAGCGCCACGCAGGCATAGAAGGCCAGGACGCCGGGGCTGCGCAGCTGGCCAAGAAAGCCCCCGGTGGCCAAGCGGCTGCCCTGTGCCGCAGGCTGGGCGTTGGGCACCCAGGCGCTGCTGAGCACGATGCCGGCCATGATCAGCACCAGCGCCGCCGGGTAGATGTCCAGGCTCAACCACTCGAACAATCGCCCCAGCGCCACCACCGTGAGGATGAAACCGATCGAGCCCCACAGGCGGATCTGGCTGTAGCGAGCGGTCTGGCCTTGCAGGTGCGCCAGGGTGATCACTTCGAATTGCGGCAATACCGCGTGCCAGAAGAACGCATGCAGGGCCATGACCATCGCCAGCCAGGCGTAGCTCTTGCTGACGAAAATCAGCGAAAAGCTCAGCAGCGTGCAGATCGCGCCAAAACGCACGATGGCCAGGCGCCGGCCGGTGTAGTCGCCAAGCCAACCCCAGAGGTTCGGCGCCACGCAGCGCATCAGCATGGGAATCGCCACCAGCTCGCCGATGCGCGCGCTGGAAAACCCCAGGTGATCGAAATACAGCGCCAGAAACGGCGCGGTCGACCCCAGCAAGGCGAAATAGAACAGGTAGAAACTGGAGAGCCGCCAGTACGGGATCGCCGCCACGGCCGTCAGACCGTGGCGACTGGCAGAGACGCCATTACAACTGGCCCAGCACCGGCGTGCTGACGCGCACGTCGGCATTCTGGCCACGATGACGCAGCAGGTGATCCATCAGCACGATGGCCATCATGGCTTCGGCGATCGGCGTGGCGCGGATGCCCACGCACGGGTCGTGACGGCCCTTGGTGATGACGTCCACCGGGTTGCCATCGATGTCGATCGAGCGGCCCGGTGTGGTGATGCTGGAGGTCGGCTTGAGCGCCAGGTGCGCGACGATCGGCTGGCCGGAGGAAATCCCGCCCAGGATGCCGCCGGCGTTGTTGCTGAGAAAACCTTGCGGGGTCAGCTCGTCGCGATGCTCGGTGCCACGCTGGGCGACGCTGGCGAAACCGGCGCCGATTTCCACGCCCTTGACCGCGTTGATGCTCATCAGCGCATGGGCTAGCTCGGCGTCCAGGCGGTCGAAGATCGGCTCGCCCAGGCCCGGCATCACGCCCTCGGCGACCACGGTGATCTTGGCGCCCACCGAGTCCTGATCGCGACGCAGCTGGTCCATGTAGGCTTCCAGCTCCGGCACCTTGTCCGGGTCGGGGCTGAAGAAGGCGTTGTCTTCCACCGAGTCCCAGGTCTTGAACGGGATTTCGATCGGGCCCAGCTGGCTCATGTAGCCACGCACCACGATGCCCTGGCTGGCCAGGTACTTCTTGGCGATGGCCCCCGCCGCCACGCGCATGGCGGTTTCCCGCGCCGAGCTGCGACCGCCGCCGCGGTAGTCGCGGATGCCGTATTTGTGGTGGTAGGTGTAATCGGCGTGGGCCGGGCGGAACAGGTCCTTGATCGCCGAGTAGTCCTTGGACTTCTGGTCGGTGTTGCGGATCAGCAGGCCGATGGAGCAGCCGGTGGTCTTGCCCTCGAACACGCCGGAGAGGATTTCGACTTCATCGGCTTCCTGGCGCTGGGTCGTGTGGCGGCTGGTGCCGGGCTTGCGCCGGTCCAGGTCGCGCTGCAGATCGTCCAGCGACAGCTCAAGACCCGGTGGGCAGCCGTCGACAATGGCGACCAACGCCGGACCATGGCTTTCGCCCGCGGTGGTGACAGTGAACAGCTTGCCGTAGGTATTGCCGGACATGCAGGACGCTCCATGAAATCAGCCGAAATAACTCAATCTGGATTACTGAGCCGGGAAGTATACGCAGGCTCCCCAACTAGTTCATCCTCGAACCTTATCCGTGTCCGGAAGTCCAACCGGCACCTTCTCCATGATGGCGTGATGATGCTGCGAGTTCTTCTCTTGAGCCTTACCCTGTTCACCGGCCTGGTCCAGGCGGCCGTACTGCAACGTCCCATCAGCCTCGACACCGGCACTGGCGAGTTATACGGCTCGCTGCTGCTGCCCAAGTCCGACGCCCCGGTGCCGGTGGTCCTGATCGTCTCCGGCTCCGGCCCCACCGACCGCAACGGCAACAACCCCGATGGCGGGCGCAACGACAGCCTCAAGCGCCTGGCCTGGGTGCTGGCCAAGCACAACATCGCCAGCGTGCGCTACGACAAGCGCGGGGTGGCCGCCAGCCTCGCCGCCACCCCGGACGAGCGCAACCTGACCCTCGACGCCTACGTCGCCGACGCCGTGGCCTGGGGCAAGAAGCTCAAGAGCGACCCGCGCCTGGGCCCGTTAATCATGCTCGGCCACAGCGAAGGCGCGCTGATCGCCACCCTGGCCGCGCCCCAGGTCGATGCGGCGGCGGTGATCTCCATCTCCGGCACCGCTCGCCCGGTGGACCAGGTGCTGCGCCAGCAACTGAGCTACCGCCTGCCAGCGCCGCTGATGCTGCGCAGCAACGAACTGCTCGACAGCCTCAAGGCCGGCCGGGTCGACACTGACGTGCCGCCGCAGCTGGAAGTGATCTTCCGCCCCAGCGTGCAGCCGTACCTGATCACCCTGTTCAGGCAAGACCCGGCCGCCGCGTTCGCCCGCCTGAAAATGCCGGCGCTGATCGTCCAGGGCAGTAATGACATCCAGGTCGGTGTCGGCGATGCGCAGATGCTCAAGGCCGCCAAGCCGGACGCCCAACTGGCGCTGATCGAAGGCATGAACCATGTCCTGCGTATCGTGCCCAACGACGTCAAGCGGCAACTGGCCTCCTACAAGGATCCGCAACTGCCCCTGGCCTCGGAACTCGGCACCCGCATCATCAGCTTTATTGACGGACTTCACGCCCGTTGACGCGTTTTCCCCTCCAGTCCTGAAAAAAACGGCCGATAAGCCTTTGCCGGCCGTTCACTTGCCGTCGGCAAGTAGCGCTTGGACAGGATCTCGCCGTTATGACCGATACCCAGAACCCTCCCGAAACCGAGGTTGAAAACCCCGCTCCCGAAGCCGTGGCGTTGCCGTGGGCGGACGTCCATGCCGAGCATCACCGGATGCTTCGCCTGGCCCCGCTGCAAACCGATCGCGCCACGGGTGGACGGCCCCTGCGCTTTATCGAGTTCGGTTATGCCGAGCGCAGCAACAAGGAACACAGCCTGTTGCGCATGACTCTCCAACTGCCGGGCCAACGGGTGCGCAAGGAACAGAATCACCTGGATGTCTGGGTCGACCACACGACTCGACGGGTACGCTTCGAACCGGAAAACCTGCAGATCGAACCGGCGAACCGCGGCATCGGCCGCTTTCTGCTGGCGCAGGGGGCAAGCTGGGCCCAGAAGAAATGGCCGCACTACCGCGTGGACGGTTTCGAACTGGCGAACAAGGATGCGCTGAACGAGGCCACGCGCCTGCGGCGCGATCATTTCCTGCGGGTCCAGGGCTTCGATGTGGTTTACGCCGATGCCCAGCATCTCAAGGGCAGCGTCAAGCATGTACAGGTCGGTGAACTGCTGCCCAACTGGAACACCGAAAAGCTGCAATTCGTCGAGATCCTCGAAGCCGCGCAAATGCTGCAGCAGGCCGAGCAGAACCTCGAAGAACAGGAAGTGAAACTGCGCAAGCACGAAGAAAAGGTCGCCAAATACAAGCGCGAAGACACCGGGCTGCGCTTTACCATCACCTGCCTGGTGGCGTTTGCGGTGTTCCAGGCCGGGTTGCTGATCTGGATCGCGACCCACCGCTGACAACAAAAAGCCCGCCGATTGGCGGGCTTTTTTGTGGTGCTTCGCTGGTTGCTCAGACCCGGGAGCTGAACAGTGCCTGGTGCTGTCGGCACTGCTCGGCGGTGAGCATGAACACGCCATGACCGCCGCGCTCGAAGTCCAGCCAGGCGAAATCGACTTCCGGGTACAGGGCTTCGACATGGACCTGGCTGTTGCCGACCTCGACGATCAACAGCCCCTTCTCGGTCAAATGATCCGCCGCCTCGGCCAGCATGCGCCGCACCAGATTCAAGCCATCGTCGCCACAGGCCAGGCCCAGCTCCGGTTCATGCTGGTACTCCTCGGGCATGTCGGCGAAATCCTCGGCATCCACATACGGCGGGTTCGACACGATCAGGTCGAAACGCTGGCCCGGCAAGCCGTCGAAACCGTCGCCCTGCACCGTGAACACCCGCTCATCGACACCATGGCGCTCGATGTTCTGGTTCGCCACCTCGAGGGCTTCGAACGACAGGTCGGCCAGCACCACTTCGGCATGGCGGAACTCGTAGGCGCAGGCAATGCCGATGCAGCCGGAACCGGTGCACAGGTCGAGAATGCGCGCGGGTTCGGCGCCCAGCCAGGGCTCGAAACGTTTTTCGATCAGCTCGCCAATCGGCGAACGCGGGATCAGCACCCGCTCATCGACAATGAACGACAGGCCGCAGAACCAGGCCTCGCCTAGCAGGTAGGCGGTCGGTACGCGTTCTTCGATGCGACGCTTGAGCAGGCGCTGCAGGTTGACCAGTTCGTCGTCTTCCAGTGCGCAGTCCAGATAGCTGTCGGCGATTTCCCACGGCAGGTGCAAGGCACCCAGTACCAATTGGCGGGCTTCGTCCCAGGCGTTGTCGGTCCCATGGCCGAAAAACAGATCCTCCCCATGAAAGCGGCTGACAGCCCAACGGATGTGGTCGCGCAGGGTGCGCAGGCGGGAAGTGATCACGGGACAGACTCCTGAAAAAACGACTGGCGATTCTAACAGCCAAAACGTCTGAGGACGACGCATGAAAAATCTGAGTCTGCGGGGCGCTCGGGCGCTTTTCCCCGCATTCGACCCGATTCTCCATAGCCCTTGACACGGCTGTAGGCCAGCAACCACGCACCTTACGTTAGTAGCGATTCACAGAAGCGCTCCGCCAGAGGACAATGTCGCAAAAGCCCCACTCACAGGAGCCCCAGAATGTCCGTTCCAAAGACGATGTTTCAACTCAGCGGTCGTGGTTATGCAGCGGCTAATTTGAGCCACGCGACCCTTGTGATCATCGACGCCCAGAAAGAGTACCTCAGCGGTCCCCTGGCCCTGTCCGGCATGGACGCTGCGGTCGCCAACATCAAGCAACTGGTCGCTGCCGCCCGCTCCGCCGGCCGCCCGGTTGTGCATGTGCGCCACCTCGGCACCGTCGGCGGCCTGTTCGACCCCCAGGGCGAGCGCGGTGAGTTCATCCCCGGCCTCGAACCCCAGGGTGACGAGACCATCATCGGCAAGCTGTTGCCGAGCGCCTTCCATGGCACCGAACTGGAAAAGCGCCTGCAGGACCTGGGCTCCCTGGACCTGATCGTCTGCGGTTTCATGAGCCATTCCAGTGTCAGCACCACCGTGCGCGCGGCGAAGAACCTGGGCTTTCGTTGCACCCTGGTGGAAGACGCCTGCGCCACTCGCGACCTGCCCTACAAGGGCGGCATCCTCAGCGCCGAGCACGTACAGCAGACCGAAATGGCCATCATGGCGGACAACTTCGCCACCCTCGCCCTGACCAAAGATCTGATCTGATCGACCTGCAATGAGCGGCGCGCCTTCAGGGGCAAGGCCGCTCATCCGTAAAAGCCTCTCATTTGCCGTAATTGCCTTAGCCTCAGGAACCACCCGGTCATCTTTCGGTCGAAGGGCCGATACCCATTGAGGAAGGTCGGAATGAAGATATCCGATGGTTTTGACGCACGTCGTCTGCGGCCCAAAGGCCCGCGGAACTGGCGTTTGCGCCTGGGCGCGGGATTCTCCGCGTTGCTGGCGACCTTCGGTGTGCTGCTGGCGATGGCCGGGGCCGCCAGCCTGTTGGGGCGCCCTCCGGCGCTGGGCGAATTGAATGCAAGTCCGGCGGGTTCCGCGGTGATTCTAGCGGTCGGTCTGTTACTGCTGTATGTCGGCGTCTGGCTGTGGCGTCGCTGCCGGCGGCGCATGCGCCAGCCGCAGACCCTGAACATGGCTCCCCACCTGATGAAAAAACATGACTGAATCGACGGCAACACGTTTTGTCCCGCCCCTCTCCCGTCGAGTTGGGTAAACTGCTCGGTCTTCGCGGAGGCTGACATGCAAGACGACGATTTTTCCCTGTTCAAAAGCGCGATCCAAGGCGTCAAGCCGATCAAGCACGATCGCGCCGAAACCGGCAAACCCAAGGCTGACCGGGCGCAGATCGCCAAGCTGCGCCAGGCTGCCAGCGTGCGCACCGAAACCACGACCGTCGACGGGCTGTCCGATCAGTTCGTGATCGACGTCGGCCCGGAAGACGATCTGATGTGGGCTCGCGACGGGGTTCAGGAAAGCCAGATGCGCAAGCTCAAGGTCGGCCAGATCCCTTTCGAGGGCAGCCTCGACCTGCACGGCATGAACGTGGAAAAGGCCCGGGAAACCCTCTGGGCATTCCTCGCCGAAGCCACCAAGTTCGAAATCCGCTGCGTGCGCGTCACCCACGGCAAGGCCGTGCGCCTGGACGGCAAGCGGCCGATGATCAAGAGCCACGTCAACACCTGGCTGCGCCAGCATCCCCAGGTGCTCGGCTTCACCTCGTGCCAGGCCAAACATGGCGGTGCCGGGGCGGTCTACGTGATGCTCAAACGCACCATGATGGAAGGCCGCGACGAGTAAAGCCGCTTCGTCGCGCTTGCAGCGCCCGGTCCGCCACCGTACCCTTGCCCTTTGCGTAAAATCCCACAGGTAGTTTCATGTCCCTGGAACAGAATTACACGGCGATCCTCGGCCAATTGGGCGAAGACGTCTCCCGCGAGGGCCTGCTCGACACGCCAAAACGTGCCGCCAAAGCCATGCAGTACCTCTGCCGCGGTTATGAACAAACGCTGGAAGAAGTCACCAACGGTGCCTTGTTCAGCTCCGATAACAGCGAAATGGTGCTGGTCAAGGACATCGAGCTCTACTCGCTGTGCGAGCACCATCTGCTGCCTTTCATCGGCAAGGCTCACGTCGCCTACATTCCGAGTGGCAAGGTGCTGGGCCTGTCGAAAGTCGCGCGCATCGTCGACATGTACGCGCGCCGCCTGCAGATCCAGGAAAACCTCAGCCGCCAGATCGCCGACGCGGTCCAGCAAGTGACCGGCGCCCTGGGCGTCGCGGTGGTGATCGAGGCCAAGCACATGTGCATGATGATGCGCGGTGTGGAGAAGCAGAACTCGTCGATGATCACTTCGGTGATGCTGGGCGAGTTCCGCGAAAACGCGGCAACCCGCAGCGAGTTTCTCAGCCTGATCAAGTAAACGGCTGCCCGAAAGAACCGGCGTTCATCGCCGGTTTTTTTTCGCCTGGCAAAAATCAGGTAAGCTGCCGCCCCTTCTTTCATGGGCAAGAGGCAATATCGTGATCGTCAAAGCGCTTCGAGTCGGCCTGGGCCAGCTCATCATCTTCATCGACTTCATCACCCGCCCACGCAAGCAGCAGCGCCCCGCCGCCGCTCAAGCCCAGGTCGAACAGGCCGCCAAGGGCCTGACCCTGTACCAGTTCCACGCCTGCCCGTTCTGCGTGAAAACCCGCCGCACCCTGCACCGCCTGAACGTTCCGGTGGCCCTGCGTGACGCGAAAAACAACGAGCAGGATCGCCAGACCCTGCTGGAGCAAGGCGGCAAGATCAAGGTGCCGTGCCTGCGTATCGAAGAAAACGGCCAGACCACCTGGATGTACGAGTCCAAGGTGATCATCGATTATCTGGACAAGCGTTTCTCCGCCGCCTGAAACGCGCAATCGCCGGCTGGCCCACAAGCGCCAGACCATAAAAAACCGACCCAAGGGTCGGTTTTTTGTTTTCCGCACCAGCTCAGTCGAGCATCCCGACATGCCGCGGATGGCTTTCCACCCGCTGCATCCACGCCTGGATTCCCGGGTAACGCGCCAGGTCGAAGCCACCTTCATGGGCGACATGGGTGTAGGCATAGAGCGCGATATCGGCAATCGAATACTGCTCGCCCACCAGATACGGCGTTCGCGCCAACTGGTGTTCCATCACATCCAGGGCCTTGTAACCACGCTTTTGCAGCTTCTCGTATTCGTGCTGGCGTTCTTGCGGCAGCCCCAGATAGAGCTGGATGAAACGTGCCACGGCGATGTACGGCTCATGGCTGTATTGCTCGAAAAACTGCCATTGCAGCACTTGCGTGCGTAAACGCGGCTCGCTCGGCAGGAATTCGCTGCCGTCGGCGAGAAAGTTGAGAATCGCATTCGACTCCCACAGGCAGGTGCCGTCTTCCAGCTCCAGCACCGGGATCTTGCCGTTGGGGTTCTTTGCCAGAAACGCCTCGGTCTGCGTGTCCCCGTTCAAGATGTCCACTGCGTGCCACTCGTAAGGCTGACCGAGCAGATTGAGCATCAGCTTGACCTTGTAGCAGTTGCCGGACCGGTAATCCCCATAAACCTTGTACATGGCCCTCTCCCCTTAGGCTGCCTGTGCAGCCTGTGCTTGACGTACCACGGTGGCCAGCCGCTTGAGACCTTCGTCCAGACGCGCCGGATCGATATGACTGAAATTCAACCGCAGGTGACCTGGATTGCGGTCCGGCTCGGAGAAGAAGGGTTCGCCCGGCATGAATGCCACGTCCTGCTCCAGCGCCGCTTTCAGCAAAGTGCGGGTGTCCAGCGGCTGTTTCAAGGTCAACCAGAAAAACAGCCCGCCCTGGGGCACCTGCCAATCGGCCAGATCGCCGAAATGACGTTGCAGGGCGGCCTGAAAACCGTCGCGGCGCACCCGGTAGAAATCGCGCAATTCGCCCAGGTGCTGCTGGTACTGCTCAGTACCTATCCATTGCAGCGCCTGCCATTGGCCGACGCGGTTGGTGTGCAGGTCCGCCGATTGCTTCAACCGCAGCAAATGGGGAAACAGATCCGGGCTGGCGATCAGGTAACCGACCCGCAACCCTGGCAGCAGGGTCTTCGACACAGTGCCGGTGTAGATCCAGCTGGCCTTGCGCAGGCGCCCGACAATAGGCGTGGCGTTGCCGCCATCGAACGTCAGTTCGCGGTAAGGCTCGTCTTCGATCAGGGTCACTCCGAACTCATCGAGCAACGCCGCCACGGCATCGCGTTTGGCTTCGCTGTAGCGCACCGCCGAAGGATTCTGGAAGGTCGGGATCAGGTAGATGAACGCGGGACGATGCTGCTCCAGGCGGGCGCGCAATTGCGCCAGATCCGGCCCATCGGCCTGAAGCGGCACGGTCAGGCAATCGGCACCGAACAGCTGGAAGATCTGCAATGCCGCCAGGTAGGTCGGCGCTTCCAGCATGATCTCGGTGCCCTTGTCGATGTACAGCTTGGCCGCCAGATCGAGGGTCTGCTGGGAGCCGCTGACCACCAGCACCTGGCTGGCCGCGCACGGCACGCCCAGCGCCCGGGCCTGTGCCGCCAGCGCCTCGCGCAGCTGTGGCTCGCCTTCACTCATGCCGTATTGCCCCATGGACACCGGCATCGCCTGCCAATCGGTCTTCGGCAGCATCGCTTCGGCGGGCAGGCCTCCGGCGAACGACATCACTTCCGGACGCTGCGCGGCGGCAAGGATTTCACGGATCAGTGAGCTTTTAAGACGCGAAACACGTTCGGAGAAGGCCATGAGGTCACCCGTAGCAAAGGCGGAGGAAAATACGTCAAACTGCTTGACCGAAATTACGCCGACTTTCGCAGATACGTCAATATGCTTGACCTTAAAAACCAGACCACCCAACAAGCCGCCATGGAAGCCTTCTTCTTTGGTTACCAGGCGTTCACCGCCAAGGCCGACGAAATGCTCGAGCGTCGCGGCCTGAGTCGCGTGCACCAGCGCATCGTGTTTTTCATCGCCCGCTATCCGGGGCTGAGCGTGAAAGAACTGCTCACGGCGCTGGGCGTGAGCAAGCAGGCGCTGAATATCCCGCTGCGCCAATTGATGGAGATGCACCTGGTCAACAGCGTTGCCTCGCAGAGTGACAAGCGCAAACGCCTGCTGGAGCTGACGGAAGACGGCGCACGCTTTGAGCAATCGCTGCGGCGCGAGCAGGTCAAGCTGCTGCAACGGGTATTCGCCGAGGCCGGCGAGGCGGCAGTGGATGGCTGGCTGGCGGTAAACAAGGCTCTGGGCGACAACCGCTGACACCCCAGCCCGCGAGCACGCAGCGGTCGTCAACCTGCATACCCGATGCTTCTGCAGGACCGCGTCAGCCCCATTACGACCGCTGCGCGCTCGATCGCAGGATGCGCCAGCAGCTACAGGCCATATAGCCTTTCTGGCGAACTTTTCGCACACAACCTAAAAAACATTATTTGCTTTCTTTGTATACAAAAGCATAATTCGCCACGTGCGAGTTCCTGACCTAAAGGTCAATAAAAGCCCGCAAGCCTTACATGCCTCAAAGAGCCGCTGCCCACCCTCACGTGCCCGGCTCTGGAAAAAATAATAAAACTCTTGAGGAGTACTCGCTGTGGAAAGCCGCAAATCCGAAGCCCCTACGCTGGAACTCTCGCCGCCGCTGAACAGTGGCTGGCTGGAGCGCATCTTCAAACTCAGGTTGCATGGCACCACGGTGAAGACCGAGTTGATCGCCGGTCTGACGACCTTCATCACCATGGCCTACATCATCTTCGTCAACCCCAACATCATGGCCGACGCCGGCATCGACCACGGCGCGGCCTTCGTCGCCACCTGCATCGCCGCGGCCCTGGGTTGCCTGTTGATGGGGCTGTATGCCAACTGGCCGGTAGGCCTGGCGCCCGGCATGGGGCTGAACGCCTTTTTCACCTACACCGTGGTCGGAACCATGGGTTACAACTGGGAAACCGCCCTCGGTGCGGTGTTCGTCTCCGGCGTGCTGTTCATGTTCCTGACCTTCTCGCGGATCCGCGAATGGCTGCTCAACAGCATTCCGGCCAGCCTGCGCTTCGCCATGGGCGCCGGCGTGGGTTTGTTCCTGGGGCTGATCGGCTTGAAGACCGCGGGCATCGTGGTCGATAGCCCGGCCACCCTGATCAAGCTCGGCTCCCTGCGCGAACCCGGCCCGCTGCTGGCGGCGGTCTGCTTCCTGATGATTGCCGTGCTCAGCTATCACCGGGTATTCGGCGCTATCCTCATCAGCATCATCACCGTGACCCTGGCCGGCTGGGGCCTGGGCCTGGTGCACTACGAGGGCATCATGTCGGCCCCGCCGAGCCTGGCACCGACCTGGATGGCCATGGATGTGGCCGGGGTGTTCAACGTCAGCATGATCAGCGTGGTGCTGGCGTTCCTTTTCGTGCACATGTTCGATACCGCCGGCACTCTGATGGGCGTGGCCCAGCGCGCCGGCCTGGTCAACCCCGACGGCAAGATCGAGAACCTCTCCCGTGCCCTGAAGGCGGACAGCGCCTCCAGCGTATTCGGTGCGGTGGTCGGCGTTCCGCCCGTGACCAGCTACGTGGAAAGTGCCGCGGGCGTCGCCGCAGGTGGTCGGACTGGTCTTACCGCAGTGACCGTAGGTGTGCTATTTATCGCAGCCATGTTTTTCGCACCGCTGGCTGGCATGATCCCCGCTTATGCCACCGCCGGCGCGCTGATTTATGTGGCGATGCTGATGATGGGCGGCATGGCCCACATCGATTGGGAAGAGGCCACCGACAGCATCCCGGCGATCGTGACCGCCATCATGATGCCGCTGACCTTCTCGGTCGCCGACGGTATCGCCCTGGGCTTCATCACCTACGTGGCCTTGAAGGCCGGGACGGGCAAGTACAAGGAAATTTCCATCAGCCTGTGGGTGCTGTGCGCGATCTTTATCGCCAAGTTCATTTTCTTGTAGGTACATCGGTTTCAAACGGCCTCACCCCGTCGGGTGAGGCTTTTGCGCATAAGGAGAAAGGCAATGAGCGTGGAAACCTGGCTGCTGTTCAGCGGCGCGGCACTGGTGGTGATCCTGATTCCGGGCCCGCTGTCCCTGCTGATGATCAGCAACAGTCTGAATTACGGTTTGCGCCGGTCCTACCCGGCGTTTCTCGGCGGTGTGTTTGCCTCGATCTGCCTGCTGAGCGCCTCGGCCCTGGGCCTGGGCGCCCTGCTGCTGGCCTCGGAACAGCTGTTCAGCGCCCTGAAAATCGTCGGCGCGCTGTACCTGTTCTATCTCGCCTGGCAAAGCTGGCAGCAATCGCGGCAGCCGTCTCATGGCGCCGAAGTGCCCGAGGCCGCACCAAAACCACGCTTTCGCGCACTGTTCGGGCGCGCTTTTGTGCTGGGTGCCAGCAACCCGAAAGACATTCTGTTCTTCGCCGCGTTTCTGCCGCAGTTTCTCAGTACCGAGCAGCCCTTCCTGCCACAGTTGCTGATCATGATCGCCACCTGGACCGTGCTCGACCTGCTGTGCAAGCTGGCTTATGGCCTGGGCGCCCACGGGGCGGCGCGCTACCTGCGCAGCGGCAAGGGCCAGAGCTGGTTCAACCGGGTCAGCGCCGGGCTGTTCAGCGGCGCCGGTGCCGCGTCGCTGTTGAGCCGCTGAAAGCATCGCGAGCAAGCTCGCTCCTACAGAGAGCTGCTGCAAACCTGTAGGAGCGAGCTTGCTCGCGATGCCCCCATTTTCGACGGGCGAAAAAAAGCCCGCAGTGTGAGCGGGCGAAAGACCAAAGAAGCTATTTGCGCAGGCTTCGTGGGGGGAAAGTCCTAGCTTCCTCTGTAGGTCGAATAGCTGTAGGGCGAGATCAGCAGCGGTACGTGGTAATGCTCCTGCTCGGCCGAGATGCCAAAGCGCAGCACCACCACATCGAGAAACGCAGGTTCGGGCAGTTGTACGCCGCGGGCACGGTAGTAATCACCGGCATGGAATTGCAGCTGATAAACCCCGGTGCGGTAGTCATCGCCTTGCAGCAGCGGCGCATCGCAACGGCCGTCGCTGTTGGTCAGGGCACTGGCGACCAATTCCAGCTGCGTACCTTCGACCCGGTACAACTCGACCTTGATGGCGCTGCCTGGGCAGCCATGCGCGGCATCCAACACGTGTGTAGTCAAACGTCCCATTGATTCTGCGTGTCTGTGCGCGCTCACACGTCCAGACCTCGCGCCTCCTGAAGTCAGTTGATAAGGAGACCGCACCGTTTCGGAGCACGAAAGGATACGGCGAGGAATTTATTAAGACACTTTTAAAAAAAATTGTACACAATAAAAATCACCCATTTCCGGGTACCTCGAGCAAGCCCCCGTATTCTCTTGATCAGCGGCTACACCATGAGGACAGAAGACTTTTCATCCATTAGCTGACCAACCAGGCAGGTTTCTTGCAGTACCCAGGCATGAACACAATCGATGAAAAATGCAAAAAATCGGGCTTACAAACCGAATTAAAAGTTGTATACAATCAGCCCATCGCTGTGACGCCAGCCTGTCCTTCCCCCCAGGCCCCGCCACGCCACCGTTATCACGATAAGAAGGAAGACTGCAGTGAGCGCTGACTACCCACGCGACCTGATCGGTTACGGCTCCAACCCTCCTCACCCTCACTGGCCGGGCAATGCCCGCATCGCCCTGTCGTTCGTGCTCAATTACGAAGAAGGCGGCGAGCGCAATATCCTGCACGGCGACAAGGAGTCGGAAGCCTTCCTTTCGGAAATGGTCGCCGCCCAGCCCCTGCAGGGCGAACGCAACATGAGCATGGAATCGCTGTACGAGTATGGCAGCCGTGCCGGCGTCTGGCGGATCCTCAAGCTGTTCAAGGAATTCGATATTCCGTTGACCATCTTCGCCGTCGCCATGGCCGCCCAGCGCCATCCGGACGTGATCCGCGCCATGGTCGAGGCCGGCCACGAGATCTGCAGCCACGGCTACCGCTGGATCGACTACCAGTACATGGACGAAGCCCAGGAACGCGAGCACATGCTCGAAGCGATCCGCATCCTCACCGAAATCACCGGTGAGCGCCCGCTGGGCTGGTACACCGGCCGCACCGGCCCGAACACCCGGCGCCTGGTGATGGAAGAAGGCGGTTTCCTCTACGACTGCGACACCTACGACGACGACCTGCCCTACTGGGAAGCCAACAACCCCACCGGCAAGGCGCACCTGGTGATCCCCTATACCCTGGACACCAACGACATGCGTTTCACCCAGGTCCAGGGCTTCAACAAGGGCGACGACTTCTACCAGTACCTCAAGGATGCCTTCGACGTGCTGTACGCCGAAGGCGCCGAGGCGCCGAAGATGCTGTCCATCGGCCTGCACTGCCGCCTGATCGGCCGTCCGGCGCGCCTGGCCGCCCTGAAGCGTTTTATCGAGTACGTTAAAGGTCACGATCAGGTCTGGTTCACCCGCCGCGTGGACATCGCCCGCCACTGGCAGCAAACCCATCCGTTCCCGGGGGCGGCGAAATGAGCACCTTCCAAACCCTGAAACCCTCGACCCTGAGCCGCGACGCCTTTGTCAAAGCCTTCGCCGACATCTACGAACATTCGCCATGGGTTGCCGAAAAGGCCTTCGACCTGGGCCAGGATGCCTCAATCGACCGGATCGACGTCCTGCACCAGCGCATGAGCGATATCCTGTTGAGCGCCGATCACCAGAGCCAACTCGCCTTGATCAACGCTCACCCGGACCTGGCCGGCAAAGCCGCCGTCCAGGGACAACTGACCGCGGCCAGCACTGAAGAACAGTCTGGCGCGGGTATTCACCAATGCACGGCCGAAGAGTTCCAGCGCTTCACCGAGCTGAACGACGCCTACAAGGCCAAGTTCAAGTTTCCCTTCATCATGGCGGTAAAAGGCAGCAACCGGCATCAGATCCTCGCGGCGTTCGAAGCCCGCATCCACAACTCGGTGGACACCGAATTCAGGTGCGCACTGGCGGAGATCAACAAGATCGCCCTGTTCCGATTACTGACTCTTTAGCGAGCAGCCCCTCTGCAAAGTGCAAAGCACACAGGGCCAGCAAGCATCCCAAGCCACTCTATAAAAAGGCAGACAAGAAGAATGAAAGCTTACGCCGTACCTTTCGAGAAGTTCGTCAACCTGGCCGACGCCCGCCTGGGCACCAAGATCATCTCGGTGACCGATGACTGGTTCGCTGACGCCAACCGTCTGTTCCAGCCGACCCCGGCCGTATGGAAGGAGGGCGTTTTCGATGACAACGGCAAGTGGATGGACGGCTGGGAGTCCCGCCGCAAGCGCTTCGAAGGCTACGACAGCGCGGTGATCCGCCTGGGCGTGCCTGGCCAGATCAAAGGCGTGGATATCGACACCTCATTCTTCACCGGCAACTTCCCGCCGTCGGCCTCCCTGGAAGCCTGCTTCCTGGCCGAAGGCGAACCGAATGAAAACACCCAGTGGGTGGAAGTGCTGTCGGCCGTCGAGCTGCAAGGCAACAGCCACCACTACCACGAGATCAGCAACGACCAGGCGTTCAGCCACCTGCGCTTCAACATCTATCCGGATGGCGGCGTGGCCCGTCTGCGCGTGTATGGCATTCCGTACCGCGACTGGTCGGCGGTCGGCGACAACGAGCAGATCGACCTGGCAGCCGCCCTCAACGGCGGCCGCGCCCTGGCCTGCTCCGACGAACATTTCGGCCGCATGAGCAACATCCTCAACCCGGGCCGCGGCATCAACATGGGCGATGGCTGGGAAACCGCACGCCGCCGCACCCCAGGCAATGACTGGGTGATCGTCGCCCTGGGCCATCCGGGCGAGATCGAGAAAATCATCGTCGACACCCTGCACTTCAAGGGCAACTACCCGGACAGTTGCTCGATCCAGGGCGCCTTCGTCAAGGGCGGTACCGACAGCCAGATCGAAACCCAGTCGCTGTTCTGGCGTGAACTGCTGCCGAGCCAGAAGCTGGAAATGCACGCCGAACACACCTTCGCCGAGCAGATCAAGGCCCTGGGCCCGATCACCCATATCCGCCTGAACGTGTTCCCGGACGGTGGCGTCAGCCGCCTGCGGATCCTCGGCAAGGTCGCGAAGTAATACCAAACCTGTAGGTATAGGAGCGAGCTTGCTCGCGATGACGTCAGACCGGGCGATAGATGAACACCGGACAACCGCATCGCGAGCAAGCTCGCTCCTACAGGACAGCACAAGACGACAACAACGAACTCACAGATTAAGAAGAACAGCATGCGCACATTGATGATCGAACCGCTGAGCAAAGAAGCCTTCGCCCCCTTCGGTGACGTGATCGAAACCGACGGCAGCGATCACTTCATGATCAACAACGGTTCGACCATGCGCTTCCATCGTCTGGCTACCGTGGAAACCGCCACGCCGGACGACAAGGCGATTATCAGCATCTTCCGCGCCGACGCGCTGGACATGCCCTTGACCGTCCGCATGCTGGAGCGCCATCCGCTGGGCAGCCAGGCTTTCATTCCGCTGCTCGGCAATCCCTTTCTGATCGTGGTCGCGCCACTTGGCGATGCACCTGTATCGGGCTTGGTCCGCGCCTTCGTCAGCAATGGCAGGCAGGGCATTAATTACCATCGCGGCGTCTGGCACCACCCGGTGCTGACGATCGAAAAGCGGGATGACTTCCTGGTGGTTGATCGCAGTGGCACAGGCAACAACTGCGATGAGCATTTCTTTGAAGAGGATGAGTGTTTGATCCTCGCCCCCCACCAATAAGAGAAGGTCTGATCACTCGACAACAAGGGTGACAGGCGAGAGGTAAAGACTGTGGAAGCACATCTGTTGGAATGGCTCAACCTGAGCGTGCGTTGGGTTCACATGATCACTGGCGTGGCCTGGATCGGCGCGTCGTTCTACTTCGTCTGGCTGGAAAACAACCTCAATCGCGTCAACCCCAAGGACGGCCTGTCGGGAGACCTCTGGGCAATCCACGGTGGCGGCATCTATCACCTGGAAAAATACAAACTGGCCCCACCGTCCATGCCGGAGAACCTGCACTGGTTCAAGTGGGAAGCCTACTTCACCTGGATGTCGGGGATCGCCCTGCTGTGCCTGGTGTTCTACTACAACCCGATGCTCTACCTGGTAGCGCCCGGCAGCGGCCTGACGGGCCCTGAAGGCGTGGCCATCGGCATCGGTTCGCTGATCGCCGGCTGGTTCGTCTACGACTTCCTCTGCGACTCGCCCCTGGGCAAGAAACCCGCCCTGCTCGGCCTCATCCTGTTCGTGCTGTTGATCGCCGCGGCCTATGGCTTCAGCAAGGTGTTCAGCGGTCGCGGCGCCTACCTGCACGTCGGCGCCATCATCGGCACCATCATGGTCGGCAACGTGTTCCGCATCATCATGCCGGCCCAGCGCGCGCTGGTAGCCGCCATCGCGGAAAACCGCACGCCGGACCCGACCCTGCCGGCCAAGGGCCTGCTGCGTTCGCGCCACAACAACTACTTCACCCTGCCCGTGCTGTTCATCATGATCAGCAACCACTTCCCGAGCACCTACGGCAGCCAGTACAACTGGTTGATCCTGGCCGGGATCGCGGTGCTGGCGGTGCTGGTACGTCACTACTTCAACACCCGCCACGACAGCCACAAGTTCGCCTGGACCCTGCCGGTCGCCGCCCTGGGCATGATCTGCCTGGCCTATGTCACCGGCCCCGCGCAAATGGCCAACAGCCCGGAAGTGGCCAAGGCGCCGGCGAAGATCGAGTACCAGCCACTGCCGGAAACCGCCATCGGCGGCGGCGCCAAGCCTGAAACCGCCGCGGCTCCGGCAGCTCCGGCGACTCCCGAAGTGGCCCCGGCACAAGCGCCCACGGCAACCCAGGGCCCGACCTTCGACAAGGTGCACAACGTGATCCAGGAACGTTGCACCGTCTGCCACTCGGCCAAGCCCACCAGCCCGCTGTTCAGTGCTGCGCCGGCCGGCGTGATGTTCGACACCCCGGAGCAGATCAAGCTCCAGGCCCCACGCATCCAGGCCCAGGCAGTCGCCAGCCAGATCATGCCACTGGGCAACATTACTCAGATGACCCAGCAGGAACGTGACCTGATCGGCGCCTGGATCAACCAGGGGGCGCGCACCAACTAGTACCGCGATGCCCGACGACCGCTATCGCGGGCAAGCCTCGCGCCTACAGCATGTGTGTTGCTTCTGTAGGAGCGAAGCTTGCTCGCGATCAACCGCCACGCGGTTGGCCTGCTGCAAAAAAGCTGTTCGCAACCACACAGCTTTCTAATCACAAGAATAAGAAGATCCGAGGTGTTGCATGTCCGCGTTAACCGAACCGCGCATCCCCGACGCACCCGCCATTGCGCGACTGCCCCTTTTGCAACTGATCCTGGTCGGGTTGCAGCATGTCCTGCTGATGTACGGAGGCGCCATCGCGGTGCCGCTGATCATCGGACAGGCCGCGGGTCTGAGTCGTGAAGAAATCGCCTTCCTGATCAATGCCGACCTGCTGGTCGCCGGCATCGCCACCCTCGTGCAATCCCTCGGCATCGGCCCCATGGGCATCCGCATGCCGGTGATGATGGGCGCCAGCTTCGCCGCGGTGGGCAGCATGGTCGCCATGGCCGGCATGCCGGGCATCGGCCTGCAGGGGATCTTTGGCGCGACCATCGCCGCCGGTTTCTTCGGCATGCTCATCGCGCCCTTCATGTCCAAGGTGGTGCGCTTCTTTCCGCCCCTGGTCACCGGCACCGTCATCACCTCCATCGGCCTGTCGCTGTTCCCGGTCGCGGTGAACTGGGCGGGCGGCGGCAGCCACAATGCCGAATTCGGTTCCCCCATCTACCTGGCCATCGCCGCGCTGGTGCTGGGCACAATCCTGCTGGTGCATCGGTTCATGCGCGGTTTCTGGGTGAACATTTCCGTGCTGATCGGCATGGGCCTGGGCTACGTGCTCTGCGGCCTGATCGGCATGGTCGACCTCAGCGGCATGGCCCAGGCGCCCTGGGTGCAGGTGGTCACTCCGCTGCATTTCGGCATGCCGCAGTTCCATCTGGCGCCGATCCTTTCGATGTGCCTGGTGGTGGTGATCATCTTCGTCGAGTCCACCGGGATGTTCCTCGCCCTGGGGAAAATCACCGGTCAGGAAGTCACCCCGCGCATGCTCCGCCGTGGCCTGCTGTGTGATGCCGGCGCCTCGTTTTTCGCCGGTTTCCTCAACACCTTCACCCACTCTTCGTTCGCCCAGAACATCGGCCTGGTGCAGATGACCGGCGTGCGCTGCCGCTCGGTGACCATAGTCGCCGGCGGCCTGCTGATCGTTCTGAGCCTGCTGCCCAAGGCGGCTTTCCTGGTGGCCTCGATTCCCCCGGCGGTACTGGGCGGCGCGGCTATCGCCATGTTCGGCATGGTGGCGGCGACCGGGATCAAGATCCTCCAGGAAACCGATATCGCCGACCGGCGCAATCAACTGCTGGTGGCGGTGAGCATCGGCATGGGCCTGATTCCGGTGGTCCGTCCGGAGTTCTTCGCCCACCTGCCCCTGTGGATGAGCCCGATCACCCACAGCGGAATCGCCATGGCCACCCTCAGTGCGCTGGCCCTGAACCTGCTGTTCAACATCCTGGGCGGCACCGAACGGGCCGCCAGCAACGCCCGACACGCCCACCAGCATTGAAGCCTGGACGGGGCGGCCCGACAGCCGCCCCTGCTTGACCGTCGATACCCGAAATACACGCACGACAGGCAGACCCGGCACCGCGCCCGGTCGCAGTCGGCGGCTGCCTGCGCCTTGACAATAAAAACAAACAGGGAGCAACACGATGAGACATGCACACGCACGCCTGCTGCTCGGCGGCGCACTGCTGGCCACGACCCAGGTCATGGCCGGCGACCTACTGCTGTGGCAGACCAACAGCCTGACGTACCTGTATGGCAAGAACTTCGCGATCAACCCGTCGATCCAGCAGACGGTGACCTTCGAACACGCCGACCGTTGGAAATACGGCGACACCTTCCTGTTCGTCGACAAGATTTTCTACAACGGCGAGGAAGACCGTAACAAAGGTCCCCACGCTTTTTACGGCGAGTTCAGCCCCAGGCTGTCGTTCGGCAAGATCCTCGACCGCTCATTCGCCTTCGGCCCGGTCAAGGATGTATTGCTGGCCATGACCTACGAATATGGCGAAGGCGACAGCGAGGCCTATCTGATCGGCCCCGGTTTCGACCTCGCCGTTGCGGGCTTCAACTATTTCACCCTGAACTTCTATCGCCGCCAGACCGAAGGCCCGCGCCCCGGCGACGGTGTCTGGCAGATCACCCCCTCCTGGTCCTACAGCGTCCCGCTGGGCCGTTCGAACCTGTTGATCGACGGCTACCTGGACTGGGTGGTGGACAACGACCGGAACGACCGCGGTACCTACCACGCCAACCTGCATATCAACCCGCAGATCAAATACGACCTGGGCAAGGCCCTGCGCCTGGGCGAAAAGCAGCTGTATGTCGGCCTCGAATACAGCTATTGGAAAGACAAATACGGCATTCAGAACAGCGCCAACCTGGACACCAATCAGAACACCGCCAGCCTGCTGGTGAAGGTGCATTTCTAGAATGACCGGCAAACGTGCCCCAAAGTTGTTTCAAGTGCGCTATTGCAGAGCACTTGAGCAAGGCCGTGGGAGTCAGTATTCTCCGCGGCCGCCTGAATCCGGTGAAAAAAAAAGCCCGGATTTAAAACCTGACCGGAAAGCCAACTTATCCCGGCCTCCGGAAAGTACCAAGGCGTACCGATTTAGAACCGAATTCACTCTCGATCGACTGTATTCGTACAGGCGCGCGGGAGTTTTTGCGCTTTTTTTTCGCCTTGGCTCAGCTCTTGCTATCAGCATCAAAGCTGACCGATCGGATGATTTTTCAGCCACTAAAAGGTGCCACACCAGAGCACCGGCTTTTAAAGAAAAACGTGGAACCACTTACTTTTTGGGAGCAACCGAATGAACCGCATCTGTAAAGGCCTGATGCTTGCCGGATCCTTGCTGGCAGGGGCCCAGGCCACCGCCGGCGAACTGCTGCAATGGCAGAACAACAGCCTGACCTACCTCTACGGCAAAGACTTCACGATCAACCCGCAGATCCAGCAAACCGTGACTTTCGAACATGCCGATGCCTGGAAGTACGGCGACAACTTCCTGTTTATCGACAAGATCTTCTACAACGGCAAAAAGGACGGCAACGTCGGCCCGAACACTTATTACGGCGAGTTCAGCCCGCGTCTTTCGTTCGGCAAGATCTTTGATCAGAAGTTGGAGTTCGGTCCGATCAAGGATGTATTGCTGGCCATGACTTACGAGTTCGGCGAAGGCGATAACGAGTCCTACCTGATCGGTCCGGGCTTCGACCTGGCGATCCCCGGGTTCGATTACTTCCAGTTGAACTTCTACAACCGCCAGACCGAAGGCAGCCGTGCCGGCGACAATGTCTGGCAGATCACTCCGGTCTGGTCCTACACCATTCCCGTGGGCAGTTCTGACATCCTCATCGACGGTTTCATCGACTGGGTGGTGGACAACGACAAGAACGCCAAAGGCGAGTACCACGCCAACCTGCACATCAACCCACAGATCAAGTACGACCTGGGCAAGGCGCTGAAACTGGGCGACAAACAGTTGTATGTCGGTATCGAATACGACTACTGGAAGAACAAGTACGGGGTCAAGGACACCCCCTACTTCGACACCGACCAGAACACCGCCAGCCTGCTGCTCAAGTACCACTTCTGATGCAGTGAGCGCCGTTCCCGCGCGGGTCGCGGGAACGGATTACATCGAATAAATCGATAGTAACGCGCCGATATTCGCAACCATCGATCAGTTGAGCTGGCATAGCATGTCGCTCATTCCAACCTGATCAGGAGTTGCATCAATGACTCAATTTCGCACAGTACTCAGCGTCCATACCGGCCAGCCCGCTTCGGACGGCGCCGGCGTCAGATTGACCCGGGTCTTCGGTGGCCAGGGTGTCGAGCGCTTCGACCCGTTCCTGATGCTCGATGAATTCGGCTCGGAAAACCCCGACGACTACATCGCAGGTTTCCCGCCCCATCCCCATCGCGGCTTCGAAACCGTCACCTACATGCTCGAAGGCCGCATGCGCCACGAGGATCACCTGGGCAACGTCGGCCTGCTGGAAGGCGGTGGCGTGCAATGGATGACCGCCGCCAAGGGCATCATCCACAGCGAGATGCCGGAACAGGAAGAAGGCGTGATGCGCGGCTTCCAGCTATGGCTGAACCTGCCAGGCAAGCACAAGCTCGACAAGGCCGGCTACCGGGACATTCAACCCCAGGACATCCCCCGCCTGACCACCGACAATGGCGTGGAAGTGGTGGTGATCGCCGGCCGCTTCGATGACGGCCAGGCGCAGCAGATCGGCGCCGTCGAACGGCCGGACACCGAGCCCCACTACTTCGACCTGCGCCTGCCTGCGGGCGCCAGCATCAGCCCGCGCCTGCCTGAAGGGCATCGGGCCCTGCTGTACGTCTATGAAGGCCAGGTCGACCTGCCCGGGCATCC
This sequence comes from Pseudomonas sp. NFPP07, assembly GCF_900115645.1. Lineage (NCBI taxonomy): Bacteria > Pseudomonadati > Pseudomonadota > Gammaproteobacteria > Pseudomonadales > Pseudomonadaceae > Pseudomonas > Pseudomonas sp. NFPP07. Next base: position 252,166 of record NZ_FOXG01000001.1, read on the forward strand.
GCAACCGGTCGCCAGCAGCAAGCTGGTGCGCCTGTCCGACCAGGGCGAGATTCAGTTGAGCAGTGCCAACGGCGCCCGCGTGCTGCTGATCGCCGGCAAGCCGCTGGGCGAGCCGATCGTGCAGTACGGACCGTTCGTGATGAACACCCGGGAAGAGATCGAGCAGGCATTGCGGGATTTTCGCGACGACAAACTGACGGCCTGAGCATTGCCCTTAGAAACGCTATCGCGAGCAAGCTCGCTCCTACAGAGATAATGAACTCCCTGTAGGAGCGAGCTTGCTCGCGATGTTCTTTCAGGCCGTCGCGACCTCTGCCGCCAACCCCAGGAACCGCCGCAGCTCGTCGCGCTTGGCCAAGGCATCGCTGCGCCCCAACTCGATCAGTTCACTGCAATACCCCGCCTCGAACAGCAGGTAACTCAAGACCCCGGCACCGCTGGTCTTGGTCGCCCCCGGCCCGCGCAGGAACAGGCGCAATGCCGCCGGCAGCTCATGCCGGTGACGCGCGGCGATCTCGTCGATCGGCTGGCTGGGCGCAATCACCAGCACCTCCACCGGCGCCACGCCAAGGGTACGGACGGGCGTGCCCGACGGCAGCAGATGACTGAACTGGTTGAGTCGCTGCAAGAGCTCGATGTCGCTCTCCAGGCTGTCAATGAAGGTACTGTTGAGCATGTGGCCACCGATCTGCGCCAGCGTCGGCTGCTGCCCGGTGTAGCTGCGTTGCTGGGGCGCCTGTGGATCGATGCCACGGGGGTTGCCGCTGACCCCGACCACCAGCACCCGGCTGGCCCCCAGGTGCAAGGCCGGACTGATGGGCGCCGATTGCCGCACCGCGCCGTCACCGAAAAACTCCTGGTCGATTTTCACCGGCGCGAACAACAGTGGAATCGCCGAGCTGGCCAGCAAGTGTTCGACCGTGAGTTCGGTGGGCAGGCCAATACGCCGATGGCGCAACCAGGCCTCGATGGTGCCGCCGCCCTGGTAGAAGGTCACCGCCTGGCCCGATTCATAACCGAAGGCCGTGACCGCCACCGCCTGCAGATGCTTTTGCGCAATGGCATGACGAATACCGGACAGCTGCAATTTATCGTTCAACAACTGCCGCAGCGGCGAGCTGTTGAGCAACGCCACCGGCACTTGCGCGCCCAGGCCAAGCAAGCTGTGGCCGACGAACCGGGTGGCCTGGCGGATCACCCCGGGCCAGTCGCTGCGAATCACCTGATGGCTGCGAAAGCCCTGCCAGAACGCCGTGAGACGCTCGATGGCCGCGGTGAAATCCAGCGCGCCGCTGGCCAGGCTGACCGCATTGATCGCCCCGGCCGAGGTCCCGACTATCACCGGGAAGGGATTGCTCGCCCCCGCCGGCAGCAATTCGGCAATCGCCGCCAGTACTCCCACCTGATATGCCGCACGAGCCCCGCCGCCGGAAAGAATCAATCCTGTGACCGGTTCCGCTGGGCTCATCGCTACACTCCATGGCGCTGATAAAGGGCTTTCAATCTAGCGTGATAATTTCAACCGCGCTTCTTATACAGCTTCGGCTCGCCTGGCGGGCGGCTCTTGAAGCGCCGGTGCGCCCACAGGTACTGCTCCGGACACTCGCGCAGCACGCCTTCGATCCACTGGTTGATGCGCAGGCAATCGGCCTCTTCGGTCTCACCCGGGAAATCCTGCAACGGCGGGTGAATCACCAGCCGATAACCACTGCCATCGGCCAGCCGCTGCTGAGTGAAAGGCACCACCAGGGCCTTGCCCAACCGGGCGAACTTGCTGGTGGCGGTGACCGTCGCCGCCTGGATGCCGAACAGCGGCACGAATACGCTCTGCTTGGCGCCGTAATCCTGGTCCGGTGCGTACCAGATGGCCCGCCCGGCGCGCAGCAGCTTGAGCATGCCGCGCACGTCTTCACGCTCCACCGCCAGGGAATCCAGGTTATGCCGTTCACGGCCACGACGCTGGATGAAATCGAACAGCGGGTTCTTGTGCTCGCGGTACATGCCGTCGATGGTGTGCTGCTGGCCCAGCAACGCCGCGCCGATCTCCAGGGTGGTGAAGTGCAGGGCCATGAGGATCACGCCCTTGCCTTCCAGCTGCGCCTGCTTGAGATGCTCCAGGCCTTCGACATGGGCCAGGCGCGCCAGGCGGGGCTTGGACCACCACCAGCTCATGGCCATTTCGAAAAAGGCGATGCCGGTGGAGGCGAAGTTTTCCTTGAGCAGACGCTTGCGCTCGGCGGCGGACTTTTCGGGGAAACACAGTTCCAGGTTGCGCTTGGCGATCCGCCGGCGCTCACCGGCCACCCGGTACATCAGCGCGCCCAGGGCACGACCGATCCACAGCAGCAACGGATAAGGCAGCTGGACCACCAGCCATAGCAGGCCCAGGCCCAGCCACAGCGGCCAAAAACGGGGATAAAGAAATGCAGCTCGAAAACGCGGGCGATCCATTACAGATTCCGGACAGACAACAAGGTCGCGCATTCTACATCGGTTCGACCCGGCTTGCGGCCCGCGGGCGTTCTCGTTATAAGTCTCGGCACTTTTAGTGACAAGCCGCTTTATGCCGACCATGAGCCAAACCGAATCGCAAGACCTGGATCCTGTGTTCCAGTTGAAGGGCAGCATGCTGGCCATCACCGTGCTGGAACTGGCCCGCAACGACCTCGAGGGCCTCGATCGCCAACTGGCGGCGAAGGTCGCGCAAGCCCCGAATTTCTTCAGTAACGCCCCGTTGGTGCTGGCGCTGGACAAGCTGCCGGCCAGCGAAGGCGCCGTCGACCTGCCCGGCCTAATGCGCGTCTGCCGTCACCATGGCCTGCGCACCCTGGCGATCCGCGCCAGCCGCATCGAAGACATCGCCGCGGCGATCGCCGTCGACCTGCCCGTGCTGCCGCCTTCCGGCGCCCGGGAACGACCGCTGGAACCACAGGAAAACGAAGCCCGGAAAAAGCCTGAAAAACCGCCTGAGCCGACCATCAAGCCCACCCGCATCATCACTTCGCCAGTACGCGGCGGGCAGCAGATCTATGCCCAGGGTGGCGATCTGGTCGTGACCTCCTCGGTCAGCCCGGGTGCGGAACTTCTGGCCGATGGCAACATCCATGTATACGGCCCGATGCGCGGTCGAGCGCTGGCCGGGGTCAAGGGAGATACCAAGGCACGGATTTTCTGTCAGCAATTGAGCGCTGAACTGGTGTCCATCGCCGGCCAGTACAAGGTTTCCGAGGACCTGCGGCGCGATCCGTTGTGGGGTGCCGGGGTCCAGGTCAGCCTGTCGGGTGACGTGTTGAACATCACACGTCTTTAACGGATACTGCCGCATTTTCCAAGCATCTCTAAAACGTAGCGAATACGGCTCAAACGAAGTAGGAGCAGGTGTTTACCGACCTCCAGCCAAGGCTGTCCGACTGCAGTAGTTTTCAAGAGATGTTTTTCAGGGGCTAAAAGTCCTTTTTCCTTAGGGGTGAAACACCTTGGCCAAGATTCTCGTGGTTACATCCGGCAAGGGTGGTGTGGGTAAGACCACCACCAGCGCCGCTATCGGTACCGGCCTCGCTCTGCGCGGCCACAAAACAGTCATCGTCGACTTCGACGTCGGCTTGCGTAACCTCGACCTGATCATGGGTTGCGAACGTCGCGTGGTGTATGACTTCGTCAACGTGGTCAACGGCGAAGCCAACCTGCAGCAAGCCCTGATCAAAGACAAGCGCCTGGAAAACCTCTACGTACTGGCCGCCAGTCAGACCCGCGACAAAGACGCGCTGACCCAGGAAGGCGTGGAAAAAGTGCTGATGGAGCTCAAGGAGACCTTCGAATTCGTGGTCTGCGACTCCCCAGCCGGTATCGAGAAAGGTGCTCACCTGGCCATGTACTTCGCCGACGAAGCGATTGTCGTGACCAACCCGGAAGTTTCCTCGGTACGTGACTCCGACCGCATGCTGGGCCTGCTGGCCAGCAAGTCCAAGCGCGCGGAAAACGGCGAAGACCCGATCAAGGAACACCTGCTGCTGACCCGCTACAACCCTTCGCGTGTCAGCAACGGCGAAATGCTTGGCGTCGAAGACGTCAAAGAGATTCTCGCAGTAACGCTGCTGGGCGTGATTCCAGAATCCCAGGCAGTACTCAAGGCTTCCAACCAAGGCGTTCCGGTGATTCTCGATGACCAGAGCGACGCCGGCCAGGCGTACAGCGATGCTGTCGACCGTCTGCTGGGTAAAACCGTGGAACACCGGTTCCTTGATGTTGAGAAGAAGGGATTCTTCGAGCGCCTGTTTGGAGGTAGGTAATGAATCTTTTTGACTTCTTTCGTGCCAGCAAAAAAGTAAGCACCGCGTCGGTAGCGAAAGAGCGTCTACAGATCATCGTGGCGCATGAACGCGGCCAGCGCACTACCCCTGATTACTTGCCTGCCTTGCAGAAGGAACTGGTGGAAGTCATCCGCAAGTACGTCAATATCGGGTCCGATGACGTGCATGTCGCCCTGGAAAACCAGGGCAGCTGCTCGATCCTGGAACTCAATATCACCCTGCCTGATCGCTGATCGATTCGGCTGGAGCCACGGCGGCTCGGTCCCTCGGTTTTTCTACAGGAGCACACGCGCTCCTGTAGAAGCCGGGTCGATCGAGCCGCCGTTGGCGTTTGTTACGAGGCTGTTTTAATGCCGCTGTCGAATATCCGCATCATTCACCAGGACGCCGCCGTCCTGGTGGTGGACAAGCCCACCCTGCTGCTCTCCGTGCCCGGCCGGGCCGATGACAACAAGGATTGCCTGATCACCCGCCTGCAGGAAAACGGCTACCCGGAAGCCCGCATCGTCCATCGCCTGGACTGGGAAACATCCGGCATCATCCTACTGGCCCGCGACCCCGATACCCATCGCGAACTGTCCCGGCAATTTCACGACCGCGAGACCGAAAAAGCCTACACCGCCCTGTGCTGGGGCCAGCCAGAACTGGACAGCGGCAGCATCGACCTGCCACTGCGCTACGACCCGCCGACCAAACCGCGGCACGTGGTGGACCACGAATTCGGCAAGAACGCCCTGACCTTCTGGCGAGTGCTGGAACGCTGCGGCGACTGGTGCCGCGTCGAGCTGACCCCGATCACCGGGCGCTCGCACCAGTTGCGGGTGCATATGCTGTCCATCGGCCACCCACTGCTGGGCGACGGCCTGTACGCGCATCCGCAAGCGCTGGCCGCCTGGCCACGCCTGTGCCTGCACGCCAGCATGCTCAGCTTCACCCATCCGCAGAGCGGCGAACGCCTGCGCTTCGAGTGCCCGGCACCGTTCTGATCGAGAGCGGCTACCCCAGCGGGACGCCCCTCGATTGAGGGGCATACAGGAAAAATCCGATCAAAATTGAAGATTAATCTGAATAATTTGTTATGAATTTGTGAAAAAAATATTAAAATAGTGGCTATTCGACATTAAGGCAGGAAGCCCTCGTGCTCAGCAGTCAGCCATTTCAACGCGATTACCCTTTCACCTTCTGCTTCCTGAATACCACCCTGCACCTTCGCGAAAAACCTTCGGCAGACGCCTGCGCAGCCCTCGAACAACTCATCCGCCAACGCCACGCACACAAACAGACCCGCGCCAGCGCCCCCTTGGCGACCGGCCAGACACCGCTGTTCGCCAAGGTGCAGCCCCTGGATACGCTCAAGGCGAAAGTTCGCGTCACCCTGGGCAAGCCCCAGCGCAACGGTCGCTTCGACTGGCCGCTGGAAGAGCTGATCAACACCGTCGAAGCCCAGCGACGCGGCGTACAGATGTCCGACCTTGAAGGGTTCGGCTATACCCGGGATCGCCTGGGGCTGGTACAGGAATACTTCATCCTTACCCACCTGCTGGACGATTACGTCGACGGCGTACAGTGGTTGCGCAACAATCCGGACAAGATCGAGCCTTTTATCCGCGATGCATTCGGCCTGCTGCACTCCCTCGCGCAAAAGAACATCACCCACATGGATTTCTGGGCCGGCAACATCATGATCAGCCCCCAGGCTCCGCTCAAGGCCATCGACTTCGAGAACTGCTTCGCGACCATCACGCCCCACGCCAGCGAAACCCTGGGTTTTCAGTTGGGTTTCTTCTATCGCCGCGAAGTCTACAAACTGATCACCGAAGCGCAGTACGATGCGCTGGTGAAGGAATACCTCGATCAACTGCCGGGCATTTGCGCAGAGAAATTCAATGAGGTTTACCAGGCCAGCAAGCATGAATATGTGGGTCGCAAGCAACGCCGCGAAGTATTCCTCAAAGGCAACCTGATCACCGGTTGAGCCGTTTTCCCTGCCGCGATGAATGTTGTCTCCCTCAACGGCATTGCGCCTGCAATGCCGCGAGCCGATACGGTAAACTCGCGCCACTGCTGTCTGGAGTTACTTATGCGCGAAGAGTTGAACCAGGGCCTGATCGACTTCCTCAAGGCCTCCCCTACCCCTTTCCATGCAACCGCCAGCCTCGTACAACGCCTGGAGGCCGCGGGCTACCAGCGTCTCGACGAGCGCGAGCCGTGGACCACCGAAGCCAACGGTCGCTACTACGTCACCCGCAATGACTCCTCCATCGTGGCCGTCAAGCTGGGGCGGCATTCGCCTCTGCAAGGCGGGATCCGCATGGTCGGCGCGCACACCGACAGCCCGTGCCTGCGGGTCAAGCCGCAACCGGAGCTGCAACGCCAGGGCTTCTGGCAACTGGGCGTGGAAGTCTACGGCGGCGCCTTGCTGGCGCCCTGGTTCGACCGCGACCTGTCGCTGGCCGGCCGCGTCACCTTCCGCCGCGACGGCAGGGTTGAAAGCCAGCTGATCGACTTCAAGGCGCCCATCGCGATCATCCCCAACCTGGCGATTCACCTCAATCGCGAAGCCAACCAGGGCTGGGCCATCAATGCCCAGACCGAATTGCCGCCGATCCTCGCGCAGTTCGCCGGCGACGAGCGGGTCGACTTCCGCGCGGTGCTGACCGACCAGCTGGCCCGCGAACACGGCCTGAACGCCGATGTGGTGCTCGATTACGAGCTGAGCTTCTACGACACCCAGAGCGCGGCGGTAATCGGCCTGCATGGCGACTTCATCGCCGGTGCGCGCCTGGACAACCTGCTGTCCTGCTACGCCGGCCTGCAAGCCTTGCTCAACGCCGACACCGAGGAAACCTGCGTGCTGGTCTGCAACGACCACGAAGAAGTCGGCTCCTGCTCGGCCTGCGGCGCCGACGGCCCGATGCTCGAGCAGACCCTGCGCCGCCTGCTGCCCGAAGGCGACGAATTCGTGCGTACCATCCAGAAGTCGCTGCTGGTCTCGGCCGACAACGCCCACGGCGTGCACCCCAACTACGCCGACAAGCACGATGCCAACCATGGCCCGAAACTCAACGCCGGCCCGGTGATCAAGGTCAACAGCAACCAGCGCTACGCCACCAACAGCGAAACCGCCGGTTTCTTCCGCCACCTGTGCATGGCCGAGGAAGTGCCGGTGCAAAGTTTCGTGGTGCGCAGCGACATGGGTTGCGGCTCGACCATCGGCCCGATCACCGCCAGCCACCTGGGCGTGCGCACCGTGGATATCGGCCTGCCGACTTTCGCCATGCACTCGATCCGCGAACTGTGCGGCAGCCACGACCTAGCCCACCTGGTGAAGGTCTTGAGCGCGTTCTACGCCAGCCGCGATCTGCCGTAAGCCCCGTGTAGCCGCTGCCGCAGGCTGCGACAAGCCCGAAGGGCTTCAGCGATCTCAAGATCCTGCGCCTGTTTTTACAGGCGATCGCAGCCTGCGGCAGCGGCTACAGGGTGCCGCAGCATTTCTGATACACATCAACCCGAACCTCGCCAAAGCCACCTAGACTTAGGACTATCCCCTCCGACAAGGCTGTCGCCATGATCTCGATGTCTTCGTTCCATGCCATGCTCATTCCCATTCTCTCGGGAATGATCCTGTTGGCCATCGGCTACAACTTCCGCGACAAGAATGCCGGTATCTTCAGTATGTGGGCCGGTATGCTGCTGATCCTCGGCACCGTGATCTACAAGATCCTCGCCAAACTCGCCGAATAAATCCGCCGTCCAGGCTCGCATTGGTATTGGCTGCCTCGTACACTCGGTCGATCCGCTTTTTCTGAGGTTGACCGCCCAGTGTTCGCTCGTCTTTCCGTTCTGCCCTACTGCCTGTTTCTCTGTCTCCTGACACTATTGCCGCTCTCATCGGCCCAGGCAGTGGGTTTGCCGGGCCTGCTCAACAGCGGCAAAACCCAGCCACAAGCCGAGCAGCCCCTGGGGCAGTCGCTGGATGAAGTGATCAAGTCCCTGGAAAACGACCAGCAACGCACCCAGTTGCTGACCGACCTGAAAAAGCTCCGCGACGCCACGAAGAAGGCCCAGACGCCCGCCGAAGAAGGCGTGCTCGGCCTGATCGGCGGCACCCTGTCCAGCTTCGAAAAACAGTTCTCCGGCGCCGACAGCCCGATCACTCGCTGGTCGAACGAATTCGATCAGGCCCAGGATGAACTGGCGGCCCTGATGCTGCCGGCCAGCGAATGGCTGCCGATCATCTTCGCCTTCGCCCTGATCCTGATGGTCTGGAGCCTTCTCGCCGCGGCGCTGATCTGGCTCAGCCACCGCCTGCGCGAGCGTTTCGGTCTCACCGAAGAACTGCCACAACACCCCAAGACCTGGGACCTGCTTCGCTTCGCCCTGCGCAAACTGGGGCCCTGGCTGATCGCGTTGATCATGACCGTGTACATGACCTACAAACTGCCGTCGTCCCTGGGCAAGGACCTGGCCATGGTCCTGGCTTACGCGCTGGTGGTCGGCACCTGCTTCTCGGCGATCTGCGTGATCGCCTTTTCCGTGCTGGACGGTCCGAACCGTCACCGCGCGTTGTACATCCTGCGTCGCCAGGCGTTCCGGCCGTTGTGGCTGATCGGCAGTTTCGCCGCCTTCGGCGAGGCCTTGAGCGACCCGCGGCTGATTGCCAGCCTGGGCAGCCACCTGGCGCACACCGCGGCCACCTTCGCCAATGTGATGGCGGCCTTGTCCACCGGGGTGTTCATCCTGCGTTTCCGCCGGCCGATCGCTCACCTGATCCGCAACCAGCCGCTGTCCCGCCGCCTGACCCGCCGCGCCCTGAGCGACACCATCGAGATCATCGGCACCTTCTGGTACCTGCCAGCGCTAGTGCTGGTGGCCATTTCCCTGTTCGCCACCTTCATTTCCGCCGGCGACACCAGCACCGCACTGCGCCAGTCGCTGATCTGCACCGTGCTGCTGGTGCTGTGCATGGTGATCAACGGCCTGGTGCGCCGCCATTCCCTCAAGCCCCAGCGCGGGCACAAGCGCCATGCCCTGTACTCCGAGCGCCTGAAAGGCTTCTTCTATACCCTCGCCCACCTGCTGGTGTGGCTGGTGTTCATCGAGCTCGGCCTGCGGGTCTGGGGCATGTCGCTGATCCGCTTCACCGAAGGCGATGGCCACGAAATCAGCGTCAAGCTGTTCAGCCTCGGCGGCACCCTGCTGTTCGCCTGGCTGATCTGGATCCTCAGCGACACCGCGGTGCACCACGCCCTGACCCGCTCGCGCAAAGGCCTGGCCAATGCCCGGGCGCAGACCATGATGCCGCTGATCCGCAACGTGCTGTTCGTGGCGATCTTCATCATTGCCCTGATCGTCGCCCTGGCGAACATGGGCATGAACGTCACGCCGCTGCTGGCCGGTGCCGGTGTGATCGGCCTGGCCATCGGTTTTGGCGCCCAGTCGCTGGTAGCCGACCTGATCACCGGCCTGTTCATCATCATCGAGGACTCCCTGGCCATCGACGACTACGTGGACGTCGGCGGCCACCTGGGCACTGTCGAAGGCCTGACCATCCGCACCGTGCGCCTGCGGGACATCGACGGCATCGTGCACACCATCCCGTTCAGCGAAATCAAGAGCATCAAGAACTACTCCCGGGAGTTCGGCTACGCGATCTTCCGGGTGGCCATTCCGTACAACATGGACATTGACGAGGCCATCAAGCTGATGCGCGATGTCGGCCAGAAGATGCGCACCGACCCGCTGCAACGGCGCAATATCTGGTCGCCGCTGGAGTTCCAGGGGGTGGAAAGCTTCGAGTCCGGCAACGCGATTCTGCGCGCCCGTTTCAAGACCGCGCCGATCAAGCAATGGGAAGTGTCGCGAGCCTTCAACCTGTCCCTCAAGCGTCACCTCGACGAAGCCGGAATGGACCTGGCCACGCCACGCATGAGCGTGCAAGTGATCACCGCCGGCGGCGGGCCCCAACAAGAGGAGTAAGGCGTCCGGCCGCGTCTCGGCAAGGGCGCGGCCGCACTCTCCAGGGTTGGGACGGTCACAGGTTCTGGCACCTGAGCAGCACAACACTAATCATGGAGAGAGTCCCCTATGCAGCTATCCGCTATCGCCCAAGCCTGCCTGATCGGCGTCCTGGCCTTGTCCGGCCAGGCCGCCAACGCTGTCGACGACAGCCCCATGGAACAGGCCCGCCAGCACATCGCCGAACAGGCCAAGGCCCTGGAGCCAGCGCTGCTGGAAACCCGTCGCGATATCCACGCCCACCCGGAACTCGGCAACACCGAACAGCGCACCGCACAGCTGGTGGCCACGCAATTGCGCGCCCTGGGCCTGGAGGTCAAGACCGGCGTCGCCCGCACCGGTGTGGTGGCGGTGCTCAAGGGCGCCCTGCCCGGTCCCACCGTGGCCTTGCGCGCCGATATGGACGCGCTGCCGGTCAAGGAAGTCGCGGACCTGCCGTTCGCCTCCAAGGCCAAGGGGCGCTACCTGGACAAGGAAGTGGACGTCATGCACGCCTGCGGCCACGACGCCCACACCGCCATCCTGCTGAGCACGGCGAAAATCCTCAGTGACATGCGCGAGCGCCTGCCCGGCACCGTGGTGTTCTATTTCCAGCCCGCCGAAGAAGGCCCGAGCGATTTCATCCCCGACGGCAAGAACATCTGGGGCGCGAAGATGATGGTGCAGGAAGGCGTGATGCAATCGCCCAAGCCGGACGCGGTGTTCGGCCTGCATGTCTGGGCCGGGATTCCGGCCGGGCGCATCGCCTATCGCCCGGGCCCGACCCTGGCCAGCTCCGACGACCTGCGCATCAGGATTCTCGGCAAGCAGACCCACGCCGGCCGCCCCTGGGACGGCATCGATCCGATCACGGTCGGTGCCCAGGCCATAGTCGGGCTGCAGACCGTGGTCAGCCGTCGCACCGACATCTCGTCGTTTCCCTCGGTGGTCAGCATCGGCACCATCAACGGTGGCACGCGCTACAACATCATCCCCGAGTCGCTGGACATGAGCGGCACCATCCGTTCGTACGACTACGGCATTCGCCAGAAGCTGCACAGCGATGTGCGCCAGACCGTAGAAAAGATCGCCGAAAGCGGCGGCGCCAAGGCCGAGGTGACCATCATCGAGAAGTACGACCCGACCATCAACGACCCGGCCCTGACCGAGAAGATGCTGCCGAGCCTGCGCTGGGCGGCCGGGGGCGACGTGGTGCAGGGCCCGCTGGTGGGGGGCGCGGAGGACTTTTCCTTCTATGCCAAGGAGGCGCCGGGGTTGTTCGTGTTTCTCGGCGTGACACCGCGGGACCAGGACATGGCCAAGGCCGCGCCGAACCACAACCCGGGATTCTTTGTCGATGAATCGGCGCTGGTGGTGGGCGTGCGTACCCTGGCGTCATTGACCACCGATTATCTGTTTGCCGGGGCCAAACCTTAAGGATTGGCCCCTGTCGTTATCGCGAGCAGGCTCGCTCCCGCACCGGGAGCGGGCTCAGACCACATCGACGCCGACATGGATCGCGTCGTGGCGCCAGAACTCCAGGTCGCAGTCGATCAGGCGCTGGTGCTGGTCGTAATTGACCCGGGCGATCCGCAGCCCGGGACTGCCGGCCGAAACCTTCAACGCCGCGGCCGCCTCCACCGGCAAGGAGGTCGGCACAATCTCGAAGCGCACCCGGCCGTAATGCAGGTTGTAGTGCCGCGCGTACAGCTCGGTGATCGACTGGTTCAGGTCGAACTCGAGAATGCCCGGGAAGTACTGCGGATTGAGGTAGTGCTCGACATACAGCACCAGGCGCTCGTCGATGCGTCGTACCCGACGGATCTGGATCACGCTGGACAGCGCCGGCAGTTGCAGCCAGGCACAGACCGCCGCTGAAGCCGGTTGCAGGCGCGCCGAAATCATCTCGGTCGACGGCACGCGCCCCTGGGCGCTGACCATCGCGTGAAAATGGCTGCGCTGCATCAGGTTGTAGGCCAGGCGTGGCGGCGAGACGAACCAGCCGCGCCGCTCCTCGCGGTAGATCTGGCCCTGAGCCTCCAACTGCAACAAGGCTTCGCGCACGGTAATCCGCGTAGTGCCGAACAACTCGCTGAGCTTGCGCTCGGCCGGCAGCTTGCTACCGGGTGCCAACAACCCGTGATCGATCTGTTCCTGCAGGACCTGCCCAATGGCTGTCACCGCCTTGACTGCCTCTTCGCGCATCAACGTTACCTATCTGGACTAGACCAGCACTGTTTCAGGGCAAAACGTGCCTGGGAAAAAGGCACTCAGCCTTCACCGAGAGCCTAGGCACTGCATATGACTGACAGATGACAACGCCGCCAAATGGCGGTGCCAGACACCTGCAATTGGCTGGCCAAGTCCTTTCATATCAGCTGTTTAGCCCTGGGCTACGCTTATCTCGCAGACCCGTGCCAGACACTCGCAAACGCCTTGCAGGACTGATGCCGACATCAAAGTGTCATCCAGCCGGCTTAAATTGGCTCAGGTATTGCTGACCTAGACCAACAACGTTAGACAAACCCAGCGTTGAACACGCCCAAAGGAGCTTCGGATGAAACAGCTTTTCCTGGCATCACTGTTAGGCTCGACCATTGCCCTGTGCACCGCCGCCATGGCCGCCGATACCGACTTGAAGACCCTGGAAGCCGCGGCGAAAGCCGAAGGTGCCGTCAACAGCGTCGGCATGCCCGACGACTGGGCCAACTGGAAAGGGACCTGGGAAGACCTGGCCAAGCACTACGGCCTCAAGCACATCGACACCGACATGAGCTCGGCCCAGGAGATCGCCAAGTTCGCCGCCGAGAAAGACAACGCCAGCGCCGACATCGGCGACGTGGGCGCGGCCTTCGGCCCGATCGCGGTCAAGCAGGGTGTGGTCCAGCCTTACAAGCCAAGCACCTGGGACCAGGTCCCGGACTGGGCCAAGGACAAGGACGGCAACTGGGCGCTGGCCTACACCGGCACCATCGCTTTCATCATCAACAAGAAGCTGCTGCACGGCTCCGAAGCCCCCAAAAGCTGGGCCGACCTGGAGAAAGGCAAATACAAGGTCTCCATCGGCGACGTGAGCACCGCCGCCCAGGCCGCCAACGGCGTGCTGGCCGCGGCCATCGCCAAGGGCGGCGATGAAAAGAACATCCAGCCGGCGCTGCTGATGTTCGCCGAGATCGCCAAGCAGGGGCGCCTGTCGCTGGCCAACCCGACCATCGCCACCATGGAAAAGGGTGAAGTGGAAGTCGGCGTGGTCTGGGACTTCAACGGCCTGAGCTACCGCAACAAGATGGTCAACAAGGACGACTACATCGTGCTGATCCCGTCGGACGGCTCGGTAATCTCCGGCTACACCACCATCATCAACAAATACGCCAAGCACCCGAACGCGGCCAAGCTGACCCGTGAATACATCTTCAGCGATGCCGGCCAGATCAACCTGGCGCGCGGCAATGCCCGTCCGATCCGCGCCGAGCACCTGACCCTGCCCGCCGAAGTCCAGGCCAACCTGCTGCCCAACGAGCAGTACAAGAAAGTCACGCCGATCAAGGACGCCGACGCCTGGGAGAAAACCTCCAAGGGCCTGCCACAGAAATGGCAGGAAGAAGTGATCATCAACATGCAGTAATGCTGCATCTGTAGGAGCGAGCTTGCCCGCGATCCAGGCGCCGCGGTCTGCCCTGGAGCCGCGGAAATGCAATCGCGAGCAAGCTCGCTCCTACAGGCACCTGGTTGTCTTGCGGAGTCCTCCCCCATGTCACACAACGTCATCCTTGTCGTGCTTGACGGCCTCAACCATGAGGTCGCCCGCCACGCCATGGGGCACCTTCAGGCCTACGTCGGCGCGGGACGCGCGGCGCTGTACAAGCTGGAATGCGAACTGCCGGCCCTGTCCCGACCGCTCTACGAATGCATCCTGACCGGGGTGCCACCGATCGACAGCGGCATCGTGCACAACAACGTCTCGCGCCTGTCCAACCAGCGCAGCATTTTCCACTACGCCAGCGCCGCCGGGCTCGGTACCGCCGCCGCGGCCTATCACTGGATCAGCGAGCTGTACAACCGCTCGCCGTTCAACCCGGCCCGGGACCGGCATACCGACAACAAGAAGCTGCCGATCCAGCACGGGCATTTCTACTGGAACGACCACTACCCCGATTCCCACCTGTTCGCCGATGCCGAACACCTGCGGCTGCGCCATGCCCCGAACTTTCTCCTGGTGCACCCGATGAACATCGACGACGCCGGCCACAAGCACGGCCTCGACACCCCGCAGTACCGCAACAGCGCACGCGCGGCCGACATCATCCTCGCCGATTACCTGCAAGGCTGGCTCGACGCCGGCTACCAGGTGCTGGTGACCGCCGACCACGGCATGAACAACGACCGCTCCCACAACGGCCTGCTGCCGGAGGAGCGGGAAGTGCCGTTGTTCGTTCTCGGCGATGCGTTCAGCTTCAGCCCCGTCGCCACGCCGGATCAGACCGAGTTGTGCGGCACCATCTGCGAGTTGCTCGGCGTGCCCCACGACAAACCTGTATGCCGGGAGTTGCTGAAGTGAATGCATTCACCCGCGGCAAATGGCTGGCGATCCTGTGCCTGCTGCCCTTTGCCCTGTTCTTCATCGTGTTCCAGATCGCCCCGCTGCTCTGGGTGCTGATCAACAGTCTGCAATCGGAAGAGTTCGGCTGGGGCCTGGCCAATTTCAACAAGATCTTCAGTTCCAGGTTCTATCTGCAGGCCATCCAGTACAGCCTGGAGATCAGCTTCTGGTCGAGCGTGTTCGGCATCGTCATCGCGATTCTCGGCAGCTACTCGCTACGCCGGGTCGACTCGAAGCTGCGCAACTTCGTCAACGCCTTCGCCAACATGACCAGCAACTTCGCCGGCGTGCCCCTGGCGTTCGCCTTCATCATCCTGCTGGGCTTCAACGGCAGCATCACCATCATGCTCAAGCAGGCGGGGATCATTCAGGACTTCAACCTGTACTCCAAGACCGGCCTGATCATCCTCTACACCTATTTCCAGATCCCCCTGGGCGTGCTGCTGCTCTACCCGGCCTTCGATGCCCTGCGTGAAGACTGGCGCGAGTCCGCGGCACTGCTTGGCGCCAGTGGCTGGCAGTTCTGGCGCCACATCGGCCTGCCGGTGCTGACCCCGGCGCTGCTGGGGACCTTCGTCATCCTGCTGGCCAACGCCCTGGGCGCCTATGCCACGGTCTATGCACTGACCACCGGCAACTTCAACGTGCTGCCGATCCGCATCGCCGCCATGGTTTCCGGCGACATCTCCCTCGACCCGAACATGGCCAGCGCCCTGGCCGTGGTCCTGGTGGCGCTGATGACCCTGGTGACCATCGTCCATCAGTTGCTGTTGAAGAGGAGCTACCATGTCTCGCGCTGAACCCGGCTCCGCCGCCCTCTATCACCGGGTCGTGGTGTACCTGCTGTTCGCTATCCTCCTGCTGCCGCTGGCCGGGACCCTGGTCTACTCCATCGCCAGCAGCTGGTCGGCGACCATCCTGCCCAGCGGCTTTACCTTCAAGTGGTACATCCAGCTGTGGAGCGACCCGCGCTTCCTGCACGCCTTCGGCCAGTCGCTGCTGGTCTGCGTCGGCGCCCTGATCCTGTCGGTGGTGCTGATCCTGCCGCTGCTGTTCGTGGTGCACTACCACTTCCCAAGGCTCGATGCGCTGATGAACATCCTGATCCTGCTGCCGTTCGCGGTGCCGCCGGTGGTGTCCTCGGTGGGCCTGCTGCAGCTCTACGGTTCGGGACCGTTCGCCATGGTCGGCACGCCGTGGATCCTCGTCGGCTGCTACTTCACCGTGGCCCTGCCGTTCATGTACCGGGCGATCACCAATAACCTGCAAGCGATCAACCTGCGCGACCTGATGGACGCCGCCCAGTTGCTGGGCGCCAGTACCTGGCAGGCGGCTTTCCTGGTGGTGCTGCCGAACCTGCGCAAGGGCCTGATGGTGGCCCTGCTGCTGTCGTTCTCGTTCCTGTTCGGCGAGTTCGTGTTCGCCAACATCCTGGTGGGCACCCGCTACGAAACCCTGCAGGTCTACCTGAACAACATGCGCAACAGCAGCGGCCACTTCACCAGCGCGCTGGTGATTTCCTACTTCTTCTTTGTGCTGGTTCTGACCTGGGCCGCCAACATCTTGAACAAGGACAAAAGCCAATGAGCTTCGTCAGCGTCCAACACCTGCAGAAAAACTACAGTGGCACCCCGGTGTTCAGCGACATCAACTGCGAAATCCACAAGGGCGAATTCGTCACCCTGCTCGGCCCGTCCGGCTGCGGCAAATCCACCCTGCTGCGCTGCATCGCCGGCCTGACCCCGGTGGACGCCGGCAAGATCCTCCTCGACGGCCATGACATCGTGCCCCTGAGCCCGCAAAAACGCGGGATCGGCATGGTGTTCCAGAGCTATGCGCTGTTCCCCAACATGACCGTGGAGCAGAACGTGGCCTTCGGCCTGCGCATGCAGAAGGTCAACGCCGACGAGAGCCACAAGCGCGTGCTCGAAGTCCTGCGCCTAGTGGAACTGCACGACTTCGCCAGCCGTTATCCCCATCAACTGTCCGGGGGCCAGTGCCAACGCGTGGCCCTGGCCCGTTCGCTGGTGACCCGCCCGCGCCTGTTGCTGCTGGACGAGCCGCTGTCGGCGCTGGACGCACGGATCCGCAAGCACCTGCGCGAACAGATCCGGCAGATCCAGCGCGAACTGGGGCTGACCACGATTTTCGTCACTCACGATCAGGAAGAAGCCCTGACCATGTCGGACCGCATTTTCCTGATGAACCAGGGCAAGATCGTCCAGAGCGGC
Source organism: Pseudomonas sp. NFPP07 (assembly GCF_900115645.1). NCBI lineage: Bacteria > Pseudomonadati > Pseudomonadota > Gammaproteobacteria > Pseudomonadales > Pseudomonadaceae > Pseudomonas > Pseudomonas sp. NFPP07. The sequence continues at coordinate 269,304 of NZ_FOXG01000001.1, forward strand.
GACGCCGAGACGCTCTACACCGCACCGGTGGATGTGTTCGCCGCCGGCTTCATCGGCAACTACAACCTGCTGGATGCAGAAAGTGCCAGCAGGCTGCTGCAGCGACCGATCACCGGGCGTATCGCGATTCGTCCCGAAGCCATCGAACTGCGCAAGGACGGCGAGCCCGACGCGCAGATCCGCAGCCATAGCCTGCTGGGCAATGTGATCCGCTACCGGGTCGAGGCCCGTGGCGTGGAGCTGGTGGTGGATGTGTTGAACCGCTCGCCGGACGATCTGCACCCCGACGGCCAACGCCTGGCACTTTCCATCGATCCCACGGCCCTCTGTGAGGTAGCCTGATGACTTTGACGCAAACGATTAAGAGAGAGCGGTACTAATGGCCCTGGCAATTTTTGATCTGGACGAGACCCTGATCCACGGCGACTGCGCCACCCTCTGGAGCGAACAGATGGGGCGCCTGGGCTGGGTCGACAGCGAGTCTTTCATGCGCCGCAACAACGAGCTGATGGACGCCTACAGCCACGGCAAGCTGGCCATGGAGGAGTTCATGGCCTTCAGCCTGGAGCCGATGGCCGGACGCACCCCGGAAGAAGTCGGGCACCTGGTCGGCCCCTGGGTCGAGGACGTGATCGAACCAATCATTTTCAGCGACGCCTGCAAGGCCATCGCCGCCCACCGCAAGGCCGGCGACCGGATCCTGGTGATCTCGGCCTCGGGCACTCACCTGGTCCAGCCCATTGCCGAACGCCTGGGCATCGATGAAGTCCTGGGGATCGAGCTGGAGGTGCTGCACGGGGTCTACAGCGGCAATACCCTGGGCACCCTGACCTACCGCGAAGGCAAGGTCACCCGCCTGCTGGAATGGCTGGATGCCGAAGAAGAAAACCTCGAAGGCGCGAGCTTCTATTCCGACTCGCGCAACGACCTGCCGTTGCTGCTGAAGGTCGACTACCCGCATGTGGTCAACCCGGACCCAGTGCTGCGCGAACACGCGGAAAAGGCCGGCTGGCCGATTCATCAGTGGAAATAAGCGTCGACCGATAAATCTGATCGCGAGCAAGCTCGCTCCTACAGACTTCGCAATACCTGTAGGAGCGAGCTTGCTCGCGATAGCGATCTAAACCATCACCCCAACGTTTCGTCGATCAGCAGCACCAGCTTGCCCGATACCTGGTTGGTCGCCAGCTCGGCAAAGGCCGCTTCGGCGTCCTTGATCGGGAAGGTCATGGCCAGCTGCGGACTCAGGCGCCCTTCGGCGAACAGTGGCCAGACATGCTGGCTGAGGTCGCTGAACAGATCGGCCTTGAACTGCTCGTCGCGGCTGCGCAGGGTCGACCCCAGCAACTGGATGCGCTTGCCGAGGATCTGCGCCAGGTCCAGCTGGGCCTCGCGCCCGCCCATCAAGCCGATCAGTACCCAGCGCCCGTCCAGGGCCAGCAGCTTGACGTTGTGCGCGGCATAGTTGGCGCCGACCGGATCCAGGATCACATCGAACGGCCCGAAATCCCGCAGCCCTTCCAGGCCATCAGTGCGCACCACGCCACCCTGGGCCCCCAGCGCCTCACAGTAGGCCAGGCGATCGGCGGAACCGACGCTGACCCAGCATGGGTTGCCAAACGCCTTGCACAACTGGATCGCGGCCGAACCGACGCCACTGGCACCGGCGTGCAGCAGGACCTTTTCCCCCGGCTTGAGGGCCGCCAGCTGGAACAGGTTCAGCCAGGCGGTGCTGTACACCTCGGGCAGCGCCGCCGCCTGTGCCAGGGAGAGCCCTTCCGGCACCGGCAGGACATGACGGGCATCGACCACCACTTCCTCGGCCATGCCGCCCCCGGCCAGCAGTGCGCAGACCCGATCGCCGACCTGCCACGCCGAACCTGGGCCGACCTCGCTGATCACCCCCGAGCACTCAAGGCCCAGCACCTTGCTGGCGCCCGGTGGCGGCGGATAGAGCCCGGCCCGTTGCAACAGGTCGGCCCGGTTCAGTCCCGCGGCCGCCACGCGGATGCGCACTTGTCCTACGTCGCACGTCGGACTGGGCTCTTCAACCCACTCCACATGACCTTCAACGCCTTGCAATGCTTTCACAGTGCCTCCATAGTGAGTCTGGACTGAGCCCGGAGCTGTAGCACCGGGCTTTTTGCATTATGCGACCGGCCCTTGTGGAACCGGCGACTTCAAAGACGGCCTAATATGCGTTATCAATTGCCCCCGCGTCGAATCAGCATGAAGCATTTGTTCCCCAGCACCGCCCTCGCTCTTTTCATTGGTCTCGGTCTGCTGCCGATGTCGACCAATACGTTCGCAGCCAATAGCTGGGACAAACTTCAGCCGGATCGCGACGAGGTAATTGCCAGCCTCAATGTCGTCGAGCTGCTCAAGCGTCATCACTACAGCAAGCCACCGCTGGACGACGCGCGCTCGGCGATCATCTATGACAGCTACCTGAAGCTGCTGGACCCGTCGCGCAGCTACTTCATGGCCAGCGACATCGCGGAATTCGACAAGTGGAAAACCCAGTTCGACGACTTCCTGAAAAGCGGTGACCTGAACGCCGGCTTCATCATCTACAAACGCTACCTGGACCGCGTCAAGGCGCGCCTGGACTTTGCCCTGGCCGAGCTGGGCAAAGGCGTCGACAAATTCGACTTCACCACCAAGGAGTCCTTGCTGATCGATCGCAAGGACGCGCCTTGGCTCAAGACCACCGCGGAACTCGACGACCTGTGGCGCAAGCGCGTCAAGGACGAAGTCCTGCGCATGAAGATCGCTGGCAAGGAACCCAAGCAGATTCAGGAAACGCTGACCAAGCGCTACAAGAATCAGCTCGCCCGCCTGGACCAGACCCGCGCCGAAGATATCTTCCAGGCGTACATCAACACCTTCGCCATGTCCTACGACCCGCACACCAACTATCTGTCGCCGGATAACGCGGAGAACTTCGACATCAACATGAGCCTGTCGCTGGAAGGCATCGGCGCCGTGTTGCAGAGCGACAACGACCAGGTCAAGGTCGTGCGCCTGGTGCCGGCCGGCCCGGCGGACAAGACCAAGCAGGTGGCCCCGGCGGACAAGATCATCGGCGTGGCCCAGGGCGACAAGGAAATGGTCGACGTGGTCGGCTGGCGCCTGGACGAAGTGGTCAAGCTGATCCGTGGTCCGAAAGGCTCGGTGGTGCGCCTGGAAATCATCCCGGCGAGCAACGCGCCGAACGACCAGACCAGCAAGATCGTCTCCATCACCCGCGAAGCGGTGAAGCTGGAAGAGCAGGCGGCGAAGAAGTCGATCCTCAACCTCAAGCAGGACGGCAAGGACTACAAGCTCGGGGTGATCGAGATCCCGGCCTTCTACTTGGACTTCAAGGCCTTCCGTGCCGGCGATCCGGACTACAAGAGCACCACCCGTGACGTGAAGAAACTGCTGACCGAGTTGCAGAAAGACAAGGTCGACGGCGTGGTCATCGACCTGCGCAACAACGGCGGCGGTTCCCTGCAGGAAGCCACCGAGCTGACCAGCCTGTTCATCGACAAGGGCCCTACCGTGCTGGTGCGTAACGCCGACGGCCGGGTCGACGTGCTCGAAGATGAAAACCCTGGCGCCTTCTACAAAGGGCCGATGGCGCTGCTGGTCAACCGTCTCTCGGCCTCGGCCTCGGAGATTTTCGCCGGTGCGATGCAGGACTATCACCGTGCACTGATCATCGGTGGCCAGACCTTCGGCAAAGGCACCGTGCAGACCATCCAGCCGCTCAACCACGGCGAGCTGAAACTGACCCTGGCCAAGTTCTACCGGGTTTCCGGGCAGAGCACCCAGCATCAGGGCGTGCTGCCGGACATCGATTACCCGTCGATCATCGACACCAAGGAAATCGGCGAAAGCGCCCTGCCCGAAGCCATGCCATGGGACACCATTCGCCCGGCCATCAAGCCGGCGGTGGATCCGTTCAAGCCGTTCCTCGCGCAGCTGAAATCCGAGCATGACGTGCGCTCGGCCAAGGACGCCGAGTTCGTCTTCATCCGCGACAAGCTGGCCCTGGCCAAGAAGCTGATGGCGGAAAAAACCGTCAGCCTCAACGAAGCCGAACGTCGGGCACAACACGCCGACATCGAGGCCAAGCAACTGACGCTGGAAAACATCCGCCGCAAGGCCAAGGGGGAAGAGCCGCTCAAGGAGCTGAAGAAAGAAGACGAGGACGCCATCGCGGCCGCCGATCCGGACAAGACCAAGCCGGAAGACGACGCTTACCTCAGCGAAACCGGGCGAATCCTCCTCGATTACCTGAAGCTCAACACCGCGGTCGCCAAGCACTGAGATGATGGCAATTTAATGCTGGCGCCCCTCGGAGCGTCATCAAACAGTCATCATTCTGTCGTGAAATAAAGGACCGGGCGCTGCTCTTGAATCAAGGGCGCGCCCGGTCCTTTTTTTATCGACAGAGATCGCCATGACCACGACCGAACAGCTGAGTGCCTTGAGCTCAATCCTGGCTCAAAGCGGTTTGCACAGTCTGTTCCAGCCGATCATCTGCCTCTCCGAACGACGCATTCTCGGCTATGAAGCCTTGACCCGTGGCCCGTCCAACAGCCCGCTGCACTCCCCTGTCGCCCTGTTTGCCGTGGCCCGCCAGGTCGGACGCCTCAACGAGCTGGAAATCGCCTGCCGCCAGAGCGCCTGCAAGGGGTTCAGCGAGCAGCAGTTGCCCGGCAAGCTGTTCCTCAACGTCTCTCCGGAATCGCTGCTGGAGGCTGCCCACCAGCCCGGACGAACCCTGCAACTGCTGCAAGACTTCGGTATTCCGCCGAGCCAGGTGGTGATCGAACTCACCGAGCAGACGCCAATCGATGACTTCCAACTGCTGCACAATGCGCTGCATCATTATCGGGACATGGGTTTCTCGATCGCCCTGGACGACCTCGGCGCCGGTTACTCGAGCCTGCGCCTGTGGTCCGAGCTGCGCCCGGACTACGTGAAGATCGACCGGCACTTTATCGACGGCATTCATCAGGATGCCCTCAAGCGCGAGTTCGTCGGCTCGATCCTGCAAATTGCCAAAGCCTCCCGGGCCCAGGTGATCGCCGAGGGCATCGAAGTGGCGGAAGAGCTGGAGGTGCTCACGGAAATGGGCGTGGACCTGCTACAGGGTTACCTGCTCTGCCGCCCCCAGGAACATCCGCCCCGCGATGGCCGCAATCTGCTGCCCAAGCGCGAAAGCACTCCCGCGACGCTCAACGACGAAGGCAGCGACCTCAGTGCCCTGCTCAACGAACAACCAGCGGTAGCACGCGACATACCAACGGCCACGGTGCTGGAAGCCTTCCGTCGCCAGGCCAACCTCAACTCGCTGGCGGTGCTCGACGAACAGGGCCAGCCCTGCGGCATCGTGCACCGCCATTCGTTGTCCGATGCCCTGCTCAAGCCCTTCGCCACCGACCTGTTTGCCCGCAAGCCCATCAGCCGCCTGATGAACGATGACTTCCTGGCGGTGGAACTCAGCCAGTCGCTGCAACAGGTCAGCCGCCTGATCACCAGCCGTGCCCGGCAACGGATCGAAGAGGATTTCATCATCACCCTCAACGGTAGCTACCTGGGCCTGGGGCGGGTGATCGATGTGCTCAAGCTGATTACCGAGCTGAAGATCCAGCAGGCGCGTTATGCCAACCCATTGACCCTGTTGCCTGGCAACGTGCCGATCCAGCAGTGCCTGACCCACCTGCTGCAACAAGGACGGGAATCGCTGATCTGTTACGTGGACATCGACAGCTTCAAGCCCTTCAACGATATCTATGGCTACGGCCGTGGTGATGAAGTGCTGTTGTGCCTGGCGCAGTGCCTGAATGACCGGGTGGACCCCAGCCGCGACTTCGTCGGCCATATCGGCGGCGACGACTTTCTCCTGGTATTGGGCCCCGAGGACTGGCAAAAACGCCTGAACCAGCTGCTGGACGACTTCCATAGCCAGTGCCGGCGTTTTTATCGCAGCGAACACCTGGAAGCCGGCTGCTTCATCGCCCCCAACCGCCAGGGCATTCGCCAGGAGTTCGCCTTGCTGTCACTGTCCATTGGCGTGGTGCACCTGTATCCACAGGCCTGTGGACAACTCGATGCCAGCCAGTTGGCCGAGCTGGCCTCGCAAGCCAAGCACCACGCCAAGAACGTGCCGGGCTACAGCATCCATGTGATCGACAGCCGCCAGATGGCAGACGGCTTTACGGCTGACGCGGACCGGCTTGCGGGCCCGGCGTACTCGACTGATTCAGCTGCGCCAGCTTGACCTCGGCCAGGGGATGCCCGGCTTTCGCCGCCAGGGTCCACCAACGGGCGGCTTGCGCCGCATCCGCGGCCTTGCTGGGCGAACCGGCCAGGCTGATAACGCCCATCTGATAGGCCGCCTTGGCGTCCCCGGCCAAGCCGGCAAGACGTAACAGACGTATGCCTTCTTCGCGAGCCCCCAGCCCCTGGCCACGAAAGGTCAGGATATGGCCATAAAAACTCTGTGCGCCGACGTCCCCCAGGTTCGCCATGCGCGCCAGTTGCCCCTCCAGCCAGTGCCAGCCCCGGGGTTGACGCACAAACCAGGGCCAATGAAACAACCGGCGAGCCAGCCAGTAGCCGGCTCGCGCCTTGAGGCGCCAGAACACTCAGGCCTCCACCGACTCGGGGTATTCGTACTCGAACACACGAACCACTTCCGAGGCATGCCACGACGCGGCCGCGACCCCATCGGAAGGCCCGGAAAAACGCCCGAGGCGCTCCGCACACTCGAAGAAACCGGTGCGCGGCAATCGACTCGCCCCCTGGCTGATCACCAGCGAACTGCGCAACGGCTGCTCCGCACGCGCGTCCAGCGCGGCCAGATGCTCAAGGGCCGCCGTCAGGGTCTGCATGGCGGGGCTGGGTAGCTGCAAGCGCTCAAGCAGAGCGCGATAGGTCAAAAGATGGCGTTGCCGACGGGCCTGGTCGAGTTCCCCCAACAGGCCATCCCAATGTTGACGACTGATCCTTACGCTCACGATTCATCCCTCCAACCCGGAACCGTCAATTCCCAGGCCAGGCTACGGCGTATAGCGGCGTCGGGTTGACGCTCACCGCTTTCAATCATGGCCAGATATGACGGACTGATACCTACCGTACGGGCAAGCGCCTCAATGGCGATGCCCTTGGCTTCACGCAAACTGCGAAGTTGATCCAGACCTGGAAGCGGCTGGTCGGCTGTGGTCGCGACAGGCCCCCTGGCTTCTCGCGGAGATTGTTCGGTGATACCTGCGGCTTTTAGCAAAGCCTGATACTGAGCCCATGGCAGAACCGCATATTCGGGCTCGCCATCGCGTGCAATTATCTGAATATCCATTACTACCCCGTAGGACGACACATAACGAGTCGGACTTTTCCTTATGAAGTGTAATCCTAACAGTCACTAAGGTCGCGGGGGCATCGTTGTATGGATCCGAATTCACCTCAGTTTTTCTTCGGACCTTCCAATTGCAGCTGTTCCGGGGTGTCGGGCAAACGCTCCACCACCGCCAGCTTCTCCGGTTGCTGGCGATTGCGCCAGGCGCGAAAGGCGCTGAGTTCGCCGTCCAGGGTTTTCATGATCCAGGCCAGAACGGCGATATCGTCGAGCATGCCGAACATCGGCAGGAAGTCCGGGATGGCATCCAGCGGACTGAGGAAGTACATCAGGCCCGCGACCACCGACAGCAACGCCTTGGGGCTGATGGCGCGGTACTCGCCACGCCAGTAAGCCAGGCACAGGGCCTGCAGCAGGCGCAGATCGTCCTTGAGCTTGCCAAGACGGCCGCCTTGCAAGGCGCCTTTGCTGGCCACGGCGAACAACAGGGTCGGCAGTCGGCCACGGCTGAGCAAGCGGCCGGCCAGGGGCAGGAAGCGGGCAAAATTCCAGGGTGCTTTCATCGTCACTCCCACTGAAATGTTATCCACACAAATTGTGGATAACCTTGTGAACAGAGCCGCTTTTCACAGCTGAAAGCCCCGTTTTACAAGGGCTCGGCTCAGATCGGGCGTTTTTTACTCACATAAAAAAACCCATAATTTCATTGACTTGGCAGCCTCATGCGGCTAGCCGCAACACGTGCTGTTAAGACTATGCCTTATGCCGTGGGTTCGCATTTTTTCCCGGACCAACGACCAGATACGACAACGCCCCGTAAGAACGGGGCGTTGTCATTGAACCAGACGAAGATTACTTGGCGTCGTCTTGTTTCGCTGGATCCTTGATACCCAGCAGTTCCAGCTCGAACACCAGAACCGAGTTGGCCGGAATGGCCGGGCTCGGGCTCTGTGCGCCGTAGGCCAGATCGCTCGGGATGTACAGTTTGTACTTTTCGCCGACGTGCATCAGTTGCAGGCCTTCGACCCAACCCGGAATCACGCCGCTGACCGGCAGATCGATCGGGCTGCCGCGCTCGACCGAGCTGTCGAACACAGTGCCGTTGGTCAGGGTACCGCTGTAGTGAACGGTCACCACGTCGGTCGGCTTAGGCTGGGCGCCATCGGCTTTTTTCAGCACTTCGTACTGCAGGCCGGAGGCGGTAGTGGTCACGCCAGCCTTCTTGCCGTTTTCTTCGAGGAATTTCTTGCCGGCTGCTGCCGACTCTTCGCTGATCTTGGCCATGCGCTCTTCAGCACGCTTTTGCAGCGCGGCGAAGGCTTCGACCAGTTCGTCGTCTTTCAGCTTCTGTTCTTTCTTGCCGATGGCATCTTCGATGCCCTGGGCTACCGCTTTGGAATCCAGGTCATCCATACCTTCCTGGGCAAGGCTTTTGCCCATGTTCAGGCCGATACCATAGGAAGCTTTCTGCGCCGGGGTTTTCAGCTCCACGCTGGTCTGCGAGTCACAACCCGCGAGTACCAGGCTAACCAGGGCTACCGCCGCCGCTAACCGATGCTGTTTCATGCTATTTCCTTGTTCATGCGCCTAAAGGGCAATCGAGTAAAGCCGCGAGCTTATCAGGCGGCCACGACCAATGGCTACCGGCATGAGAGCCGGATTAGCCCGATAAGTTCACGTGTTTAAAAGCATTTCGCCAGCCATTACAACGAGCACGAGAAAGAACACCTCGACCGCAAAGTAATGGCAGCGCACGTAATGGCCACTTGCCCGGCAGTTTACCCTTGAGGCATAAGAGAGCCACAACTCGACAAGGATGTTTATCTTGCGCCTCTTATCCCGTGTTTTGCTCTTGATCCTCGCCCTGATCGGCGTCGCCCTGGCCGTGGTCCTGTATTACGTGGCCAATCCGAAATTGCCCGACTATATGCCCGCCCGGCAGGTGCACTATCAGGATCAATGGAGCGCCGCCGACCGCCAGACCTATTACTTCACCCCCCAGGGCACTCAGGTGAAGGGCCTGCGCTATGAGTGGTTCGCCGCCCTGGAACTGCCCTTCTCCACGCAACGCTTCGCCGCGCCGCAGTACCTGGCTCGCTTCGGCTTCCTAGTGGATCCGGCGCAGCAGGCCAGCGCCGATAACCCGGCGAACCTGCCGGTCGGCTTCACTCGCCATCAGAACCCTGGCAGCCCGCAGCAGTACCTGGACATCACCTGTGCCGCCTGCCACACCGGCGAGTTGCGCTACAACCAGCAGGCCCTGCGGGTCGACGGCGGTTCGGCGCAACATGTATTGCCCTCCAGCGTGCCCACCCTGCGCGGCGGCAGCTTCGGCCAGGCGCTGGTTGCCAGCCTGGCGTCGACCTATTACAACCCGTGGAAATTCGAGCGTTTCGCCCGCAACGTGCTGGGCCAGGACTACGACGCCGAGCATGAACAACTGCGCAAGGACTTCAAGGCGTCGCTGGACACTTTCCTGCGCGTCGCCTGGAACGACACTCACCGCGGCCTCTATCCCACCGAAGAAGGCCCCGGGCGTACCGATGCCTTTGGCCGGATCGCCAATGCCAGCTTCGGCGACGCCATTTCCCCCGACAACTATCGAGTGGCCAACGCACCGGTGGACTATCCGCAGCTATGGGACATCTGGACCTTCGACTGGGTACAGTGGAACGGCTCGGCCCAGCAACCCATGGCCCGCAATATCGGCGAGGCGCTGGGCGTCGGCGCCACCCTGAACTTCTTCGATGCCCAGGGCCAGCCGCTCAAGGGCGACGCCCGCTACGCGTCGAGCGTTCGGGTGCGCGACCTCAATCGCATCGAAGAAACCCTGCAACGACTGAAACCGCCGACCTGGCCAGAAGAACTGTTCGGCAGCATCGACAAGCCCCTGGCGGCCAAGGGGCGAGCGCTGTTCGCGGAAAACTGTGCAGGCTGCCATGTCCCGCCGGTCACCGAGGTCAACGGGCACCCGGTACAACAACTGAAGATGCTGCCAGTCGCGGTGATCGGCACCGACCCGAATACGGCCAACAATATTGCCGATCAGCGTTACGACCTGAGCGCGCTGCAATGGGACGCCGCCGAGCTGGCGCAATCGAATGTCCAGTTGCACCCCACGCCCACTGAGCCGCTGGACATGCGCCAGCTGTCAGCGGCCAAGGGCCTGGCCTATGTCACCGCCTTCGTCGAGGAGCGCGCTTACCGGGACGCCCAGGTGACCCCGGCGGAACGCCCACGACTCGACGGCTACGGCTTGCCGATCGGCGTCCGCGAACTGCGCGCCTACAAGGCCCGGCCGCTGGCCGGGGTATGGGCTACCCCGCCCTTCCTGCATAACGGTTCGGTGCCCAGCCTGTATCAGTTGCTTTCGCCTCAGGACGAACGCGCCAGCACCTTCTATAAAGGCACCTTCGAATACGATCCGAAGCATCTGGGCTATCGTACCGAGCCGTTCAAGAACGGCTTCCTGTTCGATACCAGGATCAGCGGCAATGACAACAGCGGCCATGAATTCCGTTCGGGCAAGCGTGGCGAAGGGGTGATCGGCCGCCTGCTGCAACCCGAGGAACGCTGGGCCCTGCTGGAATACCTGAAAGTGCTGGGCGGGCCGCTGGAGGCGCAACTGCCATGACCCTGGCCCTCATCAAAAGGACGCTTTCATGCTGATCACCTTATGGCTGCGCATCGGTGCGCTGCTGCTCAAGACACTTGTGCTGCTGGCGCTGATCGCCCTGCTCGGCTGGGCGCTGAACAGCGCCTGGTCCATCTGGCGCTACCAGGGGCCGGTCTCGACCGAAGAACAGGTTCCGCCCGGCGAAGCCGCCATGACCCAAGACATCATCCAGACCGCCGTGCGCATCGTCGATCAGCACCGGGATAACACCCGTTACCTGCGCGACGCCCACGCCAAGGCCCACGGCTGCGTAAAAGCCGAGGTCCAGGTCCTCGAGCAACTGGCGCCGCCGTTGCGCCAGGGCGTGTTCGCCGAACCCGGCAAGACCTGGCAAGCCATGGTGCGGCTGTCCAACGGCAATGCTTATCCACAGTTCGACAGCATTCGTGACGCGCGCGGGATGGCAATCAAGTTGTTGAATGTGCCCGGCACCCAGCTATTGAAGGAACAGCAGGGCCGTGGCGAGCAGGATTTCGTGATGTTCAACCATCCGAACTTCTTCGTCAGCGATGTCGCCGAGTACCGGCAGAATGTCGCCGCGCAGGCGGACGGAAAAAAGGTTGGAGCCTTTTTCCCCGGTTGGGACCCACGCACCTGGCAGGTTCGTCATCTATTCATCGCCCTGGCCACCCTGTCGCCGCCCCCGGCCAGCCCGACGCAAACCCGCTATTTTTCGGTTTCGCCCTACAAGTTCGGCAGCGCCAACGCCAAGTTCCGCGTCGCACCGGACCCCGACAGCTGCCCGCCGTACAACCTGCCCCCACAGAACCAGACCCTGCCCAACTTTCTACGCAACGCCCTGAGCCAGCAGCTGTCGACCGATCGTGTGCCGGCCTGCTTTGTATTGCAGGTGCAACGCCAGGACCCAAACCACTACATGCCCATCGAAGACACCAGCATCGAATGGCGAGAAAGCGATGCGCCCTTCGAAACCGTGGCGCGGATCAAAATTCCTGCCCAGGACTTCGATACCCCGCGGCAGAACCTGCAATGCGACAACCTGTCCTTCAACCCCTGGTTCGGGCTGGAAGCGCACCGCCCCATCGGCGGCATCAACCGCCTGCGCAAGACGGTGTACGAAGCGGTCAGCGACTACCGGCACAGCCGCAACGCCGAGCAGTGATCCACAAACGAAAAAAGCGGCCCGCGGGCCGCTTTTTTGGGGAGCATTTACATACGCCAGACAGCAAAAAGCCCGCGTTAGCGGGCTTTCTGTGATGAGCTGGCGTTCAGTGTTCCAGCTCATCGAATATGGCGCAGCGGACGGGACTCGAACCCGCGACCCCCGGCGTGACAGGCCGGTATTCTAACCGACTGAACTACCGCTGCGCGTAGCGTTGAAAGCAAGTGGTGGGTGATGACGGGATCGAACCGCCGACCCTCTGCTTGTAAGGCAGATGCTCTCCCAGCTGAGCTAATCACCCTTTACCTTCGTTGCGGGGCGCATTATTACACAGAAATTCATAACGTGCTGATTTAAATAACAAAATTATCAAAAAAAGCTGAATTTCGATGTCTCGGGCGCCTCGCGCGGAACACAGGCACAAAAAAGCCCGCGTGAGCGGGCTTTCTGTGATGACCTGGCGTTCAGTGTTCCAGATCATCGAATATGGCGCAGCGGACGGGACTCGAACCCGCGACCCCCGGCGTGACAGGCCGGTATTCTAACCGACTGAACTACCGCTGCGCGTAACACTGAAAGCGAATGGTGGGTGATGACGGGATCGAACCGCCGACCCTCTGCTTGTAAGGCAGATGCTCTCCCGGCTGAGCTAATCACCCTTCACGTTCGGTGTGGCGCGCATTCTACGGAGCGCCCCCTACTCTGGCAAGCACTTTTTAAAATAATTTTTTCAGGCCTTCCAAAGGCTTAGCGGAGGGTTGGCCTATGGAGCTGCGCGGAGAATAATGCCCCCCTTTGTATAAAGGAGAGATTCACCCCATGTGGTTCAAGAACCTGCTTATCTATCGCCTGACCCAAGATCTGCCCTTTGATGCTGAGGCGCTGGAAACCGCACTGGCCACCAAACTGGCGCGTCCATGTGCAAGCCAGGAGTTGACCACTTACGGTTTCGTCGCGCCATTCGGCAAAGGCGAAGATGCGCCGCTGGTGCACGTCAGCCAGGATTTCCTGCTGGTCGCCGCGCGCAAGGAAGAACGTATTCTGCCTGGCAGCGTGGTTCGCGACGCGGTCAAGGAAAAGGTCGAAGAGATCGAAGCCGAGCAAATGCGCAAGGTTTATAAAAAGGAACGCGATCAGATCAAGGATGAAATCATCCAGGCATTCCTGCCCCGTGCCTTTATCCGCCGCTCCTCGACTTTCGCCGCCATCGCGCCGAAACAGGGCCTGATCCTGGTCAACTCGGCCAGCCCGAAACGCGCCGAAGACCTGCTCTCCACCCTGCGCGAAGTACTCGGCACCCTGCCAGTGCGCCCGCTGACCGTGAAGACCGCGCCGACCGCGATCATGACCGACTGGGTGAAAACCCAACAAGCCGCCGACGACTTCTTCGTCCTCGACGAGTGCGAGCTGCGCGACACCCATGAAGACGGCGGTATCGTCCGTTGCAAGCGCCAGGACCTGACCAGCGAAGAAATCCAGCTGCACCTGAGCACCGGCAAGGTGGTCACCCAATTGTCCCTGGCCTGGCAGGACAAACTGTCCTTCATGCTCGACGACAAGATGACGCTCAAGCGCCTGAAGTTCGAGGACCTGCTGCAGGATCAGGCGGAACAGGACGGCGGCGACGAAGCCCTCGGCCAGCTGGATGCCAGCTTCACCCTGATGATGCTGACCTTCGGCGATTTCCTCCCGGCGCTGTTCGAAGCCCTGGGTGGCGAAGAGATTCCACAAGGCATCTGACCTTGTAGCAGCCTGCTTGCTGGCGACGGGCCGCATCCGGCCTTGTCGCCAACTCGCTCGCTCCTGCAGGAGCACCACAGACGCCACCGCCTTCGGTGGCGTTTTCATATAAGAAGGAACAGGCCATGCGTGCACTGGCAGCATTAAGTCGTTTTGTCGGCAATACCTTTGCCTACTGGGTACTGATTTTCGCGGTGGTGGCGTTCTTGCAGCCAGACTGGTTCATCGGCCTCAAGGGCGCCATCGTGCCGCTGCTGGGCCTGGTGATGTTCGGCATGGGCCTGACCCTGAAGCTCGAAGACTTCGCCGAAGTCGCCCGCCATCCGTGGCGCGTGGCCCTGGGCGTGGTCGCGCACTTCGTGATCATGCCGGGCGTGGCCTGGTTGCTGTGCCAGGTCTTCCACCTGCCGCCGGAAATCGCCGTCGGCGTGATCCTGGTCGGCTGCTGCCCGAGCGGTACCTCGTCCAACGTCATGACCTGGCTGGCCCGCGGCGACCTGGCGCTGTCGGTGGCGATCGCCGCCGTCACCACCCTGCTGGCACCGCTGTTGACCCCGGCCCTGATCTGGCTGCTGGCCTCGGCCTGGTTGCCGGTTTCGTTCATGGAGCTGTTCTGGTCGATCCTGCAAGTGGTGCTGCTGCCGATCGTGCTCGGGGTGATTGCCCAGCGCGTGCTCGGCGACCGGGTGCGGCATGCGGTGGAGGTATTGCCGCTGGTGTCGGTGGTCAGCATCGTGATCATCGTCACCGCAGTGGTGGCCGCCAGCCAGGCGAAAATCGCCGAGTCCGGCCTGCTGATCATGGCCGTGGTGATGCTGCACAACAGCTTCGGTTACCTGCTGGGTTACTTCACCGGCCGCCTGTTCAAGCTGCCGTTGGCGCAACGCAAATCCCTGGCCCTGGAAGTCGGCATGCAGAACTCCGGCCTCGGCGCCGCCCTGGCCAGCGCGCACTTCTCGCCCCTGGCGGCGGTGCCGAGCGCCCTGTTCAGTGTCTGGCACAACATTTCCGGGGCGCTGCTTTCCACCTGGTTCCGCCGCATGAGCGAAAAGGACGACCGCGCACTGGCTGCCCAGCAGGCGAGCGACTGAGGAGAAACCTTGATCCCCGGATTAATGATGGGCACTATACTGCGCAACGCGGGGACGACCCCGCGGCTCGCTCGAGTCATTAATCTGGGGACGACCCCGTCAATCGATGGAGGTCATCATGTCCTGGATCATTCTGTTTTTCGCCGGCCTGTTTGAAGTGGGCTGGGCCGTCGGCCTCAAGTACACCGACGGTTTCAGTCGCCCTCTCCCTACCGCCCTGACCATCGCCGCCATGGCGGTCAGCCTCGGCCTGCTGGGGCTGGCCATGAAGGAACTGCCGCTGGGCACTGCCTATGCCATCTGGACCGGGGTCGGCGCGGTCGGCACGGTGATCGCCGGAATCATTCTGTTCGGTGAGTCCATGGCGCTGTTCCGCCTGGCCAGCGTGGCGCTGATCATTACCGGGCTGATCGGTTTGAAGGTCAGCGCGGCCTGATGAGCCCTCTGTAGCCGCTGCCGCAGGCTGCGATAAGGCCAAAGGCCTTCAGCGATCTTAAAATCCTGCGCCCACGTTGTGGGCGAGCGCAGCCTGCGGCAGCGGCTACAGGTATCAGCGCAGGCTACCGCGCAGCTCACCCACCAGGGTTTGCAAACGGGCCGGTTCGGCACTGTCGGCGGTCACGGCCGAACCCGCCACCAGGGTCACTCGCGACCACAGGCGGCGGAACAGTCCCTTGCTCGGATCGCGGCTGAAAAAGCTGCCCCACAGCCCCCGCAACGCCAGCGGAATCACCGGCACCGGCGTCTCTTCGAGAATCCGCGTCAGCCCGCCCTTGAACTCATTGATCTCGCCATCGGCGGTCAGCTTGCCTTCCGGGAAGATGCACACCAGCTCGCCATCCTTGAGGTAGCGAGCAATCTGGGTGAACGCCCTTTCGTAGATCTGGATATCCTCGTTGCGCCCGGCAATCGGAATGGTCCCGGCGGTACGGAAGATGAAGTTGAGCAGCGGCAGGTTGTAGATCTTGTAATACATCACGAAACGAATCGGCCGCCGCACCGCGCCGCCGATCAGCAAGGCATCGACGAAGGACACGTGATTGCACACCAGCAACGCCGCGCCTTCGTCCGGGATCGCCTCCAGGTTGCGGTGCTCGACCCGGTACATGGAATGGCTGAGCAGCCAGATCATGAAACGCATGCTGAACTCGGGGACGATCTTGAAGATGTAGGCGTTGACCGCGATGTTCAGCAGCGACACCACCAGGAACAGCTGCGGGATCGACAGCTTGGCCAGGCTCAGCAAGACGATCGAGACGATCGCCGACACCACCATGAACAGCGCGTTGAGAATATTGTTCGCGGCAATCACCCGCGCCCGCTCGTTCTCCGGGGTCCGCGACTGAATCAGTGCATACAGCGGCACGATGTAGAAACCACCGAAGATGCCCAGGCCGAGAATATCGATCAGCACCCACCAGGCGTGGCCAAAACCGAGGACCTCGAGCCAGCTGTACCCCGCCTCGCTTGGCGCAATCCCGCCGGAATGCCACCACAGCAGCAGGCCGAACACCGTCAGGCCGAACGAGCCAAAAGGCACCAGGCCGATCTCGACCTTACGCCCCGAGAGTTTCTCGCACAGCATGGAGCCGGCGGCGATGCCCACCGAGAACACCGTGAGGATCAGCGTGACCACTGTCTCGTCGCCGTGCATCCACTCCTTGGCATAGGCCGGAATCTGCGTCAGGTAGATCGCCCCGACAAACCAGAACCACGAGTTGCCGACGATCGAGCGCGACACAGCCGGCGTCTGCCCCAGCCCCAGGCGCAGGGTGGCCCAGGACTGACTGAAGATGTTCCAGTTCAGACGCATGTCCGGGGTGGCCGCCGCAGCCCGGGGGATGCCCCGGCTGGCGAGGTAACCGAGCACGGCGACGGCAATGATCGCCGTCGAGACAATCGGTGCGTAATGGGCGGAGGACATCATGATCCCGGCACCAATGGTCCCGGCAAGAATCGCCAGGAAGGTACCCATCTCCACCAGGCCGTTGCCCCCCACCAGTTCTTCCTCCCGTAGCGCCTGGGGCAGGATCGAATATTTCACCGGGCCGAACAGCGCCGAGTGGGTGCCCATGGCGAACAGCGCCAGCAGCATCAGCGACAGGTGATCGAAGACAAACCCCACCGCCCCCACGGCCATGATCACAATCTCGCCGAGCTTGATCAGGCGGATCAACGCGTCCTTGGCGAACTTCTCGCCGAATTGC
The DNA here is from genome assembly GCF_900115645.1 of Pseudomonas sp. NFPP07. Taxonomy (NCBI): domain Bacteria; kingdom Pseudomonadati; phylum Pseudomonadota; class Gammaproteobacteria; order Pseudomonadales; family Pseudomonadaceae; genus Pseudomonas; species Pseudomonas sp. NFPP07. The sequence continues at coordinate 286,492 of NZ_FOXG01000001.1, forward strand.
CCGGCCAGCGCCGAGAACAGGAAGAACGGCAGGATAAACAGCAAGGCGCAGAGGTTGACCCAGATCGAACGGTCTCCCTCGATGGCCAGCTTGTAGAGAATGGCGAGGATCAGCGACTGTTTGAAGATGTTGTCGTTGAACGCACCGAGGGACTGAGTAATGAAGAACGGCAGGAAACGCCGCGTACGAAGCAAGGTGAACTGTGAGGGGTGACTCATCTTCCATGTCCCTGAGTGGCTTGGATGCTGTTATTGGATTATCGATCTTCGATCCAGGCCACAACCTTACCTAAAGTTCGCGGATTATTTCGCTAATCCTGCGATGCAAGGCGAAACGAACAACTCGCCACGATAAGCGCCCTGCAGCGTGCGCTTGCCCACCACCAGCCACATCAGTGCCAGTGCCAGGACCAACAGGCTGCCGAACACCGCGAAAAACGTCAGGTTCAGGGTAGCGGCCAATTTCAGGGTGGTCAGGGCATAGACCCCCAGCGGGAAGGTGAATCCCCACCAGCCGAGGTTGAACGGAATGCCGTCGCGCAGATAACGCAGAGTAATCAGCAGCGCTACCAGCATCCACCACAGGCCGAAACCCCACAGGGTGATACCGGCCACCAGGCCCAGGCCCTCGGCGATTTCGCCCATTGCGGCCATGCCGTTGGCGGCGAAGATCGCTGGAGCGTCCGCGCCCAGCAGCAACATGCCCAGGGCTCCCGTGCCGATCGGCCCCAGGGCCAGCCAGCTCGAGGCAGCCATGCTTTCATGAGGCAGCTTATGCAAGGCCATGCGCAGCAGGAGAATGGTCAGGATGCTGAAAGCTACCGGCAGCGAGAAGGCCCAGAGCACATAGCTGGTCACCAGCATCACCAGTTGCGAATGCGCGTCCACCAGATGCGGCGCCAGCAGCCCGCCACTGGCGGCGGCGACTTCGGCCGCGACCACCGGCAACAGCCAGACCGCGGTCATCTGGTCGATACGGTGCTCCTGGCGGGTGAACATCATGTAGGGAATCAACACCCCGCAAGCCAGCGACAGCGCCACATCCAGCCACCACAACAGCTCGGCCAGTTGTACTACGCCCTCTCCCCAGCGCGGTACGCCGAACAGCAGGAAACCGTTGATGATGGTGGCCAGGCCCATGGGGATGGTGCCGAAGAACATCGAGACCGTGGAATGCCCGAAAATCCGCCGGGCTTCGTCGAAGAACATTACCCAGCGTGCCGCATAAGCAACGCTGAACACCACGAACAGCCCGATGGTGAACAGCCACAACCCCTCGGCCAACAGGTGCAGGCCCGGGATCCGCAGCGGCAACTGGGCCAGCGCCAGGGCCAGCACGCCGGTGCCCATGGTGGCGGCGAACCAGTTGGGGGTGAAATGGCGGATGGCTTCGCGAGGATGCTGCAGCTGGCTCAAGGGCCGTCCGGTTCTGAGGGTATTGGGGCATGTCATGGTGTGATCTCCTGTCCTCCGATGAGGTGGAGCCCATGGTAGAACTGGATCGAATATCTATATAACGGGTAATTTCTCTATCTGTTATCTATTTTGTAAATATAAAAGCTAGACACTGCCTGCGTTTCAACCACCGGCATCCGCGTCGCGCTCAACTCTCTTGCGCGACGCAGGCCTTGGCGGTTCGCTGACGCAGCAACCCCAGCAAAGCGCCCAGGGACAACAGGATCAACACTGCGCCATAACCGTCGGTGGTAGCGATCAGGCCGAAGCTGCGCGTCAGGTTTCCCGCCAACAGGGATGGCAGGCAGAACGCCAGATAACTCAGGACATAAAACGCCGACATCAACCCCGCCCGCTCATGGGGCAAGGCCAGCGGCATCACACTGCGCAGAGCACCGAGGAACCCGGAGCCAAAACCTCCGCCCGTGACCAGGGTGCCGAGGAAGAACAGCGGCAGGCTGGCGGTGTGCACGGCGATGAGGATCAGGCTGATGCCGACGGCCAACAGGCTCGCGCCCAACCGCAGAACCTTGTCGGCCGGACGATGGCGCAGGGAAACAATCATCAGGGCACCGCTCAGGGTCAGCACCGCCACCAGGCCGCCGCCGATCAGGTTCGAGGTCGAGCCTGTCGCGGTGCGCACCAGCGATGGCGCCAATGACAGAAAGAACCCGCCCACGGCCCACACCGCCACATCCACCGGTAACGCCAACCACAGCGCCCGCCGCGCCTGGGGCGGTACATGCAGCGAAGGCCGCAGGGAAGCCCAGACACCGGCCTGGGCAGTGGCCGTCTCCGGCAGGCGCCAGACGTACAGCGCCTGGGCGACAAACAGCACCAGCAGCAACCAGTAGGCCAGTTGCAGCGGCAACGGCGCATATTCCACCAGCAAGCCGCTGCCCATCGCCCCGCACGCCATGCCCAGCAAGGGCGCCACGCTGTTGACCAGAGGCCCCTGTTGGCGGTCGGTATCCAGCAGCGCCGCCCCCAGCACACTGGTGGCCATGCCGGTGGCGAAGCCCTGCATCACCCGGGCAGCAATTAGCCAGGCCACGCTGTCGGCCTGGATGAACAGCAGCATCGCCAGTATGTCCAGCAGCAGCGCCACGAAGATCACCGGCTTGCGCCCCAGATAGTCCGAAAGCGAGCCCACGGTCAGCAGCGCCGCCAACAGGCTCAAGGCGTAGACGCCGAAGATCAGGGTCAAGGTCGCCGACGAGAATTGCAACGCCTCCTGATACAGGTGATACATCGGCGTCGGCACACTGGAAGCGGCGAGAAAACTGAGTAAGGTGATCGCCAGAAACAACAGTCTGGAACGGTTTGACCGTGAAGAGTCGACACTACTGGACATGGGCACGCTCCATTAAAGCTAATTTTTTGCTTTTGCGGATTGTGCTACCGCCTCGCTCTTAAAGCAAATTCTTTGTGTTAAGGTTCGATCCATGGCTATTAAAGAAGGTTTACGCCCGGGCGGACGCAGTGCCCGGGTACAGGAATCCATCCACTCGGCAGTCAGGGAACTCCTCGAAGAACAGGAGCGCTCGACCCTGACCGTGCCGCAAATCGCCACCCGCGCCGGCGTTACGCCCTCGACCATCTACCGGCGCTGGGGCGACCTGTCGGCACTGCTGGCGGATGTCGCCCTGGAACGCATGCGCCCAGACAGCGAACCGGCCGCCACCGGCAGCCTGCGCGGCGACCTGCGGGCCTGGGCCGAACAATACCTCGACGAAATGAGCTCCGAACCCGGGCGCAACATGATGCGCGACGTGCAATGCAGCAGCACGCCCGGCTATTGCGTGAACATTCTCAGCGGGCAATTGCAGATCATCCTCGACCGTCACCGGCACAGCGAAGCGGCCCCGCCCAGCATTGACCGGCTGTTGAACATGCTGGTGGCGCCAACGGTGTTCCGCATCCTGTTCGCCGCGCAACCGCTTGAAGTGCAGGAACTGCATGAACTGATCGACATCGCGCTGCGGCCTTGAGGCCGCTCTCGCGCCAACCGGTTCCGAGCCACCTTCCATAGGCGCGCGCCTTCCGCGATAAAACCTGACAGACAGCCCTCTTCCCCCTGCGACACCTGGCCGCGCCAATACCTTGGTCGACACTGACGAACCCCGAACATCGTGCGAGACTGTCTGACCGGGCTGAAGCGCCCGGCGCGCCTTTATGTTCGGAGTTTCCATGTCGCTGTCCAGCGGGCTGATCGCCATCGTCGCCCTGGCCTATATGGCCATCATGTTCGCCATCGCCTTTTACGGTGACCGCCGCAGCGCGCCCTTGCCGCCGCGAGTGCGCGCCTGGGTGTACAGCCTGTCGCTGGCGGTGTATTGCACCAGCTGGACCTTCTTCGGCGCCGTCGGCCAGGCCGCCGAGCAACTCTGGTCGTTCTTGCCGATCTACCTGGGGCCGATCCTGCTGCTGGTGCTCGCGCCCTGGGTCCTGCAAAAGATGGTGATGATCAGCAAACAGGAAAACATCACCTCCATCGCCGACTTCATCGCCGCGCGCTACGGCAAGTCCCAGACCCTGGCGGTGGTGGTGGCGCTGATCTGCCTGGTCGGCGTGCTTCCTTATATTGCCCTGCAGCTCAAGGGCATCGTGCTTGGCGTGGACCTGCTGATCGGCGCGGGGGCCGACACCATGGGCACCCGCGCCCAGGACACGGCACTGATCGTGTCGCTGATCCTGGCGCTGTTCACCATCGTCTTCGGTACCCGCAACCTCGACGCCACCGAGCACCACCGCGGCATGGTGCTGGCGATTGCCTTCGAATCCCTGGTCAAGCTGCTGGCCTTTCTCGCGGTCGGCGCCTTTGTCACCTATGGCCTGTACGACGGTTTCGACGACCTGTTCAGCCAGGCCATGCTCGCCCCGCGCCTGGAACAGTACTGGGAAGAAACCATCAACTGGCCGTCGATGGTGGTGCAGACCGGCGTCGCCATGATGGCGATCATCTGCCTGCCGCGGCAGTTCCACGTCACCGTGGTGGAGAACATCGAACCCCAGGACCTGCGCCTGGCCAAGTGGGTGTTTCCCGCCTACCTGGCCCTGGCCGCGCTGTTCGTGGTGCCGATCGCCCTGGCCGGGCAGATGCTGCTGCCCAGCTCAGTGCTGCCGGATTCGTTCGTCATCAGCCTGCCCCTGGCCCAGGCCCATCCGGCCCTGGCCGTGCTGGCCTTCATCGGCGGCGCGTCGGCCGCCACCGGCATGGTGATCGTCGCCAGCGTGGCCCTGTCGACCATGGTCTCCAACGACATGCTGCTGCCCTGGCTGCTGCGCCGGCAGAGTGCCGAACGGCCCTTCGAAGTGTTCCGCCACTGGATGCTCTCGGTGCGCCGGGTCAGCATCGTGGTCATCCTGCTGCTGGCTTATGTCAGCTACCGCCTGCTGGGCTCCACCGCGAGCCTGGCGACCATCGGCCAGATCGCCTTTGCCGCGGTGACCCAACTGGCCCCGGCCATGCTCGGCGCGCTGTACTGGAAGCAGGCCAACCGCCGCGGCGTGTTCGCCGGATTGGCGGCCGGCACTTTCCTGTGGTTCTACACCCTCGTCCTGCCGATCGCCGCCCACAGCCTGGGCTGGTCGCTGAGCAGCTTCCCGGGCCTGGCCTGGCTGCACGGCAACCCGCTGAACCTGCCAATCACACCCTTGACCCAGGGGGTGGTGCTGTCGCTGGCCGGCAATTTCACCCTGTTCGCCTGGGTCTCGGTACTGTCGCGTACCCGGGTTTCGGAGCACTGGCAGGCCGGGCGCTTCATCGGCCAGGAAATCAGCGGTCGCCCCAGCGCCCGCTCGATGCTCTCGGTGCAGATCGACGACCTGCTCAAGCTCGCCGCGCGTTTTGTCGGGGAAGAACGGGCCCGCCAGAGCTTCATCCGCTTTGCCTACCGCCAGGGCAAAGGCTTCAACCCCAACCAGAACGCCGACGGCGAATGGATCGCCCACACCGAACGCCTGCTGGCCGGCGTGCTCGGTGCATCGTCCACCCGCGCGGTGGTCAAGGCCGCCATCGAAGGGCGGGAGATGCAGCTCGAAGACGTGGTGCGCATCGCCGACGAAGCCTCGGAAGTGCTGCAATTCAACCGGGCCTTGCTGCAAGGCGCGATCGAGAACATCAGCCAGGGCATCAGCGTGGTCGACCAGTCCCTCAGGCTGGTGGCCTGGAACCGTCGCTACCTGGAACTCTTCAACTACCCGGACGGGCTGATCAGCGTCGGCCGGCCGATCGCCGACATCATCCGCCACAACGCCGAACGAGGCCTGTGCGGGCCGGGCGAGGCCGAAGTGCATGTCGCCCGCCGCCTGCACTGGATGCGTCAGGGCCGCGCCCACACCTCCGAACGGCTGTTCCCCAATGGCCGGGTGATCGAGTTGATCGGCAACCCGATGCCCGGCGGCGGCTTTGTCATGAGCTTCACCGACATCACCCCGTTCCGCGAGGCCGAACAGGCCCTCACCGAAGCCAACGAAGGCCTGGAACAACGGGTCGCCGAGCGAACCCAAGAACTGTCGCAACTGAACGCCGCGCTGACCGAGGCCAAGGGCACCGCCGAGGCCGCCAACCAGTCCAAGACCCGTTTCCTGGCGGCGGTCAGTCACGACCTGATGCAACCGCTGAATGCCGCACGGCTGTTCTCCGCCGCCCTCTCCCACCAGGACGACGGTTTGTCCGCCGAAGCCCAGCAATTGGTCCAGCACCTGGACAGCTCCCTGCGCTCTGCCGAAGACCTGATCAGCGACCTGCTGGATATCTCCCGCCTGGAAAACGGCAAGATCAATCCGGAGCGCAAGCCGTTCGTGCTCAACGAACTGTTCGATACCCTGGGGGCCGAATTCAAGGTGCTGGCCCAGGAGCAAGGCCTGAAATTCCGCCTGCGCGGCAGCCGTCTCAGGGTCGACAGCGACATCAAGCTACTGCGCCGGGTTCTGCAGAATTTCCTGACCAATGCCTTCCGTTACGCCAAGGGGCCTGTATTGCTGGGCGTGCGCCGCCGCGGCAACCAGCTGTGCCTGGAAGTCTGGGACCGTGGACCGGGGATTCCGCTGGATAAGCAGCAAGTGATCTTCGAAGAATTCAAACGCCTCGACAGCCACCAGACCCGTGCCGAAAAAGGCCTGGGCCTCGGGTTGGCGATCGCCGACGGGCTGTGTCGCGTGCTCGGTCACGGCCTGCAAGTACGCTCCTGGCCGGGTAAGGGCAGCGTCTTCAGTGTCAGCGTGCCTTTGGCCAAGGCGGCCGTCAGTGCACCGAGGCAGGTGGCCGAACTCAACGGCCATCTGCTGTCCGGCGCCCAGGTACTGTGTGTCGATAACGAAGACAGCATCCTGATCGGCATGAACAGCCTGCTCAGCCGCTGGGGCTGCCAGGTCTGGACCGCGCGTAACCGCGAAGAATGCGCGGCGCTGCTCAATGATGGCGTGCGCCCGCAACTGGCATTGGTGGACTATCACCTGGACGATGGCGAAACCGGCACCGAGGTCATGGCCTGGCTGCGTACCCAGTTGGGTGACCCGGTGCCAGGCGTGGTGATCAGCGCCGACGGGCGCCCCGAGATGGTCGCCGAGGTGCACGCCGCTGGGCTGGACTACCTGGCCAAGCCGGTGAAGCCCGCGGCGTTGCGGGCGCTGTTGAGCCGGCATCTGCCGCTCTGACCTTCCGCCCCCGGGTCAATCCGGCAGTTCGAGCAACGCGCCATCGGCATCGGTCATTGCCCGCTCCAGCAGGTCCGCCGGCAGGCTCTTGCTGGCACGCGCCCCGAGCAACCGCAGTTGCTCGCTGCGGCTGACCAGGTTGCCACGCCCCTCGGTCAGCTTGTTGCGCGCGGCGCTGTAGGCCTTGTCCAGCTGCTGCAGGCGATTGCCGACTTCATCCAGATCCTGAATGAACAACACGAACTTGTCGTACAGCCAACCGGCGCGTTCGGCGATTTCCCGGGCGTTCTGGCTCTGCCGCTCCTGCTTCCACAGGCTGTCGATCACTCGCAGGGTAGCCAGCAAGGTGGTCGGGCTGACGATCACGATATTGCGGTCGAAGGCTTCCTGGAACAGGTTGGGCTCGGCCTGCAAAGCGGCGGAAAAAGCCGCCTCGATGGGTACGAAGAGCAACACGAAATCCAGGCTGTGCAAACCTTCCAGACGCTTGTAGTCCTTGCCGGCCAGGCCTTTGACGTGATTGCGCAAGGACAGTACGTGCTGCTTCAGCGCCGCCTGGCCGATCACTTCATCGTCCGCTGCGACAAACTGCTGGTAGGCGGTCAGGCTGACCTTGGAGTCCACCACCACCTGCTTGTCGCCGGGCAGCATGATCAGCACGTCGGGCTGGAAACGCTCGCCGTCGGGCCCTTTGAGGCTGACCTGGGTCTGGTACTCACGACCCTTCTCCAGGCCGGCATGCTCCAGTACCCGCTCGAGAATCAGCTCGCCCCAGTTGCCCTGGGTTTTCTGGCCCTTGAGCGCACGGGTCAGGTTGGTCGCCTCGTCACTCAAACGCAGGTTCAGCTGTTGCAGGCGCTCGAGCTCCTTGCCGAGGGAAAAACGCTCGCGCGCTTCGGCCTGATAGCTCTCTTCGACCCGCTTCTCGAAGGACTGGATGCGCTCCTTGAGCGGGTCGAGCAATTGTCCGAGACGCTGCTGGCTGTTCTCGGCAAAACGCTGCTCACGCTCGTCGAAGATCTTGCCCGCCAGCTCGGCGAACTGCGCCCGCAGCTCGTCCCGCGAGCCTTGCAGGTCGCTCAGGCGTTGCTGGTGGCTTTCCTGCTGCTCGCGCAACTCGGCATTCAATGACGCGGCCTGGGCGTCCAGGCGCCGCAGCTCGGCTTCCTTGTTGGCCCGTTCAAGGTTCCAGGCGTGGGCGGCATCACGGGCGTTGTCGCGCTCGATCTGCAACAACTCGACCTCCCGGCGCACCGCCGCCAGATCGGCCTGCTTCACGGCATTGGCCTGGCCCAGGTCGCTGATCTCGTCGCGGCAGGCGTCCAGTTGGGCGTTCAAGCCATCCTGTGCCAGCAACGCGGTGGCCAGGCGTTCCTCCAGCAGGGACAGTTCGGTTTGGCGGGAGCTCAGACGGCGTTGCAGTTGCCAGGCGAGCGCCACCAAGGGCAATGCCGCGCCTGCCAGACCGAGCAGTACGCTGGTCAAGTCCATAGCCATAGCCACTCCAGACAGTGAAATAAAGCTTGAAGGTTAACCAAGGGACCGAGGCTTGGACAGCTCAGTCTTCGATCTGGCCAAGCTCCAGCTGGGCGCGGCGATCGCCAGCCCGTGCCGCCTGGCGCAGCAGGTCATGACCAATCCGCCGATCGCGGGCGTTGCCGCATTCGCGGCACATCAGCTGGCCAAGACGACTCTGTGCGGCCACCACCCCTTCCCGGGCAGGCTGCTTGAGCAAACGCCCGGCAAAGTGCTTGACGTTCCGGTTATCACCCAGGCGCGGGCTGTCGAGCAGCCACATGGCCACACGTAACGAAAAACGCTTGGGCTCGGTAACACTGGAAGAGGCAGAGGTAACAGAAGGTGACACTGAGCGAAACTTCATAAAGCACTGTAGGGCAGATCGGAAGGCGCGCCACTCTACTCCTTTTTTCACACGCGTAAAGTCGAAAAAACTCGGCACGCCCGTGCTAGAGCAAGCGCTTGGGACAATCCACAGAAGCTGTGGATAACTCAGTGGACAACCGCCCTACAAGTCTCCGAAAGCCGCATGGGACGGGGCCCGCAGTCAAACTGACGATTTTTTCACCAGTAAAAAAAACCGATGTTTTTCATTGACTTAAATTTTCATCGCAGGCATTGGAGGGCCCGGCAGGTGAGGTGACAGGCCGGTGACAGCCCGCGCAACTATTGTGCACAAGTAACCTTGATCCGGTTATATCGGTGCACCTTTTTCGCCCGTTCATGGGAGAACAGCAGCGAAGACCAAAGCTCCAGTAACAACTTTCTGCTCAACTACGGTGGAAAGCCCGGCCTGCCTCGTTCACGACCCCGCTCCCTGTGACACTCATAACCATTTTGCCTAACACACTTGCACCAGCTACATCAATCCGTTATCATCCACAGCGTTAGTACCAAGCTGAAAGTCAATTCTGGTCGAACAAGTCCCCCGGTTCAGCTTCCCTGAAGAGAAGTTTCTACCGAGCACACGGGATCGACCACCTCGCTGGTTTCCAGGTAAAGCTTTTGCCGACACTGCCTTTGAACACATTGCAAAGGATGTCGCGAAGCCCTTTTTACTCTGACCGAACCAACCTGCAAATTGATCAGGATCTTCACCTGGGGCCCAGAACCTTAACCCCTGCTGTGATTGCCTGCCCTCCTAAGTACCTACCTGCCAGCCCTAGCGCGCACTTGATAAAGCGCTTCCAACTGGCTGCTTTGTTCCAGTCGGGTTCTTCGTTCGACCAATGGTGGTCGGCGTTACTGGAACGTTTTAACGTTGCACGGTTCTTAACCGTGTCATTTGTAGGAACACCCAATAACTATGTCTACTCAAATCCAGACTCAGGATGCCATTCGCACCCTCACCAATGCTTTTGCTCCAATGAACTGCCTGATCATGGCTGCTCGCAAAGGCTGCTTCAGCTTCACCCTGGTCAACGAACACGGTATCGCTCGTCACAGCGAACGCCTGTACCCCGATCAGTATTCCAGCGCCGAGCCGCTGCAAGCGGTGATCGAGCGCACCCGTCAGGCCCTCACCGCCTGAGACGCCAGAGCGCTGAAAACCCGAAGCCCCGCCTGAATAGCGGGGCTTTTTATTACCTGTTATTTCGATTTGCCCGTCTTCGGCTAAAGCACCATCCGATATAACGGTTATAACAGGAAGCCGGAAATATTTTAAAAACAGGCCTTTACAGCAACGATATGACACTACACTTCAACTCAAGCGGCATGATCCGCTTCCGGCGAGCCTGACCGATCCACCGCTGCCAAGCTCCCCCATCAGGCCTCGCCGGCCACTTCACGCTTCGAGGGCTTTATGGGTATTGCCGCCAGCGAACTGTGCCGCTACGTGATCCGCCCGACCCTGATCTATCTGGGCAACCACAGTCGCACCGCAGAATCATTGCTGCTAGGCATCGCCGCCAGTCAATCCGCCCTCGGCTCCGCCCTGCACGACCGCAGAGGCCACGGCCTCTACCGCATCGCCGAACCCCGCCACCAGGCACTCTGGGACCACTATCTGGCCCTGGACCCGGAACGCGCCAGCCTGGTTCGCGGCCTGGCCAGCCAGCATGCATTCCTCAGCGGGCCGCATCTGGAACTGACCGTCAACCTGCGTTACGCCACCGCCATCGCCTGGCTGCTGGTAGAAGAGCAGAACACCCCGCTCCCCGAGGCCGATGACCTGGTCGGCATGGCCCGTATCTGGAAGCAGATCTTCCAGCCACAAGGACGTTTGCGGGATTTCGCCGATGCCTGGCAGACCTGTGTTGCGCCACTGAATCAGGTCGCCTGCTGATCGGACTTTTTGCAAGTTCGCGCAAACAAGCGCAATTTTGGTCGGATTGTCCTACAAAACCGCTCTATCTCAAGCCATACAGCCTATAGCGTTGAGGAGGAAATGTTGGTAATTTTCGCTCCGGTGATCACCAGGAGTTCTAATAATGAAAAAAGTAATACTCAAAACCAGTCTTAGCCTTGCCGTTGCCATGGCATCCACCCAACTTTTCGCAAGTGGCTTTGCCCTGAACGAACAAAGCATCAGCGGCATGGGTACTGGTTTCGCCGGTCGATCCTCTGCTGCCGACGATGCAAGCACAGTTTTTGGTAACCCTGCCGGTATGTCGCGCCTGAAACGCCAGCAAGTCACTGGCGGTCTCGCGGCCATTGACGCGTCCACCGATATCAACGACGCCAGCGGTAGCCAGAGAGGGACCAACAAAGGCGATATGGTGCCGTTCACCGCCGTCCCAATGGCCTACTACGTCAAGCCAATCGATGACCAGTGGGCCTTCGGCCTGGGTGTCTACGCCCCGTTCGGCCTGATCACCGACTATGAAAGCGGCTTCCAGGGCCGTAACTTCGGCAGCAAAAGCGAAGTTAAAATCGTCACCTTCCAGCCAACCGTCAGCTATGCCTTCAACGACAAGGTGTCGATCGGTTTCGGCCCGACCATCAACCGTATCTCCGGCACCCTGGAATCCGCGCTGACCACGCCACTGTCGCCTAACGATGGCAATGTCCAGATCAAGGGTGACGATATCGGCTATGGCTACAACATCGGTGTGCTGGTCCAGGCGACCGATACCACTCGCGTGGGCCTGACTTATCACTCGAAGGTCAAGTACAAGCTGGAAGGCCACACCGAAGTCAGCCCAGGCGCCGGTACTCCGGGCGCCCTGCTGCGCGGTGCTCGCTACGACGCCTCGCTGGACATCACCACCCCTGAGTCGGCCGACCTGTCGGTGACCCAGGATCTCAACGATGCCTGGAAACTCTACGCCGGTGCGACCTGGACCCGCTGGAGCCGCCTGAAAGACATCACCGTGCAAAACGAAGGCGTAACCGCCAGCGCCGGCGGTCTCCTGGCCCCGGGTGCGCTCAGCACCGTCAAGGAAGAGCAGAACTGGCACGACACCTGGGCCTATGCCATCGGTACTTCCTACCAGCTGAACAAGCAGTGGGTACTGCGTACCGGCCTGACCTTCGACCAGTCGCCAGCCAACAACACCAACCGCTCGCCACGCATTCCTACCGGCGACCGGACCATCTTCAGCCTCGGCGCCGGCTGGAGCCCAACTGAAGACCTGACCATCGACGTGGCTTACTCCTACCTCAAGGAAGAGAAAGTCAAGGTCAACAACCACAATACGCTCGGCCAGTCTTACAGCGCCGAGTACGAAAACAGCGCGAACGGCTTCGGCGTGGGGGCAACCTACCGCTTCTAAAGCCTGACGGCCTGAACGAAAAAGCCCCCGCATCCAAGGATGCCGGGGCTTTTTTATTGGCCGCGGATAAATCTCAAGGCTTGGACGCCAGTGCCTGTTCCACGGCCTCGATCAATTCAGGACTGTCCGGTTTGGTCAGGCTGGAGAAATTGGCGATCACCTTGCCCTGGCGATCGACCACATACTTGTAGAAATTCCACTTCGGCGCACTGCTCTGCTCGGCCAGGACCTTGAACAGGTGCACCGCGTCCGGGCCTCGGACCTGCTGCGGCTCGGTCATGGTGAAGGTGACGCCGTAGTTCGCATAACAGACCTTGGCCGTCTCCGCGCCATCCTTGGACTCCTGTTTGAAGTCATTGGACGGCACGCCTACCAGCTCCAGCCCCTGATCCTTGTAACGCTGGTACAACGCCTCGAGCCCCTTGAACTGTGGGGCGAAGCCGCAAAAACTCGCGGTATTGACCACCACCAGCGGCTTGCCGGCAAAGCGTTGGCACAGGTCGATGGATTCCTTGGCGCGCAACTTGGGCAACGAGCCCTGCAACAGCGACGGGCATTCGCCCGCCCAGGCCGAACCGACAAACACCATGAGTACAGCTGGAACAGCAAGCCAGCGCGCCAACATATTCAACTCCTTGAAAGTACCGTCAGAGGGTGAAGCTACTCGCCCGGCGGACGCCCTAGCAAGCGCTTCCTAGCAGACGCCCATGCCCAACTGCATCAGCGCCAGCCCACCCTGGTGCCAGCCCCACCAAGCCAACACCAGCAAGGCGATAACAACCATCAGGCCGACCCAGCGCAAACCTGTCCGGCTCATGCCGCGCTCGCCTGCAGACGGGCAACCGGACGCTCGCGCACCGGCCAGTTCAGGGCCGCGGCCAGCAGACTGAGGAGAATCGCCACCTGCCAGATCAAGTCATAACTCCCGGTTCGATCGTAGACCACCCCGCCGAGCCAGCCGCCGAGGAACGAGCCCAACTGGTGAAACAGAAACACGATGCCGCCCAGCATGGACAGGTTGCGCACCCCGAACAAGGTGGCCACCGTGCCATTGGTCAGCGGCACCGTCGACAGCCACAGAAAGCCCATAGCCATGCCGAACAGATACGCGCTGAGCTGCGTCACCGGCAGCCAGAGGAACAGGCCGATGACCACCGCGCGCAACAGGTACAGGCCGGTCAACAAGCGCGGCTTGGACATGCGCCCGCCCAGCCAGCCGGCGGTGTAGGTGCCGAAGATATTGAACAGGCCGATCAGCGCCAGCACGGTGGTGCCCACCGTGGCCGGCAAGTGCTGGTCCACCAGGTAGGCCGGCAAATGCACGCCGATGAATACCACCTGGAAACCGCAGACGAAAAAGCCGAACGCCAGCAGCCAGAACCCGGAGTGAGAGCAGGCCTCACGCAAGGCCTCGGAGAGGCTCTGTTCATGGCCCAGGCTGGGCAGCGGTTTGTCCTTGAGCATGCTCACCAGCGGCACGATCAATGCCACCAGCAACCCCAGCACCAACAGTGCCGACGACCAGCCGAGCCAGCCGATCAAGCCCAGGGTACCCGGCAGCATGGCGAACTGACCGAACGAACCGGCCGCACTGGCGACCCCCATGCCCATGCTGCGTTTCTCCGCCGGCAGCGCGCGCCCCACCACGCCGAGAATCACTGAAAACGAGGTCCCCGAAAGCCCGATACCGATCAGCAAGCCGGCGCTCAACGACAGCGACAGCGGAGAATCGGCCAACCCCATGAACAACAGGCCCACGGCGTATAACACACCGCCGACCAGTACCACCTTCGCCGCACCGAAGCGGTCGGCCAGGGCTCCAGTGAAGGGCTGGGCCAGGCCCCAGATGAGGTTCTGCAGGGCAATGGCAAAGGCAAACACTTCGCGCCCCCAGCCGAATTCCGCGCTCATGGGCGGCAGAAACAGCCCGAAGCCATGCCTTATCCCCAGGGACAAGGCCAGGATCAGCGCACTCCCGAGAAGAACCCAACCGCTGGTACGCCACATCGAAGTCATTTTATTCTCCATTTACGGGTATATACCCGCTTATCATCGAACGAAAGGCCTTCACGCCAGTTCGTTCAGCAAGGCCAGCAAGGTTTCGCGTTTTTCTGCACCCAGACGGTCGATCAAGCGCTGTTGCGCCGCTTCCCAGGCTGGCAAGGCCGCCAGCAGTCGCTGCTGGCCCTCATCGGTCAGCTGAACGATGCGATTGCGTTGATCCTCGCCTTCGGACAGCCGGACCAGGCCCTCGCCTTCCAGCACCCGCAGGTTACGGCCCAGGGTGCTGCGGTCCAGGCCCATGGCCTCGGCCAGGCTGGAAATGCTCGGTTGGTCCAGGCGCTGCAGGTTGCTCAGCAGGGAATACTGGGCAACGTTGATCCCGAAGCCGTCGAGAGCGCCGTCGTAGAACCTGCTGACGCCACGGGCGGCGCGCCGCAGGTTGGTGCACAGACATTGAGAAGGAAGCATGGTGCGTGTATATACCCGCGATTAAGGGAATGCAAGAAATTTGCATAGTTCAGGGCGCGAATAGAACCCGCGCTCCGCCTTTCTAGAACAGCGCCAACCCTACCAGGACCGTCACCTCCAGCAGTTCCAGCAGGGCGCCCGCCGTGTCCCCGGTGGTGCCGCCCAGGCGACGCAGCATCAACTGACGCAAGCCAGCAAACACCAGGCCCGCCAGCAGCAACGCCAACACCGCGCTCCAACCACCGAGCACGACACAGGCCAGCGCGGCGAGCGCCAACACCCACTTGCCGGCCAGACGTGGCAGATGATTCGCCAGCGCCTGCCCAAGGCCACCAGGGCGCACATAAGGCGTGCAGAGGAACAATCCCAGCAAGGCGCCGCGACCGATCAGCGGCGCCAGCAGCAAGGCGAAACCGGCCTGCTGCTCGATCAGCGCCACCAGCGCGGCGAACTTGAGCAGCAACACCAGCCCCAGGGTGACCACGGCAATCGGCCCGCTGCGCGGGTCCTTCATGATCGTCAGCGTGCGCTCCCGATCGCCAAAGCCGCCCAGCCAGGCGTCCGCGCTGTCGGCCAGCCCGTCCAGATGCAAGGCACCGCTGAGCAGCACCCAAACCGTCAGCAACAACGCCCCATGCAGCAACAGTGGTGCGCCCATCAACAACTGGTTCAGCCCCCAGAGCAGCACCCCGAACAGCAGGCCGATCAGCGGATAGAACAGCAACGACCGGCCCATTTCCTCGGGCGACGGCATGCCCGGCAAACGCACCGGAAAACTGCTGAGAAATTGCAGGGCGATCCAAAATGGCAACACGCTCAGACTCCTTCGCTCAATACCAGGCCAGCCTCGACAGTCAGAGCGAACAAGGCACCGTGAGCGACCTCGACACTCAGCAACTGCTCGCGCGGCAACCCTCGGGCCCGGGCCAGCAACAAGCGCATCACCCCGCCATGGCTGACCAGCAGCACCCGCTCGCCGGCATAGCGCTGATGCAGACGTTCGACCGCCCCCAGCACCCGCGCGGAAAACGCCAGCACCGGCTCGCCCTGCGGCGGGGTAAAGGCATAGGGATCGGCCCAGAACCGCCCCAGCGCCTCGGCATCGGTCGCCATCAGCGCCGCCGCGCTCTGCCCTTCCCAGGCACCGAAATGCAGCTCCTGCAGATCCGGGTCCAGGGTCACCGGCAGCGCCAGGCGCGCCCCCAGTTCCTCGGCAAAACGCGCGCAGCGTTGCAAGGGCGAACTCACCAGCCGATTCCAGGGCCCCAGGCCTGCGACAGCAGCACGCATCTGCTGCCATCCGGCATCGGTCAGGGCATCGTCGAGGCTGCCGCGCAGGCCACCACCGAGCTCGGTTTCGCCGTGGCGCAGCAGGTCCAGGCGCAAGGTCATGCCGGACGATCCGCCACGGCCGCCTCGGCGAAAGTCGCCATCTGCCCGTGCAGGTCGCAGGCCAGGCGCAGCAACGGCACCGCCAGCGCCGCGCCGCTGCCCTCGCCCAGGCGCAGGCCGAGGTCCAGCAAAGGCTCGGCCTCGAGGGTGTGCAGGATATGCCGATGCCCCGGCTCGGCCCCACGGTGGCCGAACAGCAACCACGGGCGGCATTCGGGGTTCAGCCGCACTGCCACCAGCGCCGCCACGCTGCAAATGAAACCATCGACCAACACCGCGACGCCTTCCTGGGCACAGGCCAGGTACGCCCCAACGAGCGCGGCGATCTCGAAACCGCCGAGGTTGAACAAGGTCTGCAAGGCATCGCCACGCTGGGCGGCATGCAGACTCAAGGCGCGCTCGATCACCTGCGCCTTGTGGCTGACACCCGCCGCATCCAGGCCGGTGCCCGGCCCCGCGAGGTGCGCCACCGGAATGTCCAGCAAGGCGCAGGCCACGGCGCTGGCCGCGGTGGTGTTGCCGATGCCCATCTCACCGCCGATAAACAGTTCGCTGCCCTGCTCGACGGCCCGCAGCACACTGTCACGTCCGGCCTGCAGGGCCTGCTCGCCCTGGGCCTGGGTCATGGCCGGCCCCTCGACGAAGTTCCGGGTGCCCGCCCCCAGGTTCAAATGCCGCACGCCGGGCAGGTTCAAGCCGGGCGTCACCGTGCCGAGGTCGACCACTTCCAGGCGTGCCCGCAACTGCCGCGCCAACACGCTGATGGCCGCGCCGCCGCTGACGAAGTTGTGCAGCATCTGCCCGGTGACTGCCTGCGGATAAGCCGAAACGCCCTCGGCCACCACCCCGTGGTCGCCGGCGAAAATCGCGATCCACAGCTGCTCCAGGCCAGGCTTGACCCGCCCCTGCAAGCCGGCCAGCTGTACCGCGACCCGCTCCAGCTGCCCCAGCGAACCCGCGGGCTTGGTCAATTGCTGCTGACGCGACTGCGCCGCCTCCAGGGCTTGAGTGTCGAGCGCCTTGCACGGCCGCAGCCACCAGAAGTCATTCATAACGCAGTTCCTTTCAGAGTCAGGGGCAGGCCGGCCACCGTCAGCACTACCCGCTGACAACGCTCGGCCAGGGCTTGATGCAGCCAACCGGCTTCATCGACATAACGGCGAGTCAATTCGCCCAGCGGCACGACACCCATTCCGGTCTCGTTGCTGACAAAAATGATTTCGCCCGGCAGCGACGCCAGGCACTCCAGCAGCGCTTCGCGCTCACTGGCGAGCCGCTGGGCATCCTCCAGCAGCAACAGGTTGGTCAGCCACAAGGTCAGGCAATCCACCAGCAGGCAGCGCTCGGTGCTCGCGGCTTCGCGCAGCACCCGCGCCAACTCCAACGGCTCCTCGATCAATGCCCATTCGGCCGGACGCCGTTCGCGGTGATGGGCGATGCGCTGATTCATCTCGCCGTCCAGCGCCTGGCTGGTGGCGATATAGGTCACGGCCAGGCCGCTCTCGCCAGCGAGCTTTTCCGCCAGGCGACTCTTGCCGGAACGGGCACCGCCGAGGATCAGTTGCAACAT
The DNA here is from genome assembly GCF_900115645.1 of Pseudomonas sp. NFPP07. Classification (NCBI taxonomy): domain Bacteria; kingdom Pseudomonadati; phylum Pseudomonadota; class Gammaproteobacteria; order Pseudomonadales; family Pseudomonadaceae; genus Pseudomonas; species Pseudomonas sp. NFPP07. The sequence goes on from NZ_FOXG01000001.1 coordinate 304,275, forward strand.
GCTTGGAAACCCTTGAATTGAGGTACAGCCACAGCGGCGCGGCAATGCCGGCGCCGACGCTCTAAAGCCCGCAAAGCTGGCGCAGGTGCTCGGTGTCCAGGTGCCGCTCCACCAGATCGGCCAGGCGCTCGATGTCACGCTCGCGCAGGGCGTGGTAGTCGACCGCCTGCACCTCGCGCAAACCCGCCCAGCGCAGCAGCGCACTGCAGGCCGCCGGCGCCTCGAACAAACCGTGCAGGTAAGTGCCGAGAATCTGCCCGTCGTCGCTGCGCGCGCCGTCGCAGCGACCGTCGTCCAGGGTCACGGCGGCCAGTTCCAGCGCTGGCCCCGTCGTGACGCCGGCATGGATCTCATAACCGCTGACCTCGGCCTCCTCCAGCGCCAGACGTCCACGCACATTGCGCAGCTGCTTCTCTTGTTCCAGCACCGTTTCGAACGCCAGCAACCCCAAACCCGCGCTGGACCCCGGCGCGCCTTCCAGCCCTAGGGGATCGTGCAGTTGCTCGCCGAGCATCTGCAAACCGCCGCAGATGCCCAGCAGCTTGCCGCCGTAGCGCAGGTGCCGGGCGATGGCCGTGTCCCAGCCCTGGGCGCGCAGGTACGCCAAGTCGCTGCGCACGCTTTTCGAGCCGGGCAGGATGATCAGGTCGGCCGACGGAATCGCCTGGCCGGGACCGATGAATTGCAGGTCCACCTGAGGGTGCAGGCGCAGCGGGTCGAAGTCGGTGTGATTGCTGATGCGCGGCAAAACCGGCACCCGTACTTTCAGCACCTGCTCGACCTTGTCGGCCTGACGCTGGTCGATACCGTCCTCGGCTTCCAGATGCAGGTCCAGCACATAGGGCAACACGCCGATCACCGGCTTGCCGGTACGCGCTTCGAGCCAGTCGAGGCCCGGTTGCAGCAGGGCGATATCGCCGCGGAAACGGTTGATGATGAAACCTTTGACCCGCGCCTGCTCGCTCGACGACAACAGCTCCAGGGTGCCCACCAGATGGGCGAAAACCCCGCCACGGTTGATGTCGGCGATCAGCACCACCGGGCAGTCCACCGCTTCGGCAAAGCCCATGTTGGCGATATCGCCGGCCCGCAGGTTGATCTCCGCCGGCGAGCCCGCGCCTTCCACCATCACCACCGGATAGGCCGCGCTCAGGCGTTGATGAGAGGCCAGCACCGCCTGCATGGCGATGGCCTTGTAGTCGTGATAGGCCACCGCGTTCATGGTGGTCACCGCACGACCGTGAATGATCACCTGGGCCCCCGTATCGCTGTTGGGCTTGAGCAGCACCGGGTTCATGTCGGTGTGCGGCTCCAGGTGCGCGGCCTGGGCCTGTACTGCCTGGGCCCGGCCGATCTCGCCACCGTCGGCGGTCACCGCGCTGTTGAGGGCCATGTTCTGCGGTTTGAAGGGCACGACGCTGACACCCTGGCGCGTCAGCCAGCGGCAGAGCGCCGTCACCAGGGTGCTTTTACCGGCGTCGGAAGTGGTGCCCTGCACCATCAGGGTGGTCATGGATGTTCCTTGGCGTAGGCGACGAAGGCCTGTTCGAGACGCGACCAATCGGCTTCGTCGGCCGGCAGGCCAAAACGCAGGCTGCTGTTGTGAGTGAACAGCCGCAGCAGGATGCCCCGGCGCGCCATGAACTCATGCAACAGCTCGGCGCAATCGGTGATCAGCCACTGGAACAGCGCACAGCCACCCTGGGGTTTCAGACCGTGGCGCTCGAGCAACTGCGCCAGGCGCAGGCTCGCCGCTTCGCTGCGCAGCCGTTGCCGCCCATGGCCTTGGCTGTCGCGCAGGCACACCTGGCCCAGTACCCGGGTCGGTCCGCTGACGGCCCAGGGACCGACCTGCTCGGCCAGCAGCTTGAGCAGCTTGCGCTCGGCCAGGACGAAGCCCAGGCGCACACCGGCCAGGCCGAAGAACTTGCCGAAGGAACGCAGGACGATCAACCCCACCTGATCGGCCTGGGCCGCCAGGCTCAGCTGGGGAGTGTTGTCCATGAAGGCTTCGTCGACCACCAGCCAGCCACCGCGCTGCGCCAGGCGCGCATGCCAGTCCAGCAGGCGCTCCGGGGTCAGGCTCAAGCCCGTGGGGTTGTTCGGGTTGACCACCACCAGCACGTCCAGGCTGTCGAGGAAAAAGTCCACTTCCTGTTCCAGCACTTCCCGCACGATGTAGCCGCTGCGGCGCCAGGCTTCGGCGTGCTCGGCATAACAGGGCGACAGCACGCCGACCTTGCCGGCGCGGCGCAAACGCGGGAGCAGCTGGATCGCCGCCTGGGAACCGGGCACCGGCAACACATGGGCCGCGCCGTAGTAGTCGCGGGCCGCCTGCTCCAGGCCATCGTCGGTTTCCGGCAGGCGCGCCCAGGCCCGCATCCCGATCTCGGGAATCGGCCACGGCCAGGGTGCCAGGCCGCTGGACAGGTCCAGCCAGTCGGCCTCGGCGATGCCGTATTGCTCGGCCGCCTTGCGCAGGCGGCCACCGTGCTCAAGCATAGAACTCAGCTCCCACGCAGAGAATCAGCAGCCATAACCAGACCCCGCGCTGTACCAGTTGCCAGCCGCGATCGATGGACAAGGCATCGGCCGCCACGCCTTCGCCCAATTGCGGGCGCTGGTGCAGCTCGCCGTGATAGATCGCCGCGCCGCCCAGCTCGACGCCCAGGGCCCCGGCCCCGGCCGCCATCACCGGCCCGGCGTTAGGGCTGTCCCAGGTCGGCCCCTGGCGGCGCCAGCATTTCAGCGCCAGGCGGGTCTTGCCCAGCAACGCGTAAGTCAGGGCTACCAGGCGGGCTGGAATGTAGTTGAGCAGGTCGTCGATCTTCGCCGCCGCCCAGCCGAAACGCTCGAAACGTTCATTACGATAGCCCCACATCGCATCCAGGGTATTGCTCAGGCGATAGAGCACCACGCCCGGCGCACCGGCCACGGCAAACCAGAACAAGGCGGCGAACACCGCATCGCTGCCGTTTTCCAGCACCGACTCGGTGGCGGCGCGGGCGACTTCGGTGGCATCCAGCTCGCTGGTCTGCCGGCTCACCAGATAACCGACCCGCTGCCGCGCCTGGTCCAGGTCGTCGCTGCGCAAGGCCTGGGCCACCGGCTCGACATGCTCGCCGAGGCTGCGCAGGCCAAGGGCGCAATACAGCGCCAGGATCTCGAACAACCAGCCGATGTAGGGCAGCCAGGAAAACAGGGTTGCCAGCAGGGTCAGCGGCAGCACCGCGATGACCCAGGCGGTGACGCCATGACTGCGCCAGCCGCGACCGCCGGAGTTGAAGCGTTGCTCGATGCGATCGGCAAAACGGCCGAACGCCACCAGCGGATGCCAGCGCTTGGGTTCGCCCAGCAACGCATCCAGCGCCACCCCGGCGACACTCAGCAACGCCACACTCATTGACTCACTCCCCAGTAATTTTCATACAGCAATTCACTCAGCGGACGCTCCCGCGCCCAGCCCTCGAGCACCAGCATCGGCGCCGGGTAAAACTCGCCCACCGGGCCCAGGCACAGCACCGCCAGCGGCTTGGCCCCGGCCGGCAGGCCCAGCAATTGGGCCAAGGCAGCGGGCTCGAACAACGACACCCAGCCCATGCCCAGCCCTTCGGCCCGGGCCGCCAGCCACAGGTTCTGAATCGCGCAGGAAAGCGAGGCCAGATCCATTTCCGGCAAGGTGCGGCGGCCGAAAATATGCCGCTCACGGTCGTCCATCAGCGCCGCCACCAGGACCTCGGCGCAGTCGTTGATGCCTTCGACCTTGAGCTTCATGAACTCATCGGAACGTTCGCCCAGGGCCTCGGCGGTGCGTACCCGCTCCTCTTCCACCAGCTGCTGGATTTGCCCGCGCAACGACCGGTCACTGATACGGATAAACCGCCAGGGCTGCATCAGGCCGACGCTGGGCGCCTGGTGCGCCGCCTCCAGCAGGCGACGCAAGACCTGCGGCTCGACCGTGCCACCGACGAAGTGGCGCATGTCACGACGCTCGGCGATCGCGCGATAGACCGCGTCGCGCTCAGCCGCGGAAAAGGCGTTGTCGCTCATAGGCGCCGCGCGAGCACGCTCGCTCCTGCCGGCGCCAGCAGGGCCGCCACCGCTTCGGGGTTGGACGGAAAATAGAAGTGCACATAAGAGGCGGTCATCCGCCCTTCGCGGTAAACCGCTTCCGCGCCGCGCCCGCCATTCGGGCTCAGGCCGCGGGCGATCGGCGCAAGCTCGGTGCTGGTCAACGAATGATGGTAGGTATGCCCGCGCAACGAGCCTTCCGGCAACTCCACCGCCTGCAAGGCCAGGGCCGCCAGGCGCTTTTGCATCACCGCATCGCCGGGCAACAGGCCCAGCAGTTCGGCGCGCTCACCGTCGACGTCGGTCAGGGAATCCAGCAGATACAACATGCCGCCACACTCGGCGAGCAAGGGTTTGCCTGCGGCGTGATGCGCGCGGATCGCGCTGAGCATCGAGCCGTTCGCCGCCAGCGCCCGGTGATGCAACTCCGGGTAACCGCCCGGCAGGTACAGGCTGTCCGCCTCCGGCAGTGTCGCGTCATGGATCGGCGAGAAAAAGCCCAGCTCGGCGCCCATGGCCCGCAACAGATCCAGGCTCGCGCCATAGGTAAAGGCAAAGGCTTCGTCACGGGCCACGGCAATACGCACGCCGGCCAACAGCGGCTCGACGGCAACCGTCTGAGGAGCGGCGAACGCCACGGCGGGCGGCAAGGCCACTTCGCAGCTGTCCGCCAGGGCGGCGGCCGCGGCGTCGAGACGCAGATCCAGATCGTTGAGTTCGCTGGCCTGCACCAACCCCAGATGGCGGCTGGGCAGTTCGATGCCGGTCTCCCGGGACAGCGCGCCGTACCAGCGCAGGCCTTCGGTCAGGCTGCCTTCGAGCAACTGCGCATGCCGCAGGGTGCCGACGCGGTTGGCCAGCACGCCGGCGAACCGCAAGTCCGGCTGATAACGCGCCAGCCCCAGCGCCAGGGCGCCGAAGGTCTGGGCCATGGCGGTGCCATCGATCACCGCGAGCACCGGCACCCCGAAATGCCGCGCCAGATCGGCGCTGGACGGCGTGCCGTCGAACAGCCCCATCACGCCTTCAATCAGGATCAGATCCGCCTCGCCGGCGGCCTCCCACAACAGGCGGCGGCTTTCCTGCTCGCCGACCATCCACATGTCCAGCTGATACACCGGCGCACCGCTGGCGCGCTCGAGGATCATCGGGTCGAGAAAGTCCGGGCCGCACTTGAACACGCGCACCTTACGCCCCTGATTGCGATGCAGGCGGGCGAGCGCGGCGGTCACAGTGGTCTTGCCCTGACCGGAAGCCGGCGCGGCAATCAATACCGCCGGGCAATGACGGGCATCACTCACAGTTCGACGCCTTTTTGCGCTTTGATCCCGGCCTGGAAGGCATGCTTGACCATGCCCATTTCAGTGACGGTGTCGGCCAGCTCGATCATCTCTGGCTTGGCGCCACGTCCGGTGACCACCACATGCTGCATCGGCGGCCGCGCCTGCAGGTCGCTGAGCACCTGATCCAGGTCCAGATAGCCGTGCTTGAGGGCGATGTTCAATTCGTCGAGCACTACCAGACCGATGTTCGGGTCGCTCAGCAGTTCGCGGGAAACCGCCCAGGCCGCTTCGGCCGCGGCAATGTCGCGCTGGCGGTCCTGGGTTTCCCAGGTGAAACCTTCGCCCATGACATGGAAACGCACCAGCTCCGGGAAGCGCCGGAAGAACAATTCCTCGCCAGTGCTGTTGCGGCCCTTGATGAACTGCACCACGCCGCATTGCATGCCGTGGCCCATGGCCCGCGCGAGCATGCCGAAGGCCGAGCTGCTTTTGCCTTTGCCGTTGCCGGTCAGCACCAGCAGCAAGCCGCACTCGTTCGGCGAATTGGCGATGCGTTCATCGATCACGGCTTTTTTGCGCAACATGCGCGCCAGATGGCGTTCGTCACGATCGGGGGATTCAGTCATGGGGCAGCTCTCCGTTGGGGCTGGATAACGGGGGGCAGGAATAGGAATAGACGGCGCAAGCCTGGCATCGCCCACCGTGATGCCGTTGGATGGATCAGGCCGGTCTCCGGGCTTGTGAGTGGCTGGAATGCCCAACTGCGCGCCTTCCCATGTCGACAGTCGACACAGTGGCATCAGGCGCAGTCTTGACTCACTTACCGTTGCGGGGGCAGCGCCGGAATTGTCGTGCGTGCGCCTTCGGCACGCGTACTCACCGGCTTCCCTGTTTCACTCTGTCGACCCAAGGCCACAGAGCACCTGAAACAAGTCGCGAAGGTTAGAGGGTTGGGGGTGGAGCGTCAATTAAAGCCCCGCAGATCGGCGAATGCTGCATATCGGAAAAATGACGCCAATCTTGTGCCACACTCAGAGCAGTGATATCAAATAGCCATAATCGCGTTAAAAAACTCCAATATCTCAACAATAATAGGAAAAGTCCGATGCAAGGCATGATCATCAGCAATCCGAAACTGGAATTCCTGCGCCCTGCCCTGGAACGCTGGTTCGATTGCATCGACCGCTACAACGCCGTGCGCGGCGATAACGAAAGCCCGTACTGGTTCGACGAAAAAGCCAACCTGGGAATGCTCTCGGCGGCAGCCTGGATGGCGGAGATGGTCACCCTGGAACACGCACCGAGCAAAAAACAGCTCGAGGACGGCGACCGCAATGGCCGCACCGACCTGTACATCGCCACGCAGGAGGAACGCGTCTATATCCAGACCACCCAGCGCTGGCCCCGGGTCAACAGCCTGCACCTGACCCAACCGTTGCTGGATGCTGCCAGCGACGCGAAAAAAGCCAGCTACCCCAGCGACCTGAAACTCGGCTGCCTGTTCGTCACGCCACAGAAAACCCAGCACAGCGCCACCCCGGAAGAATTGCAGGACATGGTCGACGACCTGCAAAAGGAACATTGCTGCGCCGTGGCCTGGTACTTCCCCTACGCGTACCGCAAATTGCGCAATGAAGCCGGCAACTATCACCCCGGCGTTGCCGTGCTGTTCAAGGAAGCGCGCTGAGCAGGTGGAACCATCGTCCATCTGTGCTTCTCTATGACTACACCGACTTCGTGCATTCATAGGGAAATCAGCATGCTCAAGCTTCGATACGCAATCCTTGTCGCCGTCGCCGCAGGCCTTGCTGCCTGTGGCGAAACCTCCACCCTCCAGGTCTCCGACGGCACCGGCCCCTCGCCGAAACTGCCCGAACCGAACAAAACCCTGTTCCCGACCGTGAACATCGCGCCCGCGATCGGCTGGCCGCAAGACGCCAAACCGGTGGCCGCCGCCGGCACCCAGGTCGCCGCATTCGCCGAAGGCCTGGACCATCCGCGCTGGTTGTACGTGCTGCCCAACGGCGACGTACTGGTGGCGGAGACCAACGCCCCGCCCTCCCCTGATGACAGCAAAGGTATTCGTGGCTGGATAGCCAGCAAGATAATGAGCCGCGCCGGGGCCGGCGTGCCCAGCCCGAACCGCATTACCCTGCTGCGGGACAAGGATCACGATGGCGTGGCGGAAACCCGCACGGCATTCCTGGAAAACCTCAACTCGCCGTTCGGCATGACCCTGGTGGGCAACGACCTGTACGTCGCCGATACCGATCGCCTGCTGCGCTTCCCCTACAAGGACGGCGACACCAGGATCAGCGCCCAGCCGACCAAGGTGGTGGACCTGCCTGGCGGCAAGTTGAACCACCACTGGACCAAAAATGTGATTGCCAGCAAAGACGGCAGCAAGCTGTACGTCACGGTCGGTTCCAACAGCAACGTCGGCGAAAACGGCATGGACCAGGAAAAAGGCCGTGCCGCCATCTGGGAAGTCGACCGCGCCACCGGCAAGCAACGGATTTTCGCCTCCGGCCTGCGCAACCCCAACGGCATGGCCTGGGAGCCGCAAAGTGGCCAGTTGTGGACCGCGGTCAACGAGCGCGACGAGATCGGCAGCGACCTGGTGCCGGACTACATCACCTCGGTCAAGGACGGCGCCTTCTATGGCTGGCCATTCAGCTATTACGGCCAGCATGTGGACGTGCGAGTCACTCCGCAGAACCCGGACCTGGTGGCCAAGGCCATCGCCCCGGATTATGCCGTCGGCCCGCATACCGCCTCCCTGGGCCTGACCTTCGCCGAAGGCAGCAAGCTGCCGGCGCCGTTCACCCAAGGCGTGTTCATCGGCCAGCATGGCTCGTGGAACCGCAAGCCCCACAGCGGCTACAAAGTGATCTTCGTACCCTTCGCCAACGGCAAGCCGGTAGGCCAACCGGTGGACGTGCTGACCGGTTTCCTCAACACCGACGAGAAAGCCATGGGCCGCCCGGTCGGCGTAGTGATCGACAAGCAAGGGGATCTGTTGGTGGCCGATGATGTCGGCAACAAAGTCTGGCGCGTATCAGCAGTCAAGGCGCAGTAGGTTCAGCGCTTGCGGCACAGGGTCAAGCCGTCCCCAAGGGGCAGCAGCGACAGGTCGACACGCGGGTCATCCTTCAAGGCGCGATTGAGTGCCTGGATGGCCCGGGTGTCTTCGCTCTGGGGATTTTCCTCCAGCACCCGACCGCTCCACAGCGTGTTATCGAATACCGCCAGCCCGCCCACGCGTAGCAGCCGCAGGGCACTTTCCAGATAAGCCGGGTAATTGGCCTTGTCGGCGTCGATGAAGACCAGGTCGAAACCACCCTCGCCCTCCTCCTGCTCGATCCTGGCCAAAGTCTCCAGGGCCGGTGCCAGGCGCAACTCGATCCGTCCGGTGACACCTGCTTCCTGCCAGTAGCGGCGCGCGGTGGCGTTGTAGTCGCCCGGGATGTCACAGCAGATCAGTTGACCATCCTCCGGCAAGGCCGCGGCCATGGACAAGGCGCTGTAGCCGGTGAAGGTCCCCACTTCCAGCACACGCCGGGCACCGATCAGCTTGATCAGCAACGCCAGGAACTGTCCCTGCTCGGGTGCCACCTGCCAGCGCGCCATGGGCAGCGCCTGGGTTTCGTCACGCAGACGGCGCAGCAGCGGCGTTTCGCGCAGGGAAACGTCGAGCAGGTAGTGATAGAGGGCGTCGTCGAGGTTGAGGGTACGAGCGGTCATGGCAACCTCGACGCAGAGACAGGACTAAGGGTTGTGCGCCAGATGCTCTGGCTGCAGCACGCGCTTGGCGCTCAGGTAGGCTTTTTGCCAATAGGCCTTGGACAGACTGTCCAGCTTCACCGTGCCACCGGTGGCCGGCGCATGGACGAAGCGGCCTTCGCCGACATAGATGCCCGCGTGGCTGACCTGGGAACCGCCATTGGTGGCAAAAAATATCAGGTCGCCGGTCTGCAAGGCATTCTTGCCGACATTCGGTGCCCGCATGCCGATCATTTCGCGGGTCGAGCGCGGCAGCGAGATACCGGCGGCGTCGCGATAGACGTAGCCGATCAGGCCACTGCAATCGAAACCGGAGTCCGGCGTGTTGCCGCCCCAGCGATAAGGTGTGCCCACCAGGCCCAACGCACGAAACAGCACGTCTTCGGCAGCCGGCGAGAAGGTCTGGGGAGTGTTGAATACGGGAGCACGTACCACAGGCGCGGGTGGCGGGGTACGACTGGCGCACGCGCTGAGCAGCGCGGCGAGAACGATCAATGCAAGGCGGGCCGACGTCGACATATGCAGAACAATCCTGATCTGGATGCGGCTTTCTCTGCCGTGAGGCCGAAAACAAAACCGCGTAAGCAGGGCTTACGCGGTTAGTTTTCAACAATAGATCAGGATTCTAGCGTCTACGCGCCAAACTTCAAGTAAGACTTTAACTTCACCTTACAAAAAGTCAGCTTACTTGCGTGCGGTGACCACAGTCGGCGCCATGGCGAGGGCGCGCTTGGCTTCGATGAAGGTCTTGCTCCAGTAGCTGTCGCCCAGGCTGTCCACCCGCACGCCACCGCTGCGGCGGCTGCTGGAGTGGATGAATTGGTCATCGCCCAGGTAGATGCCTGCGTGGCTTACGCGACCGCGGCGACCATTGGTGGCGAAGAACAGCAGATCGCCCGGCTGCAGCTTGTTACGCGCAACCAGCGGAGCATCAACGTTGATCATTTCACGGGTGGAGCGCGGCAGATTCATGCCGGCTTCTTCACGGAACAGGTAGCCGATGAAACCGCTGCAATCGAAACCGGCTTCGGAGGTACCGCCGAAACGGTAACGGGTACCGATCAGGGACATGCCACGTTCGAGAATACTGTCAGCCAGCACTGGCAGCTGGTAAGGCTTGTTGTCAGCAAACTCGGCGAGTTCTTTTTCGGTTGCCAGCTCTTCCTGGAAAATAGCGGAAGACTGGGCTTTTGAAGAGTTTTGAACCTGTTGCTGCTCTTGCTGGCTCACCGGAGAGTGGGTGGCGCAACCAAACAACAGGGTAACGAGTGCAAGAGGCACGAGGGGTGCGAAGCGCTTCAGCATGGGCACGACCGTGGCTTAAAGTTATAAAGAAGCCGCGACTATGCCTTCTATCGCTCTAATTTGCAAATTCAATCGATTGAAATGTGACTTATCGGTTTCTACTCAACATCTAAGGCCTTAAGCCCATTTTAAACGCACGCGCCTCTGGAACCACTTCCGGATGCGGGTTTCTGGCGCCTGAAATATGCCAAAAAGCCACTACCGCCCGCGGTTTTACCAGCCCAGAGTTTCCTTGAGAAAGGGAATGGTCAGCTTGCGCTGAGCCTGCAAGGACGCCTGATCGAGGCGCTCCAGCAGCTCGAACAAGGCGCTCATGCTGCGGGTACCGCGCGTCAGGATAAAGTGCCCGACTTCGTCGGTCAGGTGCAGCCCGCGACGCGAGGCGCGCAATTGCAATGCACGCAATTTGTCTTCATCGGAGAGCGGGCGCATCTGGAAGATCAGCGCCAGGGTCAGGCGGGATTTGAGGTCCGCCAGCTTCACCGGCAACTCCCGGGGGGAGGTCGAAGCCGCAATCAACAGGCGCCGACCGCTGTCACGCAAGCGGTTGAACAGATGAAACAGCGCCTCTTCCCAGTCAGCCTTGCCCGCCACCGCTTGCAAGTCGTCCAGGCAGACCAGTTCGTACTGTTCCAGGTTGTCGAGGATTTCGATGCCGCGATCCAGCAATTCCGCCAGGGGCAAATAGACCGCTGGCTCCCCCAACTGCTCGAACCGCAGGCAGGCCGCCTGCAGCAAGTGCGTACGCCCTACCCCATCCTTGCCCCAGAGGTAGATCAGGCTTTCGGTCCAGCCGGCGTCGGCTTCGCAAAGCCGCTCGACATAGCCGAGTGCAGCGGCATTGGCGCCTGGGTAGTAGTTGATGAAGGTGGCGTCATCACGCAGACGCACACCTAGGGGCAGCTGAATCGGTTTCATGCTGACTGAACAGTTCCAAACGAACCGTTAGTGGCCTCTGTGTAAAGTTTGCAAAGTTTATACCCGTGACGCCGGGCGCACAATGTAGCAGACCACAAGCAAAATCAAAGGTTTGCGTTAGCCTGATGAAATCACGGGGGTTTCTTTGACGGTGGATGTGACAGCTGTAAACACGCTCGACGGCACCCGCCTGAAACGCAGGCGCCCCGAAAGCGTTAACCGTGGACGTTACAGCTCGGACTCCTCTACACCGCTATAGATGTCCGAATCCTTGTACAAGTCGTGCACATGGCGCACCAGCACCATAATCACCGCCGCCACCGGCAAGGCCAGCAGGATGCCGGTGAAACCGAATAGCTCGCCACCGGCGAGAATCGCAAAAATCACCGCCACCGGGTGCAGGCCGATCCGGTCGCCTACCAGCAAGGGGGTCAGCACCATACCCTCCAGGGCCTGGCCGACCATGAACACGGCCACGATGCCGATCATCGGGTACAGGTCGCCGCCGAACTGGAACAACCCGGCAATCAGCGCCGCGCCGATGCCGATGACAAATCCCATGTACGGCACGATGGCCGCCAGGCCGGCAATCAGACCGATCAACAGCCCCAGTTCCAGCCCGACCAGCATCAGGCCGGCCGCATAGATCATCCCCAGGGCCACCATCACCAGCAGCTGACCACGGACGAACGCCCCCAGCACTTCATGGCATTCTCCCGCCAGCGCCACCACACGCTCCTCACGATCACGGGGCAACAGGCTGCGGATCTTCGCCATCATCAAGTCCCAGTCGCGCAGCAGGTAAAAGCTGACCACCGGAATCAGCACCAGGTTGGCCAGCCAGCCAATCAGCGCCAGGCTGGAGGCCGTTGCCTGGCTCAGGACCACGCCGACGATATCGGTGGTCTGCCCCATGTGCTCGCTGATCGCAGCCTTGACCTTGTCGAACTTCCAGAAACCATCGGACAAACCCAGCTTGGACTGCGCCCAGGGCATTGCCGTGTGCTGCAGCCAATCGAGCATCTGCGGCGCCAGTTCGTACAGGCGCAGCAGCTGCTTGGCGAGCATAGGCACCAGCACCAGTAGCAACGCCATGACAATCAGGGTGAACAGGGCAAATACCGCCACCACGCCCCAGGTGCGCGACAGCCCGAGCTTTTCCAGGCGGTCCACTAGCGGATCGAACAGATAGGCCAATAGCAAGGCCACCAGGAACGGCGTCAGGATCGGATGCAACAGGTACACAAATCCACAGAGCAGGACCAACCCACCCAACCAGACCCATCGACGCGTATCAGCCATGAACCACTCCATTGCTTCTATATAAAGAAAGAAAACCTACCAGCGAAAACGCAGTTGCGCGGCCGGTGCAGGCGCGGGTGTCGCGCCTTCGACAGTCGGCTGGACAGGCACAGCGCCCGCCGGGACTTCCTGCAACCGAGCCAGATTCAACTGCGCACGCAACTGCTCGGCGCTGCCGCTGACCCGGTACACCGAACGTTCACCATCGACGCTCTGCAAACGCCCACCGAAGGGCTCGAGCAAACGGCCCAACGCCGCATAGCGCTCCAGGTTCATGCCCTGCACTTCCAGCAACTGCTCGCTGGAGGCGCCCGGCTTGACCGCGAAACGCGGGGCCAGGCGCTGGCTGACCGCCAACAGCACGGCATCGGCCAAGGCCGGCACATCAGCTCCCTGGACGCTGCCCTGTTCCTTCTGGTCACCCAGCCACAGGCGCCATTTGGCCTGCCACTGACCGCCCTCTTCACTGGCATGCACCGCCAGCAGGGCGTCCGCGCCGTAACGCTCCGACGCGGCGCGCAATGGCGCCGGATCGGAACCTTCGAGATTCGGCGCCGTGGCGACAATCTGCTCATCCAGGTCACCCAGCGGCAAACGCAGCGGCAGGCCACGATGCAGGGCCGCACGGCGCAACGGCGTGGCGCTGGCCTGGCCATCGCCCACCAGGCTGGAACCTTCACTGGAGTCGGTCAGCCACCAGCCGAGAATCGACGGGCGATTGCTGCCCCACAACGACAGGCCAGCCTGGCGCAACGCCCGGTCGGTGCTGGCCGGGTCGAAGTCGACCTGCAGGCTTTCGGGAGGACCGGCGTCGTAGCCGTACTGGCTGATGATCTGCTGCGGGTCCTTGCGGATGGCCGCCAGTCCCGGGTTCTGCAGGGCCTTGCTATCGCCGGTCAGGCGCAATACCAGGGTTTCCAAGGCCCGCTGGGTAGCCTGGTCGCGCTCGCCAGGGGCCTGGCTGCTGACCGGTTCGCGGACCTGATACAGGTTATTGAGGGTTTCGGCATGACTCGCCAGGCTGACCAAAGACAAACAGCCCACAAAAAGAAATTTACCCAAACGCATGGAGGATTCCCGACGACAAAAGGCGGCTGGAACAGACCGCATGAACAGGATTGACCAAGGCTGTGACCACAAAGCCTGGGCAAACATTCACCCGGTCGATGGAAGTTTTCGTGCTGTCATAACGATAGCGGGTACAAGGCTATACCTTATACAGCCCCGAGCGGCGCGATCGACACGCGCAATTGCGGTTTTTTTTAAGCGGATATGCCCTGCCCGTCGGCCCGAGGATGGCCGCTACACCTCAAGCCTGATAAAATCGCGCGCCTTCGCAGACCGGCAACAGCCGGGGTCGCTGAAATGATTGCACGGCATTGCCGCCGCGACTGTTTCACTGGCCTCCCTGGACTCGGTCGATACCCCCTGAATCCCCCCTAAAGGCCTGGATCATGAGCAAGCAACCCTCCCTGAGCTACAAAGACGCCGGTGTAGACATCGACGCCGGTGAAGCATTGGTCGAACGCATCAAGAGCGTCGCCAAGCGCACCGCGCGCCCGGAAGTCATGGGCGGCCTGGGCGGTTTCGGCGCCCTCTGCGAAATCCCGGCCGGCTACAAGCAGCCAGTACTGGTCTCCGGTACCGACGGCGTGGGCACCAAGCTGCGCCTGGCACTGAACCTGAACAAACACGACAGCATCGGCCAGGACCTGGTCGCCATGTGCGTCAACGACCTGGTGGTCTGCGGTGCCGAGCCGCTGTTCTTCCTCGACTACTACGCCACCGGCAAGCTGAACGTCGACGTTGCCGCCACCGTGGTGACCGGTATCGGCGCTGGCTGCGAACTGGCTGGCTGCTCCCTGGTCGGCGGTGAAACCGCTGAAATGCCCGGCATGTACGAAGGCGAAGACTACGACCTGGCCGGCTTCTGCGTCGGCGTGGTGGAAAAAGCCGAAATCATCGACGGTTCCAAGGTTGCCACCGGCGACGCCCTGCTCGCCCTGCCATCGTCCGGCCCGCACTCCAACGGCTACTCGCTGATCCGCAAGATCATCGAAGTCTCCGGTGCCGATATCGAAACCGTCCAGCTCGACGGCAAGCCGCTGACCGAACTGCTGATGGCCCCGACCCGCATCTACGTCAAGCCACTGCTCAAGCTGATCAAGGACACTGGCGCGGTCAAGGCCATGGCCCACATTACCGGCGGCGGCCTGCTGGACAACATCCCGCGCGTTCTGCCAAAAGGCGCCCAGGCCGTGGTCGACGTGGCCAGCTGGCAGCGCCCGGCGGTATTCGACTGGCTGCAAGAGAAAGGCAACGTCGACGAACACGAAATGCACCGCGTGCTGAACTGCGGCGTGGGCATGGTGATCTGCGTGGCTCAGGAGCACGTTGAAAGCGCCCTGAACATCCTGCGCGAAGCCGGCGAACAACCTTGGGTCATTGGTCAGATCGCTAGCGCCGCCGAGGGCGCTGCCCAGGTCGAGCTGAAAAACCTCAAGGCACATTGATGCAAGAGCCGATGTCAGCCACCTGTGATGTAGTGGTGCTGTTGTCCGGTACCGGCAGTAACTTGCAGGCCCTGATCGACAGTACGCTGGCCGATGACAGCCCGGTACGCATCCGCGCGGTGATTTCCAATCGCGCCGATGCCTACGGCCTGCAACGCGCCCGGGACGCGGGTATCGATACCCGCGCCCTCGATCACAAGGCATTCGAAGGCCGCGAGGCCTTCGATGCCGCGCTGATCGAACTGATCGACGCCTTCCAGCCCAAGCTGGTGGTGCTTGCCGGATTCATGCGCATTCTCAGCGCGGATTTCGTGCGGCACTATCAGGGTCGCCTGCTCAATATCCACCCTTCGCTGCTACCCAAATACAAAGGGTTACACACTCATCAGCGAGCGCTGGAGGCCGGAGACACCGAGCACGGCTGCAGCGTGCACTTTGTGACAGAGGAACTCGATGGCGGACCACTGGTCGTACAGGCAGTGATCCCGGTAGAGTTGCACGACTCGCCGCAAAGCCTGGCGCAGCGGGTCCACGTCCAGGAACACCGGATTTACCCGATGGCCGTACGCTGGTTTGCCGAAGGTCGACTCACACTCGGCGAACAGGGTGCTTTACTGGATGGTCAGTTACTGGCCGCCAGTGGCCACTTGATTCGTAATTAGGAGATTTTATGCGTCGCGCCCTGCTCTTCGCTTGTGCTCTGCTCGCCCTGCCCTTCGCGCAGGCTGCGGACCTTCAACCCTTCTCCGCCAGCTATACCGCCGACTGGAAACAGCTGCCGATGAGCGGTACCGCCGAACGCAGCCTGGAAAAGAAAGGCGACGGCACCTGGAAGCTGAGCTTCAAGGCCTCGATGATGATCGCCAGCCTGACCGAAGAAAGCACCCTGAAGCTCGACAAGGACACCCTGCTGCCGCAGTCCTATCACTTCGAGCGCGGCGGCCTGGGCAAAGCCAAGAAGGCCGACCTGGACTTCGACTGGAACGCCAAGATGGTCACTGGCACCGATCGTGGTGACGCGGTCAAGATCCCGCTCAATCGCGGCATGGTCGACAAATCCACCTACCAGCTCGCCCTGCAGCACGATGTAGCCGCCGGCAAGAAAAGCATGAGCTACCAGGTTGTCGATGATGGCGAAGTCGATACCTACGACTTCCGTGTCCTGGGCTCGGAAAAAGTCGACACCAAGGCCGGCCAGATCGATGCGATCAAGGTCGAGCGCGTGCGCGACCCGACACAAAGCAAACGCATCACCGTCATGTGGTTCGCCAAGGACTGGGATTACCTGCTGGTTCGCCTGCAACAGGTCGAAACCGACGGCAAGGAGTACAACATCATGCTCCTGAACGGCACCGTCAACGGCAAGACCGTCAAAGGCAGCTAAGCCGCACGTCAATAAAAAGCCCCGCCGATGCGGGGCTTTTTTTCGCCTGGAGTTTCTATCTAACCGCTCAAGCACAGCCCTCCTGGCGACCCGGCAGGCTCGCTCGCCGGGCAAAGATGCCCAGCACAACAGCCGCCCAACATGAAACTTTTGTCATAAAACTCCGACACCTGCGACCGAATGCCACAGTTTCCGCGGCCTCCGGGACTGTTTCGAAATCTGCAAAAGATTGTTGCATTTGAAAGCAATTTACTTAGCCAGCTAACAAAATATATAACGGAGTCCTGCACACGCCTTGCTGCAGATCAATAGAGATTGGAGCTAGCAGATGACTGTAAAAGTAACTGAACGCGACGATTCACACATGTCCCATGAAGGCGTAGCCGCAGGTGTACGGATCTGGGACGTGCATCAACAAGACTTGCTGGTGGGAATGTTTCATTCCGAGACCGATGCCCATAATTACAAGGCCGAACTGGAGAAGCTGGAGCAGAACCGCGCACCGCAAAGCTCCTGACCTCACGATGACTGCCGCGCCTGCCGCCACGCATCGACAGGCGCTTCAGAAACAACAAACCCCGCTCATGGCGGGGTTTGTTGTTTATGCGGGTTTACCACATCAGATCGTCAGGGATCTGGTAGGCCGCATACGGATCGTCCTCGTCCGGCGCCTCGGTTGGCGTGTTGAGCTGAACGATGCGCCGTGGATCGCGCTCCTGGATCTTCAGCGCAGCTTCACGCGGGATGACCTCATAACCGCCGGCATGGTGCACGATGGCCAGCGAGCCGCTGCTCAGCTTGTTGCGCATCAGGGCGTTCACCGACAGGCGCTTGACCTTCTTGTCGTCGACGAAGTTGTAGTAGTCCTCGGTGGTCAGCTTCGGCAGGCGCGACACTTCGATCAGTTGCTTGATCTGCGCGGCACGGGCCTTCTGCTCGGCCTTCTCCTGCTGCTGGCGGTTGAGTTCCTGGTCGCGCTTGACCTTCTCGGCCATGGCTTCCTGAGCCGCCCGCTGCTGGGTATCGTCCAGTTCGATCTGGCCTTTGTGGGCCAGGCGTTGCTGCTTCTGTTTCTCTTTGCTGACCTGTTTGGCCTGCTTTTGGTTGACCAGCCCTGCTTTGAGCAACTGGTCGCGAAGGGAAAGGCTCATTGGTGCTCACTCACTTAGGCAACAGCCTCAGCCACAGCTGGGCAAATTCTTTTCCTGACGTTTGGCTTCGCCCCACAAGGCGTCCAACTCTTCGAGGGTGCAATCTTCCATGGGTCGGCGGGTATCGCGCAATGCCTGCTCGATAAATCGAAAGCGCCGCTCGAACTTGGCATTGGCGCCACGCAGGGTGGTTTCCGGATCGACCTTCAGATGCCGGGCCAGATTGACCACGGCGAACAGCAAGTCGCCCACCTCGTCGGCGATCGCCTGCGGGTCATTCTCGGACATGGCTTCGAGCACTTCATCGAGCTCTTCGCGGATCTTGTCCACCACCGGCAAGGCATCCGGCCAGTCAAAACCGACCTGGGCCGCGCGCTTTTGCAGCTTGGCCGAACGGGACAGCGCCGGCAGCGCCGCGGGCACATCGTCGAGCAAGGACAACTGCAAAGGCTGCGCCGACTTCTCGGCGCGCTCCTCGGCCTTGATCTCTTCCCAGCGCTGCTTGACCTGTTCTTCATCCAGCCGCGGAATATCCAGCGGCGCGTACAGCTCCCCGGTAGGGAATACATGGGGATGGCGACGGATCAGCTTGCGGGTGATGCTGTCGACCACGCCATCGAACTCGAAACGCCCCTCCTCCCGCGCCAGCTGGCTGTAATACACCACCTGGAACAGCAGATCGCCCAACTCGCCCTGCAAGTGCTCGAAATCGCCCCGCTCGATGGCATCGGCCACTTCGTAGGCTTCTTCCAGGGTGTGGGGGACGATGGTGGCGTAGTTCTGCTTGATATCCCAAGGGCAGCCGTACTGCGGGTCCCGCAGCCGCGCCATCAGGTGCAACAGGTCTTCAAGGCTGTACATCGGTCACTCTCGTTAGCGCCCCTGCGGGAGCAAGCCAGCTTGCTCCCGCAGTATCGGGCCATCTTCAAGGGGTACGGTTACGGCGGGTCTCGATGATGTTCGGCAACTGGGAAATACGCCCCAGCAACCGCCCCAACGCGTCCAGCCCCGGAATCTCGATGGTCAGGGACATCAGCGCGGTGTTGTCCTCCTTGTTCGAGCGGGTGTTGACCGCCAGCACGTTGATCCGCTCGTTGAGCAGCACCTGGGACACGTCACGCAGCAAACCGGAGCGGTCGTAGGCGCGAATGATGATGTCCACCGGGTAGGTCTGCACCGGCACCGGGCCCCAGCTGACCTGGATGATCCGCTCCGGCTCGCGGCCGGCCAGTTGCAGCACCGAGGCACAGTCCTGACGGTGAATGCTCACCCCGCGCCCCTGGGTGATGTAACCGACGATCGCATCCCCCGGCAGCGGCTGGCAGCAGCCAGCCATCTGGGTCAGCAGGTTGCCGACGCCCTGGATCTGGATGTCGCCGCGCTTGCCGGGCTTGTAGCCGGTGGCCTTGCGCGGGATCAGCTCCAGCTGTTCGTTGCCGCGCTCCGGCTCCACCAACTGCTGAGCCAGGTTGACCAGTTGCGCCAGGCGCAGGTCGCCCGCGCCCAGTGCCGCGAACATGTCCTCGGCGGTTTTCATGTTGGCCTTGTCGGCCAGCTTGTCGAAATCCACCTGCGGCAGGTCGAGGCGATTGAGTTCGCGTTCGAGCAGGGTCTTGCCCGCCGCCACGTTCTGATCCCGCGCCTGCAGCTTGAACCAGTGGACGATCTTCGCCCGCGCCCGCGAGGTGGTGACATAGCCCAGGTTCGGGTTCAGCCAGTCGCGGCTCGGCGTGCCGTGCTTGCTGGTGATGATCTCGACCTGCTCGCCGGTCTGCAGGCTGTAGTTGAGCGGCACGATGCGCCCATTGATCTTCGCGCCCCGGCAGTTGTGACCGATCTCGGTGTGCACGCGGTAGGCAAAGTCCAGCGGGGTCGCGCCTTTCGGCAAGTCGATGGCGTGGCCGTCGGGGGTGAAGATGTAGACCCGGTCCGGCTCGATATCCACCCGCAACTGCTCGGCCAGGCCGCCGATATCCCCCAGCTCCTCATGCCACTCGAGCACCTGACGCAGCCAGGAGATTTTCTCTTCGTAGTGGTTGGAACCGGACTTGACGTCGGTGCCCTTGTAGCGCCAGTGGGCGCAGACCCCCAGCTCGGCCTCTTCGTGCATCGCGTGGGTGCGGATCTGCACTTCCAGCACCTTGCCCTCAGGGCCGATGACCGCCGTGTGCAGCGAGCGGTAACCGTTCTCCTTGGGGTTGGCGATGTAGTCGTCGAACTCTTTCGGAATGTGCCGCCACAGGGTGTGGACGATCCCCAGCGCGGTGTAGCAGTCGCGCATTTCCGGGACCAGCACGCGCACCGCGCGCACGTCGTAGATCTGGCTGAACTCCAGGCCCTTGCGCTGCATTTTGCGCCAGATCGAATAGATGTGTTTGGCCCGGCCGCTGATGTCGGCGTCGACGCCGGTGGCCCGCAGTTCGTTCTGCAGCTGGTTCATCACGTCGGAGATGAAACGCTCGCGATCAAGGCGCCGCTCGTGCAGCAACTTGGCGATCTGCTTGTACTGCTCAGGCTCCAGGTAGCGGAAGGACAGGTCCTCCAGCTCCCATTTGATATGGCCGATACCGAGGCGATGCGCCAGCGGCGCATAGATGTCGAAGACTTCCCGGGCGACCCGGTTGCGCTTCTCGTCGTCGGCGTTTTTCACCGCGCGAATCGCGCAGGTCCGCTCGGCCAGCTTGATCAGTGCCACGCGCACGTCATCGACCATCGCCACCAGCATCTTGCGCAGGTTTTCCACCTGGGCCTGGGTGCCGAGCACGAGGGATTGGCGGGGGCTGAGGCTGGCGCTGATCGCCGCCATGCGCAGCACGCCGTCGATCAGTTTGGCCACCACCGGGCCGAAGCGCTGGCTGACGGCCGGCAGCGGGATCTGGCCTTCCCGGACGCCACGGTAAAGCACCGCGGCTACCAGCGAATCCTGATCCAGCTTGAGGTCGGCAAGGATCTCCGCGATCTCCAGGCCAGTGCTGAAACTCGACATGTCCTCGCCGCTGAGATTCTTCGCCGCGATGTGTTGTTGCTCTGCCTCACGAGCAAACTCGCAGGCTTCTTTCAAGGCTTCACGGTCCAGTGCCATGTCGACGCTGACCGCATGATCGAGCCACGCCTCGAGATTGATACTGCCGTCGGTGTTGATCGGCTGGTGCGCTCTCACCTGTACCATCTTGCTTTACCTTCCCTACGACGCACATTCAATGCGTCAAATCGCTGACCTTCACTGCCAGTATTTCCTCGCTGGGCCGGCGAGTGCTGCCTGACGGGCCAACGGATTAGACGAGCCATCCTAGCTCGCTTCAAATAACGCCATGGCCTCGACATGTGCCGTCTGAGGAAACATATCGAGGATCCCGGCACGTTTTAACCGGTAGCCCTGCCTGACCAGTTCGACTGTGTCACGTGCCAGAGTGGCAGGGTTGCATGACACATAAACCAGGCGCTTGGCGCTCAGGCTCGCCAGCTTGCGGACCACCTCGAAAGCCCCGTCCCGAGGTGGGTCCAAGAGTACCGCAGAAAAGCCTTCGCGGGCCCACTCGGCGTCGCTCAGGGGCTGCGATAAATCGGCCTGAAAAAACCGGGTGTTATGCAAATTGTTGCTAGCGGCATTCTCCGCGGCACGCGCGACCATGGTCGCCACCCCTTCGACCGCCACCACTTCCCGAACGTTCTGCGCCAGCGGCAAGGCAAAGTTGCCCAAGCCGCAAAACAGGTCCAGCACGCGCTCGTCGGCCTGTGGCGCCAACCACTCCAGGGCCTGGGCCACCATCGCCTCGTTGACCCCGGCGTTGACCTGGACAAAATCCCCCGGCCGATAAGCCAGCTGCAGATTCCAGGGCTCCAGGCGATAGCCCAGGGTCTGGTCCGGGTCCACCGGTTGCGGCTCGCCTTCGCCATGCAGCCACAACTGGGCCTCATGGAATGCGCAGAACGCCTGGAGAATCTCCAGGTCGGCCGCGGACAACGGCGCCATATGGCGCAGCAGCACGGCAATCGCCGAACCGCTGAACAATTCCACGTGCCCCAGTGCCTGCGGCTTGCTCAGGCGCTGCAGCATGGCCGGCAAGCGGCTCATGATCGGTTGCAAGGGCTGTACCAGCACCGGGCATTCGTCGATGGCGACGATGTCCTGGCTGCCGGCGGCGCGAAAACCCACTTCGAGCTTTTTCGCCTTGGCGTCCCAGCGCACCGCGACCCGCGCCCGGCGCCGGTAGCCGAACTCCGGACCGCTCAAGGGCGCCGCCCATGCCTCTGGCTCGACACCGGCGACCCGCGACAGCTGCTCGGCGAGCATGCGCTGTTTCAGGGCAAGCTGTTCGTCATGGGGCAGATGCTGCACGCTGCAGCCACCGCAACGGCCGGCATGGGCGCACGGGGCCGGGCGCCGCAAATCGCTGGCGCTGAACACCCGCTCGGTACGGGCTTCCACCACTTTGCCGTGGGCGCCCAACACGCGCGCCTCGACCTCTTCGCCCGCCAATGCGCCAGCGACGAACCAGGTACGTCCTTCCAGGAAGGCAATGCCGCGACCATCGTTGGCCAGGCGCTCGATGGTCAGGCGCTGTTTTTTCCCGACGGGTATCTGCGCAGCCCGGCTGCCGCCCGAAGGCTGGAAGCGCAGGCCTCTGACTGGCTTAGCCATCAGTTGGGCGCATCGAAGATGCCGGTCGACAGGTAACGGTCGCCACGGTCACAGATGATCGCGACAATCACCGCGTTTTCGACTTCGCGGGACAGGCGCAACATCGCCGCCACCGCACCGCCCGAGGACACGCCGCAGAAGATGCCTTCTTCGCGGGCCAGGCGCCGGGTCACGTCTTCGGCTTCGCTTTGCGCCATGTCGACGATGCGATCCACGCGACTGGCCTGGTAGATCTTCGGCAGGTATTCCTGCGGCCAGCGGCGAATGCCGGGAATGGCCGAGCCTTCCATCGGTTGCAGGCCGATGATCTGCACGTTCGGGTTCTGCTCCTTCAGATAACGCGAGGTGCCCATGATGGTGCCGGTGGTGCCCATGGAGCTGACGAAATGGGTGATGGTGCCCTCGGTCTGGCGCCAGATTTCCGGGCCGGTGCCGGTGTAGTGCGCCTCCGGGTTGTCACCGTTGGCGAACTGGTCGAGCACCTTGCCACGACCTTCGGCCTGCATCTTTTCGGCCAGGTCGCGCGCGCCTTCCATGCCCTCTTCCTGGCTGACCAGGATCAGTTCGGCGCCATAGGCGGTCATTGCCGCCTTGCGCTCGGCACTGGAGTTGTCGGGCATGATCAGGATCATCTTGTAGCCCTTGATCGCCGCGGCCATCGCCAGGGCAATCCCGGTGTTGCCCGAGGTCGCTTCGATCAGCGTATCGCCGGGGTGAATCTGCCCACGCAGCTCGGCGCGAGTGATCATCGACAGCGCCGGGCGGTCCTTGACCGAACCCGCCGGGTTATTGCCCTCGAGCTTGAGCAGCAGGGTGTTGCTGGTGACGCCAGGCAGGCGCTGCAAACGGACCAGCGGGGTGTTGCCGACGCAATCGGCGATGGTGGGGTACTGCAAGGTCATGGCGTATTCGCAATCCGGACTGCGGGGGCGACTATCATACCGGCAAACGTTCGCAGGCCATATCACGCAAAGTGAGGGTCTTATGGCTTAACGATATAAGGCAGCGAATCAGCCTCGGGCGAAGGCGCGTCCATCACAACGGTAGCCCGCAGGCGCATGTTCAAACGCAGCCCACGCCCGGTATTTTCCGCCCACAGCTGGCCGCCCTGACGCTGCACGGCGTTGCGCGCAATACTCAACCCCAGGCCAAAACCGCCATGGCCCGGGCGCGAGCCGTCGAGGCGGGTAAAGGGGTCGAAGATCCGCTGCAGATCGGCGTCGGCCACGCCAGGCCCTTCATCCTCCAGCCACAGCAACCAATGCTCGCCCTGGCGCTGGCCGTCCAGCAGCACACGACCGCCCGCGGGCGAATGACGAATGGCATTGCGCAGGATATTTTCCAGGGCCTGGGCCAGGGTATTGAGGTTGCCCCGGACCCAGCATGAAGCGTCCAGCGCACAGTGCAGTTGCGCGCTGGACCAGGCGCTTTCGAAGCAGGCGTTTTCCGTGAGCATTTCCCACAGGGCCTGGATCTGGATGTCTTCCTCGGCCAGCGGTGCCCGCTCGGTGTCGAGCCAGGCCAGTTGCAGGGTGTCGTCCACCAGCCGCTGCATGCCATCGACCTCCCGTGCCAGCCGCTCGCGCAGTGCCGGCAGGCTCTGCTCGCCGTCACAGGCGACCCGCAGGCGACTCAGGGGCGTACGCAATTCATGGGAAAGATCGCGCAGCAATTGTTGCTGCAAGGCCACCGTGCCCTGCAGGCGCTCGGACATCTGGTCGAACGCCCGACCCAGCTCGCCCAACTCGTCCTGGCGACTGGTGGTCTGGCTCGACAGCCGCGCATTCAGTTGATCGGCGCGCCAGGCGTTGGCCTGTTCGCGCAGCTGGTTCAGCGGCACCACCAGCAGTCGATACAGCCCGACACACAGCAGCAGGGTGAACAGGCCGGGAATCACCCCATTGGTCAGCACCCGCCAGAACACCCGGTAGCGCCCGGGCATGAAGCGCTGGGGCAACTCGATCACCAGGCTGCCGGCGGACGGGTCGTTGGGAAACGCAATCTTCAGCCAGGGCAAGCCACGGGTATGCCGGCTGACCGGCCAATCCAGGCCGCGCAGGAACGTCAGGTGCTGGCTCTCGGCTTCGCTCAGCGGATAGCTGCTCAGCGATTGCAGGTCGCGGCCGATGACCCCGACCCAATGGCGCTCGCGCTCGGCCATGCCCTGCAGCCAGGCATCGACCCCGGCGCTCTGCCCCTGGTTCCAGGCCCGTTCGGCTTCGGCGGCGTAGCCGGTCAGCGTGCCGCGGGCCTCGTCGGAAAGGAACAGGTTCTTCTGTTCCATGTAGCGGCCCCAGGACCAGCTCAGCCAGATCATCAGCAGGCAGAACGCGACCAACAGGCAGGCCAGCTTCCAGAACAGCGAATGCCTGCCGGGCAGCTCAGGCCATTTCATCGACGGCACTCAGCACATAGCCCTTGCCCCAGACCGTGCGCACTTCCCGCGCGACATAACCGACGGCCTTGAGTTTGCGGCGGATCTGGCTGATGTGCATGTCCAGGCTGCGATCATGGGGCGCGTAGCCGCGCTGCAGCACATGCTGATAAAGGAAGGGTTTGCTCAGGACCTCGTCGCCGTTGCGGTTGAGCGTCTCCAGCAGGCGGTATTCGCTGCGGGTCAGCCCGGCCCACTGTTGCCCGTAATGCACGTCGCACAGCTCGTCGTCGAAACGCAGGCCCTGGGCTTCCTGCCTGAGCGGCGCCGGGGCCGGCCGGCGATCCAGGGCCACGCGCCGCAGGATGGCTTCGATCCGTACCCGCAGTTCGGCCATGCTGAAGGGCTTGGGCAGATAATCGTCGGCCCCCAGGCGAAAACCGCTGATGCGATCGGCCTCGGCCCCCAGCGCCGACATCAGCAGCACCGGTGTGGAATGGCTCTGGCGAAAATGGGTGAGCACCGTCAGCCCGTCCATCCCCGGCAGCAGGATGTCCATCAGCACCACATCGAAAGGTTGCTGGCGAGCCATCGTCAGGCCTTCCTGGCCGTTCTGGCACCAGGTGACATCAAACCCACAACGGCCCAATTGCTCGTGCACATAGGCACCGAGCACCAGGTCGTCTTCGATACTCAGGATCCGGGGATGGCCGACAGATACGGGATTCATTAGCTTCTGCAAGTAATTCTCAGTTGGGCGATTATTCAAGATTGTCCGCGGCCGGGCAACCGACACCGGTCGACAAAGCGCTCGCTAACCCGCGGCACCTGAGCGGTTCGATGGTTAATTTTGCGAAGATTGCGACAAAGCAAATGGCTACACTGCGCAGGTGGTGCGCACCGGATGTGCGCAGGGTTCATTCAAAACGGCGTGGTAGCAGGAGAGTTGCGTGCTTAAGAAACTGGGGATCAAAGGCCGCGTGCTGTTACTGACCTTGCTGCCAACCAGCCTGATGGCGTTGGTGCTGGGCGGTTATTTCACCTGGATGCAGCAGTCGGACCTGCAAACCCAGCTTCTGCAACGCGGCGAAATGATCGCCGAGCAACTGGCGCCCCTGGTGGCACCGGCCCTGGCCCACAAGAACATCGCCCTGCTGGAACGCATCGCCACCCAGTCCCTGGAACAGCAGGACGTGCGCGCAGTGACCTTCCTCGCGCCCGACCGCACGCCCCTGGCTCATGCCGGCCCGAGCATGCTCAACCAGGCGCCGACCGGTAACGGCAGCCAGATGCTGCAACGCACCGGCAGCGACGCCACCCGCTATCTGCTGCCGGTGTTCGGCCGCCACCGCAACCTGGCCGGCGACCTGATTCCCGACGAGTCCGACCGCCTGCTCGGCTGGGTCGAGCTGGAGCTGTCCCATAACAGCATGCTGTTGCGCGGCTACCGCAGCCTGTTCGCCAGCCTGCTGCTGATTATCGCCGGGCTGATCTGCACCGGCCTGCTGGCGCTGCGCATGGGGCGCACCATCAACAACCCGCTGAGCCAGATCAAACATGCCGTTACCCAACTCAAGGACGGCAACCTGGAAACCCGCCTGCCCTTGCTCGGCAGCCAGGAGCTGGACGAACTGGCCTCGGGCATCAACCGCATGGCCGGCACCCTGCAGAACGCCCAGGAAGAATTGCAACACAGCATCGACCAGGCCACCGAGGACGTCCGGCAAAACCTGGAAACCATCGAGATCCAGAACATCGAACTGGACCTGGCGCGCAAGGAGGCCCTGGAGGCCAGCCGCATCAAGTCGGAATTCCTGGCCAACATGAGTCACGAAATCCGCACGCCGCTCAACGGTATTCTCGGTTTCACCCACCTGTTGCAGAAAAGCGAACTGACCCCGCGCCAGCTGGATTACCTGGGCACCATCGAAAAGTCCGCCGACAGCCTGCTGGGAATCATCAACGAAATTCTCGACTTCTCGAAAATCGAAGCCGGCAAGCTGGTGCTCGACAGTATTCCGTTCAACCTGCGCGACCTGTTGCAGGACACCCTGACCATCCTCGCCCCGGCCGCCCACGCCAAGCAGCTGGAACTGGTCAGCCTGGTGTATCGCGATACCCCGCTGTCGCTGGTGGGCGACCCGCTGCGCCTCAAGCAGATCCTCACCAACCTGGTGAGCAACGCCATCAAGTTCACCCGCGAAGGCACCATCGTCGCCCGCGCCATGCTCGAAGAAGAACACGAAGACAGCGTGCAACTGCGCATCAGCATTCAGGACACCGGCATCGGCCTGTCGAACCAGGACGTGCGCGCCCTGTTCCAGGCCTTCAGCCAGGCCGACAACTCGCTGTCGCGGCAACCGGGCGGTACCGGCCTGGGGCTGGTAATTTCCAAGCGCCTGATCGAACAGATGGGTGGCGAGATCGGCGTCGACAGCACGCCCGGCGAAGGTTCGGAGTTCTGGATCAGCCTGCGCCTGCCGAAAACCCGCGACGACGCCGAAGACCTGCCCGCCCCGCCGCTGCTCGGCAGGCGGATCGCGGTCCTGGAGAACCATGAGCTGGCACGCCAGGCCCTGCAGCATCAACTCGAGGACTGCGGCCTGGAAGTGACGCCGTTCAATACCCTGGAAGCCCTGACCAACGGCGTGACCGGAGTGCACCAGACCGAACAGGCGATCGATCTGGCGGTGCTCGGCATCACCAGCAATGACATGCCGCCGGAACGCCTCAACCAGCACATCTGGGACCTCGAACACCTGGGCTGCAAAGTGCTGGTGCTGTGCCCGACCACCGAACAGACGCTGTTCCATCTGTCGGTGCCCAACCCTCACAGCCAGTTGCAGGCCAAACCGGCCTGCACCCGCAAACTGCGGCGCGCCCTGGCCGACCTGGTCAACCCCAAGGTGGTGCGCAACGAGCCGAGCGAACCGATCGCCAGTCGCCCGCCACGGGTGCTGTGTGTCGATGACAACCCGGCCAACCTGCTGCTGGTGCAGACCCTGCTCGAAGACATGGGCGCCAAGGTGCTCGCGGTGGACAGCGGCTATGCGGCGGTCAAGGCAGTGCAGAACGAATCGTTCGACCTGGTGATGATGGACGTGCAGATGCCCGGTATGGACGGCCGCCAGAGCACCGAGGCGATTCGCCAGTGGGAGAGCGAACGCAACTGCACGCCGCTGCCGGTGATCGCCCTCACCGCCCACGCCATGGCCAACGAAAAACGCGCGCTGCTGCAAAGCGGCATGGACGACTACCTGACCAAGCCCATCAGTGAGCGGCAACTGGCTCAGGTGGTGCTGAAGTGGACCGGTCTGGCCCTGCGCAACCAGGGACCGGAACGCACTGGCGAACCGTCCGGCAACGGCCTCGAGCTGCAAGTGCTGGATCACGACGAAGGTTTGCGCCTGGCCGCCGGCAAGGCGGACCTGGCCGCCGACATGCTGGCGATGCTCCTGGCCTCGCTGGAGGCCGATCGTGAAGCGATTCGCGCCGCCCGTGCCGCCAACGACCACAATGCGCTGATCGAACGGGTCCACCGTCTGCACGGGGCGACCCGCTACTGTGGAGTGCCGCAGTTGCGCGCCGCCTGCCAGCGCAGCGAAACCCTGCTCAAGCAGGAAGACGTCAAGGCCTTCGCCGCCCTCGACGAACTCGAACGGGCCATCAACCGCCTGGCCACGGAGGCCCGCATCAACGCCTGATCCAGGGCAACGACAGGTTTGCCCCGAAGGTTCATGCTCGGGGCAACCTCCCACAAGGACGACGCCATGCGCACGATTCTCTTCAGCAGCCAGAACTATGACCGCGACAGCTTCCTCGGTGCCGAGCCGCCGCCGGGTATCGAGCTGCAGTTCCAGGCCGCGCGCCTGAGCCTGGACACCGCGGCCCTGGCGGAGCACCACGAGGTGGTCTGCGCTTTTATCAACGACGACCTGAGCGCCCCGGTGCTGGAGCAACTGGCCGCCGGCGGCACGCGCCTGATCGCGCTGCGCTCGGCCGGCTACAACCATGTCGACCTGGCCGCGGCCAAACGCCTGGGCCTGAGCGTGGTCCGGGTCCCGGCCTATTCTCCCCATGCCGTGGCCGAGCACGCCGTGGCCCTGATCCTGGCGCTGAACCGCCGCCTGCACCGCGCCTACAACCGCACCCGCGAAGGCGACTTCAGCCTGCACGGCCTGACCGGCTTCGACCTGGTGGGAAAAACCGTCGGCATCGTCGGCACCGGGCAAATCGGCGCGACATTTGCCCGGATCATGGCCGGCTTCGGCTGCCAGTTGCTGGCCCACGATCCCTTCCCCAACCCGCAAGTCGAGGCCCTGGGCGCGCGTTACCTGAGCCTGCCGGAGCTGCTGGCCCAGGCGCAGATCGTCAGCCTGCACTGCCCGCTCACCGCCGACAGCAAACACCTGATCAACCGCCAGAGCCTGGCCCGGATGCAACCGGGCGCAATGCTGATCAACACCGGCCGTGGCGGCCTGGTGGATACTCCGGCGCTGATCGAGGCGCTGAAGAACGGCCAGTTGGGCTACCTGGGGCTGGATGTCTACGAAGAGGAGGCGCAGCTGTTCTTCGAGGACCGCTCCGACCTGCCGCTACAGGACGACGTGCTGGCGCGGCTGCTGACCTTCCCCAACGTGATTGTCACCGCCCACCAGGCGTTCCTCACCCGCGAGGCCCTGGCGGCGATCGCCGACACCACCTTGCACAACATCGCCGCCTGGGCCGCCGGCGCGCCCTGCAACCAAGTGGAAGGCTGAGCCGACGGACCGGCGGTAAGCGAAGGTCATCTGCCTGCAACCTGAGGTATCGGGGTGCGTGCTAGCATACGCGCCAGATTTGGAGGACCCATGGTCGAACACGATTTCCGCTACAGCCTGATGAACCCGCAACACACCCTGATCGAATGCCGCGCCCTGGTGCCCGGCCGCTATCAGGTCACCGGCAACGGTGGCTCCATCCGCAACGACGACGTGCTGATCGTCACCCTCAAGGGCAGCAAGGACCTGTCGATGCGCCTGACGGTGGAAACCGTGCGGCACCTGATCAACCCGGTCGGCCAATGGGTCGCCGTGGCCCGTGGTCCGGTATTCGGCGAGCTGGCGATCCATCAGTGGCAGGTCAACTGCGACAGCTGCGCGGCCGAGCTGAGCTTCGAGTTCGCGGTGGATGCCAAGCTGGGCAGCAAGGCGCAAAAACCCGCGGCCAGCGCGCGGATCGCCGAGCTGGGCTGGATCAGCGAAGGGGAAAAACACCTCTGCCCGAAATGCCAGCGAGCCGCCCAATGAAACGCCTGGCGTTAACCGCCGCGTTCGGCGCCGGCCTGCTGGGTTGCGCGGCGGAGCCGGTGAAACTACAGCAGGATCGCAGCTACATCCTGGAGTGGATCGGCGAGCGTCCGCTGATCGACTACAGCCACCTGACCATCACCCTCGGTGAAGACGGTCGCGCCTACGGCAACGGCGGCTGCAACCACTGGTTCGCGCCCTATACCCTGGACGGCGACAAGCTCAGCTTCGGCAAGGTCGGCAGCACCCGCAAGCTGTGCGCGCCAGCCCTGATGGAGCAGGAACGACGCTTCCTGCAGGCGCTGGAAACCGTCCAGCGCTGGGACATTTCCCCAATCGAGCAAGTGCGCTTCTGGCCGGCCGAAGGCAAGCCGTTGCGCTGGTGGCTCGAGGAAGGTTGATACCGCCCCCTGTAGCCGCTGCCGCAGGCTGCGATAAGGTCCGCAGGACCTTCAGCGATCCCTAGATCGCAACGGCCTTGCAGGCCGATCGCAGCCCGCGGCAGCGGCTACAGATCAATGCCCGCGCAGGGCCTCCAGCTTCGCCATCACACCCGCCGCGGTCTGTTCGCCCATCAGTTGCTCACGCACCTTGCCCTGGTCATCGATGATGTAGGTCACCGGCAGCCCTTCGCTGCGTGGCAAGTCGAAAATCTCTGCTGGGTTCTGCGCCAGCACGGTGAACTTGATCCCCAGTTTTTCACTGGCGCTCTTCAGTTCTTCACCCTGGACGTTATCGAAATTGACCCCCAGCACACTCACCGGCTGGCCCTTGAGCCCTTCGGCCAATGCATTGAGCTCGGGAATCTCGGTGCGGCACGGCCCACACCATTCGGCCCAGTAATTGAGCACCAGCCACTGCTTGTCCACACGCTCGGCGGCGACTTTCCGGCCATATTGATCGACCCCGTAATCGTTACCGCAGCCGCTCAGCAACAAAGTGCCGATGATCGCCAATGCCGCTGCCAGTTGCCTTGCCATGCCTTGATCCTTGTATTGAAAAAAACCCGTCAAACCCGCTTTCTCGTGCGACCCATCGCCTCGCAAGGTTCAGGACTGCCCGTCGCACAGGTAGAATAGCCGCCACCTTACGCAAGATGCGACCCGCCCATGACCGATCTGACGCTTTATCACAACCCGCGCTGCTCGAAATCCCGCGGTGCGCTGGAACTGCTGGAAGCCCGTGGCCTGACCCCGACCGTGGTCCGCTACCTGGAAACCCCGCTCGATGCCGCCCAGCTGCAAAACCTGCTGGGCAAGCTCGGGATCGGCGCCCGCCAGCTGCTGCGCACCGGCGAAGACGAGTACAAGACCCTCAACCTGGCCGACGCCAGCCTGAGCGAAGCACAGCTGATCGCCGCCATCGCCGCGCACCCGAAACTCATGGAACGGCCGATTCTCGAAGTCGGCGACAAGGCCATCATCGGCCGGCCGCCGGAGAACGTGCTGGAGATCCTGCCTTGAGTACGCCGTACATCCTGGTTCTCTACTACAGCCGCAACGGCTCGACCAACGAGATGGCCCGGCAGATCGCCCGGGGCATCGAACAAGGAGGCATGGAAGCGCGCCTGCGCACCGTGCCGGCGATATCCGCCGACTGCGAGGCCGTGGCCCCGAGCATCCCGGAAGACGGCGCGCTGTACGCCAGCCTCGACGACCTGAAGCACTGCTCCGGCCTGGCTCTGGGCAGTCCGACCCGGTTCGGCAACATGGCCGCGCCGCTGAAGTACTTCCTCGACGGCACCAGCAACCTGTGGCTGACCGGAGCCCTGGTGGGCAAGCCGGCCGGGGTGTTCACCTCCACCGCCAGCCTGCACGGCGGCCAGGAAACCACCCTGCTGTCGATGATGCTGCCGCTGCTGCACCACGGCATGCTGATCACCGGCCTGCCCTACAGCGAGTCGGCCCTGCTGGAAACCCGTGGCGGCGGCACGCCTTACGGGGCCAGCCACCATGCCGGCGCCGACGGCAAGAGCCCGCTGAACGAGCACGAGGTCGCCCTCTGCCGCGCCCTGGGCCTGCGCCTGGCCAAGACTGCCCTGCAACTGGAGAGCAGCCGTGGCTAAAAAGCCGAAGATCCTGCCGGCCATCGAATGGCTGGAGCCGCGCGTACGCATCACCCGGGTGCTGAGCCTGATCTGCTTTTTCGGCCTGGTCGGCCTGCTCTGCGGCTACTACCTGTTCGTCGCCGACCTGCACGGCGCCCGGCCCTGGGTGATCCTGCTGATCGAACTGGTGCCGCTGCTGTTGATGGCGCCGGGCATGCTGGTGGGCAGCGCCCGCGGGCATTCCTGGATGTGCTTCGTGGTGAACCTGTATTTCATCAAGGGCGCGCTGGCCGCCTACGACCCGAACCGGCAACTGTTCGGCATCCTGGAGATGCTGGCCAGCCTGGCGGTATTCTGCTCGGCCCTGCTCTACGTGCGCTGGCGCTTCCAGCTCAACCGCAAGCTGGCGGGCGAAGGCCAGGTCAGCGCCGCCTGACGGCGCGCTATCGCGGGCAGGCCTCGCCCCTACAGAGCACCCAGTACTTCTGTAGGAGCGAAGCTTGCTCGCGATGAACGATGACGCGGTACTCCAGGGAACACGCCCCGATCAGTGATTGACCGTATACGCCAGCATCATCGAGATCTGGCACAGCGGCCGGCCACTTTCGGCGTGCCACTGGTTGAAGGCGCCCTGCACGGTGGCCAGGTCCTTGAGGCTGCTGGGCACCTTGTCGATGATCTGCTGCGCATTCAGCGCCGCCACCACGTCATAGGTCGGCACGAAGGTGTCCTTGCCGACCATCCGCAGAAAGCGCGGGGCCGACAGGCCGCCCAACTGGTGACCGTGCTTGGCCAGGTACTTCCACAGGCCGACGATGTCGGTCACCGGCCAGTCGGCGATCAAGGCGCCGAAACTGCCCTTCTCCTTTTCCACGTCGAGCACCATCTGCGCGTTGCGCGGCACGCTCTTGAGCTTGCCCAGGTGGCGAATGATCCGCGTGTCCTGCATCAGTCGCTCAAGGTGCTCGGCGCCCATCAGCACCACTTTTTCCGGGTCGAAGCCAAAGAACACCTCTTCGAAGGCCGGCCATTTGGCGTCCACCAGGCTGTGCTTCAAACCGGCGCGGAATACCCGCAGGGCCAGGGTCGAGAGGTAACGGTCATCGCTGATCTTGCGCAATTGCGCCGGGGTTTTCGGCACCGGCAGATGGGCTTCCAGCTCGGCCGCCGAACCGAAGCGGTTCAGACAGTATTCGTGCAGCCACTTGTAATCGCGCATGCCCTCTCCTAATGACGATAAAGAAACGGCGCTCGAAGGAGCGCCGTGATTCCACGATACAGAGCCGCGAGACGACTCAGAGGTTCACCACATTGACGAAACGCGAAGCCGCGGTTTCATCGATCTTCAGGCTGGTGAAGTCGAACAGGTTGCGGTCCGCCAGCTGCGACGGCACCACGTTCTGCAGGCCGCGGAAAATGCTTTCGGTACGGCCCGGGGTCTTGCGTTCCCATTCCTGGAGCATTTCCTTGACCACCTGGCGCTGCAGGTTTTCCTGGGAGCCGCAGAGGTTGCACGGGATGATCGGGAACTGCTTGAGGTCGGAATAGGCCTGGATGTCCTTCTCGCTGCAATAGGCCAGGGGGCGGATCACCACATTACGCCCGTCGTCGGCCCGCAGTTTGGGCGGCATGGCCTTGAGCGAGCCGTTGTAGAACATGTTGAGGAAGAAGGTCTCGACGATGTCGTCCCGGTGGTGACCCAGGGCCATCTTGGTCGCGCCGATCTCGTCGGCGAAGGTGTACAGGGTGCCGCGACGCAAGCGCGAACACAGCGAACAGGTGGTCTTGCCTTCCGGTATCAGCTCCTTGACCACCGAATAGGTGTCCTTCTCGACGATGTGGTATTCCACCCCCAACGTCTCGAGGTAGGCCGGCAATACGTGCTCGGGGAACCCGGGCTGCTTCTGGTCCATATTCACGGCGACGATGTCGAACTTGATCGGTGCAACCTTCTGCAGGTGCATCAGCACGTCGAGCATGGTGTAGCTGTCCTTGCCGCCGGACAGGCAGACCATGACCTTGTCGCCGTCTTCGATCATGTTGAAGTCGGCGACCGCTTCCCCGGCCTGGCGGCGCAAGCGTTTCTGCAGTTTGTTCTGGTTGACCGTAAGAGTGCCCATGGCGCTTGAAATCCGCGGTGTGTGACGAAAAGCCGGTCATTTTACGCAAAAACCGCGCGCGGGCGAAGCGCCAGGCGCCAGCCGACCGATCAAATCGCCGAATGCGATTACCAGTCGCGTCGACAGCGCGATTTGCTCTAACGCCTGCGCCTTTTGCAAGGCAGTCCTTTCTATACTGCGACATAAGGTCGCACACGTATTCAGACCTTTACTTACTTGGCCGCTGGCCCGTAGGCGCTCCATTGGGGGGCGATGGCAATAACAAAGGAGTGACTGACTATGATTCATCATGTCGTGGGACTCTTCACCCACCCCGATCAGGAATGGCGAGAAATACGTGGCGACGAAGAAGAAAGCATCAGCCACATGTACCTCACCCACACGCTGATTCTCGCGGCGATTCCGGCAATTTCGGCGTTTATCGGCACCACCCAGGTCGGTTGGGTCATCGGCAATCGAGCACCGGTCATGCTGACCATGGAAAGCGCGCTGTGGATGACCATCATGTCGTACCTGGCGATGCTGGGCGGGGTCGCGGTCATGGGCGCCTTCGTCCACTGGATGGCCCGCACCTACGACGCCAGCCCGAGCCTGGCGCGCTGCATCGCGTTCGCCACCTATACCGCGACGCCCCTGTTCATCGGCGGCCTGGCGGCGCTGTATCCGCACATGTGGCTCGGCATGATCGTCGGCACGGCCGCCATCTGCTACACCGTCTACCTGCTGTATGTCGGGTTGCCGACCTTCATGAACATTCCCTCGGACGAAGGTTTCCTGTTCTCAAGCTCCGTACTAGCCGTTGGGCTGGTGGTGCTGGTCGCGATCATGGCGTTCACCGTGATCGTCTGGGGTCTTGGCGTCGGCCCCGTTTACACCAACTGACGTCGCTCAAAAAACCAACACAATCTGCCAACACAGGCCGCCGCAAGGCGGCCTTCTAATCTGCGCAACGACCATTCGGCGCCTGGACGATTCGGAATGCATCGGCTTTGCGGCATACTCACCCGCTCTGGAGAGCCGTTAAGCATGCCCGAGCAACTCAATACCCGCGTCGAAGACTGTTTCCAACTCGCTGAATCCTTTTTCAAACGACCTTTCAAACGCCCGGTGGTCAGCCTCAAGTTGCGCGGCCAGAAAGCCGGTGTCGCCCACCTGCACGAGAACCTGCTGCGCTTCAACCCGCAGCTGTACCGGGAAAACACCGAAGACTTCCTCAAACAGACCGTGGCCCATGAAGTCGCGCACCTGATCGCCCACCAACTGTTCGGCGAGCGCATTCAGCCCCACGGCGAAGAATGGCAACTGATCATGCGCGGCGTGTACGAACTGCCGCCCAATCGCTGCCACACCTACGAGATCCAGCGCCGCAGCGTGACCCGCTACATCTACCGCTGCCCCTGCGACAACGATTTCCCGTTTTCCGCCCAGCGCCACCGCCTGGTCGCCCAGGGCCGGCGTTATCTGTGCCGGCGTTGCCGGCACACCCTGGTGTTCAGTGGCGAGATGCGGGTGGAGTGAACCCGGCCCTGGCGCCCTACAGGATGACCCGGCCCTGGCGTAGCTCAGCGATGCGCTGCGCGCTGTAACCCAGCTCGACAAGCACCTGGTCGCTATGGGCGCCCAGTTCCGCCCCGATATGCCGAGGCTCCGGCAGCCCCTGGGAAAACTTCAACGGACAGGCCATCTGCGCCTGGTAGCTGCCATCGCCACGCGGCACCTGGCTGACCAGTTGCCGTGCCTGCAGCTGCGGATGCGCCACCGCCTCCGCCAGGCCCAGCACCGGTTCGACGCAGGCGTCGACCGCGGCAAACAACTCGCAGAGCTCGGCAAAATCGTGCTTCTCGAACTCGACCTGCAAGGCCTGCTTGAGCGCCTGCTGTTGTTCCGGCTGCGGTG
Source organism: Pseudomonas sp. NFPP07 (assembly GCF_900115645.1). Classification (NCBI taxonomy): domain Bacteria; kingdom Pseudomonadati; phylum Pseudomonadota; class Gammaproteobacteria; order Pseudomonadales; family Pseudomonadaceae; genus Pseudomonas; species Pseudomonas sp. NFPP07. The sequence continues at coordinate 340,352 of NZ_FOXG01000001.1, forward strand.
ACAGCCCCTGGGCCGCCAGTTCCGGACGCCCCAGGGCCTTGCACAGCGCCTGCATGAACGGCGGCTCCAGGCTGCCCACCGACAGCCAGCGACCATCCCGACTGCGGTAATAGTCATAGAAGCTGCCGCCATTGAGCACCTGCTGCTCCGCCGCGGGTTCGATCCCGCACGCCAGGTAGCCGGCCCCGGCCATGGCGTTCAGGCTGAACACGCAATCGGTCATGCTCACGTCCAGGTGCTGCCCCAGGCCGCTGTGCTGGCGGGCAATCACCGCCGCGAGCAGGCCGATGACCCCATGCAGCGAACCGCCGGCGATATCCGCCGCCTGGATGCCCAGGGGCAGCGGCCCGCTGTCCTTGCGCCCGGTGTAGCTGGCCAGGCCCGCCAGGGCCAGGTAATTGATGTCGTGGCCGGCGCGGTCCCGGTACGGGCCGGTCTGGCCGTAACCGGTGATCGAGACATAGATCAGCTTCGGGTTCAGCGCCTTCAGCGCCTCGTAGCCCAGCCCCAGGCGCTCCATCACCCCGGGGCGGAACTGCTCCAGGACGATGTCGTACTCCAGCACCAGTTGGCGGATCACCTCCAGCGCCTCGGGCTGCTTGAGGTCCAGCGCCAGACTGCGCTTATTGCGATTGAGGTAGGCATGGCTGGCGGAAACGCCCTGATCGTGGGGCGGCAGCACCCGCAACAGGTCCATTCGGGTCGGCGATTCGATGCGCAGCACCTCGGCGCCCATGTCCGCCAGCAGCAAGGAGGCGAACGGCCCCGGCAGCAGCGTGGAGAAATCCAGTACCTTGAGTGACGCCAGTGGCCCTTGCATGAGCACCCTCCCTTGCCGATTGACTGCCCACAGAGTAGGCAGCGTCTCGAGGCCCGGCAATCACCGCAAGCGCCACCCGGGCTGACCGTTGCGCTCAAACCCCGGGCATGAAAAAACCCGCCGCAGCGGGTTTTTCATCGACGCGATGAAGTTACTTCACGGACGTCGGGGTTGGGCCTTCGGCAACGCCCAGGTCATCTTCTTCGCGAGTGTCGCTGATAGCACGACCACCGGAAGCCAGCTCGGCCTGCAACTGGTCTTCGTCCAGCTCCTTGACCCACTTGGCGACCACTACGGTGGCTACCGCGTTACCCACCAGGTTGGTCAGCGCGCGGGCTTCGGACATGAAGCGGTCGATACCCAGGATCAGCGCCAGGCCGGCCACCGGCAGGTGACCCACGGCCGACAGGGTCGCCGCCAGCACGATGAAGCCGCTACCGGTCACGCCCGCGGCGCCTTTGGAGGACAGCAGCAGCACCAGCAGCAGGGTGATCTGGTGAGTGATGTCCATGTGGGTGTCGGTCGCCTGGGCGATGAACACGGCCGCCATGGTCAGGTAGATCGAAGTACCGTCGAGGTTGAAGGAGTAACCGGTCGGGATCACCAGGCCCACTACCGACTTCTTCGCGCCCAGGCGTTCCATCTTGATCAGCATGCGTGGCAGGGCCGATTCAGACGAGGAAGTACCCAGTACGATCAGCAGCTCTTCACGGATGTAGCGGATCAGCTTCAACACACTGAAACCGTGGGCGCGGCAGATGGCGCCCAGCACCACCAGCACGAACAGCACGCAGGTGATGTAGAAGCAGATCATCAGCTGGCCCAGCTGCACCAGCGAACCCACGCCGTAGGCGCCGATGGTGAAGGCCATGGCACCCAGCGCACCGATCGGCGCGAGCTTCATGATCATGTTGATGATGTTGAACATCACATGGGCGAAACGGTCGATGAAGTCCAGCACCGGCTTGCCATAGGCACCCAGGCGGTGCAGGGCGAAACCGAAGATCACCGAGAACATCAGCACTTGCAGGATGTCGCCGTTGGCGAAGGCGCCGACGATGGTGTTCGGAATGACGTTGAGGATGAAGCCGACGATGCTCTGATCCTTGCCGGCGGTGACGTAGGCCGCCACTTTCGAGGCATCCAGGGTGGACACGTCGATGTGCATGCCGTTGCCCGGCTGCACCACGTTGACCACGACCAGGCCGATCAGCAGCGCGATGGTCGAAACGATTTCGAAGTACAGCAGCGCGTAGCCACCGGTCTTGCCCACCGATTTCATGTTCTGCATGCCCGCGATACCGCTGACAACCGTACAGAAGATGATGGGCGCGATGACCATCTTGATCAGTTTGATGAACCCGTCACCCAGCGGCTTGAGGGCCACACCGGTCTGCGGGTAGAAGTGACCGAGCAGGATGCCGATGGCGATGGCAACGATCACCTGGAAATACAGGGATTTGTACAGTGGCTGACGAGTCGTCATTGCAAAGTTCCTCAAGAGCACCGTTGCACACCATCCATCGATGCACACGACGCCTAAAGTGCGAACCCTCCTGCACTGGAGGGATTTGTTGTGTAGAGCTGCGGGGAACACCTTTCGCTGCTCCCTTCTCCTTGCTCGCTATCGCAAAGCCCGTGCCAGCTTGCCCAAAAACCCTGAAGGCCTTTGGACATCAGGGTTTGCGCTCGCCCTCGCTCTCCCTGTCCCTACATGAAGTGGCGGATTTCCGCCCATCGCCCGACGCTCGTCCTACAATTTGGCGGATATCCGCCTTGCCCAGTCGTTGTCGGCTGTTAACATCCGCCACTTAATGGACGGATCAACCTTCATGCGCGAACGCACCATCGCCAGTCATTTCGCCCGCGCCGCCCTGGGCGGGGCGCGTCGGCGGGGCTACGACTGTTCGGAGTTGCTGCAGACCCTGGGCATCAGCCTCGAACTGCTCAACGAACCCAAGGCCCGTATCGCCCCCGAGCAGTTCGCCAGCCTGCTGCAACAGCTCTGGCAAGTCCTCGATGACGAGTACCTGGGGTTTGGCGACGGCCCGAGCAAGCGCGGCACCTTCGCCATGATGTGCCACGCCCTGATCCACTGCAGCAACCTGGAGAAGGCCCTGCAGCGCGGCCTGCTGTTCTATAGCCTGTTCCCCCAGGCACCGCGGCTGAGCCTGACGCGCGAAGGGGACATGACCCGCCTGAGCCTGGACGACGCCGCGCTGTGGGACCCGGACCACTTCCTCAGCGAGAGCCTGCTGGTGATCTGGCATCGCCTCGGCAGTTGGTTGATCGGCCAGCGCATCCGCCTCGAACAGGCCTGTTTCAGCTACCCGAAACCCGAGCACGGCAACGAATACGACCTGCTGTTCCCCTGCCCCCTGGTGTTTTCCCGCGACTGCAGCAGCCTGCTGTTCCACAGCCGCTACCTGAGCATGCCGCTGCTGCAGGACGAACGAACCCTCAAGCACTTCCTTGAACGCTCCCCCGCCGACCTGCTGGCCCGCCCGGACGACGGCGACAGCCTGAGCAGCCAGCTGCGCCGCCTGCTCAGCCGCGACAGCAACCATTGGCCGGACCTGGAAAGCATCGCCCAGCACCTGCACATCAGCCCGCAGACCCTGCGCCGGCACTTGCGCGAAGAAGGCACGAGCTTTCAGGAGTTGAAGGATCAGTTGCGGCGCGATATCGCCATCTACCATCTGCGTCGGGCCGACCTGTCGTTGCAACAGATCGCCGAGCAGACCGGCTTTTCCGAGCCATCGGCCTTTCACCGCGCGTTCAAGAAGTGGACCGGGCTGACCCCGGGCGCCTACCGCGCCCAGGAAACCTGAGCGCCCTGATCAAATTACCGGGAAGTGAATACGGAACGCCGCCCCGCCCAGGGTGGAATCGCCAAGGGTCAGTTGCGCGCCGTAGCTGTCGATGATGTCCTTGACCACCGCCAGGCCGATCCCCTGCCCCGGATGCTGGCGATCCAGCCGTTCGCCGCGCTGGAGAATCCGCGCCCGCTGGTCCGGCGGCACGCCCGGCCCGTCGTCCTCGACACACAACTGCGCGCCGTGGAGGTCTTGGCGGACACTGATGCGCACCTCGCTCAGGCACAGGCGGTAGGCGTTCTCCAGCAAGTTGCCCAGCAATTCGAGCAAGGCTCCATGCTCGATCGGCACATAGCAGCGCTCCGGCAAGTCGAACGAGACCCGCACCTGTTTGTCGCGATAGACCTTGTCCAGGGTGTCGCACAGGCTTTTCAGCACCGGACGCAAACGCACCTGGTGGCGCACCAGGCCGCTCTTGCGCAGGCTGGCGCGCTGCAGCTGGTAGCTGATCTGCTGGCTCATGCGTTCGATCTGGGTCTGCAACACCCAGGCCTGTTCGCGGTCCTGGGGGCGCAGGGCCATGTCTTCACTGACCCCTTGCAACACCGTCAGCGGGGTCTTCAGGCTGTGGGCCAGGTCATCCAGGGAATCGCGATAACGGCTGCGTTGCTCGCGCTCGCTGTGCAGCAGGCGGTTCAACGAGCCGGTCAGGCGCAACAGTTCGCGTGGATGTTCTTCGCTGAGGCTTTGCCGGGTGCCGCTCTCGATTTCGTCCAGCTCCTGGCTCAGCCGGCGCAATGCCTGCAGGCCCCAGGTCAGGCCGAGCCAGAGCAGCGCCAGGAGCACCAGCAACGCGGCGCCGAACCCGAGGTAGAGGTTTTCCCGCACCCCTTCCAGGGTCAGCTGGTACTCACGCACCGGCTGCAAGGCGACGATGCTGAACGCCGCGCTTTTACCGCCCAGCAGCTTGACCTCGACGTCGTAGACGAAAAACTCCTGGCCGTTGACCTCGCGGATACGCGCGAACTCGTTGCCGCGCCCGTCATACCGTGGCTTGTAGTTGATGTTCTCTTCCTGGGTCGCCTTGGAGCGCCAGACCAGCCGCCCCTCCCGGTCGTAGATGTAGCCCAGGAGACGGCTGTCGGTCAGGTTGAAGCGCTCGTCCGGCAGTTGCGCCGGCATTTGCAGGTGATTGTTCTCGACCCGGGCCGCCGAGATCAGCGTGGTCACGTCGGAAGCCAGGCGCTGCTCGATGGAGTCCTGCAGCGCCAGGCTGAACGCGCCTTGCATGGCCGGCAACAACGCCAGCATGAACAGCACCGCCAGCGTCGTGGCCGCCAGCATCAGGCGCAGGCGTAACGATCGGATCATCGGCAGCGCTCGTTGAACAGGTAACCCAGGCCACGCACGGTATCGATGGGTTTGAAGCCCGACGGCCCTTCCAGCTTGCGCCGCAGGCGGCCGACCAGCACTTCGATCACGTTCGGATCGCGCTCGTCATCGTCCGGGTACAGCTGCTCCATCAGCCGATCCTTGGCCACCACCTGCTGATGGTGGCGCATGAGGTACTCGAGAATCCGGTACTCGTAGGCGGTCAGCGCCAGCGGTTGCTCGTCGAGCGAGGCCTGCTTGCGATTCAGGTCGAGCAGCAGCGGGCCGGCGATGATGGTCGACTGGGTGAAACCGCTGGAGCGGCGCAGCAGCGCATTCAAGCGTGCGTCCAGTTCCTCGAACTGGAAGGGCTTGACCACATAGTCGTCGGCGCCGGCGGCCAGCCCTTCGACCTTGTCCTGCCAGTTGCCGCGTGCCGTCAGGATCAGGATCGGAAACGCCTTGCCCCGCGAGCGCAGCTGGCGGATCAAGTCCAGCCCGCCCATGCCCGGCAGGCCCAGGTCGATCACCGCCAGATCATGGTTGAACTGCTCGGTCTGATACAGCGCCTCCTCGGCATTGGCCACGGACTCGACCACATGGCCGCTGTCCGTGAGGCGGGTTTGCAAGTGATGGCGCAGCAGCGCCTCATCTTCAACGACGAGCAGTTTCATGCAGCTCTCCCAGGCAAAATTCGACATCTCCAAGGGCGCTCAGGCGCCCTGATCGTATATATGGCAACGCCGGATCTTGCCTTGGCAGATCCGGCGCGGTCAGAACCAGGACAATATTTTAGAAAGCGTAGTTGGCCGACAGATACGTCTGGGCACTGCTGGTCAGGCTCAGCGAACCCTGCTTGCTGCCACTGCGCTCGCTCATCTCGGTGCTGGCATTGCTGCGCAGGTAACGGTAACCCAGTTCGACCGAGGTGTTCTGTGAAACCTGCTGCAGGACACCGGCCTGCACGCCCACGGCATAGCCGATATCGCTGTCGCGGCTGAAGCCCGGGGAATCCTGGGTCAGCTTGGTCAGGCCCGCGGTACCGCCGCCGAACAGCTTGGTGCTGCTGGTCACCGGCAGGAACACATCGTAGCTGCCGAGCAGGTTTTCCTGGCGCAGTTTAATGCCATTGTGCGAGCCGGAGACATTGTCGTAGGTGGCGTAGTAGCGGTGCTGGTCATTCTGCTGACCCAGGCGCACGCCCCAGGTGTTGTCCTTGCCGATCACACCGTCGGCGTTCGGGTTGTTCAGGTTGCTGTTGAGCAGGCTCGACTTCTTGACCTTGTCGCTGGTCTGGCCATAGGTAAGGCTGGCGAAGTTGCTGTCGGCGGCCTGGACGACAGCGCTGGCGCCGAGAACAGTGAAGGCCAGGATCATCTTCTTGAAAGTAGTCATGGGGTGTTTCCTCATTCGCTATGTGTTTTTGGGTACGGGAGCCAGACTACCGACCCCGCCCTGAACTCCCCCTGAACACACTCTGAACCTCGGCTGAATCAAATCGACTAGGCTGTCTGGCAGTCTTTTAAAAGGAGAACGGACCATGCGCGCGCTTTTCGCTTGCTTGTTGTTGGCTTTCTGCGGCTTGAGCCAGGCAGCCATCAAGACCCAGGAAATCCCCTACCAGAGCCCCGACGGTACCCGGCTCATCGGCTACTACGCCTATGACGACAGCTTGCAAGGGCCACGTCCCGGCGTCGTGGTGGTGCATGAATGGTGGGGCCTGAACGACTACGCCAAACGCCGGGCCCGGGATCTTGCGGCCTTGGGCTACAGCGCCCTGTCCATCGATATGTACGGCGACGGCAAGAACACCGAACACCCGAAAGACGCCATGGCCTTCATGCAGGCCGCCTCGAAAGACAGTGCCGCCGCCAGCGCGCGCTTCAAGGCCGGGCTCGACCTGCTGAAGAAACAACCGCAGACCGACCCGGCCAAGCTGGCCGCGATCGGCTACTGCTTCGGCGGCAAGGTGGTGCTGGACGCAGCGCGCCAGGGCCTGCCCCTGCTCGGCGTGGTGAGTTTCCATGGCGCCCTGGTCACCAGCACCCCGGCCACTCCTGGCAGCGTCAAGGCGAAAATCCTGGTGGAGCACGGCGCCCTCGACAGCATGGTCACCGCCGATAACGTCAGCGCCTTCAAGGCAGAAATGGACAAGGCCGGCGCCGACTACCAGTTCGTCAACCTCGAAGGCGCCAAGCACAGCTTCAGCAATCCGGATGCCGACCGCATGAGCCATGGCGAACATGGCGGGCTGGACATCGGCTACAGCAAGGCCGCCGATGAACGCTCATGGGCGGATATGCAGGCATTCTTCAAGAAGCTGTTCGGCTGACCCCGCGTCGACCGCCCCGAGGTCTCAACTCCCGGGGCGGCGGCATCGAGGCCGGCGCCTGCCAGGCTACCCTCCAGCCTTACAACCCGGCAAAATGCCTGGCATGAATCTCATCCCCACCCTCCCCGCCTGCTGCACCCCACTCGACGACCAGTGGCCGCTGCCCGACGCCCTGCCGGACGTCGTCCTGCTCGGCACGCATTTCGATGCCTCGCGCCTGGCCAGCGATGACTTCCAACTCAGCGCCATCGAGCCGCCCGCGAGCATTCAACGTTCGGTGGCGAAACGGCAGGCCGAGTTTCTCGCCGGTCGCTTCTGCGCCCGCGCCGCCCTGCAACGCCTGGACGGCCTGGACTGCATTCCGCCCATAGGCGAGGACCGGGCGCCGGTCTGGCCGACGCACATCAGCGGCTCGATCACCCACAGCACCGGGCGTGCCGCGGCGATTGTCGCGCGCAAGGAGCATTGGCGGGGGCTGGGCATGGACCTGGAAAACCTGCTCAACAGCGAACGGGCGGAACGCCTGGCGGGGGAAATCCTCATCCCGGCCGAAATGCAGCGCATGGCCGCCGCCCCGCGGGAACAACTGGCGCTCTGGGTCACCCTGACCTTTTCGGTGAAGGAAAGCCTGTTCAAGGCGCTGTACCCGATCGTCCGGCAACGCTTCTATTTCGAACACGCCGAAGTGCTGGAGTGGACGGCCAGCGGCCAGGTCCGCCTGCGCCTGCTGACGGACCTGTCCAGCGAATGGCGCAATGGCAGTGAACTGGATGCGCAATTCGCCCTGCAGGACGGGCAACTGCTGAGCCTGGTCAGCATCCGGGCTTGATGCCCGGACGAACCTGAGCGCAAGCCTTCAACCTTTATCCTGATGCCGTGGCCAGCTCAGGCTGAAGCAGGCACCGCCGAGGGTCTTGCTCCTGCTGATCAACGCCCGGCCGTCGTGCCAGTGAATGATCCGCCGCACGATCGACAACCCCAGGCCGTGCCCACCCGAAGCGCGGGTACGGCTGTCATCCAGGCGCAGGAACGGGGTGAAGATCCGCTCCCAGGCGCTTTCCGGAACCCCCGGGCCATCGTCCTCGACATCGACCCGGCAACGCATCTGCCCCACCTGGTAACTGACCAGCACCTGCGACTCGGCGTGGCGCATGGCGTTGCTCACCAGGTTCTGCAACGCCCGATGCAGGTAGCGCGGCTCAGCCTCGACCCAGGCGCCATCGCAATCCGCCGCGGACAGGCACGAACCACGCTGTACCTTGACCTGCGCGCGCAACGGCGCCAGCTCGCTGATCACCTGGTTGATCAGCGCGTCCAGGTCGATGCGCTGGAAGTTCAGCGCCGGCGAACCCTGTTCCAGCCGCGCATAGGTGAGCATTTCGTCCACCAGCCGGTCGAGGTCCTGGATATCGTTGTCCATGCCCTCCATGTATTTGTCCCGGGCCTGCGGGGTGGTCGCCGAGCCGATCATCTCCAGGCCAAAACGCAGGCGCGCCACTGGCGTGCGCAACTCATGGGACACCGCGCGCACCAGCTCGCGCTGGATTGCCAGCAAGCGCTGCAAATGCTCGGCCATGCCATTGAAGGCCGCCGCCAACCGGCCCACGGAATCGGCGCCACCGGCCGGCACCCGGGCTTCCAGGCTGCCCTTGGCAATGCGCGTGGCCGCCGACTCAAGGCCACGCAAGCGCCGCTCCAGCTGGCGCACTAATAAATAGACGATCAGACCGATCAGGCTCAGACCCAGCACCGCGATCAACACCAGCCATTGCGGCGGGTAGGGATTCATCTGGTACAGCGGGCCGATTTCCAGCACCCAGGGCGTGCCCACCATCCCTGCGAACACACGGATCGAATCACCGCCCTTGCCCAGCGCCATCACCGTATCGCCCTCGGCAACCCGGCGACGCTGGTCCTCGTCCATGTCCGCGTCGTCCTGGGTGACCAGGTGCATGTCGAAGCCAAAGCCTTTGTTCTTTTTCAGTGCCGCCAGGCGTTCTGGCTGCTCGGCCACCGGAAAGCGCACCAACTCGTCGGCCAGCAGATAGATAGTCGCCCGCGCCAACTGTTCGCTGATCTGCTGCACCTCGCCGGTCAGCAGCAGTTGTTCCGACTCGCTGACCAGGCGATAGACCCGCGCCGCATAAGGCCCGGTCTGCTCCACCAGGGCCTGGCCGCGCAAAACGCGGTTGCGCTGCCCGAGGTCGAGACCGGTCTGGGTGAAGGTCTGCAGGGTCAGCGGGATGCCCAACAGGCGCTCCCACACTGCCAGGGCGCGGCGGCGCTCGATTTCGCTCATGGGTTGCAGGTTGTCGGCCATCAGCGAGAACGTGCCGTGGGCCAGGCGCTCGCGGTATTGCTCGCTACGCACCTGGTTGAGCAGGTGCAGCGCCAGTACGCCCAACAGCGCCACCAGAATCAGCGCGGCGCACATGCCGCCGTAGATGCGCAGGAATATGGAGTTCACGGCGACAGGTCGGCAGCGGCTTCGGGGACGAATAGATAACCCTTGCTGCGGATGGTCTTGATCAACCGCGGGTGTTCCGGGTCGTCGCCGATTTTCGGGCGGATCCGCGAAATGCGCACATCGATGGAGCGGTCCTGGCCGTCATAGCCGATGCCGCGCAGGGCGGTGAAGATTTCCTCGCGGGACAGAATGCGCCCGGCGTTGGCCACCAGCAGCCAGAGCAGGTCGAACTCGGCGCTGGTCAACTCGATCCCGGCATCGTGCAGCCAGGCCTCGCGCAAGGCGCTGTCCACCACCAGCGGACCGAATTGCAGGCGCCGGGATTTCTCCGGCGCGCTGCTTTCCACCGGTTCGCTACGCCGCAGCAGGGCCTGGATCCTGGCCAGCAACAGGCGCGGACGGACCGGCTTGCACACGTAATCGTCGGCACCGGTGTCCAGCCCCAGTATCTGGTCCATGTCGTCGGTGCGCGCGGTCAGCATCAGGATTGGCCCGTCGTAGCGATCGCGGACCTTGCGGCAAATGCTCAGGCCATCCTCGCCGGGCAGCATCAGGTCGAGGATCACCAGGTCGGGTTGTTCGGCAATGATCCGCGCCGCGGCCAGGGCGCCATTGCCTTCGATGGCGACACGCAATCCATTGCTCTGCAGATATTCACAGGTCAACTCGGCCAGTCGCTGATCGTCCTCGACGATCAATATCTGCCACGCTTCTTGCTCCACGGTGACCTCTGCTTGCCAGATACGGGCTCCGGAAGAATCCGCCCGTCTTTTTGTAATGTGAGATGGATAAAACAATGTCTGCAAGGCCCGATTGTAGCAACGGCAAAGGCCGTGAACACAAGGCGCTGAATGCGCTCGGTAAAGGCGTTTTTTTGTGATAGGGTTCGCGCCCGCAAAAATCCGCCCCGGGCAGTTTTGCAGGGCAAAAAACAGTGACAAACGGTAGGATCCAGCCCTGCTGCGGCCTGCGTGAGGTTTACCTGCTTCATACACAATTTACGCACAACCTTATCCACAGGCTGTACGTTGCAATCGCCCCCAAAAACGCATTATCTTGTAGCTCGGCCGCAAAAAAACCCTACATCTAGGGTTTCAGGCCAAAAACCAAACACAAATCAGACAAGAAACTCAAGCGCTTTTCTTGCACTCGTTTGGTGGAACCAATCGGATTTTCAGAAGCCAAACCGCGCGTGCGGATGGCTGCGGTTTTCCAGCCCACGGCGAGGAAAACGGTACGGGTGTTGCAGTACACGACTGTCACCCACCAGGAATACGGTTACGAGCCACTGGCTCGCGACCTATGACTTCGGCATGGAAGCGGCGCCAACAGCCCCCTTCCTGAACTGTCCCGAAGTCGTTATGCCCGGCGTGCGCCGGTTGTAGTGCTTCAGGACGGAACGGTGGGCACCCAAAGGGTGCCCAAACAAACATAGAGAACGTGGAGACACCCATGCAAACCGACACAACTCGCGAGAACCCGCAGGCCAAAGCGCCGCAGGCTGCCGATTCCAACCTGGATCTGTCTGCCACCGCGCCTGGCCAACTGCGAGTGATCAAGCGTAACGGCACTGTCGTTCCTTACACCGATGACAAAATCACCGTCGCCATCACCAAAGCGTTTCTCGCAGTTGAAGGCGGCACCGCTGCCGCTTCGTCGCGAATCCACGACACCGTCGCTCGCCTGACCGAGCAGGTCACCGCCACCTTCAAGCGTCGCATGCCTTCGGGCGGCACCATCCATATCGAAGAGATCCAGGACCAGGTCGAACTGGCCCTGATGCGCGCCGGCGAGCAGAAAGTTGCCCGCGACTACGTGATCTACCGTGACTCGCGCGCCAAAGAGCGCGCCACCCGCACCCCAGGCGAAGAGCCGGTGCAGGCTCACCCATCGATCCGCATCACCCGCGCCGACGGCAGCTTCGCGCCTCTGGACATGGGCCGCCTGAACACCATCGTCACCGAAGCCTGCGAAGGCCTGGAAGAAGTCGACGGCGACCTGATCCAGCGCGAAACCCTGAAGAACCTCTACGACGGCGTAGCACTCAAGGACGTCAACACCGCCCTGGTGATGACCGCGCGCACCCTGGTAGAGCGCGAGCCGAACTACTCGTTCGTGACCGCCCGACTGCTGATGGACACCCTGCGCGCCGAAGGCCTGAGCTTCCTGGAAGTGGCCGAGAGCGCCACTCACCACGAAATGGCCGACCTGTACGCCAAGGCACTGCCGGCCTACGTCGCCAAAGGTATCGAGTTCGAACTGCTGAACCCTGTGCTGGCCGACTTCGACCTGGAGAAACTCGGCAAGGCGATCAACCACGAGCGCGACCAGCAGTTCACCTACCTGGGCCTGCAGACCCTGTACGACCGTTACTTCATCCACAAGGACGGCGTGCGTTTCGAACTGCCGCAGATCTTCTTCATGCGCGTGGCCATGGGCCTGGCGATCGAAGAAAAACAACGCGAAGACCGTGCCATCGAGTTCTACAACCTGTTGTCGTCCTTCGACTACATGGCTTCGACTCCGACCCTGTTCAACGCCGGTACCCTGCGTCCACAGCTGTCGAGCTGCTACCTGACCACCGTGCCGGACGATCTGTCGGGCATCTACGGCGCCATCCACGACAACGCCATGCTGTCGAAATTCGCCGGCGGCCTGGGCAACGACTGGACTCCAGTGCGTGCGCTGGGCTCCTACATCAAGGGCACCAACGGCAAGTCCCAGGGCGTCGTGCCGTTCCTGAAAGTGGTGAACGACACCGCGGTAGCCGTGAACCAGGGTGGCAAGCGCAAAGGCGCTGTGTGTGCCTACCTGGAAACCTGGCACATGGACATCGAAGAGTTCATCGAGCTGCGCAAGAACACCGGTGACGATCGTCGTCGTACCCACGACATGAACACCGCCAACTGGATCCCTGACCTGTTCATGAAGCGCGTCTTCGACGACGGCAAGTGGACCCTGTTCTCGCCATCGGAAGTGCCGGACCTGCACGACCTGACCGGCAAGGCCTTCGAAGAGCGCTACGAGTACTACGAAGCCCTGTGCGAATACGGCAAGATCAAGCTGTTCAAGACCATCCAGGCCAAAGACCTGTGGCGCAAGATGCTGTCCATGCTGTTCGAAACCGGCCACCCTTGGCTGACCTTCAAGGACCCGTGCAACCTGCGCAGCCCGCAGCAGCACGTGGGCGTGGTCCACAGCTCGAACCTGTGCACCGAGATCACCTTGAACACCAACAAGGACGAGATCGCCGTTTGCAACCTGGGCTCGATCAACCTGCCGAACCACATCGTCGATGGCAAGCTGGACACCGCCAAGCTGCAACGCACCGTGAACACTGCTGTGCGCATGCTCGATAACGTGATCGACATCAACTACTACTCGGTACCGCAGGCGAAGAACTCCAACTTCAAGCACCGTCCGGTCGGCCTGGGGATCATGGGCTTCCAGGACGCGCTGTACCTGCAGCACATCCCTTACGGTTCCGATGCCGCTGTCGACTTCGCCGACAAGTCCATGGAAGCGGTGAGCTTCTACGCGATCCAGGCTTCCTGCGACCTGGCCGACGAGCGTGGCGCCTACGAGACGTTCCAGGGTTCGCTGTGGTCCAAAGGCATCCTGCCGCTGGATTCGCAACAGATCCTGATCGAGTCCCGTGGCCAGAAGTACATCGATGTCGACCTGAACGAAACCCTGGACTGGGCACCGGTGCGCGCCCGTGTACAGAAAGGTATTCGTAACTCCAACATCATGGCCATCGCGCCGACCGCGACCATCGCCAACATCACCGGCGTGTCGCAGTCGATCGAACCGACCTACCAGAACCTGTATGTGAAATCGAACCTGTCGGGCGAATTCACCGTGATCAACCCGTACCTGGTTCGCGACCTCAAGGCTCGTGGCTTGTGGGACTCGGTCATGATCAACGACCTGAAGTACTACGACGGTTCCGTGCAGCAGATCGAGCGCATCCCGCAAGAACTCAAGGAGCTCTACGCGACTGCCTTCGAAGTGGAAACCAAGTGGATTGTCGACGCCGCTAGCCGCCGCCAGAAGTGGATCGACCAGGCTCAGTCGCTGAACCTGTACATCGCCGGCGCTTCGGGCAAGAAGCTCGACGTGACCTACCGCATGGCCTGGTACCGCGGCCTGAAAACCACTTACTACCTCCGTGCCCTGGCCGCGACCAGCACCGAGAAGTCGACCATCAACACCGGCAAGCTGAACGCTGTTTCCAGCGGCGGCAACCACGGTGACGACTCGGTCCTGGCGGCTCCAGCCGGTCCAGCTCCAGTGCCGAAGGCTTGCGCCATCGACGAGCCGGATTGCGAAGCTTGCCAATAAGCTGAGCCGATAGGCGCCTCCCGGCGCTTATCCGAACCCCCGACAGGCCCTGCCTGCCGGGGGTTTTCTTTGGCCTGGGGAAAAGCCGCCCTCTCCATCCTCCGCAGCCGCTACCGGCTGCCCCTACCTGAGTGTCATGACTTATCGCGAGCAAGCTTCGCTCCTACAGAAGCAGATTGCGGTGGATGAATCTTGCGGGCACAAAAAAGCCCCTGCGGTGAGGGGCTTTTTTGAGCGCTGTCAGCCAGCCATTATCAGGTCATCTGAATAATGGTCTGCATGATGGTGCTCTGGGTGGAGATGGTCTTGGCGTTCGCCTGGTAGTTGCTCTGGGCCTTGATCAGGTCCACCAGCTCGTTGGTCAGGTTGACGTTCGACTCTTCCAGGGAGTTGGACACGATCGAACCCAGGGTGCCGGTTTGTGGAGCATCGTAGCCCGGTACGCCCGAGGCGTAGGTCTCTCTCCAGCTGGTGCCGCCGACTGGCTGCAAACCTTGTTCGTTGGTGAAGCTGGCCAGGGAGATCTGCCCGATGGCCTTGTTCTGGCTGTTGCTGAAGTTGGCGAACAGGGTACCGGTGCCGTCGATGGTCAGGTTGGTGATCTGGCCAGTGGCGTAGCCGTCCTGCACCGGCAGCGAACGCGCGGTATCGGCGTTGAACTGAGTGGTGCTGGTCATGGAGATGGTCACGCCGCCGGCATTGGCGCTGGCACCGTTGGCCGCCCACACACCATTGGTCACGGTACCTGGCACCCAGCCCGCCAGGGTCAGGTTGTTACCCGGATTAGGCGTGGTGGCAGGCGGCGTGATGACCGAAACCAGTTTGCCGGCGGAGTCGAAATTCATGGTCGATGCGACTGGAGCCGTAGCGCCGGTGGTGGTCGGAGCGGAGCCATCGAGGTTACGACCATCGACCAGGGTGTAGGTCTTCCAGGTGTTGGCACCGGTTTTCACCATGTACTGGTCCAGCTTGTGCTCGTTGCCCTGGCTGTCATAGATCGGTGTGCTGAACTGCTTGGTGTAGGTTTCCACCTTGGTCGGATCGAAGGCAAAACCTGTCACGCTCTGGTCGATGACCGGCGCGGTGGAGTTCAGGTTGATGGTCGAGGACACCGAGCCGGTGGCCTTCGGCGACAGGTTCGAGGTGTCGATGCGCAGGTCGGTCAGCACGCCGTTGACGATCTTGCCATTGGCATCGACCGCATAACCTTGCAGGCGGGCAGTGCCATCGGTGTTGGTGATGTAGCCGTCCTTGTCGGTCTTGAAGGTACCGGCGCGGGTGTAGGTCAGCGAGCCGTTGTCGCTCAGCACGAAGAACCCCGAACCCTGGATCCCCATGTCCAGTACGTTGCCGGTGTTGTTCACGTCGCCCTGGCCGAACTGCTGGGAAACGTTGGCCAGACGCACACCGTTGCCCACGGTCTTGCTGCCGGTGCCCAGCTTGGTGGCCGAGTAGACGTCAGCGAACTCGGCACGGGACGATTTGAAGCCGGTGGTTGCCACGTTGGCGATGTTGTTGCCGGTCACGTCCAGTTGCTTGTTGGCAGCATAGAGACCGCTAAGGCCGATATTAAAAGACATATTCCACTCCTTGTGCCGCGTTAGTCGGCTCTAGATACCAATGGTTTGAACTTTGGAGAGCGCCACGGGGCTGCTCAGTCCCGCGAGGTTCAACATCAGCTCACCGCCGGTCTGGCTGATGGTGACGCTGTTGACCGTCGCCGGCAGGTAGGTGACCAGGTCGGTCGCCTTGCCATCGATCTTTGTGCTGGCCTTGAAGGTGTAATTGCCCGGATCGGCCTTGGTGCCGTCGGTCTTGGTGCCGTCCCAGACAAAACTGGTACTGCCGGCCTTCTGGCTGCCCAGGTCGAGGGTCTTGACCGTCTTGCCATCCTTGTCGGTGATGGTCACGGTGACGCCACTGACTCCGGTAGGCACTGTCACCGAACCGGTCATGCTCTTGGTGGTGTCGACCTGGGTGGTACCGGTCTGGACGATCACCGAACGCCCCACCAGGGACGAAGCCTGCAGGGCCTGGGACGACTTATAGTTGCCAGTGATGGAGTTCACCGAGGTATTGAGGGTGGTGATCCCTTCCAGGGTGGAGAACTGCGCCAACTGGGCAACGAACTCGCTGTTGTCCTGTGGGTCCAGCGGGTTCTGGTTTTTCAGCTGGGTCACCAGTAGCTTCAGGAACGCATCCTTGCCCAGCTCATTTTTCCCCTTGACGCTATTGGTGGCCGCGGCCAGGCCGTCATTGCTGGTGGTCGGGGTTTTCTTCGAGGAGTTCGCAAGGATCTCCTTGAGCGTCAGGCTACTGGTGGTATCGGTAACACTCATCTGAGTCGCCCCTTATCACTGACCGAGGGTCAGGACCTTCTGCATCATGGTTTTGGCGGTGTTCATCATTTCCGCGTTGGTCTGGAACGAGCGGCTGGCGGAAATCATGTCGGCCATTTCTTCCACCACGTTGACGTTGGGGTAGTAGACATACCCCTTGGCGTCGGCGGCCGGATGGTTAGGCTCGTAACGCGCCTCTAGGTTGCTCTGGTCCTCGACCACACCCAGCACCTGAACGCCCTGACCGGCCGCGTCCTGGTTCTGGAACAGCGACTCGCTGCCGCCGCTTTGCGCGCCCTGGAACATGGTGGCGAACACCGGGTGGCGCGCACGGTAGGTCTGGTCGATGCTCGAGGAGACTGTCTCGGCGTTGGCGATGTTACTGGCGACGGTGTTCAAGCGAGTGGTCTGGGCACTCATGCCACTACCGGCAATATTGAAAACACTGGCGAGGGACATGGATTACTCTCCGCGCAGGGCTGACACCAGCCCTTTGAATTTGCTGTTGAGCAGCGTGAAGCTGGCCTGGAAGTTCACCGAGTTCTCGGCGTAGTTCGACTGTTCCAGTTGGGCATCCACGGTGTTCTGGTCGATCGACGGCTGCATCGGTGTGCGGTACAGCAGCGATTCGTCGCCGCTGCCCAGGCCTTCGGCTTCGATGTGCCGGCTGTTGGTCATGTTCAGGGCAAAGGTGCCGTTCTTGGCTTTCTCGTTCTGCTCGGCGAGCACGGCAGAGAAGTCCAGATCCCGAGCCTTGTAGTTCGGGGTGTCGGCGTTGGCGATGTTGTTGGCCAGCACCTCGGCACGCTTGGCGCGAAAGCCAAGAGCCTGCTCATGAATGCCGAGCGCTTTATCGAAGCTGATGCTCATGTCGGGAAACCTTCGACCAGATTTTTCGTAAACGGGATATAGCAAGCCGCGTGCCAAGTGCTCAAAGCCCGTAAATCAAGGCTTTGCCGGCAGCGGCAAAGCGGCAATGCCAGAAAAGCGGCAAGGCATTTCCGCGAAACGTCAGCAAAGCGGCAATGCAGCGGTTGCCGCCTCTCCTGCGCTGGCAAAATCGCAGGCACAAAAAAAGAGGCCCGAAGGCCTCTCTTTTCAACAACGACAATCTTACTTCGCCTGGTAGATGATCCCAGGGCTGCACTGGACCATCTGGTAATGGTCGGGCAATCCATTGAGCGCCTCGGAAGCCCCGAGAAACAGGTAACCACCCGGCTTCAGGGTGCTGTGAATGCGCATCAGGATGTCCTTCTTCACCTCGGCGGAGAAGTAGATCAGCACATTGCGGCAGAACACGACGTCGAATTTGCCCAGGCTGGCATAGCTGTCCAGCAGGTTGAACGAGCGGAACTCGACCCGGCTCTTGATCGGCGCCTTGACCACCCAGCGCCCCGGCCCCTTGGGGTCGAAATAGCGCTGCAGGCGGTCGGCCGACAAACCGCGACCGATCGCCAGGCTGTCGTACTCGCCGGTCTTGCAGTTGTTCAGCATGGTCCCGGACAGGTCGGTGGCAACGATCTGCACCCCCATCTTCAGTTGCCCCATGTTGGTCTTCTCGAACTCGTCGATCGACATGGACAACGAATAGGGTTCCTGCCCCGAGGAACAGGCCGCCGACCAGATGCGCAAGCGCTGGTTGGGGCTGGCCTTGATCGCCTCCGGCAAGACCTTGTTCTTCAACACCTCGAATGGATAGGTATCGCGAAACCACAGGGTTTCGTTGGTGGTCATGGCGTCGACCACCATCTCTCGCAAACCGCTGCGCGGCTGGGACTGAATGCGCTGAACCAGCTCCCCGAGGGACTTGATGCCTTGCTGTTCCATCAGTTTGTTGAGACGGCTCGACACCAGATATTGCTTGTTCTCACCCAGCAAGATCCCACAGGCTTTTTCCAGGAACACCCGGAACTGTTCGAAATCCAAATTACCCGTAGACAATGATGCCGCCTCTTAAATCGTGTGACCGCCAGGGATGGATATCCCTAGCTGTTATCTGCTGCTTTGATCCGGTCGACAACCCGGGATGCCAGGTCATCAGGACGAAACTTGGCAAGGAAGTCATCGGCACCGACCTTCTTCACCATCGCCTGATTGAATACACCTGACAACGAAGTATGCAGGATGATGTGCAGCTTTTGCATGCGTGGATCGTTGCGTATTTCGGCCGTGAGGGTGTAGCCGTCCATCTCCGGCATCTCGATGTCGGAGATCATCATCAGAAACTCTTCTTCAGGTTTCTTGCCCTCGTCGACCAGCTTGCGCAGGTAATCCAGCGCCTGTCGACCGTCGTTCAAGGCCACCACCTCGACCCCCACGGTCTGCAGGCAACGCGTGACCTGCTTGCGCGCCACCGACGAGTCATCGACCGTCAGCACCCGCAGTGAAACAGCCTTGTGCTGAGTCTCGACATCCACCACGCCTACCGAAATGGTCTCGGGCGTCGGCGCGACCTCGGCCAGCACCTTCTCGACGTCGATGATTTCCACCAACTGATTGTCGACCCGCGTCACCGCCGTCAGGTAGTGATCGCGCCCCGTCCCCTTGGGTGGCGGATGGATCTCCTCCCAGTTCATGTTGACGATGCGCTCGACCGACCGCACCAGAAACCCCTGGGTCTTGGTGTTGTACTCAGTGATGATGACAAAGGGGTTGCTCAGATCCTGCAACCCGCCTGAACCGGTGGCCATCGCCAGGTCCAGGATCGGAATGGTCGCCCCTCGAATATTCGCGACACCGCACACCACAGGACTGGATTTGGGCATCAACGTCAGTTTGGGGCATTGCAGCACCTCCCGAACCTTGAACACGTTGATCCCGTAGAGCTGCTGCCCGTCGAGACGGAACAACAACAGCTCAAGGCGATTCTGCCCTACCAGTTGCGTGCGCTGGTTCACCGAATCCATTACACCAGCCATGCCCAGACTCCCCAAAGCTTAAGATCCGACGCGCTCATCGCTAAACGGCACGGCGCTTGCTTTTTAACTGTTATGAACGCCAAAACGACATTTTCCCGACGCCTGACATCAAACTACCGCAGATTGCTGTACGGGCTGTCGGCTTTGTTTTTTTTGAACCCTGGCCATCCTGCCGTTGCTGACTCGGTAACCCTGCCTGATCTACTTATCGGCGTCACTCAGGGGTTTCTTGAATTCACCGTAGAAGACTATCTGGAAACCAGTCAAACGCCTGGGCGCTACGAGATCCAGGTCAATCAACTCGACCCGCGGCTGCGCATGCCGCACTGCGACAAGGAATTGACAGCGACCCTGGAAAGCCCGGCACAACCGCTGGGACGCGTGACCGTTCGCGTCCGTTGCGACGGCGCCTCGCCCTGGACCGTATTCGTGCCCGCCCAGGTCAAGCTGTTCCGCGAGGTGGTGACCACCACCCGGCCACTCAAGCGCGCCGGCATCATCAGCCCCGAAGACGTGATGCTGCGCGAGCGCGATATCGGCCAGATCAACCAGGGCTATCTGACTTCAGTGGACCAGGCCATTGGGCAGAAGCTTGTCAGACCAATGGTCGCCGACCAACTCGTCACCCTGGTTCACCTGGAACAGGCGGAAGTGGTGCGCAAGGGCGATCAGGTAGTGATCTCTGCCCGTAGCGGCACGCTGAATGTGAAAATGCCCGGCGAAGCCTTGTCCAATGGCGGCATGAGCGAGCAGATCCGGGTCAAGAACCTCAATTCACAACGGGTCATCAAAGCGCGGATCACCGCGCCGGGACAGGTGGAAGTCGCCATGTAGACGACTGGCGCTGTGCACTGTTGCCCCCTAAACTGTGGCCCATGCAGGGCAACAGCGGCGCGTGCGGGCTTATCGATATTTGAGCCTAAAGTTTTCCGGCGTATTGCCGAAAACAAGTCAAGCGTCCAAATACCCAGAGGTTTTTTTACCATGGTCATCGATTTCAGCCGTTTAAACAGCTCTCCCTCACTCACCGGCAGCACGCGCACCAGCGCCAGCAAGGAAACCGGCGACGCCGACAAATCCGCGCCGCTGAACGCTCCGGCCGAACAGGCCAACACCAGCGGGGAGTCGGTACACCTCAGTAATGAGGCTCAACAGTTGCAGAAGATCACTGACAAGCTGCGCGACCAGCCTGCCGTCGACAACGCCCGCGTGGCCGAGTTGAAGCAAGCGATTGCCGATGGCAGCTATAAAGTCGACAGCAACCGTGTAGCCAGCAAACTGCTTAATTTCGAAGCCCAGCGCTAGCCAATAAGGCCTGCGCCAGTTTTTTGGACGCTTAAAACCCAAGGCCATACATGCACGACACTAATTTGCTGCAACTGATCACTGACGACTTTGCTCCAGCTCAACAATTGCTGGAATTGCTGCGCACCGAATCCCTAGCCCTGCACGGTCGCGACATGCCGCTGCTGGAAGAGATTCTCGCGCAGAAGCAAGCCCTGATCATTTTGCTCGAGCAGCATGGCCGCAAACGCAGCGAACTCCTCGCCAGCCTGAACCTTCCTGCCAGCCGCGCCGGCCTGGAACAGTTGGCCAGCCACTCCTCGATCGGCGACCAGTTACTGGCCCAGAGTGACGTGCTGACCCAGATGCTTGCCGATTGCCAGGCGGCGAACGAACTCAACGGTCGCTCGATCCAGGTTCAACAGGCCACCACCGCCAATCAATTGAAAATCCTCACCGGTGGCGAGCCTCCAGCCCTCTATGATGCCCGTGGCTCAACCGCCAAGCTGGCCAAGCCTCGCCCGCTTAGCCAGGCTTGACCCCAGAGATGAGCGCGCCCTATCAAGTCGCGGAACATGCTGGCAAAATGCCGGCTCTTGCGTGTAGTCGTATTTTGTCTGGAGATTGATGAACCGTGTTCAATGCCGTAAACGCAGAAGATGCGCCGCAGCCACCCAAGGTGCTGACCACCCCCTTGGAAATCAACTCCACGCTGCGCTTGCTGCAAGACAGCCATGACCCGCTGATCATCACTTTCCACGAACGCAGCCAGCGCTTTCAAAGCTATCTGGTCGAGATCGATCGTGACAGCAACATGATTGCCCTGGACGAAATGATCCCCCGCGATGGCGAACGCTTCATGCTCGCCGGCGAACCGTTTCGCGTCGAAGGCTTTCACGAAGGCGTGCGCATCGCCTGGGAAAGCAATGGCATCCCGACTATCGACGAATCCAATGGTGGGCGATGCTACCGCGGCACCCTGCCAGACGAAGTGGTCTATCACCAGCGCCGCAATGCCTTTCGCGCAGCCCTGAAGCTGGCCCAACTGGTCAACATCGAACTGGGCGGCGAAAAACTCAAGGCGCCGATCGCCGGCAAGCTGCTGGATATCTCCGCCACCGGCTGCAAGCTGCGCTTCGAGGGCGACATCTCCGGCCGCCTGCAACTGGGCCAGGTCTACGAGCGTTTTATCGCCGCCCTGCCCTTCGGCAGCATGACTGCGCCAGTGGAACTGCGTTACCTGCACCACGAAGAGAAGATCGACACGACTTTCGCCGGCGTGCGCTTTCACAACATGAGCGGCCTGGTTCAACGCCAGGTCGAGCGCTTCGTCTATCAGTTGCAACGCGAAGCCCGGCGCTTCGACAAAGACGACCTCTGAGATTCGAGCGTCGATAAAAAACGGGCAGTCCCTTGCGGGGCTACCCGTTTTGCGTTTCTAGGGCCTGGCCCCACTGAACTGGTCCGGCCCTGGTTCATCCGGCTTCACTACCGGCTCCTCAGCCTCAACCTCATCCGTGGCCGGCGTCTCGACCGGAGGCTCGGCTTCCGGCGCGCTGGTCTGTTGCATCTGATCTTGCACCACTTGCTCATCGACCCGCGGATCGAGCGCGGCCACCAATGGCGAACTGGACATGCTGTCCGGCATCGCCACGTGATGCAGCGGCGCATCATCGACCTGATGCAGGTTGGTCACGGCTTTCGGCCGGATACGCCAGACCAGTACCAGGGCAAAGAAACTGAAGAACGCATAGAGCATCTGGCTACCGAACAATTTCATCAGCACCCCCGCCACCAAAGGCCCGACACTGGCCCCGACGCCATAGGTCACCAGCAGCATCGCGGTCAGCGAGACCCGCCGATCGCCTTCGACATGGTCGTTGGAGAACGCCACCGCCAGCGGGTACAGACAGAACTGCACCAGCGAACAGAGGAACCCCAGGGCGAACAGCACCTCCAGTGGCACCTGGGGCAAAATCGCCAACGGCAAGGCCACGACCGCCAGGAAGCAGGCAAAGCAGCGAATCAGCAGGGCCCGGTCATAACGGTCGGACAGCCATCCCAATGGCCACTGCACCACCAGCCCGGCAAAAATGCAGCTCCCCATGAACAGGCCGACCTGCTCGGTACTCAAGCCCTGCTGGGAGGCATACAGCGGTGCCAGACCATAGAACGAACCGACAATCAGCCCCGACCCGAGCACCGTACTCAGCGACTGCGGAACGCGCTTGATAAAGAAGCGCGGTTCCATGGGCGCCGGATGCAAAGGCGCAGGGTGAATACGCCGGGTCATGGCCACCGGCACCAGGCACAGGGCAAAACACAGGGCCACCAGCATCAGCAACTCAAGCCCGAGGGCCGGGTGCATGACCAGAATCAACTGCCCCAGGACCAGCCCCAGATACGAGGCGATCATATAGCCGCTGAACACCAGCCCGCGCTGCTTGGCATCGGCCTGCTCGTTGAGCCAGCTTTCGATGACCATGTACTGGCACATCATGCCCAGGCCGACGATCATCCGCAGCACCAGCCAGGCCGGCAACCAGTCCACCAGGCCATGCCCCAGCACCGCTGCGCCGACGATCCCGGCACAGGTGGCGTAGGCACGGATATGGCCGACCCGGGCAATCAGGCGGTGGCCGATTTTCCCGCCCAGCACCAGGCCGAAATAGTTGGCCGCCATCAAGGCCCCCACCCATAACCCGTCGACATGATCGGCGGCCAGGCGCAACGCCAGGTAGGTACTGAGTAAGCCCGAGCCGATCAACATCATCAGCGAGGCGAAATAAAGCGCTCGAAAGGATTTCCAGATTTGGCGCATCGGCGTTCCGAGCGGCTCCTTGAATTGAGTGTCGGGCCATCTGGACGATAGCCCGACTGCGATGGTTCGGTTAAGCCTGGGCCGCTAAGACGCGCCGCTCCCAGGGAGTTATTTCATCAAAGAAACTGGTCAACTCCATGGTCTTCGAAGCGACGTAACCTTCGACGAACTCATTGCCGAACAATTCCTTGGCCAACTGGCTACGCTTCAGACGCTCAAGAGCGGCATGCAAGGTACAAGGCAGAGATAAACTGTCCGGCACGGCAAACTCACCCTGAATCGCCGGCGTCGGTTCCAGCTCGTTTTCGATACCGTGCAAACCTGCCGCCAGGCTCGCGGCGATCGCCAGATACGGGTTGGCATCGGCGCCCGGCAAGCGATTCTCGACCCGCCGCGCCACCGGCGAACTGGCCGGAATGCGCAGACCTGCCGCCCGATTGTCATGGGACCAGCAGGCATTGTTCGGCGAAGCGTAAGGATGGCACAGGCGCTGGTAGGAATTGACGTTCGGTGCGAACAGCGCAGTGAAATCCGCCATCCCCGCCTGCAGCCCGCCAATAAAGTGGCGGAACATCGCGGTCGGTTCTCCGGCCTCATCACTGAACACGTTACGGCCGCTGGCCAACTCCACCAGGCTCTGGTGAATATGCATCGAACTGCCCGGCGTGTGCGCCAGCGGCTTGGCCATGCACACCACGGTCAGGCCATGCTTGAGCGCCACTTCCTTGAGCAGGTGCTTGAACAGGAATGTCTGGTCGGCCAGCAACAGCGGATCGCCGTGCAGCAGATTGATCTCGAACTGGCTGACGCCCATTTCATGCATGAAGGTATCGCGCGGCAAGCCCAATGCCGCCATGCAGGCATAGACCTCACTGAAGAACGGCCGCAAACCGTTGTTGGAACTGACGCTGAACGCCGAATGCCCATCCTCGCGACGACCGTCCAGGCCAAGGGGCGGCTGGAAGGGTTGGGTCGGATCGGTATTGGGTGCAAACACGAAGAATTCCAGCTCGGTCGCCACCACCGGCGCCAGGCCGCGAGCGGCGTACCGCGCGATGACCTCTTTGAGCTGGCCCCGGGTGGAAAGACGCGAGCTTTCACCACTCAACTCGTCCGCATCGCAAATCGCCAGCGCACGTGGCTGCGAACTCCAGGGCAGGCGATGAATCTGTTGCGGATCGGCAGTGAGCGCCAGGTCGCCGTCGTCACTGCCGTAAAAACGCGCGGGTGGATAGCCGCCCATGATGCATTGCAACAGTACCCCACGGGCCATCTGCAGACGCCGCCCTTCGAGGAAACCCTCGGCGGTCATCACCTTGCCCCGTGGCACGCCGTTCAGATCCGGAGTGACACATTCAATCTCGTCAATGCCCGTCAATCGCTGAGCGAGTGAACTGCGGCCATCGGTTGTCATGACTCAATCCTTGTTGTTGTACGAGCCGAGAACGGCGACCCGTACAAAATAGGCTCCGGCTGTTCGGAATATCAAGCAGGGACACTCGAAATACCCGGATAGACAACCATCATCCGGCATGCCTTCGCAAGGAGCGCTCTCAAGGAACTTGTCACAAAACACAAGCCAGCTTGCCGAGCTGATGATTTATCGGCCTGCCACGCCCGCCCTATGATTTTTTCGCCCCCCGCCAACTCGCTGGGCCGGGCTCGGCTGGTGGAGCATGCGCAAGGCCCCTGCTGACCAGCCCGGTCGCCGCGCCGTCCATCGACCCCCATTGACAGCGCTTACCCAGGGAGCAGCCACATGCCACTCCCATTCGCCACAGGAGCTCCCCCATGCCCAATGATTTTCCCCAACCCGTGGACGCAGCGCTGGTGCCACGCTTCGCCGGGATTCCGAGCTTCATGCGCCTGCCGGTCTTTGATGACCCGGCCCAGGTGCAGATCGCCCTGGTCGGAGTGCCCTGGGACGGCGGCACCACCAACCGCGCCGGCGCCAGGCATGGCCCGCGAGAAGTGCGCAACCTCTCCAGCCTGATGCGCAAGGTGCACCATGTCAGCCGTATCGCCCCCTATGACCTGGTGCGCATCGGCGATCTCGGCGACGCTCCCGTCAACCCCATCGACCTGCTGGACTCGCTGTCGCGCATAGAAGCCTTTTTCCGCGACTTGCACGAAGCCGGTGCCGTGCCGCTGGCCGTTGGCGGCGACCACCTGGTGACCTTGCCGATCTTTCGCGCCCTGGCCCGCCAGCGGCCAATCGGCATGGTGCATTTCGACGCTCACTCCGATACCAACGACCGCTATTTCGGCAACAATCCCTACACTCACGGCACACCGTTTCGTCGTGCCGTGGAGGAAGGCCTGCTGGACCCGCGACGCACCGTGCAGATCGGTATCCGTGGCTCGGTCTATTCGGCCGATGACGAGGCCTTCGCTGCCGAGACCGGCATCCGCGTGATCCATATGGAAGAGTTTGCCGAGATCGGCGTCGCCGCCACCCTGGCCGAGGTCCGACGCGTGGTCGGTGACGGCCCGACCTATGTCAGCTTCGATGTCGACGTGCTGGATCCGGCCTTCGCCCCCGGCACCGGGACCCCGGAAATCGGCGGCATGACCACCCTGGAGGCCCAGCAGTTGATCCGTGGCCTGCGCGGCCTGAACCTGATCGGAGCCGATGTGGTGGAAGTGTCGCCGCCCTTCGACGTCGGCGGCGCCACGGCGCTGGTGGGGGCGACCATGATGTTCGAGCTGATGTGCCTGCTGGCCGAGTCCATCGCCTCTCGCCGCTGACTCGCAGATCCGCACCGGTGTAGGCTTTGCCCATCCCCTTGCCGCGCCTGATGGAGGCCAATGTGCTGGGCAGCCTATCCGATATCGACCTGCGCATGCTGCGGGTCTTTTGCACCATAGTCGACGCCGGCGGTTTCACCGCGGCCCAGGCCAGGCTCAATACCAGCCTGTCGCGCCTGAGCGTGGTGGTACGCGATCTCGAGGAGCGCCTGGGCTGCTCGCTGTGCCGACGCGGTAGCAGTGGCTTCCAATTGACCGAGGAAGGCCTGGAACTGTTCGATGCTGCGCAGTTGCTGTTTCGCGACATCGAGCGCTTTCGGCAGCAGGCCAACCAACTTGGCGGGCCGGCACGCGACCATCTGCAGATCGGCAATGTCGACAGCATGCTCAGCCTGTCCTATGCGCCATTGCCCCTGGCCATCAACCTGTTCCGCCAGCGCCTGCCGGAAGTCCGCCTGGGCCTGCATATACTGCGTCCCGACGAGCTTGAACAGGCCGTGCTCGACGAGCGCCTGCACCTGGCCATCGGAGCCTTCCACCACCAGCTCTCCGGGCTGCGCTACCAGCCGCTGTTCGAGGAGGAACAAAATCTCTATTGCGCTGCTGGGCACCCGCTGTTTCAACGCAGCGACACCGACCTGACCCTGGAAGAAATATGCAACACACCCTATGTCGGCCGTGGCTACATGGCTGAGAACCAACGCCCCCATGGCCTGTATTTTTTGCAGAGCGCCACCGTCTACACCATGGAAGCGATTGCCACCCTGGTGTTTTCCGACAGCTATCTGGGTTACCTGCCCAGCCACTATGCCGCCAACTGGGTGGCCAGGGGCCAAATGCGCGCCCTGTTACCGCAGCGCCTGGCCTATCGTTCGACCTTTCACTGCATCACCCGCCAGGGCCAGGAGCCGAAAGCCGCCCTGACCTGCTTTCTACAGGCCCTGGAACAAGCGCAACAGCAGCTGGCTCAGGGCAGGTAGAGACTGAACACACCGCCGCCCAAAGGCCCGCCGTTGCGAATCTCGGTACGTCCGCAGACACCGTTGCGCTGATGCAGCGCGGCAATGCGCCCGGCGAAGTACAACCCCAGGCCGGTGCTGCCGCTGCTGTGATTGATGCCTTGCACGTAGTCGGCCTGGTTATCGATCATCGACTGCGGATAACCCTCGCCATCGTCATTGATGGTCAGCACCGTCTGCCCGCCTTCATCGTGCACGCTGACCAGCAACGCATGGCGCGCATAACGAATGGCGTTGTTGATGCAGTTGTCCAGCACCGAGGCGATCAATTCCCGATCGAAGAACCCCAGGGGGGTCAAGGGATCGACCTCATAGGTTGCGGCAATGCCACGACTGACAAATACATCCTGATGGCTGACCAGTTGCGCCTCGATGAAGTCATCCAGTTCGTGGTAACCCGGCTGCACCGGCAACTGGTTGACCCCCAGTTTGTAGAGCCCCAGCAGTTGCACCAGCATGCCGTTGAGATGGGCAAACTCGAACTCCATCACGCCCTGCTCCGGCGTGCCCTGGTGCGCCTGCGGCAGTGCCGCCAGCCACTGGGCATGGGCCTGCATGAGCAGGGTCAGGGAGTTCTTCATGTCGTGCACGGTAGAGGCGATCACCGTGGAAAAGTCGAGAGCCTGTTCGTGGGTATTCATTCGCCAAACGCCTTGCTTCGCAGCTTCTGATAACGCGGATAACGCGCGTCGGTATCGGGCATCAGGCCGACCATTTTCAGGCAGGTCCGGCACTCATCCAGCAGTGCCGTGTCCTGGGTGATGTCGGTGCCGTGCAATAGCGACTGCGCCATGTTCAGGGCAATACTGATGTTCTTCGGTTGCATGGCCAGGGCCCGACGGAACAGATCCCGGGCCTCGCCCAACGCGCCGGCCTTGTAGCTGCGCACGCCTTGACGGTTCATGTCCGCCGCGGCGTTAGCGGAGTTGAGGATCGCCGGGTCATCGGTGAGCTTGGCGATGCCTTCCATCACCTTCGGATCGTCACCGTAGATTTCCGCGCAGTTCTTCAGCATCGATGCGCCGGCATCGGCCTGTCCCAGCATCTGCAGTTGCTTGGCTACCAGCAACGCCGCTTCCGGGCTCATGAACTGCTCCATTCCGTCCAGACGCAGCATCGCCTGCTCGGTGAGTTTTTCCGCCGTTTCAGCATCGTTGAGCAACAAGCTGGTGGCCTTCATCAGGCGCGCGCGAATCTGCAGCCCCGGATCGCTGGGATTTTCCTTGGCCACCGCACTCAGGGTGCTGTTGATTTCCAGGCGCGTGCGGGTATCCAGGCCCCTCTCGCTGCCCTTGCTGATCAACGCATGGGCCAGGCCAAGGTTGCTTTCCGGATCCTTGAAACGCGATTGCGCACCTTGCGACACCGCCTGGCGATACGCCTTGGATGCGGTCTCGAAGTCTTCGTTGGTCATCGCCAGCTTGCCCAGCAGCGCTTGCCGGCGCACGGCCAGCGGCGACAGGCGCACCGCCTCCTCCAGCACACTCTGGGCGCGCTTGGAATCACCCTCGGCGAGCAGCACATCGGCCATGCCATCGTAGAGCGCCGGCATCATCGGAAAGGCCTTCAAGGCCTTTTCATAGACGGCCTTGGCCTGGGTCACATGGCCACGCTTGAACAGCAGACGTCCCAGGCCGACATAGGCCCACGGCAACGGGCGATCCGCCAGGATGCTCTCGTACAACCGCTCCAGCGCCTCGTTCTGATTCATGTCACGCAGGGCATCGGCCCGGTAGCGCAGGCACAACGGCGAATAACGCGGATCCTGCTTGCACAGGGCGATGCAGGCATTGAGCACCTCGAGCGGCTTGCCGCGATCGAGCGCTTGCAGGATCGGCTTGAGCAACGACTTGCGCTGCTGCAGCCGCTCCAGTCGCTGAGCCAGGCTGGAGCGATTGAAAGGCTTGGTCAGATAGGCGTCCGGCTCGTGCTCGAGGGCGCTGAGCACCATCGACTGGCTGGTCTCGGCGGTGACCATGAGAAACACGCTTTCATGGCTGATCAGCTTGTCGGTCATCAGGTCTTCGAGCACCTGCTGACCATTCTTCTTGCCGTCGCCCAGGTGGTAATCCTGCAGGATGAAGTCATAACGCTTTTGCGCGCACATGCGCAGCGCCTGCTCGCCTGTATCGGCAGTGTCTACGTCCTTGACGCCCAGCTCACGCAGCATGGACCGGACAGAACTGCGGAAATCCGAGAAATCATCGACGATCAAAAAGCTTTTTTGGTGGTACGCCAGCATCGAAGATTCCAGACCCGTAAAAAAGATGAAGCCCGCGGCAACAGCAGGACACGCTCAAGGTCGTCCCCCTTGTTGCCCGCGGACAATGATAATGGCCACAGGCCATCAATGCATTCTACATCAACCTACAATGGCGCCCGCCCGCTCTCGCCGGACACTCGGTCCATGGCCCCGCCATTTGACCTGCAACAACATCCATGGAGTTATCGGCCGATTCCGGCGTTCCCTTATAGATAGTTGCCAAAAGCATTCGATATCCTTGCTCGCGCCGCCCGCCAGCTCCGGTTGCGGCAACTCCATCGGGAATATCAGCCGCACGGCATCAACTTTAAGCCAGCCACGCCGATACCTTGCAGACAGACAGCAACAGTCAAAACGAGCGCAACATGCAAACCTGTATCCAAAACCTCATCGACCAGGGCGCCCATATCTTCGGCGAGATCCTGGACGCTGACCGCACGCAGGCGCTGTACCGCGAAATGATCGCCGCACGGGCCTTCGGGGCCGGGCTGTTCATGGACGAGGCTGAATACCTGGCCCAGGAAAACCACCTCAACGCCAACCCGAACAAGACCTTCAACTTCCTCAATGGCTTCGAGTCGCAGTTGCAGTTCATCGAGCAGGACCCGCGCCTCACTGCGGTCCTCGATGAAGTGCTCGGCGCCGACTATGAGGTGGTGATCAAGAAAGCGGTGTGCGGCGTACCGGACTCATGGCTGCCGGACTGGGTGCGGGAAAAGATCCGCGATGTGAATGTGGCGAACCTGGGGCCCTATATCAAAAAACCCTTTCGCGACATCACCTACTTTCGCGGGATCGACTTCCATCAGGACATCATCGATTGGCCCCAGGGCCGAGTGGAACTCGACCCCTCGACCTTTCTGACCCTGTACGTGTACCTGCACGACGTCACCGAAAACGACTCGCCCCTGCACCTGATGCCCGGCACTCACCGCTTTGGCGCCACGCTGTTCCCGCATCGACTGGAACATCAGGCGCACGACCAGTGGACCTACGCCGATGATCATGGGCAGCAGATGACCTGCCAGGATTACCGGCTGACCGGCGGGCCGGGTTACGTCGGGCTCTGGCATAACTGCACCTTGCATGGCACACGGCCGGTGGCCAACGAGTCGGAGCAGTTCCGTCTGTCGCTGCGTTATCTGCTGGGCAAGTCCCGAGGCAATACCGGCAAGACCGCGATCGACACCATCAACGGTGCGATCCAGGGTGAGTTGCAACCGGTAAGGACCCGACGCGACCTGAACGCCAAGGGTATCGCCCAGATCAAGGGCAACATCATCAATAACAATGGCTAGCGTCACCGCTTGCAGCGAACGGGCGAACCGCTCGGGTGACGATTTACCAGCGGCTGCACCAGTAAGACGAGGTCAATGTGTCAACAGGGTTTGGACAGAAAGCGCGGGTGCTGATATTCGGCACCGGTGCCGGCGGCATCAATTTCTACAAGTACAACCGCCGCCGCTACCGGGTGATCGGCTTCGTCGATAACAACCAGCAGAAGCAGGGCCAGCATCTGTTCGGCAAGTTGATCCACGCCCCTCAGCAACTGAGCGCGCTGGTTTTCGACAAGATCATCATCGCCAGCGATTACTACAGTGAGATCTACCCGCAGCTCACCGACAAGCTGGCGATCGATGAACAACGGATCGAAGTGTTCCATGGCGCACAGATCAGCTCGCAACTCTCATGGTTCCAGCGCATTGGCAAACGCCTGGAGCAACGGGGCTATGAACGCATGTGCAAGCAGCCGGGACTGATCAGCGACCTGCTGTATCGCCTGCTTTTTCGACGCCAGGATACCCGGCGCCTGGCCTTGCGCTGGCTGGATGAAAGCGCCGAGCACAAGGTCCATGTGTTTCGCCCGAGCCAACCAGGAAGCAGCCAGCCGCCACGGTTCGTCCATCAATCGACACTGGCGATCACCCTAGAATTACCCGAGGTCGCCCTCTATCACTTTCGCCAGGGGCAGGTCTGTTCGGTGTCCCGTTCGGTGATACTGCCAAATGGGCAATTGGTGCTGGAGCGAGTGCCCACGGCAAAGTCCTCGCAGGCCGACTATAGTGCTGCGCACCTGCTCTACCACGGCCAGCGCCTGGCCCTGGTCAGGACCGGCAAACCCATCGAGATGGAAAAAGGCCTGCTGATCAGCGGCTGTAACGAGCAGAACTATTACCACTGGACGGTAGAAGTCTTGTCTCAACTGCAATTCGCGGCCGAACTGCCGCCGCAATATGCGGACTATCCACTGCTGATCTCCAAGAGCAGCCAGAACATTCCCTCGATCAAGGCCCTGATCGAGGCGATTGGCGTTGACCGCCCGCTGGTACTCCTGGACAACATCACCAGCTATCAAGTGGCCGACCTGCTGCTGATCAGCGCGCCCAACAACATGATCCCGAACTTCAAAGGCGTGGCACAGAACAGTGCCAGCAGCGGCTTCGTACGCCCGGAATCGATCAACTTCCTGCGGGAAAAAGCCCTGCGCCTGGCCCATGGCATCCCCACAGGCGAACTCCCCAAGCGAGTATTCCTGGCCCGCAAAGGTTTTCTCCGGCACTACAACCAGGCCGAGATCCTCAAGCTGCTGGAACCCTATGGGTTTACCTGCGTGTACATGGAGGAACAGGACATCAGCCATCAGGTGGCGATCATGGCCAATGCCGAAGTCATAGTCGGCCCCACCGGCGCGGCCTGGACCAATCTGATTTTCGCCTCGAAAAACGCCCGCGCGCTGTGCTGGATGGCCGAGGAGTATGGGCAACTGTCGTGTTTTTCCAACCTGGCGGCGATCGTCGGCGTGGAAATGGACTACATCGCTTACCGGGTGGGCTCGACCGACTCCCGAGAACTGTATTACCGAAATTATCGGGTCGACGCCAAGCGCGTTGAAAACTGGCTGCAACAGCATTTGTCGAAACGGCTCGAAGGGGAGACGCGATGAAGATTCACATTCTGCCGCTGCAGACCCACGGTGATGATCGTGGGTCGCTGATCGCCCTGGAAGAAGGGAAAAACATCCCCTTCCCGGTGAAGCGGGTGTACTACATGTTCAATACCGGTGAAGGGGTTCGCCGCGGCTACCACGCCCATAAGACCCTCAAGCAGGTAGCCATCGCCGTACGCGGCTCGTGCCGTTTCCTGCTGGACGACGGTCGGGAAAAAATCGACATCACCCTGGACAATCCTTGCCAGGGCCTGCTGATCGAATCCTTTATCTGGCGTGAAATGTATGACTTCTCTCCAGACTGTGTGCTGATGGTCCTGGCCGATCAACTCTATGAAGAAGGCGACTATGTTCGAGACTATGCCCAGTTCATGGACATGGTCGGACAATGACTCAAATGATGAATATTCCGTTTCTGGATTTGAAAGGCATCAATCACGAATATGCCGATCAGCTCAAAGCCGCTTGCAGCCGTGTGATCGACTCCGGTTGGTACCTGATGGGGCGTGAGCTTGAGCAATTCGAGGCCGCGTTCGCCGATTACTGCGGCAGCCGGCATGCCATCGGCGTCGCTAACGGCCTGGATGCCCTGACCCTGATCCTGCGCGCCTGGAAAGAGCAAGGCCGGCTGCAGGCTGGTGATGAAGTGATAGTGCAGAGCAACACCTTTATCGCCACCATCTCGGCCATTCTGGAAAACGATCTGGCGCCGATCCTGGTGGATGTGGACCCGACTACCCACAATCTGGAAGTCGAGGCCGTCGAACGGGCCATCTCGGAAAAAACCCGAGTGATCCTGCCGGTGCATCTTTATGGGCAGCTGTCGCCCATGCCGCAGATCATGGCGCTGGCCCACAAGCATGGCCTGCTGGTGCTCGAAGATGCCGCCCAGGCCCATGGCGCCGAGCTGGCCGGGCGCAAGGCCGGCAACTGGGGCGATGCCGCGGCTTTCAGCTTCTATCCCGGGAAGAACCTCGGAGCCCTGGGCGACGGCGGCGCCATCACTACCAACGACGCCGAACTGGCAACCCTGGTCCGGGCGCTGGGCAACTACGGTTCGCGAGTCAAGTACCAGCACGATCATCAGGGGGTGAACAGCCGCCTCGATGAAATCCAGGCCGCGATGCTCGGAGTGAAGCTGGCGCACCTGGACAGCGATACTGCCCGTCGACGCAGCATCGCCCGCTACTACGGCGAACACATCCGGCACCCGGGAATCACCCTGCCCTCGGTGACGACTGCGAGCGCCCATGTCTGGCACCTGTATGTCATTACCTGCCCATGGCGCGATCAGCTGAAGGCGCATCTGGCCGAGCGTGGCATCCAATGCCTGGTTCACTACCCACTGGCGATCACCGAGCAGCGGGCCTACAGCGATCTGGCCAGGACCTCCCTGGCATCCCGGGCGCCGCTGCATGACTCGATCCTGTCATTGCCGATCTACCCGACATTGAGCCAGGAACAACAGCAATATATTGTCACCGCTATCAACCTGTTCACCGCCCACTGATGCGCCTGTTGCGAAGTGCCTAGAAAGCACCTCGTAACTGAGCGAACTGCTCGTCAGTCACATAGTCGGCGAGTGCCCGACCGCAATGGTCGGCAGCCTCCAGCCTCGCGCCCTTGCGCAGCAACAACTGAAAGGTTTTACGACAACGCCCGGTGAGGTAGGCATCCTTGGCATACATCAAGGGCGTCGTGCCTTTGTTGTTGGGCCGCTCCGGGTCGGCACCTTGCTGCAACAGCCAGTCAACCACCTCATAGGCACCCGCATAACTGGCGACGATCAGCGGCGTCCAGCCTTGTGGGTTGGCATCGTTGTAACCGGCAATATTGGCCTGCAGTGCCACCACCGCCTCCAGATCGCCTCGTTCACAAGCCTTGAGCATCTCCGGCAGCCGATCAAAATTCAGCCGGACGTCATAATCGATGGTGCAGAGCTCGACATAATCGTCAGTTGTGCTGATCAGGGTCCCGGCCTTGAATTGCGAACGCCCGGGCAGAATCGTCGCCGAGACCACCGGTTTTCCATCCCAGCGCAAGAATTGATATTCACGAAAGGCGAACGCCCTGATCTTGTTGCGTAACGCCCAGGCCGTCGACAGCGGATCGATCTTCAACGCCCCATAGCCGATGGCGTCCTTTGAAAAGTAGCTGGATCCCACTGCACCCTGTGGCTGCGCTCTGACGCGGAAATACCTGTTGCGCGACGATGTCCCCGGTGTCGATACCCCGGTCAATGAAATGCAGGGTCACACCCGCCTCGGCCCTGGACTCCAGCAACGGCCAGACCGAGGTAAACATACCCTTGTATTCGGGCAGCCTCGGGAAATGAATGCGATGGACGCGACTTCATAAGCCGCCTCCAGGCTGATCTCACGCACGCCATACTTTCTGCGCGGCCGCCCGCAACGAACGTTGCCAACCATCGACGCCCGTATCGTTACGGTTGCAGACCACGGCAATTTCGTCGGGCGAAAATTGTCGCAGAGCCCGCTCCAGGCCAAATACCGAAATATTTTTTTCCAGCAATGACAATCATGGGTGACTCCACAGCATCGAGAACTGCGTGTACCAAACGTAGCGTTACCAGGAAATAAAGACGAAAACCATGTTTGGCCTGAAAGCCCGGAAATAGATGGTGTCCCAGGGCAGGTTCGAACTGCCAACCTTCCCCTTAGGAGGGGGATGCTCTATCCAATTGAGCTACTGGGACAAATTGACCACCGCGTGTACTGCCGCGGCGCAAAGGACGGCGTGCATGTTAACGGTCAGCCCTGCTTTTGTCATGTTGTGAGTAGGGCTTTTTAACCGGTGACGGCCTCTGACCATCAGGCAACTTGCCAGAGCCGCCGTGCAAATTGCATCACTGCAAAAAGCCATCATTGCAGAATGCAATCCACTGTCTTACAAAAACCCTAATAAATCATTGTTTTGAAAGGGTTTATTAGAGGTTAGACTCTTGGCATGAGCGCTGCTTTCTCTCCATGAAAGAACAGTGGAGATCAAGCCCATGAACAGCGCCCTTCTTCTATCGAATGCCATTGCCATCGCCGTACTGGTGGTCTTCCACTTTCAGCCTGATGGCCGCGTGGATCAGAGTACCACCCCGTACAGGGCCCATTACGTGCAACACCAGGCCCCGCAATTGGCTGTGATGAGCAGCGCATCGGAGAATCCTGGCATGGCACAGGTCGCCGACGCCCCAGAAGCCGTTGTTCTACCTGCCAACCCAAGACCCGAAAGCTGGGTATTTTGAAAATCACCCATCAGGAGCCTGTTAATGTCCCGACTTGCCAAAGGCCTTCTCATCCTGGCAATACTCAGTGCCGCACTGGATTGCTTCACCACTGAAAATACTCTGGGTGATGCGCCCTTGGTTGCCTGTGGTGTTTTTTCCGGCCTGTTCCTGCTGGCGCTGGCGCTGGGACGTAAGATCAAGTTCGACCCTGTACTGCGCTGATCCCCTGCGATCTCAATAACTTCAGGAAACGCTCAAGCGTCACGGACAGCTCGCTCGAGTTGTCCAGAAAAAACACGGACTCTCCCAGCACGGGCCCGCCCTCAGCGGAAAAAAGAGCGCTTCTCTTGAGCCTCGCCTCGATCTGCGCCGCACTTTCGCGACCGCGGTTCATCAATCTTTGCCGCAGCACGTCGATGTCCACCGTCAATAGAATCGCCAAAAGCTCCGGATAACGCTGGCGAGCCTGATCCAGGTGAGCCCTTGAGCCATTGATCAGGACATGACGCCCACCGGCCAGCCATTCGTCGATCTGCACGGGAATTCCGTACGCCAGGCCATTGGCCCGCCAGCACAAGGCAAAGGCGCCCTGCCGCTCAAGACGCTCGAACTCGTCAGCACTTACCCCATGGGCCGCTTCCCCCACGGATTCCGCGGAGCGGGTGATCACCCGCCGCACCACATCACAGCCGAGCTGCGCCAGAGGACGGCGCGCAGCCTCGATCAGGCTGTCCTTTCCCGATCCGGAAGGCCCCATCAAATAAATCAATCTGCCTGGCATTCGAAGACTCCATGGCACTCGCAGCCTAGTAAATCGGCAATTTGCCACTATCCTGTACAAGGTAGGAAACAATGATCGGATCCGCATGCATGCCCGTCTGGCGACGCACAAGCGCACCACCATCGGACATCAGGACGCGGGCAGATAGGCGGACCAGGCAATCTTTTCAAACCAGTCCGCATTTCTGATAATTGGTGCTGGCATAACGCCTTTACCCAGTTCAATATTTGTCACAGAATTGACGCCAAGGATCTGGCTATCTTGAGGCATGATGCGGGCCTCTTAACAATTCAGGTTGAACATTTGGCAGCAACGCTTGTCCTAACTGACATCCCGCGGCCAATTCCGAGAACCGCTCCCCTGAACTAACCGGTTAAATATATGCGCCCATTGAAACAGGCAATTTATTCCAGCCGTACGGCTGACAAGTTCGTCGTACGTCTACCCGACGGGATGCGTGAACGCATTGCCGAGGTGGCTCGCAATCATCACCGCAGCATGAACTCCGAAATCATCGCGCGCCTGGAACAGAGTCTTATTCAGGAAGGCGCCTTGGGTGAAGAGTTGAGCATGCGCCTGG
Organism: Pseudomonas sp. NFPP07; assembly: GCF_900115645.1. NCBI lineage: Bacteria > Pseudomonadati > Pseudomonadota > Gammaproteobacteria > Pseudomonadales > Pseudomonadaceae > Pseudomonas > Pseudomonas sp. NFPP07. The sequence goes on from NZ_FOXG01000001.1 coordinate 377,443, forward strand.
ACAGCCCAGAACTCTCCTTGCATGAACGCGAACTGCTTCAACGCTTCCGTCAACTTTCCCACCGCCAGCAGAACGCTCTCGTTTCGCTGATCGCCCATGACGCCGAAATGGCCGCAGACGCTTCCTGATTCAACCTCGAAAGCTAGAGCCAGCCTTGTGCTGGCTTTTTTTTGCGCGAAATTTGCTGCTCGAACGCTACAAACACAGAAGCCTGGCTGGCAAGGGGATGGAGAAAACGATACAGCCCCATTAGAGGGGCTGTATGCGGGATCAAAGCAGGAAGATGGTGGCCAGCCCAAGGAAGATAAAGAAGCCGCCACTGTCGGTCATGGCCGTGATCATGACGCTGGCTCCCATGGCTGGGTCGCGCCCCAGGCGTGCCAGCGTCATCGGAATCAGAACCCCCATCAGCGCCGCCAGCAACAGGTTGAGCGTCATGGCCGCCGTCATCACTACACCCAACGACCAACTGCCGTAGAGCAGGTAAGCCACCACGCCGATGACTCCGCCCCAGACCAGGCCGTTGATCAAGGCCACCGCCAGTTCCTTGCGCATCAGACGCGAGGTATTGCCGGTGCTGACCTGATCCAGCGCCATGGCGCGAACGATCATGGTGATGGTCTGGTTACCCGAGTTGCCGCCAATACCCGCCACGATCGGCATCAGGGCCGCCAGGGCCACCAGCTTTTCGATGGAGCCTTCAAACAGACCGATCACTCGCGAAGCGACAAATGCGGTGATCAGGTTGATTGCCAGCCAGGCCCAACGGTTGCGCAGGGAACGCCAGACCGAGGCAAAAATATCTTCTTCTTCACGCAGACCGGCCATGTTGAGGACTTCGGTCTCGCTCTCCTCACGAATCAGGTCGACCATTTCGTCGATGGTCAGACGGCCGATCAATTTGCCGTTCTTGTCGACCACCGGCGCCGAGATCAAGTCGTAGCGCTCGAATGCCTGCGCAGCGTCGTAGGCATCTTCGTCCGGATGGAAACTTACCGGGTCGCTGGCCATGACTTCCGAAACCTGTTTCTCCGGATCATTCACCAGCAACCGCTTGATGGGCAGCACACCCTTGAGCACGCCGTCATAGTCGACGACGAACAGTTTGTCGGTATGGCCTGGCAACTCTTTGAGGCGACGCAGATAACGCAGAACCACTTCAAGGCTGACATCCTCACGGATGGTCACCATCTCGAAGTCCATCAACGCACCGACCTGCTCCTCGTCATACGACAAGGCGGAGCGAACGCGCTCGCGCTGCTGGCCGTCCAACGCTTCCATCAGCTCATGGACAACGTCTCGCGGCAGCTCGGGAGCCAGGTCAGCAAGTTCGTCGGCGTCCATCTCCTTGGCAGCAGCCAGGAGCTCATGATCGTCCATGTCGGCGATCAGGGTTTCACGTACGGAATCGGATACTTCGAGCAGGATGTCGCCGTCACGCTCGGCCTTGACCAACTGCCAGACAGTCAGACGCTCGTCGAGCGGCAAGGCTTCAAGGATATAGGCAACGTCGGCAGAGTGCAGATCGTCGAGCTTGCGTTGCAGCTCGACAAGGTTTTGCCGGTGGACCAGGTTCTCGACCCGATCCTGATGATGACCTTCCTGACGATGAGTCAGGTCTTCGACCACCCGCTGGCGCTGCAGCAGCTCAACGACTTGAGCGAGGCGATCCTGCAGGCTGTCTTGTGTTTTCTTTACTTCTACTTCGGTCATAGGCGAACTCCACTCCCAGCAGAGGAGCACGCCGGAAGGATCAATCAGTCAATTCATGATTGTAAAAACGGGATACTGAGTAACTACTGGGTAAGTCCATGGAGGTATTCCACAAGCCCCGGCGGGGCTGACGGGCGCAATCATACACCGCTTGACGGCTTTAAACGTTAAAAAATCATGGCAAGAACAAGCGCTTGCGGCGCAAAGCTGAAGAAGCGCTGAATCTATAAAGCTGCGACGCACCATCCGAAAAAGAAAACACACCCCAGACGAAAAAACTGCGCCCGGAACTCGCTCCCGCTATCGATTCACAATTGCCGGGAGTTTTCGAAAGGCCACATCAAAAGGACAGGCACACGCTGAATACGACGCCAGAATGATCGCGACGTTCAAACAGAGGAACCAATAAAGAAGGGAGAAAACCCAAACGGCAGAAAGCAAAAAGCCCGCAATAAATGCGGGCTTCTTGGTATATGGTGCACTCGACAGGATTCGAACCTGTGACCGCTCGGTTCGTAGCCGAGTACTCTATCCAGCTGAGCTACGAGTGCAATTTGTGTTTTTAGACCAGACCACAACTGGCTGAAGCCAAGTTATTCACATTACTGCGAACAACTCTTAAATGGTGCACTCGACAGGATTCGAACCTGTGACCGCTCGGTTCGTAGCCGAGTACTCTATCCAGCTGAGCTACGAGTGCATTTGTTGCCGCGCATTATAGGCCGTTAAATCTTTTTGTAAAGCACTTTTTCTAGTAATTTCAACAACTTACAGAAGAAGCCAGATTACAACGAACTAAGCAAATAATGGCGGAGAACGGGGGATTCGAACCCCCGACACCCTTTTGAGGTGTACTCCCTTAGCAGGGGAGCGCCTTCGGCCACTCGGCCAGCTCTCCGCAACACGGGGCGTATATTAACCAGCTTTCTCCCCGTTTGCAAACAAAAAAAACGATAAAAATTAATGGCTTGGTTCTTCGTCCTTCTCTTTCTTTATCCGCAGGTAAATTTCTTCCCGGTGCACCGCTACCTCTTTAGGGGCGTTGACACCGATACGCACTTGATTTCCTTTGACGCCAAGCACGGTCACGGTGATTTCGCCATCACCAATAATCAGGCTTTCTGCGCACCGACGAGTCAGAATCAGCATACCTTTCTCCTCACGCATTTCATTTCAGGGACAACAGTCTGCAAAAAAAAGGGTATCGACCTACAACCAGGACGGCCGTAGCCCTACACGCCTAAGTATTGACTAGCGCGAGCAAAAGAACAGTTTTCTGTCACGCCGATCAAAAAAACAAAGGGCGCGGTAAACCGCGCCCTCCGGGCAACGCATCACTCGCCCTGTCGGGCCGGAGCGTCCAGTTCGAAAGCCGTGTGCAGAGCGCGCACAGCCAGTTCCAGGTACTTCTCTTCGATCACCACGGAAACCTTGATTTCCGAGGTCGAGATCATCTGGATGTTGATGCTTTCCTTGGCCAGTGCTTCGAACATGCGGCTGGCAACACCCGCGTGGGAACGCATGCCGACGCCAACGATCGAGACCTTGGCGATCTTGGTATCGCCTACCACTTCCCGGGCACCGATCTCGCGGGCAGTGTTTTCCAGCACTTGCTGGGCTGCCAGGTAATCGTTGCGGTGCACGGTGAAGGTGAAGTCGGTGGTGTTATCGTGCGAAACGTTCTGCACGATCATGTCGACTTCAATATTCGCGGCACTGATCGGGCCGAGAATCTTGAAGGCCACGCCGGGAGTGTCTGGCACGCCACGGATGGTCAGCTTGGCTTCATCGCGGTTAAAAGCGATGCCGGAAATGATCGGCTGTTCCATGGATTCCTCTTCATCAATAGTAATGAGGGTACCCGGACCCTCCTTGAAGCTGTGCAGTACGCGCAGCGGAACGTTGTACTTGCCGGCGAACTCGACCGCGCGGATCTGCAGCACCTTGGAACCCAGGCTGGCCATTTCCAGCATTTCTTCGAAGGTGATCTTGTCCAGGCGCTGGGCCACGGACACCACGCGCGGATCGGTGGTGTAGACGCCGTCGACATCGGTGTAGATCTGGCATTCGTCAGCCTTCAGGGCTGCCGCCAGTGCCACGCCGGTGGTGTCGGAACCGCCACGACCGAGGGTAGTGATGTTGCCGTGCTCGTCGACGCCCTGGAAACCTGCGACCACAACCACGCGACCAGCCTTCAGGTCACCGCGAATTTTCTGATCGTCGATCTGCAAAATGCGCGCTTTATTGTGCGCGCTATCGGTCAGAATCCGCACCTGGTTGCCGGTATAGGAGACTGCCGGCACGCCGCGTTTGATCAGCGCCATGGCCAGCAGTGCGATCGTCACCTGCTCACCGGTGGAAACGATCACATCCAGCTCGCGAGGAACCGGCTGACCGTCGCCGCTGATTTGCTTGGCAAGGTCGATCAGACGGTTGGTTTCGCCGCTCATGGCCGACAGCACAACCACCAGGTCGTCACCGGCTTCGCGGAATTTTTTCACCTTGTCGGCGACCTGCTCGATTCTTTCGACGGAACCGACCGAGGTGCCTCCAAATTTCTGTACGATCAAAGCCATTTCTAAGCCGCCTCAGCCCGTAAAGGGGCGCCCATTAATCAATCAAACTGCGCAGCTCCAAAGCCCGCCACTAGACGACGGGCTCGGCTTGGAACCTTAAATCCCCTGCTCGACAAACGGAACGGTCAGGGCCAGCGCGGCATCCAGCGCAGCGGCATCGACACCACCGCCCTGCGCCATGTCCGGACGACCACCGCCCTTCCCGCCCACTGCCGCAGCGGCTTGCTTCATCAAATCACCGGCTTTGAGTTGGCCAGTCAGGTCCTTGGTTACGCCCGCAACCAGTACGACCTTTTCCTCATGGACACTGCCGAGCAGGATCACTGCGCGACCGAGTTTGTTTTTCAACTGATCGACCAGCGCCAGCAGCGCCTTGCCGTCCTGGCCGTCCAGGCGCGCCGCCAGCACTTTCGCGCCTTTGACATCCAGCGCCTGCGCCAACAGGTCGTCGCCAGCGGCACTGGCCGCCTTGGCCTGCAACTGCTCGAGTTGTTTCTCCAGCAGGCGGTTGCGCTCCAGCACGGCCGACAGCTTGTCGATCAGGTTGTCACGGCTGCCCTTGACCAGGGTCGCCGCTTCCTTGAGTTGCTCTTCCGCAGCGTTCAGGTACGCCAGTGCCGCGGCACCGGTGACTGCTTCGATACGCCGTACGCCAGAGGCCACGCCGCCTTCGCTGATGATTTTCAGCAGGCCGATATCGCCGGTACGGTTGGCGTGGATACCGCCACACAGTTCGACGGAGAAATCGCCGCCCATGCTCAGGACACGCACGCTGTCGCCGTACTTCTCGCCGAACAGCGCCATGGCGCCCTTCTGCTTGGCGGTGTCGATATCGGTTTCTTCGGTTTCCACCGCGGTGTTCTTGCGAATCTCGGCGTTGACGATGTCTTCCAGGGCCTTGATCTGCTCAGGCTTGATCGCTTCGAAATGGCTGAAGTCGAAACGCAGGCGCTGACTGTCGACCAGCGAACCCTTCTGCTGTACATGCTCGCCCAGTACCTGGCGCAGAGCGGCGTGCAGCAAGTGGGTGGCCGAGTGGTTCAGGGAAGTAGCGTGACGCACTTCGGCATCGACCTGGGTTTGCACCGGTGCACCAACGGTCAGGCTGCCGCTGGCCAAGACGCCGTGGTGCAGGAAAGCCCCGCCGGTCTTGGTGGTATCACGCACGTCGAAACGTGCGTTACCCGCTTGCAGGTAACCGCAGTCGCCGATCTGACCGCCCGACTCGGCGTAGAAAGGCGTCTGGTCGAGAACGACCACGCCCTCTTCGCCTTCGCTCAGCACGTCGACCGATTGCCCTTCCTTATAAAGAGCAACCACCTTGGCCGAACCACTGGTGGCGTGATAACCGGTGAATTCTGTGGCCACATCGACCTTGACCAGGCTGTTGTAGTCCATGCCAAAGGAGCTGGCGGAACGGGCACGTACGCGCTGGGCTTCCATCTCGCGCTCGAAACCTTCCTCGTCGAGGGTCAGTTCGCGCTCACGGGCGATGTCACCAGTCAGGTCCATCGGGAAACCGTAGGTGTCATACAGCTTGAACACCACGTCGCCCGGTACCACCGTGCCTTTGAGTTCGGCCAGGTCCTGCTCGAGGATCTTCAGGCCCTGCTCCAGGGTCTTGGCGAACTGCTCTTCTTCGGCTTTCAGCACGCGCTCGATGTGTGCCTGCTGGGATTTCAGTTCCGGGAAGGCTTCGCCCATTTCGGCAACCAGGGCAGCCACGATCTGATAGAAGAAGCTGCCCTTGGCGCCCAGCTTGTTGCCGTGACGGCAAGCGCGGCGAATGATGCGACGCAGGACATAACCGCGGCCTTCGTTGGAAGGCAACACGCCGTCGGCAATCAGGAAGCCGCAGGAACGGATGTGGTCGGCCACGACTTTCAAAGACGCCTGGGCGTCGTTGGTGCAACCGATGGCCTTGGCCGCCGCGTTCAGCAGGCTCTGGAACAGGTCGATTTCATAGTTCGAGTGAACGTGCTGCAGGACCGCACTGATCCGCTCCAGGCCCATGCCGGTGTCCACCGACGGCGCTGGCAACGGATGCAACACGCCATCGGCGGTGCGGTTGAACTGCATGAATACGTTGTTCCAGATCTCGATGTAACGGTCGCCATCCTCTTCCGGCGAGCCCGGTGGGCCGCCCCAGATGTCGGCGCCGTGATCGTAGAAAATCTCGGTGCAAGGACCGCACGGGCCGGTATCGCCCATGGTCCAGAAGTTGTCGGAGGCGTATGGCGCGCCCTTGTTGTCGCCGATACGGACCATGCGCTCGGCTGGAACCCCGACTTCCTTGGTCCAGATGTCATAGGCCTCGTCATCGCTGGCGTAGACGGTGACCCAGAGCTTTTCTTTCGGCAGGTTCAGCCACTTGTCGGAGGTCAGGAATGTCCAGGCGAAGGTGATGGCGTCACGCTTGAAGTAATCGCCGAAACTGAAGTTGCCCAGCATTTCGAAGAAAGTGTGGTGACGGGCGGTGTAACCGACGTTTTCCAGGTCGTTGTGCTTGCCGCCGGCGCGTACGCATTTCTGGCTGCTTACGGCGCGGGTATAGGCGCGCTTTTCCTGGCCCAGGAAGCAGTCCTTGAACTGGTTCATCCCCGCGTTGGTGAACAGCAGGGTTGGGTCGTTGCCCGGAATCAAAGAGCTGGAGGCTACACGGGTGTGGCCTTGCTCTTCGAAGAAGCGAAGGAAGGCTTCACGGATTTCTGCGCTTTTCATTAGGTTCTTCCACGGAGACTGCGGCCAAAGGCCTGTGCGAAACGTCATCAGACGAAACGACGGCAAAGGGCCGCATTATATCGGCCCTGAGCTTGGGGTACAGCGTGTTTATACGATAGAGACGGTCAATTGGACGGCTAACACTGTCAGTTGCGGGAAAAATCGATAAAAGTCCCGACGACCTGCTCGATTTGTGCACGACTGACGTCCATATGGGTGACCATCCGCAGCCGCGACGCGGCGCTCAACCTGATCCCGCGTTCGCCGGCGAAGGCCTTGAGCGCTTCTGCCCTGTCGCCCATCGCGACATAGACCATGTTGGTCTGCACCGGCTCGACGTCATAGCCCGCTTCACGCAGCCCCTCGGCCAGCAGTTGGGCATTGGCGTGGTCATCGGCCAGGCGCGCTACGTGATGATCGAGGGCGTACAGGCCCGCCGCGGCCAGGATTCCGGCCTGGCGCATGCCACCGCCGACCATCTTGCGCAGGCGCCTGGCCTTGCCGATCAGCTGCGCCGAACCGCACAGCACCGAGCCCACCGGCGCGCCCAGGCCCTTGGACAGGCACACCGAAACCGAATCGAAGTGCTGGGTAATCTCCCGCGCATCGACACCCAGCTTGACCGCCGCGTTGTACAGCCGCGCGCCGTCCAGGTGCAGGGCCAGGCCATGCTCACGGGTGAAGGCCCGGGCCTGCGCCAGATAGCTCAATGGCAGCACCTTGCCCTGCATGGTGTTTTCCAGCGCCAGCAGGCGGGTACGGGCAAAGTGGAAATCGTCCGGCTTGATCGCCGCGGCGACCTGGGCCAGGTCCAGCGAACCATCGGCCTGGACTTCCAGCGGCTGGGGCTGGATCGAGCCCAGCACCGCCGCGCCGCCGCCCTCGTACTTATAGGTATGCGCCTGCTGGCCGACGATGTATTCGTCGCCACGCCCACAATGGGCCATCAAGCCCAGCAGGTTGCTCATGGTGCCGGTCGGCACGAACAGCGCCTCGGCGAACCCCAGGCGCTGCGCCAGTTCAGCTTCCAGGCGGTTGACCGTCGGATCTTCGCCGTAGACATCATCGCCCGTGGCCGCCGTGGCCATAGCTTCCAGCATGCCTGCCGTGGGTTGGGTAACGGTGTCACTACGAAGATCGATAACGCTCATGAATCAGGCCTCGGCAAGGGGACGCGAACGTCGCTGCGGATAGGGGAATTCTTTCGAACTGAATTACTACGGGCACAACCGCGATTTATCAAGGCCCGCCCGGGAAAAGCCCAGCGATGGGCATGAAAAACCGATGTTTATCATCCAAACGCCGCAATGCACCGCTGAAAAATATGTGTTACAAACTCACCGCCGCCGCAAGTCCGGTGGCAACGTTCTCAGGGCGGGGTGTAATTCCCCACCGGCGGTAATTGCGCGCAATGCGCATAGCCCGCGAGCGCTTGGCGACAGGCACCGCTTCGGCGGCCAATGACGGCAAGGTCAGCAGACCCGGTGTGATCCCGGGGCCGACGGTCATAGTCCGGATGAAGAGAGAACGGGATTGGCGCCAAAGGGCCGTCCACAGACCTGCGCATGGCTGCTCGTGCGCCTGGCCTGTACGTACCCTTAAATCCCTTTCGATTCATAACGCCCTGTTTTTCACACAAACAGGAGTCAGAACCAATGCAACCCACCGCAATCGATAGCAAAAGCAAACAGCATCACGGCGAACGCGTGGCGTTTATCCAGGCCTGCTGGCACAAGGAAATCGTCGACCAGAGCCGCAAAGGGTTCGTCAGCGAAATGCTTGCCCAGGGTTATCAGGAAAGTGATATCGACTTCTTCGAAGTCGGCGGCGCCTTTGAAATTCCACTGCACGCCAAGCTGCTGGCCAAGTCCGGTCGTTATGCCGGCATCGTTGCCGCGGGCCTGGTGGTGGACGGCGGTATCTACCGTCATGAGTTCGTCGCCCAGTCGGTGATCAGTGGCCTGATGCAGGTCCAGCTGGAAACCGAAGTGCCGGTGTTCTCGGTGGTCTTGACCCCGCACCACTTCCACGCCGGCGAAGAACATCAGAAGTTCTTCTTCGAGCATTTCGTACACAAGGGCCAGGAAGCCGCGAAGACCTGCGCCGACACCCTGCACAAGACTCGCGCCCTGCGTCGTCCTGAGCAGCGGGTAGCGGTGTAAGCGTCAGACGCTGAAAGCAAAATCGCGAGCCAGTTCGTTCCTACAGGGATCGAGCTGACTCGCGATGTTTTTTTGTGGCCGCTGTCGCAGGCTGCGATAAGGCCCGCAGGGCCTTCTAATTAACCTGAAAAGCGGCGCCCGCTACGCGGTCGATCGCAGCCTTCGGCAGCGGCTACAGGTCAGGCCAGGCCGTCAGCCGTGGTCGGCACGATCAGGATCCCGGCACGCAGGCCGTTCTTCACCTTGGGGTTGGGGAAAATGATCCGCGCGCCCTCCTCCTCGACTATCCAGCGGGTCTGGGCGATGTCGTCGGCCAGCAGGTAACCCACTTCCAGTTCAGAGAAGTTTTCGATATCCGCCGGCAGATGCAGGTGGAAGGTATCGCTGTGCTTGATGATTTCCCGAGCGACGCTGAACAGCTGCAAACCATCCAGCTTCTCCTCCGCCATGGGCGGTTCGCGGCCTTCGATGATCTGCTTGAGGCGGGTTTCCAGACGCTCGACATTCACCCCCTGGTTCTGCCCGAACGGCCGGGCCTTGCCCAACTCCAGAGTGAAAGACTCGGCGTCCAGCTTGTCGTAGGTATAGGAGCTGAACACGATGGACGGTTTGTTCTGCAGCAGCACCGCCTGCATGCCCGCGGCCCGCAGGCGCGCCAGTTCCCGGCGCGAGTGCTGGCGACCTTCTTTCCACGGATACAGGGCGAACTGTTCGATCTTCGAACCGCGGATCGCCGTGTGCAGGTCGTAGTGCAGGCGGGTACGCTCCGGCAGGCTGAAAAAGCTCGCCGCCAGGCGCTCCAGCTCGCAGGCGCGCAGAGCTTCGTTGCCACTGCTTTGTTCGTGACGGCCATTGAACAGCCGGTTGATGTCCTGCTCGATGAAACGCTCGCCGCGGCGCATGGCCTCGGGATTGCCGAACAGGAACAGAATGCGTGCGCACGGCTTGAGGTCGCCGCGGGCGATGTCGTGCAACAGACGGTCGAGCAATTCGATCGGTGCCGTCTCGTTACCGTGGATGCCGGCCGACAACAGCACATCCATGCCATTGTCGCGCGCCTGGGGTGGCCGGACTTCCAGCGCACCTTCGCTCAGCCAGCGCATCCGCACGCCGTCGACAGTCAGTTGAGTCTTCTCCGCCGGTTCACGACCGGCGAGGGTCAGTTCAAGCAGTTTGCCGAGGGCGAGCATAGAACGTTATTCCTTAATGGTCGTGCTGGCAGTCAGGGCCGTGCACGTGATCATCGTCACCCGCGTCGGCCGGTTCCATTTCCAGTTGCAGACTTACCAGATTAGTCGCCAATGGGCGCAGCAGCAGGTTGGCGTATTCCTCGTCGCCTTCCTCGACGTCCACGCCGATCAGCAGCTGGCCGCGGCCGTCCTGCTGGATCCACAGTTCCTTGCCTTGCCACATCACGGCGACGCGGGTGCAGGAAGTTTCCAGTTGAGTGCCGTCGGTGTCTTCAAGGATCAGCTGCAGGGTATCGCTCATTTATTACGCTCTCATCTGGAGATAAAGCGGCGCGCCTGGATCAGCAGAAGCAGGCGCGGGCTTTTAATTGATCTGGAATGGATAAACCGCGCCCAGTTTAAGGATTTGCGTCAGTTCATCCAGTGCCGTCCGGCACTCAAGCAGCAATTGCGGGTCCGCCAGATCGTTTTCGCTGAGGCGGTCGCGGTAGTGCTTGTCAACCCATTGGGTCAGCGTGTCGTACAACGACGCGGTCATGATAACCCCCGGGTTGACCGCCGCCAGCTCGGTTTGATTGAGCGCGACCCGTAGCCGCAGGCACGCCGGCCCACCGCCGTTCTGCATGCTCTGCTTGAGGTCGAAGACTTTCACTTCGCGGATCAGGCCGCCGGAGCTGGTCAGGCTTTGCAGGTACTGCCAGACACGCTCGTTGCCGCGGCACTCTTCCGGCACGATCAGCAGCATCGAGCCATCGGCGCGGGACAGCAGCTGGCTGTTGAACAGGTAGGAACGCACCGCGTCTTCCACCGTGACCTGCGAGCGCGGCACGCAGATCGACTGGAAGTTGCCGCCACACTTGCCCAGCTTGGCCTGCAGCTCGGCGAGCATCTTGTCGGTCTCGAGGAATGCGTCCTCATGGTAGAACAGCACTTCGCCGTTACCCACCGCGATCACGTCGTTATGGAACACGCCCTGGTCGATCACCGACGGGTTCTGCTGGGCATACACCACTCCGTCGTCGCTCAGGCCGTGCAGGCGGGCGACGGCCTGCGAAGCTTCCAGGGTCTGGCGCGCCGGGTACTTCTGCGGTGCCGGGTAGCGGGTATCGAAGGCGCTGCGCCCGAAGACGAAAAACTCGACACCGGCCTGGCCGTAGTCACGGCAGAAACGGGTGTGGTTGGCCGCGCCCTCATCGCCGAACTGCGCCACCGCCGGCAACGCCGCGTGATGGGCGAAGTGTTTCTGGTCGGCGAACATCGCCCCCAGCACGCGACTGGTGGTCGGGTGCTCGATGCTGCGATGGTATTTGCAGTTCAGGTTGGCGGCGGTGAAATGCACGCGACCGTCGCGGGTGTCGGCGCTCGGGCTGACCGTGGCGGCGTTGGCCACCCACATGCTCGACGCCGAGCAACTGGCGACCAGCAGCGGCATCGCATCCTTGGCGGCGCGCTCGATGACCTGTGCATCGCTGCCGGCAAAACCCAGCCGCCGCAGGGCGGCCACGTCCGGGCGTTCCTGTGGCGCCAGCACGCCTTGCTGGAACCCCATTTCCATCAGCGCTTTCATTTTCGCCAGGCCCTGCAGCGCGGCTTCCCTGGGGTTGGAAGACTGCTGGCTGTTGCTCTGGGACGCGACGTTGCCGTAGGACAGGCCGCCGTAGTTATGGGTAGGCCCCACTAGACCGTCGAAATTGACTTCATAGGATTTCATCAGCGAGGCTCCACGAGAATCTGTTGTTATAGGCATCGGTATCAGTACATGTCTTGAGGCCGTCGGCGCCCGCTTCGCGGGACGATCGCAGCCTGCGGCGCGGCTACAGGGTGACCATAACCACCGACGCCCCGCCGCTCTCTGTAGCCGCTTCGCAGGCTGCGATAAGGTCCGCGGGACCTTCCTGCAATCTGCGGCGCAACCCATCACCCCAGGCGTACACCCGGCGTCAGCGCGCTCGGCAAGGTCAGGCTCGCGGTTTCCAGCGACGCCACCGGGTAGGCGCAGTAATCCGCCGCGTAATAGGCGCTGGCGCGATGGTTGCCCGAGGCACCCACACCGCCGAACGGCGCGCTGCTCGCGGCACCGGTCAGCTGCTTGTTCCAGTTGACGATACCGGCCCGGCTTTCCAGCCAGAACTGCTGGTAACGCGCCTCGGAATCCGACAGCAGGCCCGCTGCCAGGCCGTATTGGGTGTCGTTGGCCTCGGCGATCGCCGCTGCGAAATCGGCGTAGCGAATCACTTGCAGCAAGGGGCCGAACAGTTCTTCGTCCGGGCGCTCGGCCACGGCGGTCACGTCGAGAATGCCCGGGGTCAGCAGCGCGGCCTGGGCCTGCGGCTGGGTCATTTCCAGCAGCGCCACGGCGCCATTGGCCAGCAGGTTTTCCTGGGCCTGCATCAGCGCGCGGGCCGCGCCAAGGGAAATCACCGAGCCCATGAACGGTGCCGGCTGCTGGTCGAAGGCACCGACCTCGATGGTCGAGCTGACCGCCACCAGGCGCTCCAGCAACTGGTCGCCCCAGGCGCCTTGCGGCACCAGCAGGCGGCGCGCGCAGGTGCAACGCTGGCCAGCGGAAATGAAGGCCGACTGGATGATGGTGTAGACCGCCGCGTCCAGGTCCGCGACCTGGTCCACCACCAGCGGATTGTTACCACCCATCTCCAGCGCGAGGATCTTGTCCGGGCGGCCGGCGAACTGCTGGTGCAGGTGATTGCCGGTGCGACTGGAACCGGTGAAGAACAGACCGTCGATCCCCGGGTTGGCAGCCAGGGCGATACCGGTTTCCCGCGCGCCTTGCAGCAGGTTCAGAACGCCCGCCGGCAGGCCGGCTTCGATCCAGCACTTGACGGTCAGCTCGGCGACTTTCGGGGTCAGCTCGCTGGGCTTGAACAGCACGCTGTTACCCGCCAGCAGCGCAGGAACGATATGCCCGTTAGGCAGATGGCCTGGGAAGTTGTAAGGACCGAACACCGCCACCACACCGTGAGGCTTGTGGCGCAATACCGCGGTGGCGTCGCCCAGCGGGCCGCTCTTCTCGCCGGTACGTTCACGGTAGCTCTGCACCGAAATCGCGATCTTGTTGACCATGCTGGTCACTTCGGTAGCGGCTTCCCACAGCGGCTTGCCGGTTTCCTCGCCGATGCAGCGCGCCAGTTCGTCGGCATGGCTTTTCAGGCTGACGGCAAAGGCTTCCAGCACCGCGATCCGCTCGTCCAGCGAACGCTTGGCCCAGGCCGGGAATGCCTGGCGCGCGGCCTGCACCGCACTTTCAACCTGGGCGACGGTGGCGCCGTTGCCCGACCACAGCACCTGCTGGGTCACCGGATTCAAGGATTCAAAGGCTTCGCCCTGGCCTGGCAGCCATTGGCCTGCGATGTACAGCGTGCTCATTATTTCGACTCCCGGGAAGCAGACAGCGCAACGGCACGGACCTGATCGCCCGCATTGAGTTGCAGGCGTTTGGCGGTCAGCGCATCAACCACCAGGGTGCCCGACGCAAAGCGCGCGGGTGCCGCGGTGATCCGGCAGTCCTCGCGCTTGCGGTTGTGAATCAGGAAAGGCGTGGCGTCGTCGCCCGGCGTGCCGATGGCCAACACCAGCGCCTGGCTATCGCGCACCGCGCGGATCTTGGCGGTTTCGCACTCCACCGCCGGGCCGGCGTCGAAGATGTCGACGTAACCCTGGTAGCTGAAGCCCTCGCTCTTGAGCATAGCCAGCGCTGGCTCGGTATCGGTGTGCACCTTGCCGATCACGTTGCGCGCGCCCTCGGAGAGGAAGCAGGTGTACAGCGGGAACTTCGGCATCAGTTCGGCGATGAACGCCTTGTTACCGACGCCGGTCAGGTAGTCGGCCTGGCTGAATTCCATCTTGAAGAAGTGCCGGCCCAGGCTTTCCCAGAATGGCGAGCGCCCGGCTTCATCGGACATGCCGCGCATCTCGGCGATGATCTTGTTGCCGAACAGCTGCGGGAATTCGGCGATGAACAGCATGCGTGCCTTGGCCAGCATGCGGCCGTTGAGGCCAGTGCGGTAATCGGCATGCAGGAACAGCGAGCACAGCTCGGAATTGCCGGTCAGGTCGTTGGCCAGGAACAGCGTCGGAATCTCGCGGTAGATGTTCAGCTCCTGGGAAGCGCTGACGGTCAGGCCGACCCGGAAGTTGTACCAGGGCTCGCGCAGGCCAACGGCGCCGGCGATCGCGGAAATCCCCACCACGCGGCCGTTGTCGTCCTCGAGCACGAACAGGTAATCCGCATCGCCCCGCTCGGCTTCGCCACGGAAGGTCTTTTCCGCCCAGCCCACGCGGTGTTTCAGGCGCTCTTCGTTGGCCGGCAAGGTGGTAAGGCCGGTGCCGGTGCTGCGGGCCAGGTCGATCAGAGCGGGTAAGTCGCTGCTGCGTACGGGACGAACGATCATGCTATCTCCTCAGACGGGCGCCGCTGACGGCCCCCGCGAAACTCGCTGCTTTCCAGGATTCTTCCGGCATTTGCCGCAGCCGTTAAACCGCCACCAGGCGCACGCTGGCACCCTCGCCGACGCCCAGGGCTTCGGCCGCCTGCAGATCCAGGGTCACCGGCTTGCCCGGCGCGTAATCCAGCTCCAGCATCACCGCGCGGTAATCCTGCAACTGCGCATTGGCGACCAGGTACTGGCGTCCGCCGCCCTTGGCGACCTCGCCGATCTTCACCGGCACCACGCGGCTCTGGGCGATCGAGCGGATCCCCGAGACCCGGGCGTGCAGGGTCGGGCCACCGTCGAAGATGTCAATGTAATGGTCGGTCTCGAAGCCTTCGCGCATCAGGATGTCGAAGGTGATCTGCGCCCGCGGATGCACCTGGCCCATGGCTTCCTGCGCGGCATCCGGCAGCAGCGGCAAATAGATCGGGTAATGCGGCATCAGCTCGGCGAGGAAGGTGCGGCTTTTCAGCCCGCACAGACGCTCGGCGGCGGCGTAGTTGAGATCGAAGAAGTTGCGGCCGATGGCGTCCCAGAACGGCGAGTCGCCATTCTCATCGCTGTAGCCAACGATCTCGGTCACCACCGAATCGGCGAAACGCTCCGGGTGGCTGGCGACGAACAGCAGGCGACCACGGGAATTGAGTTCCGACCACGGCGAGCCCACCAGCTCCGGGACCACATAGAAGCTGGTCAGCAGGCTGTTCCCGGTCAGGTCGTGGCACTGGGAAAGCACGTGGATCTTGTTGTGGATCTTCAGCTCGCGGGAGGCGTGCACGAAGGTCTCGTTACGGAAGCTGTAGAACGGCTCGGAATAACCGGCCGAGGCGACGATGGCCGAGCAACCGACCAGCTTGCCGGTTTCGGTGTCTTCGAGGACGAAGAAGTAGCTTTCCTCGCCATTGAAGCTCACCTCGGCGGCGAACGAAGCCTCGCTTGCGGCGATCTTGTCGCTCAGGCGTTCCACGTCATCCGGCAAGGAAGTGACACCAATCGGGCTGTCCGCAGCCAGACGCTGTACCTCGCCCAGATCAGCCATTTGCGCGGGGCGCATCACCAGCATGGTGTCACTCCTTACTCGAAACAGGCCGGCCAGAAGGCCGACTCAGGGAAAAAAATGCCGGGACAGCCCGGCACCGAAAATTGGGCTCGACGCTGGCCCTGCAGACAAGCGCCGAGAAGTACCGCGGCCCGAATCAGGCCTGGGTCAGCTTGGCGACCGCGCGCTCGAAGCGCTGCAGGCCTTCTTCGATGTCCGCTTCCTCGACCACCAGGCTCGGGGCGAAACGCACCACGTCCGGGCCGGCCTGGAGGATCATCAGGTTTTCTTTTTCAGCGGCGTTGAACACGTCCTTGGCCTTGCCTTTCCAGGCATCGCTGAGCACGCAACCGAGCAGCAGGCCCAGGCCACGCACTTCGGTGAACAGGCCGTACTTCTCGCCGATCTGCAGCAGGCGGGTCTTGAAGCGATCGTGCTTGGCCTTCACGCCGTTCAGCACTTCGGGCGTGTTGATCACGTCGATCACCGCGCCGGCCACCGCGCATGCCAGCGGGTTGCCGCCGTAGGTGGTGCCGTGGGTACCAACCACCAGGTGCTTGGCCAGCGCCTCGGTGGTCAGCATCGCGGCGATCGGGAAACCGCCGCCCAGGCTCTTGGCGCTGGTCAGGATGTCCGGGGTCACGCCGTAGTGCATATAGGCGAACAGCTCGCCGCTGCGGCCCATGCCGGTCTGCACTTCGTCGAACACCAGCAGCGCGTTGTGCGCGTCGCACAGCTCGCGGGCGCCTTGCAGGTAAGCCTGCTCGGCCGGCAATACACCACCTTCGCCCTGGATCGGCTCCAGTACCACCGCGCAGGTCTTGTCCGAAATCGCCGCTTTCAATGCCGCCAGATCGTTGTAGGGAACGTGGGTGATACCGGTGATTTTAGGACCGAAGCCATCGGAGTACTTCGACTGGCCGCCGACGTTCACGGTGAACAGGGTGCGACCGTGGAAGCTGTTGAGGGCCGCGATGATTTCGTATTTTTCCGCGCCGAAACGGTCGAAAGCGACACGACGGGCCAGCTTGAAGGCGGCCTCGTTGGCCTCGGCCCCGGAGTTGCAGAAGAACGCACGCTCGGCAAAGGTGGCGTCGACCAGTTTGTGGGCCAGGCGCAGGGCCGGCTCGTTGGTGAAGACGTTGGATACGTGCCACAGCTTGTTGGCCTGCTCGGTCAGCGCCGCGACCAGCGCCGGATGGGCGTGGCCCAGTACGTTGACCGCGATCCCGCCGGCAAAGTCGATCAGCTCTCGGCCCGACTGATCCCAGACTCGGGAGCCCGCGCCACGCACAGGAATGAAAGCCGCAGGAGCATAGTTGGGAACCATGACCTGATCGAAATCGGCGCGTTGCACCGGAGCTTGCTCAACGGACATCGGAGTCTCCTGAAGAGGAACGCCTGCCTGAAACTGGCGAGCGATGGGGGGATTGTAAGGACAGTTTTCTGCCCAGCCTTGTCGCCAAGCGACAACTTCTTATAGCGCCAACCCCGGTTTTACGCGGGTTTACGGCAATGCGACAAATAGCGTCGCAAAGGCGCAGTTTAAACTGCTGGAGGCTTTAACGGCAGGATTGTCCAACGATTTGCGCCACACATTAAGGCGCCATCGCGAGCAAGCTCGCTCCTACAGGGAACGCATTCTTCTGTAGAAGCAGCCGGTCGACGCTCGATTGCTCGCGATAAAAACTGACAGACAAAACGAAGAGGTGGATCAACCGCGCTCGGAAGGCACCGAAGACAGTTCGAACGGGCTGCTGCTGCGCCGCTGGTTGCGGTCCTCCCGCGGCGTGGCGCCGAAGAAGTTGCGGTAGGCGCTGGAGAAATGCGGCCCCGAGGAGAAACCGCAGGACAGGCCGATCTGGATGATCGATTTGCTGGTCTGCATCAGCATCTGCCGCGCCTTGTTCAGGCGCAATTCCAGGTAGTACTGGCTCGGCACACGATTGAGGTATTGCTTGAAAATCCGCTCCAGTTGCCGACGCGAGACGCACACATGCTGGGCGATTTCGTCGGTGGTCAGCGGCTCCTCGATATTGGCCTCCATCAGCAGCACCGCCTGGGTCAGCTTCGGGTGGCTGGAACCCAGGCGGTTCTGCAACGGAATGCGTTGGCGCTCGCCGCCTTCACGAATCCGCTCGACCACCAGCTCTTCCGAGACCGCGCCGGCCAATTCCGCGCCGTGGTCACGGGCCAGCACCGCCAGCAACAGATCCAGCACCGACATCCCGCCGCAGGCCGTCAGGCGATCGCGATCCCAATCGAACAGATGGCTGGTGGCGATGACCTTGGGGAAGCGCTCGGCGAAATCGTCCTGCCAGCGCCAGTGCACCGCCGCCCGATAACCGTCGAGAAGCCCCAGCTGCGCCAGGGGATACACACCGGCAGACAAACCACCGATCACACAGCCGGCACGCACCAGTTGCTTGAGCGCGCTGCTCAGGGCCGGCGCCAGGGTGGCAGGCGGCTCATCGGCCAGCAGGAACAGTTTCTGGCAGCCTTCGAGCTTGCCCGACCAAGGTTCGCCCGGCAGTTGCCAGGCACCGTCGGCCGGCGCCTCGGCCTGCAGGAAGGCCAGTTCGTAGACCACTTCCGGATGCACGCGCTGAGCGACACGCAAGGCCTCCTCGGCCAGCGCCAGCGTCAAGGCTTTAGTGCTGGGCCAAATCAGGAAACCAATTCGATGGGCAGTCATGGCGGGCAATCCGAAACGAAAACAGTGTTAGAGGCCAAAGGCGGCTGCAACCAAATTAGACCATCTGGCGCGCGGTGCGCAGCATGACCTAATTTGGTGCATTACGGGAGCGATTTACTTCAGGCTGCCCGAGAGGAATTGTTGCAAACGTTCCGATTGCGGATTGACCAGCACTTCGCGCGGGTTGCCGCTCTCTTCCACCAGGCCCTTGTGCAGGAATATCAGCTGGTTCGAGACTTCACGGGCAAAGCCCATTTCGTGGGTCACCACCACCATGGTCCGGCCTTCCTGGGCCAGGGCCTGCATCACTTTCAGCACGTCGCCCACCAGCTCGGGGTCGAGCGCCGAAGTCGGTTCGTCGAACAGCATGACCTCAGGCTCCATCGCCAGCGCCCGGGCGATCGCCACGCGCTGCTGCTCACCGCCGGACATGTGGCCCGGGTAGGCATCCTTGCGATGCGCCACACCGACCTTGGCCAGGTAGTGCTCGGCCTTTGCACGGGCTTCGGCCTTGGGTACGCCGAGCACATGCACCGGCGCTTCCATGATGTTTTCGATGGCGGTCATGTGCGACCACAGGTTGAAGTGCTGGAACACCATCGACAGGCGCGAACGCATGCGCTGCAACTGTTTTGGATCGGCCGCCTTCAGGGCGCCGTCCTTGTTCGCCACCAGCTTCAACTCTTCGTTGTTCAGCAGGATCTTGCCGGCGTGCGGCTGCTCCAGCAGGTTGATGCAGCGCAGGAAGGTGGATTTGCCGGAGCCACTGGAGCCGATGATGCTGATCACATCGCCAGCCGCCGCTTTCAGGGACACGCCCTTGAGCACTTCGTGACTGCCATAGCGTTTATGCAGGTCTTGGACTTCAAGTTTGTACATGCTGTCGGTTCTCACAAAAGCAGTCAGTCGTTGAGCAAGCGCCCGTGCCGCAGCGCTTCGCGCCCCGCCACCTTGGCCAGCCAGAAACCGGGTTGGGCGTAACGCAGCCGCTCAACGGCGAACAACACGCCGCTGGTGCCAGCACACAGGGTGCTGACCCGATCGGATAAGGGATCAATCACTTCAAAAATCGGCTCGCCCTTCTCCACCCAGCTACCGGCCGGACGCAGAAAACTCACCACGCCGGGATGCGGCGCAAACAACAATTCGGTGCCTTCGAAAGGCATGGCCTCGCACGCTTCATGCTGCGGCGCCGGCCATTCGCCCGCGATCAGCCCCTGCTCGGCGAGGAATGCCAGGATGCCTTCGGCGTGCGCCTCGGCTTGCGGGCGACCAGTGTCGGCCTGACCGCCCAGTTCGAGGGTGGTCGCCAGGCAGGCCAGCGGAATCTGCGCCTGCGGGAACTGGCGCGACAGGCGCAGCCAGGGCAGCGAACAGGCCTCGTCGAACGAGCTGCCGCCGGAGTCTTCCGCCAGCAGGCCGACCCGCACGTTCAGATGAGCCGCCAACGAACGCCACTGCGGCCAATGCTGCGGCAAGGCGTACATATGCAGCGCCGCCTCCGCATCGCAGTGCAGATCCAGCACCACATCCGCGGTGCAGGCATGACTCAGGAGAATGCGCTGCATGCCTTGCAGCTGGCTCGATGGCGCCGGCAGTTCAGCCAGCACATCACTCATGGCCTGGCGAATCACCTGGATATTGGCGTGCGGATCATCTCCCAGACACCCTTCCAGGCGGGCCGCGACCGGCACACTCAGCTCGACGAAATCCCGATTGAAATTCTTGCCACTGCCGGCCTCGAACCGCCCCTGGTGACTGCCCTGCAACAGCTGGCCCAGGCCCATCGGGTTGGCCACCGGCACCAGTTCGATCACGCCGTTCAGCGCGCCCTGGGCTTCCAGTTCGGCCAGGCGCTTTTTCAGCTCCCAGGCGGTGCGCATCCCGGGCAGTTCGTCCGCATGCAGGCTGGCCTGGATATAGGCCTTGCGCTCGCCGTGACCGAAACGGAATACCGAGATCTGCCGTTCGCTGCCCAGGTGGCTCCACGGTAATGGGTGGTCAATGCGTTCCATATCAGTGCTTCCGCGGCGCCAGGTAACGCAGCCAGCGGCCTTCGGCCAGCTTGAACAGGCGCACCAGGATAAAGGTCAGGCACAGGTAGAACACGCCGGCGGTGATGTAGGCCTCGAACGGCAGGTAGTACTGCGCGTTGACCGTACGGGCCGCACCGGTGATATCGATCAGGGTCACGATGGAGGCCAGGCTGGTGGTCTGCAGCATCATGATCACTTCATTGCTGTACTGCGGCAGTGCCCGGCGCAAGGCCGACGGCAGCAGGATTCGGGCATACATTTTGTAGCGCGACATGCCCATGGCCTTGGCCGCTTCGATCTCGCCGTTCGGCGTGGCCTTGAGGCTGCCGGCGATGATTTCGGCGGTGTAGGCGCTGGTGTTGATGGCAAATGCCAGGCAGGCACAGAAGGTCGCGCTGGACAGCCACGGCCAGAGGAAGCTTTTGCGCACCACATCGAACTGCGCCAGGCCGTAGTAGATCAGGAACAGTTGCACCAGCATCGGCGTGCCGCGGATCACATAGGTGTAGAGCCAGGCGCTGAGGTTGACGATCGGCTGCTTGGACACCCGCATCAGCCCCAGGGGCAGCGCCGCCAGCAGGCCGAAGAACAGCGACAGGGCCAAGAGTTTCAGGGTGGTCAGCAAGCCGCTGAAATACAGCGGCAAGGCCTCATAGATGACGTTGTAGTCGAAGATCATAGATCAGCCGCCCTTACGCCTACCGAGTAGCGCTTCTCAAGGTGACGCAATGCCAGCAACGAGACACTGGTGATCACCAGGTACATCGCCGCCACCGCGAGGAAGAAGGTGAAAGGCTCGCGGGTGGCGTCAGCCGCCTGCTTGGCCTTGAACATCATGTCTTGCAGGCCTACCACCGAAATCAGCGCGGTGGCCTTGGTCAGTACCAGCCAGTTGTTGGTAAAACCCGGAATCGCCAGACGGATCATCTGCGGCACCAGCACCCGGAAGAACACCTGGAAGCTGTTCATGCCATAGGCCATGCCCGCTTCCGCCTGCCCCTTGGGGATTGCCATGAAGGCGCCGCGGAAGGTTTCCGACAGATAGGCACCGAAGATGAAGCCCAGGGTGCCGATACCGGCAGCCAGCGGGTTCAGGTCGATGTAGTCGTCGTAACCCAGCATTGGCGCGACACGGTTGAGCAGGTCCTGGCCGCCGTAGAAGATCAGCAGGATCAGCACAAGGTCGGGAATCCCGCGGATCACCGTGGAATACAGGTCGCCCAGCCACGCCAGCCAGCGCACCGGCGAGAGACGCAGCGCGACCCCGATCAGACCCAGAACGATGGCCAGGGCCATGGACGACAAGGCAAGCTGAAGCGTCAGCCAAGCGCCATCGAGGATGACAGCCCCGTAGCCTTTCAACATGATTCAGGTCCTCGAAAATTGGGATGAAAAAATGGCGCAAACTTCAGAGATTCTGCTGCTTGCGCCATCTCGGACTTGCTGATTCGACGATTTACTGGCCGTAAATGTCGAAGTCGAAGTACTTGTCCTGGATTTGCTTGTACTTGCCGTTCTCGCGAATGGCGGCGATCGCACCGGTGATCTTGTCTTTCAGCGCATCGCCTTTGCGTACGGCGATACCCACGCCGTCGCCGAAGTATTTGCTGTCGGTGAACGCCGGGCCGACGAACGCGAAGCCTTTGCCGGCGTCGGTTTTCAGGAAGCCGTCATTCAGCAGAGTAGCGTCTGCCACGGTGCCGTCGAGGCGACCGGCCGCCACGTCCAGGTAGATCTCGTTCTGCGAGCCATATGGCTTGATCTCGGCACCCAGCGGAGCCAGCACTTCACGGGCGAAGCGCTCGTGGATCGAACCGCGCTGCACGCCGATGTTCTTGCCCTTGAGCTCGGTCAGGCCATCGCTGACCTGGGTACCGGCCTTCATGACCAGGCGCGCAGGGGTGTTGTAGTACTTGCCGGTGAAGTCCACGGACTTCTTGCGGTCGTCGGTGATCGACATGGACGACAGGATCGCATCGATCTTGCGTACCTTGAGTGCGGGGATCAGGCCGTCGAACTCCTGCTCGACCCACACGCACTTGACCTTCATTTCTTCGCACAGGGCGTTGCCGATGTCGTAGTCGAAACCGACGATGCTGCCGTCCGGAGCCTTGGAGGCGAATGGAGGGTAAGCCGCTTCGATACCAATTTTCAGAGGCTTTTCATCGGCGAACGTCGGCAGGGAAAGCACGGAGGACAGTGCCAGGGCGCCAAGAAGCACGAGTTTCTTCATCTTAGGACTCCATCGGTAAAGGGCGAAAACGGCAGAGTGAGCGACAGCCCAATATGCGAATGGGTGGAACCTGATAGCGGCGCTGCGTCCTTGAGGACCTGGCCACGAACCCCATGCGGGTTCCCGGGCAGGCAACGACGAGCGAGTGATCGGCATTCTAACGACAGGCCCGAAGCCGATATTTCCTCAATGCGACAACAAATTACAGAAGCACTGAGAAACCAGGTCGAGCACATTGACAGCTCTTCAGATTTATGCAAGAGCAAAAGACGGTAAACCAATCTGTGTTGCAAATTGCGGGCCTATTATTCGCAAAGCCTTCTATTCCGGCAAGCGCAGCGTTATGACTTATTTTTTACCGACCCCGCAAAGGCCCTGAAACAGGGCTTGGCGTTTCTCATTGCCCCGAATCCGGGCAGCGGGTTACACATTCCCTCCCGCCGGTAACATTCAGATACGCCTGATGGATATGCCGATATTTATTCGATCGAAAAGCCGCTGCCTGTAGCCGCTGCCGCAGGCTGCGATAAGGCCCGAAGGGCCTTTCAGGGCCTTCAAGAGCGCGTCTCCTGCGGAGCCGATCGCAGCCTTCGGCAGCGGCTACAGAAGCCCCCGATAGCGCTCACAAAAAAGCCCCGCCCGGCACAAGGCCGGACGGGGCTTTCGCTGACACAGGTCCGTCTCAGGCGACGTTCATGGTCTTGTGGGTATCGACCAGATGCTGCACCACACCCGGGTCAGCCAGGGTGGAAATATCCCCCAGGCTGTCGTACTCCGCCGTGGCGATCTTGCGCAGGATACGGCGCATGATCTTCCCGGAACGGGTCTTCGGCAGGCCTGGCGCCCACTGGATGACATCCGGCGAGGCGATCGGACCGATCTCCTTGCGCACCCAGTTCTTCAGCTCCAGGCGCAATGCTTCGCTCGGTTCTTCGCCACCGTTGAGGGTGACGTAGACATAGATGCCCTGCCCCTTGATGTCATGGGGCACACCGACCACCGCCGCTTCGGCGACTTTCGGGTGAGCGACCATCGCGCTTTCGATCTCGGCGGTCCCCATGCGGTGGCCGGAGACGTTGAGCACATCGTCCACACGCCCGGTGATCCACCAGTAGCCGTCTTCATCGCGACGGGCACCGTCACCGGTGAAGTACATGCCACGGAAGGTCTTGAAGTAGGTATCGACGAAACGATCGTGGTCGCCATACAGGGTGCGCGCCTGGCCTGGCCACGAATCGAGGATCACCAGGTTGCCTTCGGCGGCGCCCTCGATAATGTTGCCCAGGTTGTCCACCAGCGCCGGCACCACGCCAAAGAACGGACGCGCCGCCGAACCCGGCTTGAGGGCATGGGCGCCCGGCAGCGGGCTCATCAGGGTGGCGCCGGTCTCGGTCTGCCACCAGGTATCGACGATCGGGCAACGGGATTGACCGACGTTCTTGTAGTACCAGTCCCAGGCTTCCGGGTTGATCGGCTCACCCACCGAACCCAGCAGGCGCAGGCTGCTGCCATCGGCGCCTGCGCAGGCGGCGTTACCCGAGGCCATCATGGCGCGGATCGCGGTCGGCGCGGTGTAGAGGATATTGACCTTGTGCTTGTCGACGATCTTCGCCACGCGGGTCACGTCCGGGTAGTTCGGCACGCCCTCGAACAGCACGGTGGTCGCGCCATTGGCCAGCGGGCCATAGACGATATAAGTGTGGCCGGTGACCCAGCCGACGTCGGCGGTGCACCAGTAGATTTCCCCCGGACGATAATCGAATACGCGCTCGTGGGTCAGGGCCGCGTACAACAGGTAGCCGCCAGTGGTGTGCTGCACGCCTTTGGGCTTACCGGTGGAGCCGGAGGTATAAAGGATGAACAGCGCTTCCTCGGCACCCATTTCTTTTGGCGCGCAGACGGTACCGGCCACTTTCATCAAGTCTTCGTACCAGATGTCGCGATGCTGGTTCCACTTGATCTGGCCATTGGTGCGCTTGCACACGATGACCTTCTGGATGCTGCTGGTTTCCGGGTTGGTCAGCGCATCGTCGACATTGGCCTTGAGCGGAATCTTCTTGCCCGCGCGGATGCCTTCGTCGGCGGTGATCACCACCTTGGATTTGCAGTCGATGATCCGCCCGGCCAGCGCTTCCGGCGAGAAGCCACCGAACACCACCGAATGAATCGCGCCGATCCGGGTACAGGCCAGCATGGCGACCACGGCTTCGGGGATCATCGGCATATAGATAGTCACCACGTCGCCGCGGTGCACGTCCTGGCCACGCAGGGCGTTGGCGAACTTGCAGACTTGTTCGTGCAGTTCGCGATAGGTGATGTTGCGGCTTTCGGAAGGATCGTCGCCTTCCCAGATGATCGCGATCTGATCGCCGCGCTCGGCCAGATGGCGATCCAGGCAGTTGTAGGAAACGTTGAGGGTGCCGTCGGCAAACCATTTGATATCGACATGGTGATCGTCGAAGGAGGTCTGCTTCACCGTGGTGAAAGGCTTGATCCAGTCGAGGCGCTTGGCTTGCTCGCGCCAGAAGCCGTCCGGGTTGACGACCGACTGCTGGTACATGGCCTTGTAGGTCGCCTCGTCAGTCAGCGTGTTGGCCGCAACCTCGGGACGAACGGGATACAGAGAAGCCGCACTCATCTTTCTTACCTCGGTGACATAGTTGTTGTTGTATGACCCCGTTGTAGCCGGGGCGGGCCTATAGAACCATTCGACGATGGTAGTAACAACCCCCAGCCGATCCCCCTGGAAAGTGCTTTGCCCCCTCTATTACGGGACTTGCGGCAGTTTCTGCGGCAAGTAGAAGACCGCTGCCAGGTCACTGGGGGTCGTTTTTACCGGGATTGTTACAAAAACCGTCAATAGTGTTTATCAAAAGCACGCCTGTATAGCGCCTATTCAGGAGCCTAAAATCAACCTCGCCAACAAGGCAATGTGATTAACCAAGTTACAGCCCCCACGAAGGCAGTTAATCCAGACTTCTACTCAAGTTCCACACGCAGCCCCACAAAGGCTGCGTGACCCTACACGACCTTAGAAAGGTGAAATCAAAATGAAAGCTTTATTAGTTCTGGCCCTCAGCAGTCTTTGCGTTACAGCAATGGCCGACGAGATCCCGACTGATGTCGCAAGCCAGCAACCAGCTGTAGAGGAATACTCTTACTCGTCCGACCTGGACATCGCCAAAGTTATATCCATGAGCGAAGTTCCAAATGTATGCGAAGTTGTACCTGCGCGTATGGAATATGAAGATTCGAAAGGCCTGCGACATATCCTGCAATACCACGTCATGGGTAACGGCTGCTCTAACGGCTGATACTAAAGTTGCTCTTAAAGTTCCAACAATTGCCGGCCGCAAGAGATCTTTCTTGCGGCAAAGATGGCCAGACGCATAACTGAATCCAGACTGGTTGCAAGCCATCGCCCAATGCAGTGCGACCACGGCTTTCGCACTCCCCTTTTTCATCTGTCGAGCCACCTTGCAGGGAGCGTTTCCGTATCGCCCCAAGGGGTTTGATGATGGTCCGAAAATGCCTTCTCGAGCATCAAGAACGACCTCGAGTGGCAACCCGGGACAGTAGTGTTTCAAAGGTCAAAAATTGACCATCCAACACAAGATGTAGTGGCAAAAGCGTTTTTTTGCTTATTTTTTGAGCAAACCATCCGAATGACAATTTGCACCATGAATTGAACACAATCCTGTCTACCAAAGCCCACGACCTTCCCTGTAAGCCATATACTACGGGGCTTGCAGAACATTGCACGAAAAAGCCGAGGTCTCGGATCGCTTCCAGGCGGCAAAAACCCGCGAAACCGGGTGAAAAAAAATCTTTGCCGGCCAAAGCCTTGTAAACCCTCGCTCCGCCGCGATCACGCCCCTCGCCGACCGAATCGTGAGCCACTTCGTCGCACCACAGCGGCAAAAAAATCCCTATAATGCGGCCTTAAAACGGGCCTGCAATATTCCCTTACAGGGATAAACAGCCAATCCGAAGCCCGCGCAGGAGTCGACTCGGTCCTCTGTGCCCATAACCGCCTCGGAACTCCCGTACATATTTTTGTTTATTGCCTGCGTTAGCTGCCGCAACAAACGATTCCTTAAGATCCAACGCGGCCAGTTCGGCCGTGTGAAAAGCCAACCATCAGGTTTCACACGGGCATCTGGCCCTCACGCAGGAGACGACACGTCATGCTGAGCTGGGACGAATTCGACAAAGAAGAAGGCGAAGTCGCCGTTAAAGGCGCCAACGCCGGCCACGCTGCCGAAGCTGCCATGGACAAACTCGACAGCGCCGGTGGTGCCGCCGCTCTCGAAGCCCGCGCCGTAACCGCCAGTGATTCCGCTGCCGTTGCCCGTGCCAAGGCCTCTCTGGACCAGCTCGACATCGCCGAAGGCCTGGCCGAGTTGGAAGGTGCTTCCGCCCGTGTCGCCGTCGATGAAAAGCGCATGATCAACTGCCGCGCCGACCTCAACCAGCTCGTGCCATTCAAATACGACTGGGCCTGGCAGAAGTACCTGGACGGTTGCGCAAACCACTGGATGCCGCAAGAAGTCAACATGACCGCCGACATCGCCCTCTGGAAAAACCCGGAAGGCCTGACCGACGACGAGCGCCGCATCGTGATGCGCAACCTGGGCTTCTTCTCCACCGCCGACTCCCTGGTTGCCAACAACCTGGTGCTGGCCGTGTACCGCCTGATCACCAACCCGGAATGCCGCCAGTACATCCTGCGCCAGGCGTTCGAAGAGGCGATCCACACCCACGCCTACCAGTACTGCATCGAATCCCTGGCCATGGATGAAGGCGAGATCTTCAACATGTACCACGAGATTCCATCGGTCGCCAAGAAAGCGGCCTGGGGCCTGAAGTACACCCGTTCGATCTCCGATCCGAAGTTCGAAACCGGCACCGTCGACACCGACAAGGAACTGCTGCGCAACCTGATCGCCTACTACTGCGTTCTGGAAGGCATCTTCTTCTACTGTGGCTTCACCCAGATCCTGTCCATGGGTCGCCGCAACAAAATGACCGGCGTCGCCGAGCAGTTCCAGTACATCCTGCGCGACGAATCCATGCACCTGAACTTCGGTATCGACGTGATCAACCAGATCAAGATCGAAAACCCGCACCTGTGGGATGCCGAGATGAAGGAAGAAGCCACCCAGATGATCCTCCAGGGCACCCAACTGGAAATCGAATACGCTCGCGACACCATGCCGCGCGGTGTACTGGGCATGAACGCGGCGATGATGGAGGACTACCTCAAGTTCATCGCCAACCGTCGCCTGTCGCAGATCGGCCTGAAAGAAGAATACCCAGGCACCACCAACCCGTTCCCATGGATGAGCGAAATCATGGACTTGAAGAAAGAGAAGAACTTCTTCGAGACTCGCGTGATCGAGTATCAGACTGGCGGCGCGCTGAGCTGGGATTGATTCCGAGCTCCAGCCCTGTGCCGATCTCGATCTGAATCGGCACAGCGAAAGATCAAAAAAGCCCTGACTTGCTCAGGGCTTTTTTATTGGGACCCGGTATCCCCGACTCCAGGCAAATCATCCAACCCGGAACTCAATCGGTGGAGGCCAAGGCACCACGAATCTCCTGTTTCACCGCCTCGAAATCCGCCGCCGCGCGGGGATCGTCCAGCAGCCGGGCCGCCAACACCGCGGCACTGATCTTTCCGCCCTCCAGGTCGCTGGGAAAATGCACGCCGGCGATGACCCGGCTGTCGGCATTGATCTGTGCGCGGCTGAACAACTCGCTGCGTTTCTCCGGCAGCGCCATGCTCAGCAAGGTGGCGTTGAGATAGCCGTTCATCGAATGACCGCTGGGGTAGGAATCGCCCTCCGGTGGCGGCAGTACCGGCTTCACCAGTGCCGATGCTTCGTAAGGGCGCGGCCGACCATAGCTGTGCTTGGCCGGCATCAGGAATTGCACCAGATCTTCCTGGGCCCGCCGGAAGAAGGCCCGGGTCAGGGGCAGGCGCTCAATGCTGAAACCGGCGCCGAGGGATTCCCTGGCGAAGTGGAACACGCTGTCTTCCCATTCATCATCCTGCTGGACCCGGCTCACCTGAGCGCTACTGCGTGCTGCCTGGGCCGCCAGCACGGCTGTTAAATCGCTTTGTTGCAACGATGAATCAACAGTTGGAGGCGGTGGCAGGTAGTCAGCCAGCCGGAACTGATTGGCCGGCAGATAAGGCAAGGCTGCCTGCTCCGCCAGGACGGCCCCTGTGCCGGACAGGGCCAGACAAAACAACAATGAACGCGCAACAACAGGCATATGAAGGTCCTCGTTATTGTGAGGGGAAAAGCCGTCTGGCTGGTTCCCACCGGGCCTTCATTCATGAGGCCGGCGCCTTCTTATCGGCCATTTGTTCGAGGCTTACTTGTCCCTCCTTGCCAAAGCTGTGACGTTCTCTGCCAGGACTAATCAAGGAACCTAAGCTTTTGTTTTTACAAGCTTTAACGCGTAGGACTCGTCTCTATATGGTGAGAGTTTTGTAAATTAGAACTGTAGGAAATTTCGTGCCCCTCATGCAGCCGCGATGACCTGGAAAGACTCAGGAAGGCTGTCAGTTTGATGGGTCCTGACGGGGAATTTTTCGCGAGCACGCTCGCCCTACCAAGGGAGTGGTTGGAACGGGGTCATGGCTTGTTCTGCTCAAGCGGACGCCAGTCGAAATGCTGCCGTTCGCCGACGCCATTGAAGTCGACGCGATAGGTGTGTTGCTTGCCGCCGATATCGCAGACGCCGATCAGATCGTGGTTATGCTGTTCGCGCGGCGGTGGCGTCTGGATACGCACGGTACCGTGGCAGTTTTCGTAATTGCAGGGCGCGGTATTGCGATACAGCAGGTAATCGCCACTTTCATCACGCTCGACCCAACGCCCATCGATGAATCGGGCCTGGTCGGGCGCAATGCTGGCGGTGGCCATCTTGCGCTTGCCGTTGCACAGCATCACCCCGCCCATGGCGGCGGCCATGATGAGGTAGGCCAGGATCCGCGATTCCACATTGAAGTAGGAAAGGATGCCCAACGCGTCGGCCAGGATCGACATGACCGAAAGCGCCAGTGCCGGCAGCGATAGAAAAAACGCCACCGCGCCTTTGATGACGCTGCCCCGGCTCACCCGCTCGACACTCCTCGGATCGATGACGAACTGAATGCTGGTGCGTTCAGGCGCCTGATTCTGGGCAATGTTGATGTGGTTTGCATCACCAATGGAGCCGATATTGATGCGATTACCGTCAGACATGAACCTGAGCCTTTTCCGGTGATGAGTAGAACGTGCTACCTACAAGGTTATGCCGAGATCAGCGCCCATGCTTGAAAAGATCAGTGCACTGCCCTGCGCCACCCGCTATTAATAGCCTTCTTCACTCAAGGACCCGAGCCCCCATGAAATTCGACACCGCCTACTGCATCAGCCTCGACGACAAGCTGTCGATCTATGACGTGCGCGATCTGAATTTCGACGAGACCATGGCCTTCGACTCGGCCAAGGAACAGTTCCAGTGCCCCAACGATGCCTGTCGCGCCGCCTTTGCCGCTGACAATCAGTTGGGGACCTTCAATGCCAAGAACGTCAATTACATCCGCACCCCGCATTTCAAGAACCTGCCTGGCACCCGGCATATCGAAGGCTGCCCGTATGGCACCAGCAGGACGCTGGCAGCCGGGGTGGAGGGTACGCCGGACGAGGATGATCGGGAGGAGCATTTCCCATCGGAATTGCTGCTGGCCCGCCGCGAATATGTGCGCAAGCCCGCCAGCCCGGCAGCGGATGGCGATACGCCAGGCACTGCCGCGCCAGCCCCCTCCTCCAGCCTGCGCACGCCGGCCCCGGCTCAGGCCGGCACCCCAGACAAGACCAGTGTCTTCGCCCATCCGGTGGAGTGTTTTGTGTCGAATATCGACGACAAGGAGCTGCTCAAGCGCATGCCGCTGAAGATCGGCGAACACACGGCGTCCTATGCCTCGTTCTTCAAGAAGATCGAATACCTGCTGGACAACAAGGGGTTGATCTACTGGGGCAAGATCAAGGAGATCAAGGACTATACCCAGAGCTTTCGCATCGACTTCGAACAGAAGGTCTGGTTCAAGCAGGCGGACGAGACGAAAAAGAAACCCTATTCGGTCAACGTCTACCTGAGCAAAAGACTGATCGAGAGCTACCGCAAGCGCAAAGCCTTCCTCGAAGAGATCAAGCATGCGATCGACAGCGAACAAGAGCTGTATTGCTTCTTTTATGGCGTGACCCCTGAGCTGAAACAGGTGCCGAGCAAAAAACACCCCGAACAGACGTTCGGGGTATTCAGCGCCAACATCGAGAACCTCGACCACTTCATCATTCGTGAAGCGCCGGGGTTGGCGCTGGGCTAACCCTTAGCGGACCAGCATGCCGAGCATCACCAGCACCAGCAGGCCGATGTACACCCGCGCATGCAGCCGGTCGGGAATGCGCCCGATCCACGGTGAGGCCAGGCGCATGCCCAGCAATGAGCCGAGGGTCAGCACGGCAAAGGCCAGCAGATCGATATAGCCGATAAACCAGGGGCCCAGATCGAAGCGACTGAAGCCGGCCATGGCCATATAGGTCAAGGTCCCGGCCAGGGCTACCGGCACGCTCAGCGGGTTGGCCATGGAGGTGGCCTGGGTCATGCTCAAGCCACAGCGGCGCAGCAGGGGCACGGTCATCACACTGCCGCCGACACCCAGGAAGGTAGCAATGGCCCCGATGCCCAGGCCTCCGGTGTTTTCCAGTCGCCCCAGGCAGCGCGGCGCACGGGTGTCGCCCTGTTCAAGAAAGCCACGACGCATCAGGCAATCGGCAATGGTCAGCGCCAGGTAGGCAATAAAGGCGTAGCGCATCGCCTCACCACTCACCGCCATTGCCAGGACCGCCCCCGCTATCGCTCCCAGCCCGATGTAGCCACCCAGCGGCCACAGATAATGTCGAATCAGGTTGCCCGCGCGGCGGTGTTTGCCGGTGGCCATCAGCGCGTTGACGATCATCACGCAGGTCGAGGTGGCGACCGCTATATGCATGGCCGACTGGGCGACGGCATCGTCAGCGCCATGGCTGCTCAGCAACATGCGATACAGCAGCGGCACCACTACAAAGCCGCCGCCAAAGCCGAACAGCACCGCGCTGATCCCGCTCATGCAGCCGAACACAGCCAGCCATAGATAAAACATCGAAGGTTCTCCGTTAGCAGAAGACCTCGACGATAGAGCGTCAGGGCTTGGCCGGCTTTAGCAAGTCGGCCAATACTGTTTGCATTCACGCCAACCCGCGGACGCCGATGCCATGCGTAACACTTCGATCGATCTGCTGGATCACACCCCACGCGCCGTGGTGGCGATCGGCACCGATTACCCCCAGGGCCACCTGTTGCCGAGCCACAGCCATCGTCGCGCGCAACTGTTGTATGGCGCCACCGGGGCGATGCAGGTCAGCACCACGAATGGCCGCTGGGTGGTGCCGCCACAGCGCGCGGTATGGATTCCACCGCGGGTGGCCCATGAGGTGCTGATGCTCGGGGTCAGTACCCGCAGCCTGTACATCGAGCCGGCGGCCATGCCGGCCCTGGGCGATGAGTGCCAGGTGATCAGCGTGTCGCCACTGATGCGCCAGTTGCTGATGGAGGCGGTGGATCTGCCGCTGGCGTACGACGAGAACGGACGCGACGGCGTGCTGGTCAGTCTGTTGCTGCATGAACTGAGCCGTACCACCCGCCTGCCCCTGCACATTCCCCTGCCCGAAATGCCACGCCTGCTCACCCTGTGCCAGGCCTTCCTGCAACAACCCGATGCCCACCAGTCTCCCGAGCAATGGGCGCAACGGCTGCATATCAGCCTGCGCACCTTCAACCGCCTGTTCCGCGAGCAGACCGGCATGAGTTTCGTCCAGTGGCGCCAGCGCGCCTGCGTGGTCAGGGCCTTGACCCGGCTCGCCGCAGGCGAGGCGGTGACGCGAATCGCCCTCGATTTCGGCTATGACAGCCCTGCCGCCTTTTCCACCATGTTCCGCCGGGTAGCGGGGCAACCGCCCAGCGCCTACCTGGAAACCGGGGCATAGGGCCGGGACAAGACTTGTCACGAAGACGTTGAGGCGATCGGCAAAATGAGTTTGATCCGGGAGCAAAACAACTGTACAAATAAACAGTACTTTATCGACTCATCTTCACCCGCTTCCGGAGAAATCCCATGGCCGCACTCGCGATGAAAGTCACCCTGGAACGTATCGCCCTCTTCCAGTTCACCCCAGAACACTGTATTCAGGCCCGCGCCATGCTGGGTTGGAGCCAGGAACAGCTGTCACAGGAATCCGGCGTCTCGATAGCCGCCATTCACCGCTTCGAGGCGGGCGGCGAATTGCTCGACGTGACCCGACTGGCCCTGGCCTTTCGCCTGGAAGCAGAAGGCCTGGTGTTCTTCCCCGGCTTCGCTCCGGGGCGTGGCATGAACATCAAGGGTGCGACGCCCAACCCGATGGAACGGCCCGACTACGCCATGATCGAGTGATCCAGGGCGCTCAATACCTCTTCCTGTAATGCCTGCACCGAGCGGTGAGTGGCATCGAGGCGGATTACCGGGCAGCTCAGCCCGGTGATCCAGCTCTCATGCCGGCGCAGGCTGCGCGTACCTTGGCCTCCCGTGTCGTAGCCAGCCGCCCAGGCAAGAAAGGTTTGAGTCGCGAGATGGCGTTCGCCGCCCTCATGGATCTGCTCGCCATAACGCTGAAACTCGCGCACCCGCAAACGCTGCAGGCGGACCTCGGGGTCCAGGCGGAGGAAAATGGCATGGGTAAAGGCCGGAATCATCGGATCGCCCCAACCGCACAAGGAGCCGGACAGCACCCAGCTGTCCAACCCGGCCACCTGCTGCTGCAACAGCTGGATGCGCTCGTCCCGGGGACGGCGCAGGCTGAAAGGCTGTTCGCTGGGGCGCCAGAAGAAGTTATCGGAATCGAAGTGGGCGATACCCAAACGCTGGGCCAGCGCCTGGCCCAAGGTCGTGGTGCCGGAACCAGACGCGCCAAACAGATGAAGCCGATAAGCCATCACCAGGTCCGTCGAGGATATTGGGGGAGTTCTCTAGATACTCCCCAGGCCCGGACACGGCAACCTGGCGATAGCCGGGCTCGGGGAGCAGCCGATGAAGGGTCTACAGATCGCTTGCCGTTACCTGCTCGGCCACGGGGTCGACCTCCATCCACCAGGCGTGCCCCCGTTGCGGGTGCGCCAGGTTGAAGGCCTCGCCCATCTGCGGCGTGGCAATAGCGATGCTGCGTTCCCAGGCCAGCGAGAGGATGCGATCGAACGGTTCGTACCAGGCATGCATCGACAGGTCGAACGTGCCGTTGTGGATGGGTAACAACCAGCGGCCCTTCAAATCGATGTGCGCCTGCAGGGTCTGCTCCGGCTGCATGTGCACGCCCGGCCACTCGACGTTGTAGGCGCCGGTTTCCATCAGGGTCAGGTCGAAAGGGCCGTAACGCTCGCCAATCCGCTTGAAGCCATCGAAGTAACCGGTGTCACCGCTGAAGAAGATCCGGCTGTCGCCATCGATCATTACCCAGGAGGCCCACAGCGTGCTGTTGCCATCGAACAGGCCACGGCCGGAGAAATGCTGGGAAGGCGTGGCGATAAAACGAATGCCATCGACTTCCGTGCCTTCCCACCAGTCCAGCTGGCGCACTTTGTCGGCCGGCACGCCCCACTTCACCAGGGTATCGCCCACACCCAGGGGGGTGAGGAAATGGCGGGTCTTGTCCGCCAGCTTGAGCACGGTCTGGTGGTCCAGGTGATCGTAGTGGTCATGGGACAGGATCACCGCTTCGATCGCTGGCAATTGCTCCAGGCTGATAGGCGGCTGGTGAAAACGTTTGGGACCGGCCCATTGCACCGGCGATGCGCGTTCGGCGAATACCGGATCGGTGATCCAGAACTTGTCGTGCAGCTTCAACAGCACCGTCGAATGCCCCAGGCGGTAGACGCTCTGGTTCGGCGCCGCCAGCAGCTGTTCGTGGGTCAATGGCTGCACCGGGATGGCCCCGACCGGGCGGGTATTACGCGGTTTGTGGAACAACATGCGCCAGAAAATACTCAGCGTCCTGCCCAGCCCGGCACGCCGGACCGGCGCGTGATTACGGAACGCCCCTTGTTCCTGCAAGGACGTTTCGGGGCGTGAGGCGCTGTCTGCACGGGAAGAGAGAGTGGCCATGAATCAGTGACTCCAAGGAGCCCGACAAGGCTCCGGTGATTCTCTGCGGAAACGACAAAGGCCAATGCACGCAAGCGTCAGCCGACCATCATTTTTTCTGCCATGAGCTACACTGCACAGTGTAGTTTTTCTAGATTGCAACAAACCCGGGACTAAGTAAACTGCCCCGGATAACTGCCAACGACCGCCATCGAACCCAACTTATGACAGCTCCCAAGCGCCTGACCGACCTCAAACGCGAAGCCATCATCCAGGCGGCGATCACCGAATTCCATGCCAGCGGGTTCGATATCACCAGCATGGACAAGATCGCGGCAACCGCCGGAGTGTCCAAGCGCACGGTGTACAACCACTTCCCCAGCAAGGAGGAGTTGTTCACCGAGATCATGCATAAGTTATGGGCGAGCATCAGGGCGCGGGCGGACATTCTTTACCACCCCGGATTAACCCTGCGTGAACAGTTGCGGGACTTGTTGATGGCCAAGCTGCAACTGCTGGCCGATGACAACTTCCTCAACCTGGCGCGGGTCGCCATTGCCGCGACCCTGCATTCCCCCGAGCGCGCCCAGTACATGGTGGCGCGCATGGGCGAGCGTGAAGAAAGCCTGATGGTGTGGATTCGCTCGGCCCGGGCGGACGGCCGGCTCAAGCCGCTGGACCCGGACTTCGCCGCCCAGCAGCTCCACGGCATGCTCAAGGCGTTTGCCTTCTGGCCACAGATCACCATGAATCAGCCGCCCCTCAAGGAAGACGAACAGCAGCGCGTCGTCGAATCCACGCTGGACATGTTCCTGGCCTGCTATCAAGCCTGATTCCCTTCTCCCCCGGTTTGCTCCGACAGCGGATCTGCCGACCGCCATGACTTGCACCGAGTGCTCTGCAATGGGCATTTGCGTACGCTCGTTCCACTAAATGGCCTGCAAGGACACTGATTATTCTTGTTGGAATAAATGACAATATTCGCCGCCTTGCCCAATGAAGGGTGACGGCCAATAAAAACACCACAAAGTGTTTCAAACCCGGGCTCGCGCAGAAATTTATGGATAACCAACAAGGCAAAGGGCTGTCGTTTGCCAAACGTATTTACCTGCCCAGGATCGTCGGGCTGGGGATTGGCAGCCTCAGCGTATTCGCCGGCTTGTACCCGCTGTCGCAACCGACCTGGGTTTGGCTGCTCCTGCTGTTCAACGGCTTTATCTGGCCGCACCTGGCATACCTGATCTCGACCCGCGCGGCCTTCCCCTACCAGGCCGAACGCCGCAACCTGCTGTGCGACTCGCTCTTCGGTGGTTTATGGGCGGCGGCGATGCAGTTCAATCCGCTGCCCACGGTGACCATTCTGGCCATGATGGCAATGAACAACGTCGCGGCCGGTGGCCTGCGCCTGTTCATCCATGGCTCCATGGCACAACTGAGCGGGATACTGCTGTCGTGGTTGCTGCTCGGTCCTGCCTTCACCGGGGATGCCACCCAGCTGCAGATCTACGCCTGCCTGCCGATGCTGACCCTCTACCCGATGGCGGTGGGTATGGTCTGCTACCGGCTGGCGATCAAGCTCTCCGAGCACAAGCGCACCCTCAGCGCGCTGAGCCGCACCGACAGCCTGACCGGCCTGCTCAACCACGGCGCCTGGAAAGACCTGCTGCACCTCAAGTTCACCAAATGCCAGCAGCAACGCTGTCACGGCACCATTGCCTTGATCGACATCGATCACTTCAAACACATCAACGACAGCTACGGCCATATCCTCGGCGATGCCGTGCTGCATCAATTGAGCCGGGACCTCAAGCTCAACCTGCGCCAGGACGACCTGGCCGGGCGCTATGGCGGCGACGAGTTCTGCGTGATCCTGCCGACGACCTCGATCCAGCAGGCCCACGAAGTGATGGAACGACTGCGGCAAGTCTTCAGCAACTATCGCCATCCGGGCGTGCCACCACTCCGGGTCAGCCTGAGTATCGGCCTGGCCGCCTGGCACCCGGGGCTGCGCGATGCCGCAATGTGGTTCATGGAGGCCGACAAAGCCCTGTATACCGCGAAAAACACCGGGCGCAACAAAGTCGCTGTCGCCCCCCCGATAAACGACGCGCTCCTGACGGCGTCCACCGGCTCCTGAAAAGTTGTACAAAAATGTAAAAACCCGCAGCTTTGTACAATTCTTACCCGCATCGCTCCCCACCAAGCCGGCATAATGCCGCCATGCGGTTGCCTAAAAAAAACGCGCGGCATATTCGCCGCCGTGCAACATAACTTCCCTAAATTGACTCGCAGGCCCAGCGTCTCACCTCAGACGTTGAGCAAGGGTACGCGCCGGACAGGGGCGTGCCCTTCCAAGGGGTATCTGTCAGTCATGGAATGCTGGCATTGAGCAGACAAGGCCGAGGCCCAGGGGGCTTTCGGCATGCAGGCGCAGACAACAGGGACTGACTCCAGGTTTTTCCCACTGAGCACCAGCCATCATGCTATTCAACCGCCATAACAAAACCATCGACGCCTTGCACCACACCATCGCCCAGCAAGCCAGCCTGCTCGAGGCCATCGACCGTTCGATGGCGGTGATCGAGTTCGACCTGGAGGGCACGGTCCTGCGGGCCAACGACAACTTCCTCAAGACCATGGGCTATCGCGCGGAGCAGGTCATCGGCCACCCCCATCGGCAGTTCTGCAATGCCGAATTCGCCCGCGGCAATCAATACCGCGAGCTCTGGACGCGCCTGAAAAACGGCCAGTTCCAATCGGGGACCTTCGAGCGCGTCAATGCTCAAGGCCAGCCGGTATGGCTGGAGGCCAGCTACAACCCGATCAGGGATGCCGACGGCAAGGTCTTCAAGGTGGTCAAGTACGCCCTCGATGTGACCGAGAAGGTCCAACAGGAAAGCGAGTCCAGAGGCAAGCTGCACGCCATCGACCGCGCCATGGCGGTGATCGAGTTCAACATCGACGGCAGCGTCATCACGGCCAACCAGAACTTCCTCGATCGCCTCGGCTACAGCCTCGCCGAACTCAAGGGCAAGCATCACCGGATCTTCTGCAAGCCCGAGCTGGCCAACAGCAGCGCCTACCAGGACTTCTGGCAGCGTCTCAACCAGGGCGAGTTCTTCAGCGGGCAGTTCGAGCGTGTCGACAAACGCGGGCAATCGCTGTGGCTGGAGGCCAATTACAACCCGGTGTACGACGCCGCCGGGCGCCTGTGCAAGGTGGTGAAGTTCGCCTCCGACGTAACCGCGAGGGTGGAGAAACACGCCCAGGACGCCCAGAGCGCGACCCAGGCCTATCACATCTCGGTGGAAACCCGGCAAGTCGCCGAACAGGGCACCGCGGTGATCCAGCAGGCGGCCAGCGAGATGCGCCAGATCGCCGCCAACATCGAAGACTCCTCGACCCTGATCGCCAAGCTCGGCGAGCGCTCCGAGCAGATCACCGCCATCGTCAACACCATCCGCGCGATCGCCGAGCAGACCAACCTGCTGGCGCTCAACGCCGCGATCGAAGCCGCGCGCGCTGGCGAACAGGGCCGGGGGTTTGCCGTGGTCGCCGACGAAGTCCGGCAACTGGCCGCCCGTACCAGCGGCTCGACCGCGGAAATCTCGGGAATGATCGACATGATCCAGCAAGAAACCCAGCAGGCCATCAAAAGCATGGACGGGACCCGGGACCGGGCGGCCAAGGGCGTGGACCTGGCGGATCAGGCCGGCACGGTGATCCTGCAGATTCGCGACGGTGCCAGCGAGGCGGTACAGGCGGTGAGCATGTTCGCCAACGAGCGTGCCACGCTCTGAACCGGCGCCTCTGAATCAACGATGTCGACGCCAGGGAAGGCGTCGGGCAACGGGCTATAGTGACCGGCAGTCCCATCGCCCCGAGCCCGTCATGACCCCGACCCCATCCGCAACCGCCTCAGCCGCCCCTGTCGACCACCTGCGTTTCCACCGTCCCCATGCCCATCTGGCCCCGACCTTCGGCACCGACCGCTTTGCCCTGAAGGCCGAAGCCTTCGCCCGCTTTTTCGGCACCCCGACCTTTCTCGGCGCGCAAACCCTGATCGTGCTGATCTGGGTCGGGCTCAACCTGAGCGGGGTGACGCACTTCGACGCCTACCCCTTCATCCTCCTCAACCTGGCCTTCAGCCTGCAATCGGCCTATGCCGCGCCGCTGATCCTGCTGGCCCAGACTCGCCAGGCCGCGCGCGACAAAGCCCAGACCGACGCCGATGCCCAGCACCGCGAAGCCATCGCTATCGCCAACAGCGAACGCCAGGCGCAAGCCGCGCAACACAGCGCGCAACTGCTCGAACTGCTGGAGCAGAACACCCGCCTGACCGAGATGACCAAACAGCTGACCGAACGTATCGAGGGCCTGACTTCGGAAATGCACCGGCACGTCCTGCACAAGGACCCGCCCCAGGCATGACTCACTGCGGCGCGCGCAGACGCTGGCTCAATTCGTCGAACAGCGTCACCACCGCGCGCAGCGCCCGGCAGTCGGCCCGGGTCAGCAACCAGAGCGCGGTGTCGCAGCCCGGCAGCGGGTCGCTCAGGGGTTGCAGGGCAGTGGTGTCGTCAAGCAGGAAATCCGGCAACACCGCCACGCCCAGCCCGGCCTTCACCAGCTCGCTGACCGCCAGCATGCTGTTGCAGCGATAGCCCGGCACCACACCAGGCAACGCCTGCCGGCGCCAGGCCACCGTGGCGTGGTCCGGGAGAAAATCGTCCGGGGCGATCCAGGTCAGCCCGGCCAGATCCGTCGAGGCGACCGACTGCCTGTAGGCCGGGCTGGCACAGACCCGGTAAGACACCGCCCGCAACTGCCGGCCCACCAGGTGCTCGGGTGGCGTGCGTGTCAGGCGCAGGGCCAGGTCGGCGTCGCGGCGGCTGAGGTTGGCGAAATCATTGGAGGTGCTGAGCTCCAGGGCCAGTGCCGGATAACGCGGCATGAAGTGCGCCAGCGCCGGCAACAGCAGGCCCTGCAACACCGAGTCGGTACAGGTCAGGCGTACCGTGCCGCTGACCACCGCGCCGCCCTGCTCCACCCCGACCTGTGCCGCGTCCAGTGCCTGTTCCGCGCGTTCGGCCTGCTCGGCCAGGGTGCGGGCCAGGCCGGTGGGCAGGTAGCCGGCGCGGCTCTTGTCGAACAGCTGCTGGCCCAGCGCGGCCTCGAGGCGCCGCACCGCACGGAACACCGTGGACACATCGACCTTCAACAACGCCGCCGCGCGGGCCAGGGAGCCGCCACGCACCAGGGCGAGGATCAGCGACAGGTCGGAGTAGTCG
Organism: Pseudomonas sp. NFPP07; assembly: GCF_900115645.1. NCBI lineage: Bacteria > Pseudomonadati > Pseudomonadota > Gammaproteobacteria > Pseudomonadales > Pseudomonadaceae > Pseudomonas > Pseudomonas sp. NFPP07. The sequence goes on from NZ_FOXG01000001.1 coordinate 417,758, forward strand.
AGCCGATAGTGCGTGGCTGCATTGATCACTTGGATAAACGCCAATATTGAGTGCGTGAGCGCCAATCTATAGTGGCATCCAGCAACCGACAAGCGTTGGCCCTACCAGGAGAAATCCATGCCGCACATCGCACATCCGCCGACCCTGCACATCGCCCTGGTGGGCGACTACGACCCTCAGGTCACCGCGCACCAGGCCATTCCCCTGGCCCTGGAAATGGCCGCCGAGGAAACCAGCCTCAAGGTGCACTACCGCTGGCTGGCCACCGACAGCCTGACCAGCGACGCGCCACTGCAAGAGTTCGACGGCATCTGGTGTGTGCCCGCCAGCCCCTACCGCTCGATGGACGGTGCCCTGCGGGCGATCCGCTTTGCCCGCGAGCAGCAGCGGCCCTTCCTCGGCACCTGCGGCGGTTTTCAGCACGCGGTGCTGGAGTACGCGCGCAATGTGCTGGGCTGGGCCGATGCCGAACACGGCGAAACCCATCCCGAGGCCGAGCGCGCCGTGCTCACACCATTGACCTGCGCCCTGGTGGAAGCCACCGACAGCATTCACCTGTGCGCAGGCAGCCGAATCGCCGAAGCCTACGGCGAGCAGCAGATCAGCGAAGGTTATCGCTGTCGCTATGGGGTCAATCCGCAGTTCGCCGCGCAATTGCTCAAGCACGACCTGCGCCCCAGCGGCTACGACTCGGCCGGCGACCTGCGGGCGGTGGAACTGCGCGACCAGCGGTTTTTTGTCGCCACCCTGTTCCAGCCAGAACGGGCGGCGCTCAAAGGCGTCGTACCGCCCCTGGTCAACGCCCTGCTCGCCGCTTGCCTGGAGCGTCACGCATGATCGCCCGCACACCCGAGGCGCCCTACTACGCGGTGATTTTCAGCGCTCAGCGCCGCGAGCCGGACCCGGCCTACGAGCAGGCCGCCGAATGCATGGTCGAACTGGCGCGGCAGCAACCGGGGTTTCTCGGCCTGGAGTTCGCGCGTAACGAGGACGGCTTCGGCATCACGGTCTCCTATTGGCGGGACCAGGCCTCGATCCTCGCCTGGAAGCAGCATGCCGAACACCGCATCGCCCGCGAACGCGGGCGCAGCGACTGGTACGCGGCCTGTCACACCCGGGTATGCAAGGTCGAACGCGCCTACCTGTTCGAACGCTGAGACCTGATCGCCAGCCCGGCCACCGCGCATCCTGGTTATTGCGCCGCCGGCACCAGGCTGCGCACCGCCGAAATCTCCGGCAGGTCGGTGCGGCGCATGTACACGCGCAAGGGTTCGCTGATGTTGATGCGGTCGTCGATGTTCTGTTCCAGCAGCAGCTGGATCAGCTCGCGCTTGAGCACCATGACCTGGCCCTCGGCGCTGGCCCAGACGAATTCGCTGGCGGGGGTGATGGCGTCGTCGGCGACGTCCATGCCGAAGGAGTCTTCGCTGAAGCGCACGATGTGCTGGCCGCTCTTGCGGTTGAAACCGACAAAACCCTTGAGCTGGTCGGCGGCCTGGCAGATGAGTTCGGATGTGATGCGCATGGTAAACCTCACTGAGTGTCCCGAAGGACAGGTGATCGATGGTTTACACGCCAGGCAAGAGTGGAAATGTTTTCGCGCTTCCCTCTGACGGGGAAACTTCAGGGCGCAAGCGTACTGCAAAGCACCCCGCAAAAGCGTCGGAAAATTTGCCGCACCTGCAGATTTATGTCGGTTTCGCGATAGCACAACGGCCATTCAATTGTTAAAAGGTAGTCCTTTGAAAATCGCCCTCCACGAAAGGACCTCGACCATGCCTGCCACTTTCACCAAAAGCGCCCTGATGCTGAGCCTGATGCTTGGCCTGGGCCAGGCACAGGCCGCCAGCCCAAGCCCCACCGCACTGGCTGTCAGCCAAGGCATTCCACACCCCGCGGTGATCGCTCACCGGGGCGCGTCCTTCGATGCACCGGAGTCCACCGCCGCCGCCTACAAACTGGCCCGCGACCTGGGCGCCGACTACCTGGAAATGGACCTGCAACGCAGCAAGGACGGCGTGCTGTTCGCCCTGCACGACAACAACCTGCAGCGCACCACCGACGTCGCCAGCAAGTTTCCCGAGCGCAAGGACAGCCCGGCCAACGCCTTCACCATGGCCGAGCTGAAAACCCTCGACGCCGGCAGCTGGTTCAACCAGGCCTATCCCGACCGTGCCCGTGCGAGCTACGTCGGCCTGAAGATCCTGACCCTCGACGAAATCATCGACATCGCCCAGAGCAACCCGCATCACAAGCCCGGCCTGTACATCGAGACCAAGGAGCCCAAGCAGTTCCCCGGCATCGAGCACGACCTCAAGGAAAAACTCCAGGACCGCGGCTGGCTCAGCCCGGCCGGCTCCAAGCTGGCGAAAAGCGACCTGGCGGTAGGCCAGGGCAAAGGCAAGGTGGTGTTGCAGACCTTCGAGAAGAGCAGCCTGGAACTGCTGCAGAAAGAAATGCCGAAAGTGCCGAAGATCCTCCTGCTGTGGATCGGTGAAGGCGGCATGCAGCCCAAGTCCGACGTAACCTTCGCCAACAGCGGCGAGAAGGACAAGGCGGCCTACTACGCCAAGCAGGAGCCCAAGGACAAGGCCGAGTTCGAGCAGTGGGTCAGCTACGCCAAGGCCCAGGGCGCCATCGGCACCGGCCCGTCGGCGGCACTCACCAATGGCGGCGACCAGAGTTACTTCGACCTGGTGCAACCCTGGATGAACCAGTTCACCCACGACCAGGGCCTGCTGGTGCACGTCTACACCATCGACGAGCCGGTGGACTTCAAGAAGGTCCTGGACTCCGGTGTCGACGGTATCTTCACCAACCGCGCCGCGGAGCTGCTCAAGTACGTCAAGCGTCCGGCCAGCGGCAGCGTCAGCCAGCTGCTCGAGGCCAACGGCTACTGAGCCGGTCGCCGTGCGCACGCCCGAGTGGACAGGCCAGCTGTGGCTCGGGCGTGACTACGGACTGATCCAGGGCGAGCTGGGGCGTACCGCGCCCCACGCCCACTACGCCCATCAACTGATCCTTGCCCCCGCCGCACCGGTCACCGTCAGCCTCGACGACCAGCCCTGCACCGCAAAGCATGTGTTCATCCCGGCCATGCAACGGCATGCCATCCTCGATGCACCCGGGACCCTGTTCACCCTCTACGCCGAACCGCTGACGATTGACGCCCAGGCCCTGCAAGACAGCCTGCTGGGTGTCGAGCTGACGCTGCCGGCGCTGACCGAAGCGCTGCGGCGTTGCCCGCGCCGAATCTTGCAGGACCGGCGGATCGAAAAGGCCCTGGCGGTCCTCGACCGACAATTGACCGGCAAGGTCTCGGCCAGCGCCCTGGCGGCCCATGCGCACCTGTCCCTGAGCCAGCTCGAACGGCTGTTCAGCGGCCAGCTAGGGTTGCCGGTGCGGCGCCTGGTGCTGTGGCGGCGCCTGCGCCTGGCGATGGGCCTGGTGCTGGCGGGCCAGGCCATCACCGAGGCGGCTCATGGCGCCGGGTTTGCCGATTCCGCACACTTCTCCCGCACCCTGAAAACCCTGTTCGGCGTCACCGCGCGCCAAGCCCTGCAACACATCGAGCTGCGCCTGCTGGACTGACTCAACGGCGCAACGGCAAGGGCACCGGCGGTTCCTCATGCACGGCTTGCCTGCTGAAGGGTGCCAACAATTGTCGCCAGTACGCCTGCGGATAATCCGGCTGGCTGCCGATGCCCAGGTCGCCCTGGCGGATCGGGTAGGTCGAGGAATAAAACGCCGTGCCCAGCAACCAGTCCCAGACATTCAGGAACAGGCCGAAATTCACATTGCCGGCGGTGCCGTACTTCATGTGGTGAAAGCGGTGCATCGGCGCCCAGGCGAACACCCAGCCCAGGGGACCGGGGCGCATGTCGACATTGGAGTGCTGCAACAGCAGCTGGATGGCAATGGCAAATGCGAGCAGCTGCGCCACCGGCAAGGGGACTCCCAAAAACAGCAGCGGCAATAGTCCGGCGCTGGCTTCCAGCAACTGATGCAGCGGATGCTTCATCAAGCCGTTGAAGCCATACAAACGCTGCACGCTGTGATGCACCGCGTGCAGACGCCACAGCCAGGGCAACCGATGGCTGAAGTAATGCGCCAGGGTCAGGCCACAGTCGGCGACGACCATCGCCAGCGCCAACTGCGCCCACAGCGACCAGCCGCGCGGCCACAGGCCATCGAACGCCAGCAGGCTCACCAGCCCCGGCAACAGCAGCAACCCCAGGGCGTTCAGGCTTTCATTGACCAGCGCGTGCAACACGTCGCGCAAGCGATCCTGCCGCGGGCGGTTCCAGTCCACCTCATAGGGCAACCACCACTCCGCCAGAAAAGACACCCCCAGCGCCCCGGCGAACACCAGCAGCAACCAGCCCGGGGCCAGCCCCGGCGAGCCCATCACCCACACGCCAGCGCCGATGAAGCCGGCAAAGAACGTCGGTCCGTACAAGCCTTTGATCATTGCTTTCATCACTGCCTCTCCTGTTCGAGAGCACAGCTTGAAAGACCCGAGGGCCACTGCGATTGAACAAACGGCGCAAAGCTTGCGCTGAATTAAGGGTGAATTAAGTTGTACCGGCTAACCTGAACCCACTTAAACGAATCACCCCAAGGAAAGACCCTATGAAAACGTTGACTGCCCTGTTCGCCGCTACCGCCCTGACCCTGACCGCTGGCCTGGCCCAGGCCGACGTGCGCCCGGACCTGATCCCGGGCCTGCTCAAGGCCGGCACCATCATGGACCTGGAAAAACTCAACCAGGCAGCACTGGCCGAACACCCTGGCACCACCGCCGCCAACATCACCGACACCGAGCTTGAGCAAACAGCGGCCGGCGCCTACGTCTACCAGGTGGAACTGCGTGACGCCAAGGGCGTCGAGTGGGACGTCGATCTGGATGCCAAGACCGGCAAGGTCCTGAGCAACAAGCAAGACAAGTAATTCTTCAGGACAAAAAAAGCCGCGTGCCCGAAAGGCCACGCGGCTTTTTCATGCGCTGGGGCATCAGGCACTCAGGCGTGCCGTCACCTCGTTCAACTGCCCCGACAGCTCGTGCAGGTTCTGACTGGCGCGCTCGGTGCGCTGCACATTATCCAGGTTGGTGCTGGCGATCGAGGTGATCTCGGTCAGGTTGCGCGAGATGTCCTCGGCCACCGAGGTCTGCTCTTCCGCCGCCGTGGCGATCTGCCGGTTCATGTCGCGGATCGCTTCGACCGCCTCGGTGATCCGCTCCAGCATGGCGCCGGCCTGGGTCACCTGCTCGACGCTGGCATCGCTGCGCGCCTGGCCACTCTCGATCGCATGGGCGGCGTCCAGCGCGCCGGTCTGCACGCTCTGGATAATCTGGTTGATCTCGATGATCGACGCCGCGGTGCGCTGCGCCAGGCTGCGTACCTCGTCGGCGACCACGGCGAAACCACGCCCGGCCTCGCCGGCCCGCGCCGCCTCGATGGCCGCGTTGAGCGCCAGCAGATTGGTCTGCTCGGCGATGCCGCGGATCACTTCCAGCACTTTGCCGATACGCCCGCTGTCGGCTTCCAGGCGGCGGATCACCTCGGCGGTGTTGGCAATTTCACCGCGCATCAGGGTGATGGTGTGGATGGTGCCCTGCATCACTTGCTCGCCCTGCTGGGCCGACTGGTCGGCGTCATCGGCGGCGCGCGCCGCATCCGCCGCATGGCGCGCCACTTCCTGGACGGTGGCGGACATTTCATTCATCGCCGTAGCGACCTGATCGGTGCGATTGAACTGATCGTTGGTGCCCTGGGACATCAGGGTGGCAATCGCATTCAGTTCGCCGCTGGAGCTGTCCAGGTCGGTGGCGCTGCGCTGCAGGCGGCTGAAGGTTTCAGCGAGGAAATCCCGCAAAGTGTTGGCGGCCACCGCCAGCTTGCCCAACTCGTCCTGGCGGCTGCTGGCCACGCGTTCGGCAATCCGCCCACGGCTGAGTTGCGCCACGTAGTCGATCAACTGACGGATCGGCTCCACCAGGCTGCGGTTGACCAGCCACAGGCTCAGCAGGCCGATCAACAAGCCCGAGGCCAGCATCACCAGCAGGCCGATCCACACCGTGCGCTGGGCGGCGGCGCTGATGTCGCGCGACCGCTCGCTGCCCTGCTTGCGCAGCTCGCTCACCAGTGCGCTCATCTGCTCGCTGGCGGCGCGGTCCACGCCCTTGACCGCGGCATCGCCGGCGGCCGGGTCGGCACCGGCGGCGACAAAGGCATCGCGGCCCTTCTGGTACGCCGTGCCCAGCACCCGATGTTCTTCCCGCAAGCGCTCAATACGGCCCTTGAGCGCCGCATCGATGCCGGGCTCGGCCGCCAGCTGGCCAAGAATGCCCTGCACATCGCGCTGGCGATCCTCGAACTGCTGCCAGTATTTGCTCAGCTCGGCGCTCTGCTTGCCACGCAGCAACACGTTTTTCCACTCCTGCACCTGGACCTTGAATTGCAGGTTGGCTTCATCGATCAATTGCGAGGTGCGCAACGGCCCCTCGATCAGCTCGCGATAACCTTGCACGCCATTGGACAGGAAGTGAAAACACGCCAGCGCGATCAACAGCACCGCCAGCAGGCTACCGCTCAACAAAGCCAGGACTTGCGCTCTCAGGGATTTTTGCAAGGACATCGAATGAGATCTCTCAACAGGGATAGAGCACGCCCGAGGTGGGCATGGGTAGCGTGCGAACATCCCTGTCAGGCGAACCGGGGCAAGCCGGTCGTGCAGTCGTCACAGGCGTGATCGGCCTGGAAGAGGCTTTCTTGAGCGCCTCCGACAGCCGGTTATAACCGCCGAATATTGCACTTCGAACCGTCACAAAACAGTCATGAAGCCTTGCGATGATCGGGCTCAAGTGAACCTGTAAAACCGCCTACAGGTGCCTTCCCTCCTGCGAGCCTCCATGAACCACAGCATCGACCATGCCCATCGCGATTCGGATCTGTTCGGCCTGCTCTACGGCTTTGCGTTCCGCCCTGGCGAGCGGGGTCGCGAACTGGATTCGGCCAAGGCCCTGCAAGCCCTGCAACAGCCGGACGATGGCGAGGCGTTTCTCTGGCTGCACCTGAACCTGGCCCATGCCGCCTGCGAACGCTGGATGCAGACTCACCTGGCCCTGCCCGAGGAATTCTTCGAGGCCTTGCACGAAGGCTCGCGCTCGACCCGCATCGAGCATGTGGACTCGGCCCTGCTGGCGGTGGTCAACGACGTGGTGTTCAACTTCGGCAGCATGCTTTCCTCGGACATCTCCACCCTGTGGGTCTGCGTGCGCAGCCGGCTGATCGTCAGCGCGCGCCTGCAGCCCCTGCATTCGGTGGACAAGCTGCGCTCCTCGGTCAAGGCCGGCGAACGTTTCCGCTCGCCCCTGGAACTGCTGGTGCACCTGCTGCGCGACCAGGGCGAAGTGCTGACCCAGATCGTGCGCAAGACCAGCCTCAACGTCGACCAGATCGAAGACCAGTTGCTGGCCGCGCGGATCTCCACCAACCGTGCCGAACTGGGGGCCATGCGCCGGGTGCTGGTGCGCCTGCAACGCCTGCTGGCGCTGGAGCCGGGCTCGCTGCTGCGGCTGCTCAACCGGCCGCCGCAATGGCTGCAGAAGGAGGACGTCAAGGAGCTGCGCAAGTCCACCGAGGAGTTCGCTCTGATCATCAACGACCTCACCGCCCTCGGCGAGCGGATCAAGCTGCTGCAGGAAGAAATCGCCGCCAATATCAACGAACAGACCAACCGCACCCTGTTCACCCTGACCGTGGTCACGGTGCTGGCGCTGCCGATCAACATCATCGCCGGCTTCTTCGGCATGAACGTCGGCGGCATCCCCTTCTCCGAGGACCCGGAGGGCTTCTGGATCCTCGTCGCGCTGGTCGCCACCTTCACCGTCATCGCCGGCCGCTGGGCGTTTCGCAAGCGCCAGGATATGTAGGCCCTATTCCCTGTAGCCGCTGCCGCAGGCTGCGCAAGGTCAGCAGGACCTCCGGCGATTTCATGGCCGCCACGGCCGGCCCAGACCGATCGCAGCCTGCGGCAGCGGCCACCGACGCCATCGCGGGCAAGTCGGATCGCCGCCCGCTCGCTCCTACAGAAAAGGGCGCGGCTTCTTGACCAGTGGTTAAAGGATTCACCCAAACACTGACCTGAGGCAGTCTCTCTGTAATATTTGGCAACGATCATGGGCGACACTCCTCCCTGCCACAGGATTGTCCGGCAATGGCCACCCCTTCACTGACCGCCGCCTCCCCTTCCCCCGCCCTCGAAGCCAGACCGCAGCTGGACAAAAAAGCCAGCCCCTTCACCCTCGTGGTGTTCTTCGCGATCCTCGCCATGGGCCTGTTGTTCACCGCCTACAGCCTGATGCACGACGTGCACGAGCTGGGCACCACGGTCACCACCTGGACCCCGTTCCTGCTGCTCGGCGTGGCGCTGCTGATCGCCCTGGGCTTCGAGTTCGTCAACGGTTTCCACGACACCGCCAACGCCGTGGCCACGGTGATCTACACCCACTCGCTGCCGCCGCATTTCGCGGTGGTCTGGTCGGGTTTCTTCAATTTCCTCGGCGTGCTGCTGTCCAGCGGCGCGGTGGCCTTCGGCATCATCGCCCTGCTGCCGGTGGAGCTGATCCTGCAGGTCGGCTCGTCGGCCGGCTTCGCCATGATCTTCGCCCTGCTGATCGCCGCCATCCTGTGGAACCTCGGCACCTGGTGGCTGGGCCTGCCGGCCTCGTCGTCCCACACCCTGATCGGCTCGATCATCGGCGTCGGCGTGGCCAACGCCCTGATGCACGGCCGCGACGGCACCAGCGGCGTGGACTGGAGCCAGGCCACCAAGGTCGGCTACGCCCTGCTGTTCTCGCCGCTGATCGGCTTCGCCTTCGCCGCCCTGCTGCTCCTGGCCCTGCGCCTGTTCGTCAAGAACCGCGCGCTGTACAAGGCGCCCAAGGGCAACACCCCGCCGCCGTGGTGGATTCGCGGCATGCTGATCGTCACCTGCACCGGCGTGTCCTTCGCCCATGGCTCCAACGACGGCCAGAAAGGCATGGGCCTGATCATGCTGATCCTGGTCGGCACCCTGCCCATGGCCTACGCGCTGAATCGCACCATGCCGGCCGACCAGGCCCTGCAATTCGCCGCGGTGGCCGAAGTCACCCAACAAGCCCTGGTGAAAAACGCCCCGCAGCCGGCTCCGGCCGACCCGCGCGCGGTGCTTTCCGACTATGTACGCAGCAAGGAAGCCACGCCGCAGCTGGTCCCGGCCCTGGCCGCCCTGACCGGTCATATCGGTGACGAAGTGAAGGGCTACGGCTCCCTGGCCAAGGTGCCGGCCGAAGCCATGGGCAACGTGCGCAACGACATGTACCTGAGCAGCGAAACCATCCGCCTGATGGACAAGAACCAGGTCGGCGATTTCGACGCCGACACCCAGGGCAAGCTGCAACTGTTCAAGCAGCAGATCGACAACGCCACGCGCTTCATTCCGCTGTGGGTGAAGATCGCCGTGGCCATCGCCCTGGGGCTGGGCACCATGGTCGGCTGGAAACGCATCGTGGTCACCGTCGGCGAGAAGATCGGCAAGACCCACCTGACCTACGCCCAGGGCGCCTCGGCGGAAACCGTGGCGATGCTGACCATCGGCGCCGCCGATATGTTCGGCCTGCCGGTGTCCACCACCCACGTATTGTCTTCAGGTGTGGCCGGGACCATGGTCGCCAACGGCGGCGGCCTGCAGATGCAGACCATCCGCAACCTGCTGATGGCCTGGGTACTGACCCTGCCGGCGGCGATCCTGCTATCCGGCAGCCTGTACTGGCTGTTCACCCAATTGTTCTGAGCCCGCCTCTTCGGCTGAATCGGCGGTGTGGCTGCTGACGCCATCGCGAGCAAGCTCGCTCCTACAGGGGCGGGATTGCCCTTCGGTATATGGCCCCCTGTAGCCGCTGCCGCAGGCTGCGATCGGCCGGTACGGCCGCTGCGTACTGAAGATCGCTGAAGGCCTGCGGCCTTCTCGCAGCCTACGGCAGCGGCTACAAGAGCCGGGTCAGGGACAGCGGGTGGCGGGATTTTGCGCCCAGCGTTTGGCGGTGCCGGCAATGCGCTTGGCCAGCTCGTCGATGGCCCGCTGGTGGGCCTGGACCAGGCTCGACAGCTCGACGCTGCCCGGTTGGCTGATGCGGCTGCTGCAGGTCAGGCTGCGGCGCTCGACGCCATCGCCGCGCAGGCGCAGGTTCCACACCACATCGATCAGCGCATAACGCCCCGGCACCGATTCGAAGCGGCGCACATCGGTCTGCAACGACAGGATCGGCTGCCCCGCGGACTTGGGCAGACCCTCCAGGTTGCGCGTGCCCAATTGCTGCTCCATCTGGCTGGCCAGGGCATCGTGGAACTCATCCACCAGCGGCGCGCTCCAGCGCGCGGTTTCCAGGATCGCCAGGGTGCCGCCATCCTGGCGCACCACGAGTTGCGGCTGGTCGACCTGCATCGGAATGCGCACCCCGGCCATTTCGAATTGCAGGCCCGACGCCGCGCCGCCAGCAGCCACCGGCTCGGGCGCCGGCGGCATCAGGGTGTAGTAATGGGTCGGCGCCGAGCTGCAGGCCGCCAGGCCCAGGGACGCGATCAGCAACACTAGAGTTTTTTTCATGGCTGGACTTCCGATTCAGGCTCACGAGAAGACGAGGTCGAGGATTTGTAGGCGTCCGGCTGATTGTCCTTGAGCCGCCCACGGATCAGTGCTTCGGGATGACGACTGAGGAAATCGGTGAGCACCCGTACCGAACGGGCGGTGCGCTGCACTTCGTCCATCGCCTGGCCCAGTTGCAGACGCTGCGGCGAGTCCTCGGCGAAGCTGTCGTTGGCCGTGGTCAGGGTTTTCTTGGTCTGCTCCAGGGTGTCGCGCATTTCTGGCAGCACCTTGCCGTTGACGTTCTGCAAAGTCTTCTGCATCTCGGTCAGGCTGCCATTGAGGTTGTTGGCGATAGCATCGATCGGCAACTTGCTGATCTTCTCCACCACTCGCTGCAACTGCTCCTGCAGCTTGTCGAGGCCGCCCGGCACGGTGGGAATTTCCAGCGGCCGCGCGGTCGCATCGAAAGGCACCGGCTTGGCGTTGGGGATGAAGTCCATGGAGATATACAGCTGGCCGGTCAGCAGGTTGCCGCTGCGCGCCTGGGCCCGCAGGCCATGCTGGACGAAGGCACCGATCAGGTAGCCCGCGCGACTTTCATCGGCACCGCTGAGTTTCTCCAGTTGCTGATGGACCTTGCCCAGGCGTGCCGGGTAGATCACCACGCCAACCACGGTGGAGAAGGTCTTTTTCTGCTCGTCGTAATCCAGGTCCATCGACACCACCCGGCCGATGTTCACCCCGAGGAACTCCACCGGCGCATTGAGCGCCAGCCCGCGCAGGGTCTGGTCGAAACGCATGCGCATGTAGTACGGGTCGCCATCGGGCGGCGCCAGCGCGGTGTCCTGGTCGGCGAACAGCTGGTAGCTGGCGTTTTCCTCGGCCGGCTTGGCGTTGGGGCTGTACTTGGGTTCGACGAAGGCGATGCCGCCGGCGAGGATCGACGACATGGATTCGGTGTTGACCTTCAGGCCGTTGGCGCCCAGGGTCACGTCCACGCCGCTGGCGTTCCAGAAGCGCGAGTCGGTGGTGACGAACTGGTCGTTGGGCGCGTTGACGAAGATCCGCACGTCCACGCCCTTGCCGTTATCCGACAGTTTGTAGGAAATCACCTGGCCCACCTCGATGCGCCGGTAATAGACCGGCGAACCGACATCCAGCGAGCCCAGGTCATCGGTGCGCAGGGTGAAGCGCTTGCCCTTTTGCCCGTAAGTCACCGCAGGCGGCGTTTCCAGGCCGACGAAGCTTTTCTTGCGTTTTTCTTCATGGCCGGCGTCGGCGCCGATAAAGGCCCCCGACAGCAGGGTGTCGACCCCGGACACACCGCCTGCGCCAATGCGCGGGCGCACCACCCAGAACATCGAGTCGGCGGCGGTGAAGGACTCCGCCGACTGGTCCAGCTCGACCTTGGCGATCACCTTGCTGCGGTTCTTGCTCAAGGCAATGGAGGTGACCTTGCCGATCACCACGTTCTTGTATTTGACCTGGGTCTTGTTGGCTTCCAGGCCTTCGGCGGTCTGGAAGCTGATGGAGATCTCGGGCCCGGCCGACAGCGACTTGTGCACCAGCATCGACAGGCCGACGAGGGCCGCGACTATGGGCACGATCCACACCAGCGAGATATTGAACCGGCGCGTCCTGACCGCGGGGGTACCCGGCCTCGCTGGCGCGTTTGAAGCGTTGGAACCTGGATGATCAGACATCTTCAACCTCTACATCCCAGATAAGCCGGGGATCGAAACTCATGGCCGCGAACATCGTCAGGACCACGACCAAACCAAAAAACAGAATGCCCATGCGCGGTTCGATCGAGCTCAGGGCGTGGAATTGCACCAGCGCCGCCACCAGGGCGACCACCAGCACGTCGAGCATCGACCAGTAGCCGATCACCTCGATAAAGCGGTACAGCTTGGCGCGCTCGCGCATCGCCCAATGGCTGCGGCGCTGGCAGGTGATCAGCAGCATCCCCAGGACCAGGAACTTGCTGCACGGCACCACCACGCTGGCGATGAAGATCAGCAGGGCAATGTCCCAGGAGCCGTGCTGCCAGAACTCCAGCACGCCGCTGAGAATGGTGTTTTCGCTGCCGCTGCCGAAGATCTGGGTATACATCACCGGCAGCACGTTGGCCGGGATGTAGAGAATCAGGCTGGCCACGAGAAAGGCCCAGGTACGGCTCAGGCTGTTGGGTTTGCGCGCATGCACCACGGCCTCGCAGCGCGGGCAGTAGTGAACGTCCCGGGGGCAGGTCTGGCCGCAGGTGTGGCAGAGCATCAGGCCCAGGTCGCGGGCATAGGGAGGCTGGCTCATCAGTAGCGGCCCTCCAGGTCGTCCCAGAGGCGGCGGATGCCCTTGCCGGAAATCAGGATGATCAGCACCGTCAGCATCGCCAGCGACCACAGCCCCAGGCCCGGATGCACGTCGAGCATGCCGGCCAGCTTGACGATGGCCACCAGGATGCCCAGCAGGCACACCTCCAGCATGCTCCACGGCCGCAGGTGTTCCAGGGCCCGCATGCAGGCCTTGAAGCCCGGCGCCGCGCGCCCGATGTTGGCAAAGCCCAGCACCCAGCACAGCAGGGCAATCTGCAGGCCGGGGGCAAGGATGATGGCCAGGCCGGTGACGGCGGCGATCAGGCTGATGCGGCCCTGGGCCAGGGCTTCGACCGACTGCCAGAGGGTGGCTTCGTTGCTCAGGCCTTCGAGGCTGATGCCGATCACCGGGAAGGCATTGGCGAACACGAACAGCAGCGCCGCGGTGATCGACAGGGCGAGCAGCTGCTGCACGTTCAGGTGCCGGGCGCGCTCAAGCACCGCCCCGCAGCGCGAGCACTGGGAGGTCTGGCCTTTTGCAAGCGGCACGGACTCGTACAACGAATCGCAATGCTCGCAGATGATCCAGTTGGGAGAGAGTGTCATGGTCTTCAAGTCAGGTGGGACAGCGGAGGGCGCTGATCCATGGCGCGTATTCTCTGCAAAAGTAGAGGATGGTGTCTAGTTTTACCTGAGGACTGCAATCGCCCCGGTGCGCCATAATGTATGCCCCTTGCTGCCTCTCAGACCATGAACGATTCAAAAATGCTCCCGGCTAAAAACCCGCGCTCGCCGAAACAGACTCGTGGCCATGAACGGGTCACGGCGATTCTCGACGCCTGCGCCCACCTGCTGGTCAGCCAGGGAGTGGCCAGCCTGACCATGCATGGCCTCGCGCGCGAAGCCGGCACCTCCATCGGTTCGCTGTACCACTTCTTCAGCGACAAGCAGAGCGTGCTCGACGCCCTGGGCCAGCGCCATATCGACGCCTTCGAACAGATCACCGCCAACCTCCTGGCCATCGACCCGGCCACCTGGGTCGAGTCGAGCAGCCAGGAGGTGATCGACCGGATGATCATGCCGATCATGGAATACCTCGAGACCCATCCCGACCTGCTGCAGATGATCAGCCCCACCTTCACGCCCTGCCAGCTCCAGGCCCCGACCATCCAGGCGCGAATCCAGGAAACCTACGACCGCATGCTCGCCCTGCGCCTGCCCACCGCCAGCGCCGCGGAGCGCGACGCTTACGTGACGGCCATGCGCGGATTGCCCATCGGCCTGTTTCAGGTTGCCCTGGAGAATAGCCAGCTCAAGAGCATCCTGCTGTTGCAGGAAGTCCCCCGGGCGATGAAGGCCTACCTCGAAGCCATCGAGCGGCACCACGCCGCCCGCTGACCCCTGCGCTGTTCAACTGGCGCGATCGAGCGGACGACGCAGCATCAAGCGTTCCCGCACCAGGTCGTAACCCCAGTGATAGACATAGGTGTACGGCAGGAAGAACAGCAGCACGCCGATGTCGAGAATCAACGCCTGCATCAGGCTGACCTGCAGCCACCAGGCAATCAGCGGCACGCTTACCGCCACCAGGCCACCTTCGAACAGCAACGCATGGGCGACCCGGGTCCAGCCGCTGGGCGCCAGGGCCAGGCGCTTGAGCAGGCGGTCGAACAGGCCATTGAAGATCACGTTCCAGGCCAGGGCGATCAGGCCGATGGCGATGGTCGCCACGCCCATGTCGACAAAGGGTTTGTCCATGATCCAGGCCAGCAGCGGCGTACACAGCGCGAACGCCAGCAGCTCGAAGCCCACGGCCTGGAAAACCCGCTCGGTCAAGGACTTGGTGCTGCTCATGATCTGGCTCCCGCAAGTGAATGTGGTTGCCATGATCACCTTAGGTTCCGATACTTCATAATCATTAACCATCGAGCAAGGCGATAGTTCATGGCCTCACACGAAGTACTGCTGGCCTTTGTCCAGGCGGCCACCCAAGGCTCGTTTTCCGCGGCCGCGCGCAAGCTCGGCAAGAGCCAGTCGACCATCAGCGCGGCGGTGGCGAGCCTGGAGATCGACCTCGACCTGCAGCTGTTCGACCGCAGCAGCCGCAAGCCCGCCCTCACCCCGCAAGGCCACGTCATGCTGCAGCGGGCCGAAGACATCCTGGCCGCCACCAGCCGCCTGGAAATGGCCGCCAGCCAGCTGGCCCAGGGCGTGGAAGCCAAGCTCACGGTGGCCTTGTCCGACACCTATCAATCGGATCGTTTCGAGACCTCGCTGAGCGCCTTCGAACAACGCTACCCGGACCTGGAACTGGAATGCCTGATCGCCGAATGCGACGACCTGATCGAGCTGGTCCAGCGCGGTCGGGCACAGATCGCCTTTGCCGAGATGCAGCCCGAATACCCGGCGGACCTCGACCATTCGACGGTGGACGAGCGCACCGAAATCGCCCTGTTCGTGTCGCGCAACCACCCCTTGGCGGCACTGAAAAATATCGATCAGGCGCGCCTGCAACAGCACCGCGAGCTGCGCCTGGCGACCATCGTCAACCCCTACGACAGCCGGGCCCGGGGCCGGGTGTGGTCGGCGCCGAGCTACCTGATGCTGCTGGAAATGGCCCAGGGCGGCTTTGGCTGGGCGCCCCTGCCGCGCTGGCTGGTGGAGCGTTTCGGCGCCGACAGCCTGGTGGAACTCGATGCCCGTGGCTGGCCGCGCAACGTGGCGGTCGATGCCCTGTGGTCGCGCCTGCACCCGCCAGGTCCGGCGGGCAGCTGGTTGCTGGGGCGGATGCTGGAATAAGCGTTTTTTGCAGAGGCTCGCCCCGCTGGCGGCCGCTCCGCGCCCGATCGCAGCCTGCGGCAGCGGCTACAGGGCTCGGCTGATCTGAAGAAAAGCGCATCGTTGCGACGTTTCCGGAGTCGCTCCCGGCCCCTCCTCGCGTCACAATCCCTGTAGCCGCTGCCGTAGGCTGCGATAAGGCCAACAGGGTTCGGCTGATCTGAAGAAAAGCGCATCATTGCGACGTTGCAGAGCTCGGTCCCGGCCCCCTGCTCGCGCCACAATCCCTGTAGCCGCTGCCGCAGGCTGCGATAAGGCCGAAGGCCTTCAGCAATCGTCAATAGACCACGACCGCTCGGCCGACCACAGTCTTCGGATCGGCAGGCGTTCAGAGGGTTTTCAGAGCTTCGAGCTTGCTCTCGATAAAACGCCGCTCCGGTTCCTGTCGGGTCAGTTCCAGGGCGCGCAGATAGGCTTCCCGTGCCGGTTCGATCCGGCCCAATTGCCGGCAGAACTCGGCCCGCGCCGAATGGGCCAGGTGGTAATCCTGCAACTCGCCCCGGGCCAGGATCGCCTCGACCCGCTCCAGGCCAGCCAGCGGTCCGTCCCGCTGGGCGATGGCGACTGCGCGATTGAGTTCGATCACCGGCGAGGGCATGGCGCGCAACAGCACGTCATACAGGCCGACGATCTGCTGCCAGTCGGTTTCCCCGGCGGTCGCCGCCTCGGCATGCACCGCGGCGATCGCCGCCTGCAGGCAGTACGGGCCGAAACGGCGGGTGCCCAGGGCGTGCTCCACCAGGGCGCAGCCTTCGGCGATCAATTCGCGGTCCCACAGCGAGCGGTCCTGCTCGTCCAGCAGCACCAGCTCCCCGGTGGCCGAGGTTCGCGCCAGGCGCCGCGACTCATGCAACAGCATCAAGGCCAGCAGGCCCATCACTTCGGGTTCCGGCAGCAGTTCCAGCAACAGGCGGCCGAGGCGGATCGCCTCATGGGTCAGGTCTTCGCGGGTCAGCTCGGCGCCCATCGACGCCGAATAGCCTTCGTTGAATACCAGGTAAATCACCCGCAACACACTGTCCAGGCGCTCGGGCAGTTCGCCCAGGGACGGCACCTGATAAGGGATGTGCGCATCGCGGATCTTGGCCTTGGCGCGCACGATGCGCTGGGCGATGGTGGCCGGCGCCGAGAGAAAGGCCCGGGCGATTTCCTCGGTGGTCAGGTCGCAGATCTCCCGCAACGTCAGCGGCACCTGGGCATCCGCCGCCAACGCCGGGTGACAGCAGGTGAAGATCAGGCGCAGGCGGTCGTCTTCCAGGTCTTCCTCGCTCCAGTCTGCCTGCTCCAGCTCTTCGAGCTGGCTGACCAGCGCCGCCTGGGACGCGGCGAAACGCGCCCGCCGACGCAAGCCGTCGATGGCCTTGAAACGCCCGGCCGACACCAGCCAGGCCCGCGGGTTGTCCGGTACGCCGTCGCGCTGCCAGCGTTCGACCGCGACGAAGAACGCCTCGTGCAAGGCTTCTTCGGCGAGGTCGAAATCCCCCAGCAGGCGAATCAGGGTCGCCAGGATCCGCCGCGACTCGTTGCGGTAGACCGTCTCCACCAGCGCCTTGACGCTGTCTTGCGCCACCGCCGGCATCAGTCCGGCATGCCTCGGGTCACCAGGCTTTCCAGGCGATCCAGGCTCTGCCCCCAGCCCTCGTGAAAACCCATGGCTTCATGGGCCTGGCGATCCTCTTCGCTCCAGTGCATGGCGCGGGCGGTGTAGAGGGTCTTGCCATCCAGGTCGTCGAAGGTCACCTCAGCGCTCATGAAGGCCTTGTCCGAAGGAATCCAGCCCGGCAGGAAGGCATCGGTGAACACCAGCCGCCGCGGCGCGACGATCTCCAGGAACACGCCCATGGTCGGGTATTCGTTGCCGTCCGGGGCGCGCATCAGGGTGCGAAACTGGCCGCCGACCCACAAGTCCATTTCACACTCGGGGGTGGTCATGCCGTGGGGTCCCCACCATTGCACCAGCAACTGCGGTTCGGTCCAGGCACGGAACAGCTTGCCGGGCGGCGCATCGATCAGGCGGCTGATGGACAACTCATATTGGGCGGGCGCACGGCCCACGCAGTGCTCGGTCATTGCGAAACTCCTGCTTATGCTTGTTTTTCCAGGGCTCGTTTTCCAGGGTGGCGATCAGGGATTCAACTCACGCACCGGGCGTACCTCGACGCTGCCGACCCGGGCCGCCGGAATGTTGCCGGCGACCTGGATGGCTTCGTTGAGGTCCTTGGCATCGATCAGGTAGAACCCGGCCAACTGTTCCTTGGTTTCGGCGAACGGGCCGTCGGTGATCGACAGCCGGCCGCCGCGCATGCGCACCGTGGTCGCGGTCTGCACCGACTCCAGGGCCTCGGCGGCGAGCATCCGGCCGCTGCCCTGCACCGACTCGGCGTACGCCATGCACTCGGCGTCCTTCGGGCTCTCCGGCAGGCTGTGCAACAGCTGTTCGTCGCTGTAGACCAGGCATAGGTATTTCATGGGGCTCTCCTCGATCGGGCTGATCAACTATGGCTGCAGTTTCAGGCTTTGGCGAAAAACCCGACGATCAGGGTTGCAGGTCGAACAAGGCGGTGCCGCTCTGCATGTCGAACGGCGCCGACCAGTGTTCGTGGACCACTTTCCACTGGCCGCCCAGGCGCTGGTAACCGGCGGTCACGCGCATCCAGCAGGCCTTGCTCTCGCCCTTGTCGTCGGTGCCGCCGCAGTGGGCCAGCCAGTGGGCGAAGGCGCTGTCGCTGGCGCCGACTATGTGCAGTTGCTCGAAGTCGAAGATGCCCGGGCCGGGGCAGAACTCCATGCAGGCCTTCCAGTGCGCGCGGTAGGCTTGCTTGCCCTTGAATTGCAACGCGGCCACGGCGTCGAACGCGGTGATGTCGTCGGCGTAATAGCTGACGATGCGCTCGATGTCCTTGGCCATCACGGCCTGGCGCCAGGCGTCGATCAGGCTGCGGATTTCGCTTTCGGTGGTTTGGGCGTTCATGGCGATTCTCCTTGCGATTGAGTGATACGGGCTCAAGGTGGCCGCCGCAGGCGACCGTTAAATCGTGAAGACACCCTTAGTCGTCTGGCCGCCTGGCAAATCGACAGGGCCAGGAAAAAAAACCGGAACCCTGGGCAAAATCGCTAGAATCGCCACTTACCCAGCCCCCTCAGTGCCCGGATATGGACAGCCCAGTGACCACCCGACTCGTGCCCTACGAACAGCTCGACGCCAGGCAATTGCAGCAGCTCGACGCGCTCGAAGTGCACCCGCGGCAGAAGCATTATTCCGGCGATATCTACACCGCGCTGCATACCCTGCTCAAGGCGCCGGAGCCCGGGATCAAGGGCTTCGCCCTGCTGGCCGACGAGGTCCCGGTGGCCTTCCTGCTGCTCAAGCGCCCGCCGTTCCTGCCTCACTGGGCCGACCCCGACACCGCCACCCTGCATGCCTTGCAGGTCGATCACCGGGTCCAGGGCCAGGGCTACGGCCGGGCCTGCCTGCAAGCCCTGCCCGCCGCCGCGCGCCAGGCGTGGCCAGAGATCAAGGGGCTGATGCTGTCGGTGGACACGGACAATGCAGCGGCCTTCAGCCTCTACCTGAAGCAAGGCTGGGTCGACAGCGGCGAGGCCTACAGGGGCCGCATCGGCTATGAACGCCGTCTGGCCCTGATGTTCTGACGTTACCCAGGAGAAGCATGATGCTGACCACCCTCGAGCAACTGGAAGCAATCTACGGCCAGCCCATTGAGCGCGCCGTGCGCAAGGAAATCCCCTTCCTCAACCCGGACTACCAGGCCATGGTGCGCGCCTCGCCGCTGGTGATCCTGAGCACCGTCGGCCCAGGCGGCATGGACGGCTCGCCCCGCGGCGATACCCCGGGTTTCGTGCGGATCATCGACGAGCGCACCCTGGCCCTGCCCGACCGCCCGGGCAACAACCGCATCGACAGCCTGCGCAATATCGTCAGCGACCCGCGGGTGGCCCTGCTGTTCATCATTCCGGGCATCGGCGAGACCCTGCGGGTCAATGGCCGGGCGCGGATCTCGGCCGAGCCGGCGCTGCTGGACAGCTTCGCGGTGAATGGCAAGCCGGCGCGCACGGTGATCCTGGTAGACGTCGAGGCGGCCTACTTCCACTGCTCCAAGGCCATCGTGCGCTCCGACCTGTGGAACCCCGAGCACTACCTGGAACGCTCGGCCCTGCCCTCGGCCGGCGCCATCCTCAAGCGCCTCTGCGACGGCCAGTTCGACGCCGACCGCTACGACCGGGAAATGCCGGAACGGGTGCGCAACAGCCTGTATTGAAGGCCCTGCAGGAGCGAAGCTTGCTCGCAATGAAGGCTGACGCGGTACATCGGCCAGACCGCGGCGCCCTTTTCGCGGGCAAGCCTGGCTCCTGCGCCGTGGCGTTACGACCTCACAGTTTCAGCACCATCTCGTGCCAGGCCATGCCGCCATGGTCCGACGCCGAAGCCTTGAGGTAGACGAAGCCGAAGCGCTCGTACAAGGGCACATGCCGCTCCTTGCACATCAGGTTGATGCTGGCCTTGCCCAGGCCGCGCATGCGCTCGATAAAGGCCTCCAGCAGACGCCGGGAAACACCCTGGCCCTGATAGTCCGGATGCACCACCACCGACATGATCACCACATGGGGCCCGGCCGGGTCGTGGCCGATCAGTTCCTTGAAGGCCTCGTCGGCCATCTCGACCTCGAAGGCCGCTCCGGAATTGATGAAGCCGGCCACCACGCCCTCCCCTTCGGCGACGATGAAGCCCTCGGGCCAGGTGGCGATGCGGGTGGCGATCTTTTCCCGGGTGGCGGCTTCGTCGCCTTCGTAGGCCAGGGTTTCGATGGCGAAGCAGCGGTCCAGGTCAGCGGCGGCGACCTGACGGATCAACAGGCTGGATAAGGTCATGGGGAACAGATCGGCTATGGAAAATGCCGCCGATCATAAAGTAATAAGGCTTGCATATCGAATGACGGCAAGCCCGTAAAACCTGCGTAGAGTCGCTGTCATCCGCGCACCGACCGGGTTATTTATCAGGGCTCAATCAATCCCATCCTGGTCGAGTACGGAAGTCGCCATGAGCAATGTTCAGATCGGTTTGCTGGTGCTGTTCGGTATCAGTGCGTTCGGTTTTGTCACCCTGTCCATCGATCTGTGGCGCGCCCGCCGGCCGAACAAAGGCAAATGACCGGGCCCACCGCGGGCCCGGCCGGTACTCGCGGCGCGGCTCACTGTTCCTTGAGCGGCAGCCAGATTTCCAGCACGCCCTGGCCGGTGTCGGGGTTGAAGTCGGCGCTGTAGCGCTCGAACTCCGGCGCATCGGCGGCTTCGCGCCCGGACTGCGGCAGCCAGGTTTTCCAGATGTACTGGAAGGTCTGCGGCAGGCTCGCCAGCGGCCCCTGGTGCTCGAACACCGCGTAGTGCTGCGGCGGCACCTCGACCCATCGGTACAGCTCGGGCAAATCATCGAGTTTGCTGATTTCGACCCCGGCGATGTATTCGAACCCGCCCTTGCCGTCGGGGTTGCAGCAGAGGCCGTAGGTCTCCTCCCCGACCTGGCCGGGAACCTTGCCGATATGGGGAATGAAGCGTTCCCAGAGTTCAGGAATGCCCTGCGTCGTCTCGGGAGTGAAACGCCCGCCCAGACCGGCGATCAGCAGAAAGCGCCCCTTCTCGAAACGCGGCACCGGCCCGCTGACCTGTTTTTGCTCATCCATGATGCGACTCCTGCCTGAAAAATGGGTTCGGCAGGGAGTATAGAGGCCAAACCCGAATCGCTGGGTCAGAGCGCGGGAAGCTCCGCGACCGCCGCGCCGACGATGAATTCCTGGTAACCGGAAAGGATCACGTAGACCGCGAAATAGCAGAAGATCGCCGCAGATGCCAGGTAGGAGTAGCGCAACAACTTGTCGCCCAACAGCTTGCCGCCCTGGGTCGCGGCAAAGCACAGGCCCACGACCCAGGCCAGCCCGGCGCAGAAGAAACCGCTGAGGAACAGCCCGGAGCTGAGCAGGTCACCGCCGCCGGAACGGGCAATCAGGGTACCGCCCACCGCGGCGAACCAGAGGATCGCGCTGGGGGACGACATGGCCAGGAAGATGCCGCGGAAAAACTCCTTGCGCGGCGAACCGTTGTCCACCTCCCCGGCCTCGGCCAGCACCGCGCTGTGGTGGATCGCCGAATAGATCATCTTCGCCGCGAAGTACACCAGCAGCGCCGACCCGCCGATCCACAGCACCCAACGCACCGCTTCGTACTGCAGCAGCACGGTCATGCCGGCCAGCGCCAGCACGGCGTAGACCAGGTCACCGACACAGGTGCCCAGGCCCAGGCAAAAACCCTGGAAATAACCACGCTGCATGGCCAGGGTAATCATCGCGATATTGGCCACGCCTATGTCCAGGCACAGCGAAAGGCTCAGCAGAAAGCCGCTGGTAAACTCCATCATTCATCCTGTTCGATGCGGTTGTTCGAGTGGGGGGTATTTAACGCGGGAGGGCCCGGCAAACACAATGCGCGGGCTGCGAATCCAGCCTGCATGATGCAAATCCCTGTCCAGGCAATGCCGCTGCCGGCAAAAAAATAGTTGCCGCGCCCCTCTGGACAGCCTGGCGCCACAGCCCTTATCGTCTGCCCCCAGGCCACCGCAGTGGCCGACGTCGCTCGGACGGTTCCGGGCGCTCACGTACTCCGAGGCAACAATGGCCGAACAAGGTTCGCCGCGCCGCTTTGCGCGCATAGATCGACTCCCCCCTTACGTATTCAATATCACTGCCGAGCTGAAGATGGCTGCGCGTCGGCGCGGCGAAGACATCATCGACTTGAGCATGGGTAACCCCGACGGGGCGACTCCGCCGCACATCGTCGAGAAACTGGTCACCGTCGCCCAGCGCGAAGACACCCACGGCTACTCCACCTCCAAGGGTATTCCGCGTCTGCGCCGGGCCATTTCGCGCTGGTACAAGGATCGCTACGAGGTCGATATCGACCCGGAAAGCGAAGCCATCGTCACCATCGGTTCCAAGGAAGGCCTGGCGCACCTGATGCTCGCCACCCTGGACCAGGGCGACACCGTGCTGGTGCCCAACCCGAGCTACCCGATCCATATCTACGGCGCAGTGATCGCCGGCGCCCAGGTGCGTTCGGTGCCGCTGGTGCCAGGCGTGGATTTCTTCGACGAACTGGAGCGGGCCATCCGCGGCTCGATCCCGAAACCGAAGATGATGATCCTTGGCTTCCCGTCCAACCCGACCGCGCAGTGCGTCGAGCTGGACTTCTTCGAGCGGGTGATCGCCCTGGCCAAGCAGTACGACGTGCTGGTGATCCACGACCTGGCCTACGCCGACATCGTCTACGACGGCTGGAAAGCCCCGTCGATCATGCAGGTGCCGGGCGCCAAGGATATCGCGGTGGAGTTCTTCACCCTGTCCAAGAGCTACAACATGGCCGGCTGGCGCATCGGTTTCATGGTCGGCAACCCGGAGCTGGTCAATGCCCTGGCGCGGATCAAGAGCTACCACGACTACGGCACCTTCACCCCGCTGCAGGTGGCGGCCATCGCTGCGCTGGAAGGCGACCAGCAGTGCGTGAAAGACATCGCCGAGCAGTACCGCCAGCGCCGCAATGTGCTGGTCAAGGGCCTGCATGAGCTGGGCTGGATGGTCGAGAATCCCAAGGCCTCGATGTACGTCTGGGCGAAGATTCCCGAAGCCTACGCGCACCTGGGCTCGCTGGAGTTCGCCAAGAAGCTGCTGGCCGAGGCCAAGGTCTGCGTCTCACCGGGCGTGGGTTTCGGTGAGTACGGCGACGACCATGTGCGCTTCGCCCTGATCGAAAACCAGGACCGTATCCGCCAGGCCGTGCGCGGCATCCGCGGCATGTTCCGCGCCGATGGCCTGGTGCAGAAAGGCTGATATACGCCGACAAACAAGCAGGCACAAAAAAACCGCAGCGATGCGGTTTTTTTGTGTCTGTCTGCCGCCCCTGTAGCCGCTGCCGCAGGCTGCGATAAGGACCGAAGGGCCTTCAGCGATTGCAAGATCGCTACGGCCGTACCGGCCGATCGCAGCCTTCGGCAGCGGCTACAGGGTTCGGGTCACACCACCAGCGACAGCAGCAGGATAAAGATCAGGCCCACCACCGAAAGGATGGTTTCCATCGCGGTCCAGGTCTTGAAGGTTTCCGCCACGGTCATGTTGAAGTACTGCTTCACCAGCCAGAAACCGGCGTCGTTGACGTGGGACAGGATCAGCGAACCGGCGCCGGTGGCCAGCACCAGCAGCTCGCGGTTGACCCCAGGGATCATGCCGACCACCGGTACCACGATGCCCGCGCCGGTGATGGTCGCCACGGTCGCCGAACCGGTGGCGATCCGGATCACCGCCGCCACCAGCCACGCCAACAGGATCGGCGAGATCTGCGCGTTGACCGCCATGTGGCCGATTACGTCACCCACGCCGCTGGTCACCAGCATCTGCTTGAAGCCACCGCCGGCACCGATGATCAGGATGATTGCCGCGGTCGGCGCCAGGCTGGCGTCGAGCAGCTTGAGGATCTGCTTGGAGCCGATGCCCTGGCGCGAACCGAAGGTGTAGAGCGACAGCAGCAAGGCCAGCAGCAGCGCGCTGATCGGGTGACCGATCATGTCCATCCAGATACGGAAGAAATGCCCGTCCGGGAAGGCCACGTCGGCGAAGGTCTTGAGCAGCATCAGGAACACCGGCAGCAGCACGGTCAGCAGGGTCACGCTGAAGCTCGGCAGGTTGGCCGAGGTGTTTTCGCGCGCCAGCTGGTCGACCAGTTCCTGGTTCGGATGACCCGGGATGTGCTTGGCGATGAAGGTGCCGTAGATCGGACCGGCGATGATCGCGGTCGGCAGGGCCACGATCAGGCCGTAGAGAATGGTCTTGCCGATGTCGGCGCCGAACACGCCAATGGCCAGCAGCGGGCCCGGATGCGGCGGCACCAGGCCGTGCACCGCGGACAGGCCGGCCAGCAACGGGATACCGATCTTGATGATCGACACGCCGGTGCGCCGGGCGACGATGAACACCAGCGGGATCAGCAGCACGAAGCCGATCTCGAAGAACAGCGGGATACCCACCAGGAAGGCGGCGAACATCATCGCCCACTGCACCCGCTCCTTGCCGAACGAGCGGATCAGGGTCTGGGCGATCTGATCCGCGCCGCCGGATTCGGCCATCATTTTGCCGAGCATGGTGCCCAGCGCGAGGATGATCCCGACGAAACCGAGTACCCCACCGAAGCCGTCCTGGAACGCCTTGATGATCTTGTCCACCGGCATGCCCGACGTCAGGCCGAGGAAACCCGCGGCGATGGTCAGGGCGATGAAGGGATGCAGCTTGAATCGGGTGATCAGCACGATCAGCCCGATAATGGTGACCACTGCGTCTACCAGCAGATAGGTCTCTTGGGACATGCCAAACATGGGGTTGCCTCCGGTTTGTTGTTTTTATTCAAGCGTTAAAAACGTGAGCCGAGTGGGATAGCGCTATCCAGGTGAACCGAAGCTTATCGGGGTGAGTCCAGCCCGTGCTCCAGCCACCAGCCATGGGCCTGTTCGGCCAGCCGGTCAACGCTGTGGATGGTGGCGTCCAATGCCAGGGTCAGGGGTTCGCCCACGGGAGATTCGAGGGTCGCGAACTGACTGTCGATCAGGGTCGAAGGCATGAAATGCCCCGGACGGTGGGCCACGCGATCGGCGGCCACCTGTGGTGTCAATTGCAGGAAAACGAAGCCCAGGCCGGGCGTGGCGCTGCGCAGGCGGTCGCGGTACTTGCGCTTGAGCGCCGAGCAGGTCAGCACCGGACGTTGTCCGGCGGCCAGGGCGCGACGCAACTCGTCGCACAGGCTGTCGAGCCAGCCGGCACGGTCGTCGTCGTTCAGGGGAATACCGGCACTCATCTTGGCGATATTGGCGGCAGGGTGGAACGTATCGCCTTCAATGGCCGTGGCGCCGCTGCGCTGGCACAGCGCTTCACTGACGCTGGACTTGCCGCAGCCGGCAACGCCCATGATGACCAGGGCGGTGATGGGTTGACTCATGAAACACCTCAGCGCGCAGACAGCGCTACCTTCGCTCTTCGAAACTCTAGTGCAAAAATAGTTTCTGCCGACGCCTTCTTGTCATTTTTGTGGGTTGCCGCGTATATAGGCCGCGAAACCAAAGAGTGCGGGTCAGGCCGACCGCGCTCACGCATTGCAGCTGTTTCGAGACAGCGCTACCTTAGTGACTTGAATTTTGTTTGGCAAGCCGTCTGATGACCTCCTCCAAGAACGATAAAAATACCCGCACCACGGGGCGCCCTACCCTCAACGAAGTCGCGCGCCTGGCCGGCGTCAGCCCGATCACTGCCTCGCGAGCGCTGCGCGGCATCGACACGGTGGCCACCGAACTGGTGGAAAAGGTGCAAAAGGCCGCCCGCGAACTCAACTATGTGGTCAACCCCGCCGCCCGCGCCCTGGCCTCGGCCCAGAGCCATTCGGTGGTGGTGCTGGTGCCGTCGCTGTCCAACCTGCTGTTCATCGATACCCTGGAAGCCATTCATCAGGTTCTGCGGCCCAAGGGCTTCGAAGTGCTGATCGGCAACTACCACTATTCCCCCGACGAAGAAGAAAACCTGCTGCGCAACTACATGGCCTACCAGCCCCGCGGTTTGCTGCTGACCGGCTTCGACCGGACCGAAAGCGCCCGACGGATGGTCGAAGCCAGCAACGTCCCCTGCGTCTACATGATGGACCTCAACCCCGAGGCCGGCCTGAACTGCGTGGGCTTCTCCCAGCACAACGCCGGGGAAACCGCCGCCGAGCACCTGATCTCCCGCGGGCGCAAGCGCCTGGCCTATATCGGTGCCCAGCTCGATCAGCGCACCCTGATGCGCGGCGAAGGTTTCCGCCGCGGCCTGGAGAAAGCCGGCCTCTACGACCCGAAACTGGAAGTCCTCACCCCCCGCCCCTCGTCGGTGGGCCTAGGCGGCGAACTCTTCCTGCAACTGATGCACAGCTACCCGGACGTCGACGCGATCTTCTTCGGCAACGACGACCTGGCCCACGGCGCCCTGCTGGAAGCCATGCGCTGCGGCATCAGGATCCCCGAGCAAGTGGCGGTGATGGGCTTCAACGACCTGCCCGCCTCGGCGCACATGGTGCCGCGCCTGAGCAGCATCAGCACCCCGCGCGAAGCCATCGGCCGCCGCGCCGCGGAACAGCTGCTGACCCTGATGGCCGGCAACAGCGTGGCCAAGCCGGTGGTGGACATGGGCTTCGAGCTGATGGTGCGCGAGAGCACCTGAGCCGCGTTCAGGAACGCAGGCTCAGGGCGCTGAGCAACACGCCGAAGCCCACCAGCAGAACGCCGAACAACTGGTCGATACGCCGCTTGTAAGCCATGAGCCGGGCCCGGATGCCCGGCGCCGAAAAGAACAGCGCCACCGCCACGAACCACAGCACATGGGCCAGGACAATGATCGCGCCATAGCCGATCTGCACACCCGGCGCGGTACCTGGCTGCATCACCTGCATGAACAGGCTGACCACGAAAATCATGGTCTTGGGGTTCAGCGCATTGGTCAAAAAACCCGTACGCAACGCCGCCCACGCCGAGACCCGCGGCGCATCGACCGTTACCTCTTCCTCGACCGCGCGGCTGCGCAGCATGCCGATACCGAGATAAACCAGGTACAGCGCCCCGGCGATTTTCAGCACGCTGAACAGCAGCAGCGATTCCTTGACCAGCAGGCCGACGCCCAACAGCGTGTAGCCGATATGCAGCATCACCCCGAGCCCGATCCCCAGCGCCGTGAACACCCCGTGCCGACGCGACAGCACCAGGCTGTTACGCGTGACCATGGCGAAATCCGGCCCCGGGCTGAGCACTGCCAGGATGGTGATGGTGATTACTACTAACAGTTCAGTCATTTTCAAGCACCTTCGCTATAGAATCCGGCCCATACTTTATGGGCACGAACCGTCACAGAGCGAACGATGAAAACTGACATTCCCGGTGATAAAAACTCACAGACAAGCCATCGCCGCCTGCCGCCCCTGAGCGCCCTGCGCTGTTTCGAGACCGCCGCCCGTCTGGAGAGCTTCACCCGCGCCGGCGAAGCCCTGCACCTGACCCACGGTGCCATCAGCCGTGCCGTCCGCACCCTGGAAGAAGACCTCGGCACACGGCTGTTCGAGCGCCGCAGCCATCGGGTCTTTCTCACCGAGGCCGGCCGCGAATTGCTGCACAGCGTGGAGCATGCCTTCGACCTGATCGACGCCGCCGCCCGCAAACTGCGAACGCCGGACAAGGCCGCGGCCCTGGTGCTGTCCTGCGAACCGACCCTGCTGATGCGCTGGTTGATTCCACGGATCCCGGCCTTCTTCGCCGCTCATCCGGATATCCCCCTGCAACTGGTGGCCGGCGGCGGACCCTTCGCCTTTGCTCAAGGCATCGACCTGGCGATCCGCCGCAACGACTTTCCCTGGCCGCCCCACACCCATGCGCAGTGGCTGTTCGATGAAGCCATCGGCCCGGTGTGTCGCCCGGACCAGGCCGTCGGCTGGACCCGCGACGCAAGCGGCAGAGTACGGCTATCGGATACGGCGCCACGCCTGCACAGCGCGACCCGGGCAGCGGCCTGGGAGCAATGGTTGACCCTCAAGGGAATGCAACAGGCGCCGGGCACGGAGCAGGTCTTCGAGCATTTCTACTTCAGCCTGCAAGCGGCGGTGGCTGGGTTGGGGCTGGCCATCGCGCCCTGGCAACTGGTGCGCGACGACCTGGAGTCGGGCCTGCTGGTCGCGCCTTTCGGTTTTATCGCCGACGGCAGCGCCTACTATTTGTTGTCGCCCGAGGCAGTCGACCCGGACTCGCCCGTCGCCCGCTTGCTCGACTGGCTGCGTCACCAGGCGCTGGGCAGCGAGCAGCACGACGCCACCCGCCCGGCCCCATAAGCGGACAGGCTTACGGCCTCACCTCGGCATGAACCTGCGGGGCCTGCGCCGGGTCCTGCCCACCCAGCAACTGCACAAAAGCCTGGGCGGCCTTTTGCAGGGGCTGGTTCTTCAGCCAGACCGCGTGCACCGGCAGCAGCAGGCCGTTGTCGATGTTCTTGAAGGTCAGGCGCTTGAGCCTTCCGGCCTGGAGCAAGGGCGCGATCACCGATAGCGGGAAATTGCCCCAGCCAATGCCGGACTCGACCATGTCCAGGGCCATGGCCAGGCTGTCGGTGCGCCAGTAGGACTCGGCGATCAGCGGCCGGGTGTCGCGGATCGGCAAATCGCGGCTGGCAACCACCACCTGACGCACGTTGACCAGCTCTTCCAGATAGAGGGTGGCGTCCGGCGCCTCGGGTAACGGATGGCGCGCGGAAATGCAAGCGATCATCCGCTCGCTGCCGACGTACTGGAAATACTCCAGCACGTTCAGGCTGAGCCCGGCGAAGGCCACGCCGACCGCGACCCGACCACTGTGCAGCAGCTGCAACAGATCGTCCTGGGGCGCGCTCAGCACCTCGATGTCGAGCAACGGATGACGCTCGGCGATCAGCTTGATCGCCGCCAGCACCCGGGACTTGTCGATGTCCTCGACCACGCCGATGGACAGCCGGCTTTCCAACCCCAGGGACAACTCCACCGCATGCACCTGCAGGTGCTTGAGCTGCTCGGCGATCAGCCGCGCGTGCGGCGCCAGGGCATTGGCCATGGCGGTGGGCACCGGCTCGCGATGGCTGCGATCG
The DNA here is from genome assembly GCF_900115645.1 of Pseudomonas sp. NFPP07. NCBI lineage: Bacteria > Pseudomonadati > Pseudomonadota > Gammaproteobacteria > Pseudomonadales > Pseudomonadaceae > Pseudomonas > Pseudomonas sp. NFPP07. The sequence goes on from NZ_FOXG01000001.1 coordinate 447,267, forward strand.
AACAGGGGGTAACCCAGCTCCGCCTCGAGGTTGGCGATACCCATGCTCACCGCCGACGGCACCTTGCCCAGGGCCCGGGCCGCCGCGGAAAACGAACCGCGCTCGAGCACGGCGAGAAACAACTGGATGCTGTCGCTGGAGAAATTCATGCAGACGCCTGTCTAGGATGTCGACCTATCAGTAAACCTGAAAGCTACTGACTTTTTCTGTCAGGCACATTGAAGCTATCTTGCGCCGCATTCGCCAGCCCTTCCTGCAAAAGGAGCGGCCCGGGCCAACGAACGCGGAGGAAAAAACATGCAAGGCATCAAGCGCAAACTGGTTTACGTGTCACTGTTCGAGGTGTTCGGCATGACCTTCTCGGCCCTGGGCCTGGCCTTGCTGTCCGGCACCTCGCCGAGCAGCACCGGCCCGCTGGCGGTGGTGATCACCAGCATCGCGGTGACCTGGAACTTCATCTACACCAGCCTGTTCGAGCGTTGGGAAAGCCGCCAGGTCTCACGGACCCGCACGGTCAAGCGGCGGATCGCCCATGCCGTGGGTTTCCAGCTGACGCTGATCCTGTTCCTGATTCCGTTGATCGCCTGGTGGATGAACATCAGCCTGGTGCAGGCCTTCCTGCTGGACCTGGCGCTGATCCTGTTCATCCCCTGCTACACCTTCGTCTTCAACTGGCTGTTCGACCGGGTCTTTGGCCTGCCGGCGTCGGCGCTGCCGGACCCGGTCTGAGGCCAGAGTGCAAATCGGTATCGCCCAAGAGCGGCGCCGCTGTTAGATTTCCAGGGCCCTTCACCCGCCAAGGAAAGCTTGCATGGGAACCCTGAGAATTCTCGGTAAAGCCTCGTCGATCAACGTCCGAAAAGTGCTGTGGACCTGCGAGGAACTGGGCCTGCCCTACGAACGCGAGGATTGGGGCAGCGGCTTCCAGTCGACCCACACGCCGGAGTTTCTCCGGCTCAACCCCAACGCCCAGGTGCCGGTGCTGATCGATGACGCCGGCGCGCTCTGGGAGTCCAACAGTATTTGCCGGTACCTGACCGGCAAGGTCGCCGGGCAACGGCTGCTGCCCGGCGAACCCCGGGCCCGGGCGTTGGTGGAGCAGTGGATAGACTGGCAGGCCACGGAGCTCAATCCGGCGTGGAGCTACGCCTTCGTCGCCCTGGTCCGGCAGAACCCGGACTTTCAGGACCCGCAACGGATCACCGCCGGCCTTCGCGGCTGGAACGCCAAGATGGCCCTGCTCGAACAGCAACTGGCGAACAGCGGCGACTATGTGCTCGGCGAGCAGTTCAGCCTGGCCGATATCGTCCTCGGGCTGTCGGTGCATCGCTGGATGATGACGCCCATGGAGCGCCCCAACTTCCCCGCCGTCGCCGCCTACTACGCACGGCTCAGCGAACGCCCGGCCTTCCTGCTGCATGGACGCAATGGCATTCCCTGAGTCGTCTTTTTCTTCTGTAGGAGCTGGATGCCGCTTTGGTTGATGCTGCGGCACAAACCGCCAAAATGTAACGGAATACGACAATAAATCAGCGCACAGCCCGGCTTCCGACCCCGCATTCACAATCATTGATTTCCGTTAGCCAGCTAAGATTCCTCTTCACCGAAACCTGGAATCCCGCCCATGTCGTCCCTCACCCCTACTGTCGCTACCGACGGCCTCGACCCGGTCCGCGCCGCCGATATCTCCGCCCGCGTCGATCGCCTGCCCGCCGTCGCCACCGTCTGGCGCCTGGTGGCGCTGCTGTCGATTGGCGGTTTCTTCGAGCTGTATGACCTGTTCCAGACCGCCTATATCAGCCCTGGCCTGATCCGCGACGGGATCTTCGCCACCGGCAGTCAGGGCGTGTTCGGTTTCTCCGACCAGGCGGCCTTCGCCTCGGCGACCTTTCTCGGACTGTTCCTCGGCGCCAGCCTGCTGAGCCCGATCGCCGACCGCTTCGGGCGCCGGGCGATCTTCACCTTCGCCCTGATCTGGTACACCGTGGCCACAGTGCTGATGGGCATACAGACCTCAGCCCTGGGGATCATCGGCATGCGCTTTCTGGTAGGCATCGGCCTGGGCATCGAACTGGTGACCATCGACGCCTACCTCTCCGAGCTGGTGCCCAAGCACATGCGCAGCTCGGCCTTCGCCTTTGCCTTTTTCGTGCAGTTTCTCTCGGTGCCGGCGGTGGCGCTGATGTCCTGGTGGCTGGTGCCGCAGGACCCGTTCGGCATCGCCGGCTGGCGCTGGGTGGTGTTGGCCAGCGCGGTGTTCGCATTGTTTATCTGGTGGTTGCGTTCACGCTTGCCCGAGTCGCCGCGCTGGCTGGCCCAGCATGGGCGCTTCGCCGAGGCCGAGCGGATCATGGACAGCATCGAGGCGCGCTGCGCCAAAGACCACGGCAAGCCGCTGGACACCCCGCAACCCGAGGCCCTCGGCGTCCAGGGCTCAGGGCGTTTCGCCGATATCTGGCAACCGCCCTATCGGCGCCGGGCGCTGATGCTGATCGTGTTCCATGTGTTCCAGGCCATCGGTTTCTTCGGTTTCGGCAACTGGCTGCCGGCGCTGCTCTCGGGCCAGGGCGTGAGCGTCACCCACAGCCTGATGTACGCCTTTATCATCACCCTCGCCTATCCGCTGGGGCCGCTGCTGTTCGTCAAATTCGCCAACCGCTTCGAGAACAAGTGGCAGATCGTTGGCTCGGCCCTCGGCGCCATGACCTTCGGCACCCTGTTCGCCTGGCAAAGCACGGCCCTGGGGCTGATCGTCTGCGGGGTGATGATCACCTTCTGCAACGCCTGGCTGAGCTTCAGTTACCACTCCTACCAGAGCGAATTGTTCCCCACCAATATCCGCGCCCGGGCGGTGGGTTTCTGCTACTCGTTCAGCCGCCTGTCGACGGTGTTCAGCAGCCTGCTGATCGGCTTTTTCCTCGACCGCTTCGGCACGCCCGGGGTCCTGGCGTTCATTGTCGGCAGCATGCTGATCGTGATGTTCACCATCGGCCGTTTTGGCCCGCGTACCCGCAACCTGGCCCTGGAGAATATCGCCCAGCGTTGACCGGTCGTCGCTGGCCGCAAGCGGCAAGGCTTGTCCGCCGCGCGCCGCCAGCCTTGCCGGGTAATCGGCGCAAAGCCCTGGCAAAGAGCCCCGTCCCGGGGCGCTGCAGGGTGGCGGCATGCAAATTGCTGCGCAGCCTTCGATAGCCCTTACACACAGGTACCCAATCATGTTGGTCAGTGCCCAGAAAACCTCGGCGATCCAGCCCACCCAGCGGTCCGACATGGACCCGAGCACCGCGGCCGCCAGCGCGCTGTACAGCGGTTTGATGCAGAACGTGCAGAACACCGCGACCCTGCAAGCGTCCCAGGCCGTGCAGCAGGCCGGCAACACGGTCAACGACAATGTCGCGGCGGCCTTCGCCAAGACCCGCGTACTGCTCCAGGCCACCCCGCCGACCGCCAGCACCGCGCAGGCCAACAGCGCCATCCAGAGCCCGGCCCTGGATGAGTTCAAGGACTACATGAGCAAGTCCCCCGAGCAGCGCCTGCGCGACCGCATCCTCGAAGAGATGGGCATTACCGAGGAAGACCTGAAAAACCTGCCACCGGAGAAACAGCAGGCGGTGGCTCAGGAAATTGCCCAGCGGGTCCAGGACAAGCTGAAGCTGGCGCAAGTCGAGAAGGACGCCAACGGCGTCGAGAAACAAGTCGCCGACAAGTTCCTCGCGGCGCTTTAATCGGCCAGTCGAAACAGGTTCCCCACGGCAACCCTGTTTCATGGGGAGACTTGAGTGGCTGCGCTCAGCCCTGGGCCAGCATGTCGAGCAAGGCCCGCAGCGCCGGCGACGGCTCGCAGCCCTCGGCCAGCACCAGGGCAAAGGTGCGCTGGATCGGCACGCTCAACGGCAGCACGCACAGGCCCTGGCGTTGCTCCGGCAAGGTCATCTGCGGCACCAGGGTCACCCCCACTTGCTCGCGAACCAGGGTGAAGGCGCTGCTCCACTCCCGCACCTCGACCCGCACGTCCGCCAGCTCCAGGCCGGCATCCACCGCCAGGCTGCGGGCATTCACCGAACAGCCGCCGGTAGCCAGCACGAAGGGTTGGCTCACCAGCTCCTGCAAGGTCACCCCCTGTTCCTGAGCACGGCGCGCCAGGGCATGCCCCGCCGGCAGCACCGCCACCCAGGCATCGCGCCCCAGCAGGCCGACGCTGCGCCCGGGCGCAGGATTGAGCAGCACCCCGACATCGATCAAGCGCGCCTCGAGCAAGGCCTCGACCTCGTCGTCGCTGACCTCCAGCGCCACCACCTGGATGCCCGGATACAACAGTTTGAAGCGCCGCAGCAGCGGCGGCAGGAAAGTCGCCAGCACCATGGGGAAACTCGCCAGGCGAATGGTGCCGCGCTGAATGTCCCGGCAGGCGTCCGCGGTGTCGCGGATGTTCTGCAACGCCGCGAGCATCAGCCGCGCCTGTTCCACCACCTGTTCGCCAATGGCGGTGGGCAGGGTCTGGCGGTTCTCCCGGGTGAACAGCTGCACGCCCAGGTTGTCTTCGAGCAGCGCCAGGGCCTGGCTGGCGCCGGACTGGGTCATGCCGACCCGCTCGGCGGCGCGGGTGATGTTGCCGGTATCCGCCACGGCCACCAGCATGCGCCAGTGCATCAGGTTCATCATGGCAGTAGCTGTCCTTATGGGATTTTTCTGAAAGATTAATTTTACTGAGAGCAGCGCGGACTATGACACTGATCTCCCCCCTCTGGAGAGCCCTCGATGAACCTGTATTTCTCGCCCAACGCCTGCTCGCTGGCCCCGCATATCGTGCTGCGCGAACTGGCCCTGCCGTTCAACCTGGTCCGGGTCGACAACCGCAATAAAACCACGGCCGACGGCGGCGACTTCCTGGCGATCAACCCCAAGGGTTATGTGGCGGCGCTGGAACTGGAGGACGGCCAGGTGCTGACCGAAGGCCCGGCGATCCTGCAATACCTCGCCGACCTCAAGCCGCAGGCGGGCCTGGCACCGGCCAATGGCAGCTGGCAACGGGTGAGGTTGCAGGAGATGCTCAACTTCGTCTCCAGCGAGATCCATGGCGGCCTCGGCTGGCTGTTCAACCCCGAGTTTCCCGAAGCGACCCAGGCGCTGATCCGGCAGAAACTGTTCAAGCGCCTGGCGCTGCTGGACCGCACGCTGGAGCAGCAGAGTTACCTGCTGGGCGAATCCTTCGGTGTCGCCGACGCCTACCTGTTCACCGTGCTGCGCTGGACCGCCGGCTTCGCCATAGACCTGGAACAATGGCCGGCGCTGGCAGGTTTCCAGGCGCGAATCGCCCAGCGCGAAGCGGTGCAAGCGGCACTGGCGGCCGAAGCGGCATAAGGCTCGAGGCAGATGCCGCAGCAGCTCTGCCGGTTATTTACTTAGAAGCAAAAACAAGGAAGCCCGCAGGGCGGGCTTCGTAGGGGATCAATGGCCGAAAATATTGTGCTCGGTCTTCTTGGCTTTCTTGTCCGCGCGCTTTTCATCGGCGGTCCGGCTGGGTTTTTTCTTCGCCGTCTTTTTGGCATTCATACCTTTGGACATGATGCACACTCCACTCGCAGGGGATCGTTCATCTGGTATACACCTATCCCGCGCACTTCGTACTTTTATAATCACTGCCCCGGCCCACCCTGCGAAACCCCATGCCCGACACCCAATACCTGCTGCTTGCCGACACCCTGCGACCGCTGCTGAACAAGTTCTATCGCGCCCACAACTCGCCGATGCGCGCGGCCGGCGAAGGGCAATCCTGGGTGGCGAAACGGGGAGCGATCATTGCCGGGCTGAACCTCACGCCCGTCGCCCAGGGCCACTGGCTGACCGGGCTGTTCGTCGACCCGGCCCATCGCGGCCAGGGCGTTGCCGCAATGCTGGTCGAACGGTCACGCGCGCAGCTGCCGGGGCCGCTATGGCTGTTCTGTCATCCGGACCTGCAAGCCCTGTACGAACGCATGGGCTTTACCACGGCCCCTGCCCTGCCCCAGGCCCTGGCGGATCGCCTGGAGCGTTATCGCAGGAGCAAGAGCCTGATCGCCATGGGCATCGATCCTTTGGTCGGCTCGACCCGCGACAGGATGTGATCGCGGGCCCTGGAGCGCGGGCCCGCCTCAACGGCAAACCGGCCTCCGGCAGGTCCATGAAACCGACGTTTCAGGCTGTCTGTTTCAATCGTCGGCGTGGGGATCGAGGTCGGGGAACATCACCTCGGTAAAACCGAATTTGCTGAAGTCGCGGATCCGCGACGGGTACAGGCGGCCGATCAGGTGATCGCATTCGTGCTGCACCACCCGTGCGTGGAAACCCGAGGCCAGGCGCACGATCGGTTCGCCCCTGGGGTCGACGCCTTCGTAGCGAATGTGCTGATAACGCTCGACCGCGCCGCGCAGCCCCGGCACCGACAGGCAGCCTTCCCAGCCTTCTTCCAGCACCGGGCTCAAGGGCGTGATCAGCGGATTGATCAGGATGGTCTGCGGCACGGCCTCGGCTTGCGGGTAACGCTCGCTGTGCTCGAAACCGAAGATCACCAGTTGCAGGTCGACGCCGATCTGCGGCGCGGCCAGGCCGACCCCGCCGACGCTTTCCATGGTCTGGAACATGTCGTCGATCAGTTGCCACAGCTCGGGGCTGTCGAACATCTCAGGCGGCACCGATGGCGCGATGCGCAGCAGGCGCTCGTCGCCCATTTTGAGGATTTCACGGATCATGATCAGACTTCGTCAGTGGTCGGCTTGAGCGAGTGGTCCCGGCCCAGTCCCGATACGTGTTGTTTGGGTTCGTCGTGCTCGCCGGGCACCCTTTCTCCAGGGTTCTTGCCGTCGGACGACATGTGCTCGATCGCCGCATTCATCTCGGCCCCCAGCAACAGCACCGCCGAGGAAATATAGAAGTACAGCAGCAGGACGATGATCGCTCCGATACTGCCATACATGGCGTTGTAGTTTGCAAAGGTCTTCACGTAGAAGGCGAAGCCCAACGAGGCGATGATCCACACCACCACCGCCAGCACCGAGCCCGGGGTGATGAAGCGGAACTCCTGCTTCACGTCGGGCATCACGTAATAGATCAGCGCCACGGCGACCATCATCAGGATCACGATCACCGGCCAGCGCAGGATGGTCCAGACCGTGACGATAAAGTCCTCCAGGCCGACCTGCGCGGCGATCCAGCCCATCACCTGCGGCCCGAGCACCATCAAGGCCGCGGCCGCCAGGAGCATGCCGGCGATGCCAATGGTGTAGAAAATCGACAGCGGAAAACGTTTCCACAACGGGCGTTTTTCCACCACGTCATAAGCGGCGTTCATCGCGCTCATCATCAGCCGCACGCCGGCCGAGGCGGTATACAGGGCAATCACGATACCCACCGACAGCAGGCCGCCCTTGGATTGCTGCAACTGGTCGATCACCGGGTTGACCTGCTCCAGCGCCTGGGGCGGCAACACCAGTTCCGATTGCAGGCGCAACCAGGAGAAGAAGTCCGGCAGGTGCAGGAAACCGATCAAGGCAATCAGGAACAGAATGAAGGGGAACAACGAAAACAGCATCTGATAGGCCAGTGCCGAGGCGTAGGTCGACATTTCATCGTCGATGAATTCAGTGACCGTGCGCACCAGCACACGATGCAGGGGCAGGCCTTTCAAATTCGGCAAGAACATAGCGTCTCCTTTCGCCGCAAGAATTCAGGGTCGGTGGCGACTCAGGGGCCGTTTTGTACAACAAACTAGCCTAGTTTGGCGATTTTGAACCGTTTCGTCCTGTTTGGGTGCCATGGCCGATGTAAAAACGGCCATCCGAGGATGGCCGTCGTGTCGCAGTGCAAGCCAGTGAATCAGGCCTTGTCGATGGTCTTTTTCAACGCATCCTTGGCCTTGCCGAGGGTTTGCTGCGCCTCACCTTTCTTTTCCTGAATCTTGCCTTCGGTTTCCAACCGATCGTTATCAGTCGCTTTGCCGACACCTTGCTTGATATTGCCAACGGCCTCATTGGCCAGGCCTTTTGCCTTGTCTGCTGTGCTGCCCATGGTGTTTCTCCGTAGATCCATAGATCCGTAGAACAATCGAGGGTTTGGGGTCCTGCCCTGAGGTTGACCCGAGGCCGTTGCGCGGAGTTTCAATTATTTTCAGCGTGGCCTTTCATCGCCTTATTTGCCCGCCGCACGCAGGTTGCGCTTTATGTTTGGCGACCAACCCACGAGAATGCGCAACGTATTCAGGCACTGCGCTGAAGATCCAATCCGTAGGAATGTTATGAAACTCGATAAAAAGCTGGCCATCGCCCGCCGGAACCAGGAACTGGGCGGCGCGGTGCTGGGCGTCAACAACTGCCACTTCGCGGAACTGAGCCGCAGCCGCAATATCTGGTGGTTCGATCTGCCGGTCGGCCGCCTGGCCATCGGGCAGTACGAATGGGTCCACCTGCTGCTGTACACCCCGAGCACCGACCAGTTGCTGCACCTGAAAGTGCCGACCCTGTTCCTGCGGGAAAAACTCGAAGGCCTGGTGGTACGCAACGCCGGCAAGCGCAAGGCGGCCCTGAGCCTGGAACTGAGCGCCGACAAGGACTCGTTCCTCAAGGACGTACGCCCCGCCGGCACCGGCGTGAACTTCGCGCAGTTCCAGCAGTAAACAGGCCCTTGTAGGAGCGAGCTTGCTCGCGATTACGGTCTGTCAGCCATTGAGATGGCGACTGGAAGAACGCAATCGCGAGCAAGCTCGCTCCTACAGGGAATTGAGGCGATAGCGCCCAATAAAAAGCCCCGCGGATGCGGGGCTTTTTGTTTGCCTGGCGTGTTACTTCTTCACGCCCAGCTTCTTCAGCTCTTCGTCGCGCAATTCGCGACGCAGGATCTTGCCGACGTTGGTGGTCGGCAGCGCATCGCGGAACTCGACGGCCTTGGGCACCTTGTAACCGGTGACGTTGGCGCGCATGTGCTCCATCACTTGCTCCTTGGTCAGGGTCACGCCTGGCTTGGCGACGATGAAGATCTTGATCGACTCGCCCGACTTCTCGTCCGGCACGCCGATCGCCGCACACTGCAACACGCCCGGCAGGCCCGCCAGCACGTCTTCCAGCTCGTTCGGATAAACGTTGAAACCGGAGACCAGGATCATGTCTTTCTTGCGATCGACAATGCGGATGTAGCCATCAGGCTGGATCAACGCGATATCACCGGTCTTCAGCCAGCCGTCGCTCATCACCTCATCGGTGGCGTCCTGGCGCTGCCAGTAGCCCTTCATGACCTGCGGACCCTTGACGCACAGCTCGCCGATTTCGCCCAGGGGCAGCTCGGTGCCAGCGTCGTCGATGATCCGGCACAGGGTCGACGGCACCGGGATGCCGATGGTGCCGATCTGGATGTTCTGGATCGGGTTGACGGTGGCCACCGGGCTGGTTTCGGTCATGCCGTAACCTTCGCAGATCGGGCAGCCGGTCACGTCTTTCCAACGCTCGGCCGCCGCCAGTTGCAGCGCCATGCCGCCGGACAGGGTGACTTTCAGCGCCGAGAAATCCAGCTTGCGGAAGGCTTCGTTGTTGCACAGGGCAACGAACAGGGTGTTGAGGCCGACAAAACCGCTGAACTTCCACTTCGACAGTTCCTTGACCATCGCCGGCAGGTCGCGCGGGTTGCTGATCAGGATGTTGTGGTTGCCGATCAGCATCATCGCCATGCAATGAAAGGTGAAGGCATAGATGTGGTACAGCGGCAGCGGGGTGATCAGGATCTCGCAACCCTCATTGAGGTTGGAGCCCATCAGCGCCTTGCACTGCAGCATGTTCGACACCAGGTTGCGATGGGTCAGCATCGCGCCCTTGGCCACGCCGGTGGTGCCGCCGGTGTATTGCAGCACGGCCACATCGCTGCTGGCCGGGTTGGCGTCCTTGACCGGCTGGCCGTGGCCCTGGCTCAGCACGTCGTTGAACTTGACGGCCTTGGGCAGGTGATAGGCCGGCACCATCTTCTTCACGTACTTGATGACGCTGTTGATCAGCAGGCGCTTGAGCGGTGGCAGCAGGTCCGCCACTTCAGTGACGATCACATGCTTGACGCCGGTCTTGGGCACCACGGCTTCGGCCAGGTGCGCCATGTTGGCCAGGCAGACCAGGGCCTTGGCGCCGGAGTCGTTGAACTGGTGTTCCATTTCCCGCGCGGTGTACAGCGGGTTGGTGTTGACCACGATCAGGCCGGCGCGGATGGCGCCGAATACCGCGACCGGGTACTGCAGGACGTTGGGCAGTTGCACGGCGATTCGATCGCCGGGTTGCAAATCGGTATGCTGTTGCAGGTACGCGGCAAAAGCACCGGACAGTTCGTACAGCTCACCGTAGGTGAGTGTCTTGCCGAGGTTGCTAAAGGCCGGTTTGTTGGCAAAACGTTGGCAGGACTGCTTCAACACCGCCTGAATATTCGGATACTCGTCTGGATTGATATCGGCAGCAATCCCAGCTGGGTACTTATCCTTCCAAAAGTCTTGGATCATGGAAGCCCACTCCTCAGCAACGCGAATTCGTCAGCGCATTTGATGCGATTATTATTTGTGTGTGTTTTTTATTGATGTCTATTGTTGGTGAGTCTGGCTGTCTACATAGGCCGAGAAGTCACAAAGCGCGCCGAGAGTAGCAGCTTTGCCAAAGGCCGCCTAGAGCCAAAATCGGCCTAAACAGTCACTTTTGTGACTCAAGAATATTTAATGGTCACTTTTAGAGTAAAAATTCTATCCAGCCATGCAAGGCTCTGGAATGGGCTTTTCGCCCCTTCAAAAGCATCGCGAGCAAGCTCGCCCCTACAGGAAATGTACGGTTCCCTGTAGGGGCGAGCTTGCTCGCGATAGCCGCGCTATAGCGCGGGACTGTTACATGCGGTGAAACATCAGGCGATGTCGCGCAACTCCCGGCGCAGGATCTTGCCTACCGGCGTCATCGGCAACGACTCACGCAACACGATGTGTTTCGGCACCTTGTAGCCAGTGAAGTTTTCCTTGCAGTAGGCCTTCAGCTCTTCGAGGCTGACCCCCGACTCGCGGGCCACCACGAACAGCTTCACCGCCTCCCCCGAACGCTCGTCCGGCACGCCGATCACCGCGCAGTTGGCGACTTTCGGGTGCGCCATCACCACGTCCTCGATTTCGTTGGGGTACACGTTGAAACCCGAGACGATGATCATGTCCTTCTTGCGATCGACGATGCGCACGAAGCCATCCGGATCGATCACCGCGATATCGCCGGACTTGAACCAGCCCTCGGCATCCAGCACCTCCTCGGTGGCCTCCGGTTTCTGCCAGTAGCCTTTCATGATCTGCGGCCCCTTGATGCACAGTTCGCCGCGCTCGCCCAGCGGCTGCTCGACGCCCTCATCGTCGATGACCTTGAGGGTCGTGCCCGGCACCGGCAAGCCCACCGAGCCCAGGCGCGACTGGTCGCCGTAAGGGTTGGTGCAGGCCACGGGCGAGGTTTCGGTCAGGCCGTAGCCTTCGGTGATGCGACAGCCCGTCACCTGCGCCCAACGCTCGGCGGTGGCCTTGACCAACGCCGTGCCCCCGGAGTTGGTGAACTTGAGATTGGAGAAGTCGAGGGTCTTGAACTCGGGATGATCCATCAGCGCGGTGAACAGCGTGTTCAGCCCCAGCAGCGCCGAGAAGCGCCATTGCTTCAGCTCCTTGATGAAACCGCCGATGTCCCGCGGGTTGGTGATCAGCACGTTGTGGTTGCCGGTGACCATCATGCACATGCAGTTCGCGGTGAAGGCATAGATGTGGTACAGCGGCAACGGCGCGATCATCACCTCCTGGCCTTCGTGCAGCAGCGGATGGCCATCCGGGCCCCGTTGCTCGAGGCAGGCACGGACCTGCTGCATGTTGGCCACCAGGTTGCCGTGGGTCAGCATCGCACCCTTGGCCAGCCCGGTGGTGCCGCCGGTGTATTGCAGCACGGCTACGTCGTCCAGGCCGGCGTTCAAAGGCTTGATCGGCTGGCCACGGCCCAGGCGCAGCGCGCTCTTGAAGGAAACGGCCTGGGGCAAGCGATAGGCCGGCACCATTTTCTTGACCTTGTCGACCAGGGTATTGACCAGCCAGCCCTTGGCGGACGGCATCAGGTCGCCCATCTTCGCCTCGATCAGGAACTGGATATCGGTCTCGGGCAGCACTTGCTCGACCTTCTGCCCGAACAGGTTCATGTACACCAGGGCTCGCGCTCCGGAATCCTTGAACTGGTGGCGCATTTCCCGGGTGGTGTACAGCGGGTTGGTGTTGACCACGATCAGCCCGGCGCGCAAGGCGCCGAACACGGCGATCGGGTAATGCAGGACATTGGGCATCTGCACCGCGATACGATCGCCCGGCACCAGGTCGGTGCTGCTCTGCAGATAACCGGCAAAGGCCGCGCTGTAGCGCTCCAGCTCGGCGTAGGTCATGGTCACGCCCATGTTGCTGAAGGCCGGGCGGTCGGCGAATTTCTTGCAGGAACGCTCGAACACCTCGATCACCGACTTGTAGGCACCCAGGTCGATATCGCTGGGCACTCCGGCCGGGCGTTTGTCATTCCAGAAATCAGGCTGCATTGTTCTTGTCCTCGTTACCTGAGTTGTCCGGGCCGCTTCTCTCACGCTACGAAAGGCGGGGCTCTGCGGACGTTAGCAGCTATGGCGCATAGGGCAAATAAGGCCGGGCGCGTCATTGATAACGTGAATCTTGCCGCCATGGCGCGCGCAGATCGGACGGGGCCGCGACGATGAGCTATACAATGCAACGACCCCGTGCAAAGGAATCGCCATGATCCACCACTCTTTCTGGCTGACCGCGAGCGACCACAGCCAGCTCTACGTCAACCAGTGGCTCCCGGCGGCCCCGCTCAAGGCCGTGATCCTGCTGGTCCACGGCATGGCCGAACACAGCGGGCGCTACGCCAGGCTGGCACAGGCGCTGTGCAATGAAGGCTACGGGGTCTATGCGCAGGACCTGCGCGGCCACGGCAAGACCGCCGAGCACGGGGCACTCGGGCACTTCGCCGACGATGACGGCTGGTGCAAGGTGGTCGGCGACCTGGCCAGCCTCAACCAGCACATCGGCCAGCAGCACCCGGGGACCCCGATCGTGCTGCTGGGCCACAGCATGGGCAGCTACATCGCCCAGGCCTACCTGCTGCACCACAGCGCCAGCCTCGACGGGGCGATCCTCAGCGGCTCGAATTTCCAGCCGGTGGCGCTGTACCGCGCGGCCCGCCAGATCGCCCGCTTCGAACGCTGGCGCCAGGGCCCCCTGGGACGCAGTGCGTTGATCGAATGGCTGTCCTTCGGCTCGTTCAACAAAGCCTTCAAACCCAACCGCACCGCCTTCGACTGGCTCAGCCGCGACCCCGACGAAGTCGACAAATACGCCCACGACCCGCTCTGTGGCTTTCGCTGCAGCAACCAGCTGTGGGTCGACCTGCTGGGTGGCCTGCAGCAAATCAGCAAGGCCTCCAACCTGGCCCAGATCGATCCGGGCCTGCCATTGCTGGTGATCGGCGGAGAATGTGATCCGGTGAGCAATGGCATACGTCTCAAGGATCTGGCCGGTGCTCTGCGCGAGGCCGGCAGCCAGTGCCTGCAGCTCACGATCTACCCGCAGGCGCGGCACGAATTGTTCAATGAAAGCAACCGCGACGAAGTGACGGCCGATGTACTGGCCTGGCTCGACCAGGCCCTGCGGCATCGCCGACCGCCGAAGACTGAATGACCCTGTTTCCAATCGATATGCCAATCAACGCTCAGCACAGGACTTGAGAGAGATGACCCAGGTTACCAACACCCCGTACGAAGCCCTCGAAGTAGGCCAGACCGCCAGCTACAGCAAGCATGTGGAAGAGCGTGACATCCAGCTGTTCGCCGCCATGTCCGGCGACCACAACCCGGTGCACCTGGACGCCGAATTCGCCGCCGCCAGCATGTTCAAGGAGCGTATCGCCCACGGCATGTTCAGCGGTGCGCTGATCAGCGCCGCGGTGGCCTGCGAGCTGCCTGGGCCGGGCACCATTTATATCGGCCAGCAGATGAGCTTCCAGAAGCCGGTGAAGATCGGCGACACCCTGACCGTGCGCCTGGAAATCCTCGAAAAACTGCCGAAGTTCCGCGTGCGTATCGCCACCCGCGTGTTCAACCAGCGCGATGAGCTGGTGGTGGACGGCGAAGCCGAAATCCTCGCCCCACGCAAACAGCAGACCGTCACCCTGCCGACCTTGCCGGCCATCAATATCGGCTGAGCCGCCCTGTAGCCGCTGGCGCAGCCTCGCAGGCTCGGCAGCGGCTACAGGCGGGATTAGCGACTCCCCTCCTCCACCTGCACGCTCGCCGTCATCCCGGCGCTCAGGTTGACGCCTTCGGGCACCTTGTCGAACCTGATGCGCACCGGAATCCGCTGCGCCAGGCGCACCCAGTTGAAGGTCGGCTCCACCTCCGCCAGCAGTTGCCCGTCCGGCGTGGTATTGCGGTCGGTGATGCCGCGGCTGATGCTTTCCACATGCCCCTGCAAGGCTTCTCCAGCGCTCATCAGCCACACCTTGACCGGGTCGCCGACCTTGATCCGCGGCAGTTTGGTTTCCTCGAAATAGGCCTGCACGTAGAAAGTCGAATCGTCGATCAGGGCCATCACCGATTGCCCGGCGTTCACATAGTTGCCTTCGGCCAGGCGCAGGTTGGTGATGTGCCCGCTGCGCGGCGCGCGGACCTGGCTGCGCGCCAGGTTGAGTTCGGCGACCTTGGCGTCGGCCTGGGCCTGGCGCAGCTCGCCACGGGCTACCCCGGCATTGATCTGCGCGTTCTCCCGCAGCTCGGCGCTGATCGCCTGCGGGCCTAAGCTGGCCCGGCGGCTGGCTTCGTGCTCTTTCAGGCTGAGTTGCTGCTGGCGGGTCTGCACCACCGCCTGGGCCTTTTCCAGCGCCGCCTCGAAGCGATCGCGGTCGATGCTCAGCAACAGGTCGCCGGCCTTCACCGCCTGGTTGTCATAGGCCTTGAGTTCACGCACCCAGCCCGACACATCGGGGGCGACTATCACCACGTCGGCGCGAATCCGCGCATCCCGGGTCCAGGGCGTGAGCATGTAGTACTGCCACAGATGAAAGCCGGCAAACAGCGCCGCAGCCACCAGGCACAAAGTAAAAGCGATACGTACGGAAGCACGCATGAACAACTCCTTATAAAGGTCCGAGTACGACAGTGACCAACGTCAGGACACAGACGTACAAGGCCACATCGAACAGTGCTTCGTGCCAGATCCAGCGCCCCAGTGGCGTTGCGCGCAACAGCATGCGCAACACCCCGGTCAGCACCAGCGCCAGCACCACATAAATCAGAAACGGGCTGAGCAACACTCCGCCCAGCGACCACTCACGCAGCCCCATGGTTTTCCTCCTGCTGCCGGCACCAGGTGCGCCAGCTCTTCTGCAACTGCACCACCGCGCCCTGGGCCAGCTTCAACGCGTCGCTCGGCGGTTGGCTGCCCAGGGCCTCGAGCAAGGCCGTGCTGGCGTCGGCCAGCGCATCGCCGCGACCGGCGGCCGGCCCTTGTTCCAGCACCTGTTCCAGATGCTCGAAATAACGTCGCTGCGAAGCATCCGCGGACACCTGGGCCACCGCCAGGCTCAGCCGCAGATGCATCAGTTCATCGCCGATATCCAGGCCCAGCAGGCCATCGTCCCAGCGGCTGCGCGCCTGCTCCGGCAATTCCGGGTAATGCCGCGCCAATTGCAGCAGGCGATCGGCCATGCGCCCGCCGAACCAGCTTTCCGCGCCACGCAGGTTGCGCCGGGTCAAACGCACCAGGTCCTGCAGGGTCGCCGCCAGCAGGCGCCGCCCGTGCCAGGCCGGGTCGCGCAGGATCAGCAGGTGAAACGCCAACACCGCGGCGCCTACGCCGAGCACCATCGCCTGGGCGCTGTTGAAGAAATTCGCCACGTCGAACGTCATCGGGTTCTGCGGTGAAATCAGCACCACGAAGTGCAGGCAGAACGAGGTGGCCGTGGCGCCGATCTGCGGTTTGGCCATGCCCAGCGCGCCGAAAAACAACGGCACGCCCATGGCCATCGCCAGCAGGGCGAAACTGCTCCACTGCGGCAGCAGGATCTGCCCGACCATGAAGGCCGCCGGAATCGCCAGGAAGATGCCACGCATGAAACTCATGCCGATCTGCGCGCCGTTTTCGCGACTGGCGAACAGGCCGCACACCACGCAGGTCAGCAGCATGGCCCCGGAGGCCGCCGGCCAGGCCGTGGCCAGCCAGAAGCAGGCCACGGTGAGGAAAGCCAGGGCGCTGCGCGCGCCAAACAGCAGCGCCAGCGACAGATCGCGATGAGGGCTCAGGGTGGCGGGCTGCTCCACCGGCGCCTTGCCCTCCTCCACCGCCCGCAGCGCCTCGCCGGCGGCCAGGGCGGTATCCAGCAACAGGGTGAAACGGGCCAGGCAATAGCTTTGCGCCGAGCTGATCGCCGAGTCATGGGAAGCGTCCAGCAACTGCGGTCGCAACGCCTGCAAGGTCGGTTTGTCCATGGCCGCCAGGGCGTGCTGCACTTGCTCCATCCACGGCGCCAGCTGCTGCGCCTCGGCCTGGTCCAATTGCTTCCATTGCCGGCGTACCGAACGGGAGATCCGCAGCAGCATCAGCAGCTTCTGGCTCAGGCCGCTGATCGCCCGCGCCCGCTGCCGCCCCGACGGACCTTCGAACCAGGCATGTTCGCGCTGGGAGTCCACGGCGACGATGCGCCCGAGGATTTCCAGCAGGCCCTTGCGCGCCTGGGCATCGCCGGCCAGGGTCGCCCGCGCCGCCTGCATCCCGCTTTGCCAGGCGCTGCGTGCCTGGGCGGTCAACTGCCGCTCGACCCGCATTGGCCAGAGCAAGGCACTGCTGGCGGTGGCGCAGATAATGCCCAGGGAAATTTCCGTGCAGCGCGCCACCGCCTGGTCGAAGATCGACAACGGATGGGAGATCGCCGGCAAGGCAATGATCGCCACGGTGTAGCCGGCCAGCACGAAGGAATAGGACCAGGCGCTGCGCAGCAGGGTCGAACTGGCGGTGCACAGCCCCAGCCACAGCGCCAGGGCCAGCAGGAACAGCCACGGAGTCTGGGCGAACAGCCCCATGAACAGCACCGACATGCAGGTTCCCACCAAAGTCCCCACCAGCCGTGCCATGCCCTTTTGCAGGACCATCCCGGACAGCGGCTGGGCAACGATGATCGCCGTCATCAGGGCCCAGGACGGCTGCTGCAGGCCCCAACGCATGGCCAGCCACAACGCCAGCCCGGCGCCAAGCACGGTCTTGATCGCGAACTGCACGGCCGCAAGATTGGGGGCGAACAACGCCTGCAAAGTGATACGCACGGAAAGAACCCTGGGAAGGACAAAAACAACGATAGATGCACGGGAGCGAGAGATGATGCCCGCAAATTATTAGCTAGCTAACTATCAGTCGTCCAGTATTAATTTCAAGGCATAAAAAAACGCCAGACAGGCTGGCGTTTTTGACAGGTTTTACCCGTTATGAACGGGCGCGGGCCTGGTTACGCAGGGCTTTGACCTGATCGTGGTTGCGCTGTACCCCATGGTACTGACGCTCCACCAGGTCACGAATGCCGACCAGGTTGTGTTTGCTGATTTTCTCCAGCGCATCCTTGTAGGCCTTCAGGGCGTGGTCTTCGCCGCGCTCGGCTTCGTTGAGCACCGCTTCTTCGTCCTTGCCGGTCACCAGGGACTTGAGGTCGACCCAACGGCGGTGCAGGTCGCCACTGACGCTGGTGGAGGTTTCCGGATCGCCGCCCAACGAACGCACGCTGGCCTGCAATTCGGCCGCGGCGGTGGCGCAGTCGGCGGAGCGCTTGACGAACAGCGCTTTGAGCTCAGGCTGCTTGATGTCCTCTGCGCAGGTCTTGAACCCCTCCTGACCGTCCTTACTGGTTTCGATCAGGTCGTTGAGGATCGAAATCGCTTCTTTGTTGATGTCAGTCATTTTTCATTCCTTCCAGGTTGAGGGAGTTGTCATAGGTGTTGCACCCTGCATGCCAGTCTTGGAATTAAAATTTACTGTTATTTTTCAATTACTTAAGTTTTACACCGCTTTCTGTATCCGCGTTATTTGCATGATCTGTCATTTGGCCTGCATGCAGAATGCCTGTATTTTCCAAGGTGTTCGTCACCTCAACAGACAGCCGCCATGAATCCCGAAAAACTTGAACTTCTGGTCACTCGCGAAATGCCCTACGGCAAGTACAAGGGCCGCATCCTCGCCGACCTGCCTGGCCCCTACCTGAACTGGTTCGCCCGCGAAGGTTTTCCCCACGGCGAGCTGGGCGGCCTGCTGGCCTTGATGCAGGAAATCGATCACAACGGCCTCTCCGATCTACTGGACCCGCTGCGCGCCAAACACGGCAAACCCAAACCCCGTCATTGAACAGAGCCCGCCATGCCAAGCAATGCCCAACTCGCTCGCGACGAAGACTATTGGCGGGCCATTGCCCGGCGGTATGACCTCGAACCCGGGCCGATCAACCTGGAAAACGGCTATTTCGGGCGCATGAGCCGCGCCGTGGTCGAGGAATACCAGCGCCAGATCGACTTCGTGAACCGCAGCAACTCGGTGCATGTGCGCCAGCATTTCGAACAGATCGGCAATGTGCAGATTCGACAGCAATTGGCCGAACTGGTCGGCGTCGACCGCCAGGCCATCGCCCTCACCCGCAGCGCTTCGGAGGCGCTGCAATCGCTGATTCGCAACTACAACCGTCTCCAGCCGGGCGATCAGGTGCTGCTCAGCGACCTGGAATACGACAGCGTCAAGGGAGCCATGCGCTGGCTGGCGCGCCATCGCGGGGTCGAGGTCATCGAGATCGAGCATGCTCATCCGGCAAGCTTCGACAGCCTGCGGGCCAGTTATCGCGAGGCCTTCGAGCGCTACCCGCGACTGAAACTGATGGCCCTGACCCACGTCACCCACCGCACCGGGCTGGTGCTGCCGGTCCAGGCCATTGCCCTGGATGCCCGCGAGCGGGGAATCGACGTCATTCTCGACGGCGCCCACGCCCTGGCCCAGGTCGATTTCGAGCTCAGTGAACTGGGTGTGGCGTTCGCCGGCTATAACCTGCAGAAGTGGATTGGCGCGCCGCTGAGCCTGGGTTTTGTCTATATCGACCCGCAACGCCTGGCCGACATCGATCCGGACATGGGCGAGCAACGTTATGCCCTGGACGATATCCGCTCGCGGGCGCCTTATGGCACGCCGAATATTCCGGCCTGGCTGACCTTGCCCCGGGTGTTCGAGGAACACCGCGGCATGGGCGGCTCGGCCCTCAAGGGCGCACGCCTGAATTACCTGCGCGACCTGTGGGTGAGCCAGGTGCGCGACCTGCCCGGCATTGAAGTCATGACCCCGGACGATCCACGGCTGTATTGCGGCATCACCTCGTTTCGCTTCACCCGCCAGCCGGACCAGCAGGCGATGGCCGAGCGGCTGCTCCAGGAATACAACCTGTTCACCGTGGCGCGCAGCGGTTCGCGTTGCGGGCCCTGTATCCGGGTGACACCGGGCTTTACCACGCCGAGCGCGGATATCCAGATGCTGGTCGAGGCATTGACCGAACTGTCGACCCAGTAACCTGTAGCCGCTGCCGCAGGCTGCGACAGGTCCGAAGGACCTTCTGCGATCCTGAGAGCGCTACGGCCTTTCGGCCGATCGCAGCCTGCGGCAGCGGCTACAGGCAGTAACGGGCATCCCATCGCGTTGCCCGCCCCGGGCGTCATCGCGAGCAAGCTGCGCTCCTACAGAAGACCCGGCGTCGCCAGGCAGCTTTTCTCCAGGCAAAAAAAAACGGTGCACCGACCAAGCGCACCGTAAAGCCGTAGAACACACCAACGAATCTTTGAAAAAAGCAGGAAACCTGTCAGTCCAGCAGAGCCAGGGCCTCGGCCGTGCACTCCTGGATCCGCGCCCAGTCGCCGTTCTTGATCCACTCGGGATCGAGCATCCAGCTACCGCCGACGCACATCACGTTCTTCAACGCCATGTAGCTCTTGATATTGGCCGGGCCGACACCGCCGGTCGGGCAGAACTTCACCTCGCCGAACGGACCGCCCAGGGCCTTGATCGCAGCCACGCCGCCGCTGACTTCCGCCGGGAACAGCTTGAAGCGGCGATAGCCCAGGCTGTAACCCTCCATGATCCCGGAGGCATTGCTGATCCCCGGCAACAGCGGGATCGGGCTGGCGACGCTGGCTTCCAGCAGGTCGCGGGTAATGCCCGGGGTGACGATGAACTGCGAACCGGCGGCTTCGGCGGCAGCCAGCATCTGGCGATCGAGCACGGTACCGGCGCCGGTCACCAGCTCAGGACGCTGCTCGCGCAGGATCTGGATGGCCTTGAGGCCGAACTGCGAGCGCAGGGTCACTTCCAGGGCGGTCAGGCCACCGGCGGCCAGGGCGTCGGCCAGGGGCAGCACGTCCTGTTCGCGGGCGATGGTGATCACCGGCAGAATCCGCGCCTTGGCGCAGAGGCTGTCGATCAGGGCAACTTTGTCCGCCATGGAAACGGTCGGTTGTGGGATTGTCATAGCGGCTGATCCTTGGCTCATGGGCACCAGTAAATCTCTAACGGAGGTTGCAGGAAGGCACGAATCGGCATCGCGGCGACATCGTCACCGGCCAGTGCGGCACTCAGGGTGGTCAATTTGGATTGACCGGAAATCGACAGCACGCTGTACGTGGCCGAGGCCAGCAAGGCGCGGCTCATGCTCAGGCGCTGATGCGGCACGCTCGGCGCCAGCATCGGCCAGCAGCGTCGCTGGCCGTCGGCCCGCAGGGCTTCGGTCAGGTTCGGGCTGTTGGGGAACAGCGAGGCGGTGTGACCGTCGTCGCCCATGCCCAGGATCAGCACGTCGATGGCCGACAACTCGGCCAGCAGACGATCGGCCTGCACCGCGGCCTGTTCGAGGTTCGCCGCGGCGTTGTACAGGCTGAGGAACTTCGCCTTGGCCGCCGGCCCTTGCAGCAGGTAGCGCTTGAGCAGGCCGGCGTTGCTGTCGGCATGTTCGACCGGGACCCAGCGCTCGTCCGCCAGGGTGATCAACACTTTGGACCAGTCCAGGTGCTGCTTGGCCAGGTGCTGGAAAAACGCCACCGGGCTGCGCCCGCCGGACACCACCAGGGTGGCTTCGCCGCGCACCTGGATCGCCTGGCTCAGTTGCCCGGCCACCTTCAGCGCCAGGCCTTCGGCCAGCAGCGCCGGGCTGTGGAACTCGTGGGCATGCACGCCCGCGGGCAGTTTCAATTTAGATATCGCCATACCATGACCTCCCGTCCCGCGTGATCAGTGCGATGGAGCTCATCGGCCCCCACGACCCGGCCGCATACGGCTTGGGCGCATCGCCGGATTTCTTCCACCCGGCGATCAGCTGATCACACCACTTCCACGCGGCTTCGATTTCATCTTTGCGGACAAACAGGTTCTGGTTGCCGCGCATCACTTCCAGCAACAACCGCTCGTAGGCATCGGGAATCCGCGCACTGCGATAGGTATCGGAAAAATTCAGCTGCAACGGGCCGCTGCGCAGTTGCATGCCCTTGTCCAGGCCTTGTTCCTTGGTCATCACCCGCAGGGAGATACCTTCGTCCGGCTGCAGGCGGATGATCAGCTTGTTGCTGATCTGCAGGCGCTGCTCGGGGGCGAAGATGTAGTGCGACGGCTCCTTGAAGTGAATGACGATCTGCGACAGCTTCTGCGGCATGCGCTTGCCGGTACGCAGGTAGAACGGCACCCCGGCCCAGCGCCAGTTGCGGATGTCGGCCCGCAGGGCGACGAAGGTTTCGGTGTCGCTCTGGGTGTTGGAATTCTCTTCCTCCAGATACCCCGGCACGGCCTTGCCTTCGCTGTGCCCGGCAATGTACTGGCCACGCACCACTTGGGTGGTCAGGCCTTCCGGGCTGATCGGTGCCAGGGCCTTGAGCACCTTGACCTTCTCGTCACGGATGCTGTCGGCCGAGAGGTCGGCGGGCGGGTCCATGGCGATCAGGCAGAGCAGTTGCAGCAGGTGGTTCTGGATCATGTCCCGCAGCTGGCCGGCCTTGTCGAAGTAGCCCCAGCGGCCTTCGATGCCGACCTTCTCGGCCACGGTGATTTCCACGTGGGAGATGTAGTTCTGGTTCCACTGGGTCTCGAACAGGCTGTTGGCGAAACGCAGGGCGATCAGGTTCTGCACCGTCTCCTTGCCCAGGTAGTGGTCGATGCGATAGATGCGGTTCTCCGGGAAGAACTGCGCCACCGCGTCGTTGACCTTGCGCGACGATTCCAGGTCCGAACCGATGGGCTTTTCCAGCACCACGCGGGTGTTTTCGGCCAGGCCGGCCTTCGACAGGTTCTCGCAGATCGCCCCGTACACCGCCGCCGGCGTGGCGAAATAGGCGATCAGGCGTTGCTCGCGCCCGGCCAGCTCGGCCAGGGCCTGGTAATCCTCGGCCTTGAGGAAGTCCACGTGCAGGTAGCTCAGGCGCGCCAGGAAGCGCTCCAGCACCGCCGCGTCGATCTCCTTGGCACCTACATACTTGCGCAATTGCGCTTCAATGAAAGACAGGTGCTGCTGTTCGCTGCCCGGCTCGCGGGCCAGGGCCAGAATCCGCGTGTCGTCGTGCAGCAGGCCGGCGCCATCGAGTTGGTACAGGGCAGGAAACAATTTGCGAAGCGCCAGATCGCCCAGCGCGCCGAACAAGGCAAAGGTGCACGGTTCAACCGTTATCGAAGGCATGATGTTTGTTCTTTTATCAAGTTAAGCTACAAATACCTTTTTTCAAGGCATCACTCAAGGGAAAATGTAGTAATAACTACAACATTTTAGCAAAATACAGATTCGAAGTGGTGGTCCGTCGGAGCCATCAGTAGGATAGGCCACCGCCAAAGACCGGTTAAGACCGGCTTCCTTTGCATTGCCGAACCAGGAAAACCCTAATGGACCGCGTGCGAAATCTTCTGGAACAGATCCAGAATCGCCTTGAAGAATTGAACAAGGCGGAACGTAAAGTCGCCGAAGTCATCCTGCTCAACCCGCAGCAGGCGACCCGCTTCAGTATTGCTGCCCTCGCCCAGGCCGCTTCGGTCAGCGAGCCGACGGTCAACCGTTTCTGCCGCTCGTTCGGCGTCAGCGGCTACCCCGAACTCAAGCTGCAACTGGCCCAGAGCCTGGCCAGCGGCGCGGCCTACGTCAGCCGCGCGGTGGAAGCCGACGACAACCCCGAAGCCTACACCCAGAAAATCTTCGGCAGCGCCATCGCTTCCCTGGATAGTGCTTGCCAGGCCCTGGATCCGAACCTGATCAGCCGCGCCGTCGACCTGCTGATCCAGGCCCGGCAGATCCACTTCTTCGGCCTCGGCGCCTCGGCCCCGGTGGCCCTCGATGCCCAGCACAAGTTCTTCCGCTTCAACCTGGCGGTGACCGCCCATGCCGATGTGCTGATGCAGCGGATGATCGCCTCGGTGGCGCACACCGGCGAGCTGTTCGTGATCATCTCCTACACCGGGCGCACCCGCGAGCTGGTGGAAGTGGCGCGCATCGCCCGGGAAAACGGTGCCTCGGTGCTCGGCCTGACCGCCGCCGGCTCGCCACTGGCCAAGGCCAGCACCCTGAGCCTGAACATCCCGCTGCCGGAAGACACCGACATCTACATGCCGATGACTTCGCGGATCATCCAGCTCACCGTGCTCGACGTCCTCGCCACCGGCATGACCCTGCGCCGCGGCGTGGACTTCCAGCCGCACCTGCGCAAGATCAAGGAAAGCCTCAACGCCAGCCGCTATCCGGTGGGCGACGAGTACAACTGAGGGCCGTTACCGGCCCTATCGCGAGCAAGCTCGCTCCTACAAGACCCCATTGACCTGTAGGAGCGAGCTTGCTCGCGATGAGACCCTCAAGCCCGAACGCCAACCTCAGCCCCCGCCCGTGCCTGCAAGCTCAGATGCGCCCGCTCCCCCGGCGCCAGGCACAGGCTGTCGGTACCGCCCGCCGCGGCCTCGACGCAGACGAACCCGGACACCTCGTTCCAGCTCACCCCCAGCAGCGGTCGGCTGCCCGGATGCCAGACCACGGTGTCGGCGGTGTCGCCGGTGTCGATGCGCAATTCGCGCTGCCAGGCGTGGTCCTTGAGCTGCAATTCGCCCTCGTGCTGGAACACCCGCTGGCAGCCGCCATCGACCCGCAGCTCGCCTTGTTGCCGGCACGCCTGGCGGCTCAACTGGTCGTAACCCTTGGCGCCGTCGAGCCCAGACAGCGCTACCTCGCCGACGTCGCCAATACGCCAGTAGGCGTGCAAAGCCTGGCTCAGCTGGCACGGCAGGCTGTCCTGGTGCTCGGTGCTCAGGCGCAGGTCCATGCTTTCGCCCAGGTGCGCGTGCAGGTCGACCTGCCAGTCGCACAGCTGCAACTGCCAGTGCAGGTACACGCCCTCGTCATCGCTGCGACTGTCGAGCAGCTTCCAGTCGATCAGCCGCGCCCAGCCATGGGACGGCCAGGCATTTTCGCTCGGGTGACGGCCGTACCAGGGCCAGCACACCGGCACCCCGCCACGGATCGCCCCGACCTGCGGCCACTTCGCCGCGCACCACAGCCAGGGCTTCTGCCCGGTCGGCTGGAAGTGCAGGAGCTGCGCGCCCTGGCGACTGAACACCGCCTGGCACAGCGGATGGTCGATCACCAGCACATCGCGCATCTGATAGCGCTCCCAGGCGAAGGTCGGGCGCTCGCGCAAGGATTTGAAAAAGCGTTGTAGCGGATGCTCATGCATGGGCCACGGTCCTGAAGATCATTGCTGTCCTGATAGTCATCATGCTGCGCAAGCTCCTGTAGCCGCTGCCGCAGGCTGCGATCGGCCGGAACGGCCGTAGCGTCCTCAAGATCGCTGAAGGTCTGCGGCAGCGGCTACAGGGAACGGGTTCGTCCCCAAAAAAAAGCGGATAGCCAAGGCCATCCGCAAAAATGCGCACATAGAGGAGGAGCTTATCGCAACAGCGTTAAGCTCTGTACGAAAAGTGGCTGCGCTCGGTCATGCTGCGTTAAAAACAGGCTCGGAATGCTCATGTAGGCCCCTACACTCCGCTTCCTCGCCTGTTTTTGCCTTGCCTGACCTTCGCTCGCCGACTTTTCGTACAGACCTTAGAACACCGACTGAATTTTCAGACCGGCCACCAGGGCGTTGTCGACTTCATCCACACCGCCTGGATGGGTGATGTACTGCAGGTTGGGACGCACGGTCAGCCAGTTGGTGACATGGAAGCCGTAGTTGATTTCGTAGTTGTACTCAGTCTCGCGGATCGGCGAGAACAGCGGATCGTCGTAGTTGCTGACGCCGTTGGTGTCATTGAGCAACTGGGCGTTTTTCTTCACGTCGTCGTTGACATGGATACGGGCGAAACCGATGCCGACGTCATCCTTCGGACGTGCGTCGAACGGGCCCTTGTACACGAACATCAGCGACTGGTAGTTGTCGATGAAGTTGGTGTCCTTGTCGTGGAACGTGGCGTTGGCCGCGATATTCAGACCGCGGGTCGCATCGCCGTTGTGGGTAGTGAGCTGCTGCTGCCCGACGAACCAGTAGCCGTGCTTGCTGCTGTGCACGCGATAGCTGTCGCGGGTGACCGCGGCGTCCTGGCCATTGACGTCCTCACGCACGTCGCTGGCATCGGCCGTGCTCTTGTAGTAACCGACGCGGTACTCGCCCGGCAGGTTGTTGACCTTCGGCGACCAGACCAGCTCGACCGGCAGCACGGTGCCCTTGGTACCGCTGCCGCTGAGCTTGAAGCCGTTGCCGTGTTCCAGTTGCGACGGGTTCTGGTTGTACGCGCCGATCTGCGCGTACAGCTCAGGGGTGATGTGGTACTTCACCCGCAGTGCCGCCTGGCTGACCGGCCAGTTGTACCAGATGTTGGTTGCCCAGTTGCCCACCTGGGAGCCGCAGAACGCCAGGTTCTGGAAGTCGCAGGGGAAGGTGTTGAAGTCTTCGCCTTCGCCGAAGTAACCGGCCTTGACGTCGAGCTTGCCGTCGAGGAACTGGTGCTGGATCCACAGTTGGGTCAGACGCACCATGTGGCCACGGCCGTAGACTTCCTGGGAGGAGCTCAGGGTGCCGGCACGCGGGTCGCCGATACGGTCGTTGGAGATGTTCTGGCCGTTACGGTTGGTCAGCTGGATCTTCGCCTGGGTGTTGTCCCAGCCCCAGAGTTTTTCCAGGTCCAGGGCCACGCCCAGGCCGAACTGGTCGCTGTAGCGTCCGGTCTTGTCGTCGTTGTAGCCGCCGTGCAGGTTGGCGCCCATTTCGCCAACGTAATCGGCCTTGATGTCGATCCCTTTCTCGAGCAGCTTGGTCCGCTCGCCACCCCAGTCGCCGGTCATCCATTTCGAATCGGCGCTGAACGCTTCGTCAGCGTGCGCGCTACCGGCCAGGGTCATTGCCGCAATCGCTGACAACTGGCAGATCAAGCGTGCATTGGTGCTCTTGTTTTTCATCCCTACATCCTCGTCTTTATTGTTATTAACTGTTTTTCTCTAACGCGGTTTACACCTGATGCGACGGATGACAGGCCATCCGCCGCGCATTCGGTACGTCCTTGCTCCAATAACGCGGGCCTCAACGCCCCTTGAACTGCGCCACGTTGCTGGCGTGGGTTTCGGCCTGCGCAGGGGCCGCAACACCCAGGCGCTCGCCACTCTTGGCATCGAACAGCAGAACCTTGGCCGGATCGAATTGCAGGGTCAGGGTTTCGCCGACCTGCGGCGCCACATCCGGCGCCAGGCGGCAGCAGACCTTGGTGCCGTTGAGGTTGACGAACACCAGGGTGTCGGGGCCGGTCGGCTCGGTGACCTGGACCTCGGCGCGCAAGGTCGGCAGGCCGTTGCCCTCGCCGTTCGCCAGGCCGATCTGCTCCGGGCGGATGCCGAGGATCACTTCACGGTCTTCCAGGCCGGCGTCCTGCATGCCCAAAGGCAGCTCGCAACGGGCCTGGCCGCTGTCCAGCAGGGCCAGCAGGCGGCCGTCCTTGCGTTGCAGGCGCAGGGGGATGAAGTTCATCGGCGGCGAGCCGATGAAGCTGGCCACGAACAGGTTGGCCGGGTCGTTGTAGATCTGTTTCGGAGTACCGAACTGCTGGATGATGCCGTCCTTCATCACCGCCACCTTGTCGCCCAGGGTCATGGCTTCGATCTGGTCGTGGGTGACGTAGACCGTGGTGGTTTTCAGGCGTTGGTGCATCAGTTTCATTTCGGTGCGCATCTCGACCCGCAGCTTGGCATCGAGGTTGGACAGCGGTTCGTCGAACAGGTAGATCTTCGGCCGCCGCGCCAGGGCCCGGCCCATGGCCACGCGCTGTTGCTGGCCGCCGGACAGCTGGCCGGGCTTGCGGCTGAGCAGGTGTTCGATCTGCAGCAGCTTGGCCACCCGCGCCACTTCCTCGTCGATCTCGGCGGCCGGCATCTTGCGGATCTTCAGGCCGAAGGCGATGTTGTCGCGCACGCTCATGGTCGGGTACAGCGCGTAGGACTGGAACACCATGGCGATATCGCGGTCTTTCGGGCTCATGCCGCTGATGTCGGCGTCGTCCACCAGGATCGCCCCGCCGCTGATGTTTTCCAGGCCGGCGATGCAGTTCATCAGGGTGGACTTACCGCAGCCCGAGGGCCCCACGAGAATCAGGAACTCACCGTCATCGATCTTCAGTTCGATGTTCTTCAGGGTGTCCGGCAAGCCGCTGCCGTAGGTCTTGTTGACGTTGCGTAATTCGAGAGTTGCCATCTTTTACCCCTTGACCGCGCCGGACGTCAGCCCACGCAGGAAATACTTGCCAGCGAATATGTAGACCAGCAGTGTCGGCAGCCCGGCGATCATCGCCGCCGCCATATCAACGTTGTATTCCTTGGTCCCGGTGCTGGTGTTGACCAGGTTGTTCAAGGCCACGGTGATCGGTTGCGCATCGCCGCTGGCGAACACCACGCCGAACAGGAAATCGTTCCAGATCTGGGTGAACTGCCAGATCAGGCAGACCATGACGATCGGCACCGACATCGGCAGCAGGATCTTGCCGAAGATGGTGAAGAAGCCCGCGCCGTCCAGGCGCGCGGCCTTGACCAGGGCGTCCGGGATGCTCACGTAGTAGTTGCGGAAGAACAACGTGGTGAACGCCAGCCCGTAGACCACGTGCACCAGCACCAGGCCGCTGGTGGTGTTGGCCAGGCCGAACTTGCCGAGGGTGAAGGACGCCGGCAGCAGCACGGTCTGGAACGGCAGGAAGCAACCGAACAGCAGCAGGCCGAAGAACAGCTGCGAACCGCGGAAGCGCCACATCGACAGCACATAACCATTCATGGCACCGACGAAGGTCGAGATGATCACCGCCGGCACGGTGATCTTCACCGAGTTCCAGAAGTAGCCACCCACGGTGTCCCAGGCTTTGATCCAGCCGATGCCATCGATCACGGCCGGCCAGCTCAGCAGGTTGCCGGTGCGGATGTCTTCCGGGGTCTTGAAGCTGGTGAGCAGCATCACCACCAGCGGCACCAGGTACACCGCCGCGGCCAGCAGCAGGGTGGCGTAGATGGCGATGCGGCTGAAGTTCAGCGCAGGTTTTCCGAGCTGGTTAGTCATGGCGTTTGCCTCGCAGTTCGGAGTACAGGTACGGCACCAGGATGGTCAGCACCGCGCCCAGCATCAGCATGGCGCTGGCCGAACCTATGCCCATCTGGCCACGGCTGAAGGTGAAGGAATACATGAACATCGCCGGCAGGTCGGACGAGTAGCCAGGGCCGCCGGCGGTCATCGCCGCCACCAGGTCGAAGCTCTTGATCGCGATGTGCGCGAGGATCATGAAGGCGCTGAAGAACACCGGGCGCAGGCTCGGCAGGACGATCTTCAGGTAGATGGTCGGCAGGCTCGCGCCATCGACCTGGGCGGCGCGGATGATCGACTGGTCGACGCCGCGCAAGCCGGCGAGGAACATCGCCATGACAAACCCCGAGGCCTGCCACACGGCGGCGATCACCAGGCAGTACACCACGCGATCCTGATCCACCAGCCAGTCCAGGCGAAAGCCTTCCCAGCCCCAGTCACGCAGCATCTTGTCCAAGCCCAGGCCAGGGTTGAGCAGCCACTTCCAGGCGGTACCGGTGACGATCATCGACAGCGCCATCGGGTACAGGTAGACGGTGCGGATAAAGCCTTCCTTGCGGATGCGCTGGTCCAGCAGCACCGCCAGGAACACGCCAAGCACCAGGCTGATGCCGATGAACATGCCGCCGAACAGCGCCAGGTTCTTGCTCGCCACCCACCAGCGGTCGTTGTCCATCAGGCGCATGTATTGCTGCAGGCCGACCCACTTGTAGCTCGGCATGAAGCTGGAATTGGTGAAGGACAGAATGAACGTCCAGATGATGTAACCGTAAAAACCGACCAGGACGATCAGCATGCTTGGCGCCAGGACCAACTTGGGGAGCCAGCGCTGCAGCGCGTCGAACGGTGAGGCTTTGCTGAAAACCGCCACAGAGCTCATCGGGATAATCCAATTGAAGAAGTGAGGTCCGACACGCCCCCTGTAGGAGCGAGCTTGCTCGCGATAGCGATCCGACTGCCGACACCTCTGTCGAATGTCATGCAGTCATCGCGAGCAAGCTTGCTCCTACAGGGGAAAGAGCCGTCAGATAAATCGCCGCAGGCAGGCCTGCGGCATTCGGAGTTACTGAGCAGCCTTGACCGCCGACGCCAGCTGCGCACTGGCCTTGGCCGGGTCCGCGTCCTTGTCGTTCATGAAGTTGGTCACCACATCGAAGATCGCGCCCTGCACGGCCAGGGAGGTGGCCATGTTGTGTGCCATGCTCGGTTGCAGGCCGCCGGTCTTGTCGTCGGCCAGGAAGTCCTTGGCCGCCGCCTGGGCGCAGGAGTCGAAACCTTGCGCGGCCATGTCGTTGAGCATGTCGGTGCGCACCGGGATCGAACCCTTGTTGATGCTGAAGACCTTCTGGAAGTCCTTGCCCAGTGCAACCTTGGCCAGGTCCTGCTGCGCGGCGATATCGCCCTTGCGATCGGCCTTGAGCTTGAACACCGCCAGGGAGTCGATGTTGTAGGTGAAGGCTTTGTCGGTGCCCGGGAAGGCCACGCACTGGTAGTCCTTGCCGGCAACTTTCTTCGCCGCGGTCCACTCGCTCTTGGCCCAGTCGCCCATCATCTGCATGCCGGCCTTGCCGTTGATGACGTCGGCGGCGGCGATGTTCCAGTCACGCCCGGCGCGGTTCGGGTCCATGTAGCCGGTGACTTTCTTCAGCTCGGTGAAGGCCTTGGTCATCTCCGGGCCGGCGAGGGTTTTCTGGTCCAGGTCGACCAGGGCTTTCTTGTAGCCATCGGCGCCCATGACCGAGAGCACCACATCTTCGAACACGGTGCTGTCCTGCCATGGCTGGCCGCCGTGGGCCAGGGCGATGAAGCCGGCGGCCTTGAGCTTGTCGCCGGCGGCATAGAATTCTTCGAGGGTGGTCGGGGCCTTGTCGATCCCGGCCTTCTTGAAGACTTCCGGGTTGATCCACAGCCAGTTGACGCGATGGATGTTCACCGGCACGGCGACATAGTCACCTTCGTACTTCACGGTGTCGGAGACTTTCTTGGAAAGCAGGCCGTCCCAGTTTTCCGACTTGGCCACGTCTTTCAGCGCGTCGGTGCTGAGCAGGCCGGTGCTGCCCCACTCCTGGATGTCCGGGCCCTTGATCTGGGCAACGCCCGGCGGGTTGCCGGAAACGGCGCGGCTTTTCAGCACGGTCATGGCCGTGGCACCGCCACCGCCGGCGACTGCGCCGTCTTTCCAGGTGAAACCGTCTTTTTCGACCTGGGCCTTGAGCACATCGACCGCCGCTTTTTCACCGCCGGACGTCCACCAATGGACGACTTCCACGGAACCTTTGGCATCGGCGGCAACGGAAACGAGAGGGAATGCACTGAGGGGAAACAACGAGGCAACGGAAATGACAGCAGCTAGACGAGAAATCGCATTCATCTGAGGTGTACCTTTCTTGTTGTTATGCATGCAAGTCTGGTGCTTGCGCTGCATAGGATTCTAAACAGGGGGCCCATCCGCGCAGGTAACGAAGGGATGCGCGAATGTCACCACATGGTTACACAACACCTAGTCTAGACACTTCGGCGAGCGCCGACGCCATGCTCGGCGCCAGGGGCAGGCGCGGAATCAGCACCGCCTGCCAGGCGTGATACAGGTCTGGCTTGCCGGCCCAGATCTCGGCGCTGGGCCTGTTGTTGCTGTCCAACTCGTGGTGCCAGCTGCCGTGCAGCGGGTCGATGAAATGCTCGGCAGTGAACTCCCAGAAGCGCCGATACCAGGTTTCGTACCGCGCTTCCCCGGTGCGCTGCAGCAAGGCACTGGCCGCCGCCGCAGCCTCGGCGTGGGTCCAGTGCAGGCGCTGGCGCACCACGGGGCGCTGCTGCCAGTCCAGGGTGTAGACGATGCCCGGCGCGCCATCGACGTCCCAGGCGTCACGGCAGGCATTCTCGAAAAGTTTCTGGGCATCCAGCAGCAGCCAGCCGGGGCTGAGCATGCCGGCCTGGCAGCGCGCGGCTTCCAGATGCAGCAGCAGGCGGGCCCACTCGAAGGCGTGCCCGGGGGTGGTGCCATAGGGGCGGAAACCGTCGGCCGGATGTTCCTGGTTGTAATCCGGCAGCGGCTGCCACTGCCGGTCGAAATGCTCGATGACCCGGTAATCGCCGGCGGCGGCATGCTCATGGATGACCCGCTCGACAATGTGCAGGGCACGGTTGAGCCAGCGCGGGTCCTGGGTGACATCGGCCAGGGCGAGGAACGCCTCGGTGGCGTGCATGTTGCTGTTGGCGCCGCGATAGGCCTCCTCGCCGCTCCAGTCGCGGTTGAAGGACTCGCGCATCGCGCCCTCCTCCTCGCTCCAGAAATGCGTTTCGATGACCCCGATCGCCTCCGCCAGCAAGGCTTCGGCGCCAGGGCGCGCGGCCACCACCGCGGAACTCGCCGCCAGGGCGACAAAGGCATGCAGGTAGGCGGCCTTGCCGCTGTTGCCGTCGCCCTGTCCGGGGCTGGCGAACCAGCCGCCGTACTCGCCATCGCGCAGCGCACCGTTGAGCGCGGCGATGCCGTGGTCCACCAGCGCGGCATAACCGGGAATGCCCTGGATATGGGCCATGGCGAAACTGTGGGTCATGCGCGCGGTGTTCATGGTGCCGGCCCGGGCATCGCTCGGCAGGCGCCCGCGCTCGTCCAGGTCGCCGAAGCCTTCGGGCAGCCGTGCCGCGCGGGCGAACCCCAGCAGGCGCTGGCCTTCGGCGGCCAGCCATTGATGATGGGCAGGAGCGTTCAGCCAACTGCTGAACGTCAGTGGAATAGTGTTCATGGCGAACCTGTTGTTGTTCTTATCAGGGCCTTGAGTCTAAACAACGGGTTCGCGCGGGCAGGTAACGAAGGTCACAGGAAATGTCACCAAACCGTGACAAAACCCCTGTAGCCGCTGCCGCAGGCTGCGCTCGAGACCGCAGGGCGCGCAAAACCGGCGCCTCGGTCATACAGCCTAGCGCGGCATAACGTTTTACGACCGCTACGTGGCCGGGCGCAGGCTTCGCCAGCGGCTACAAGGGCATCAATCCATGGAGCGCGGCAGGTACAGGGTCACGCGCAAACCGCCTTCGCGCAGGTTCTGCAGACTGACCTCGCCGCCATGGCTGTGGGCGATGTTGCGCGCGATGCCCAGGCCCAGGCCGTAGCCCTGCTGCTGGCCGGACAGGCGAAAATGCGGCTCGAACACCTGCTCCAGGCGCTGCTCCGGCACGCCCGGGCCTTCGTCGTCGACATGCAGGATGAACGCATTGGCATCGTCGTCGATGTGCAGGTGGGCGTTCTGCCCATACTTCAGCGCGTTGTCGATCAGGTTGCCCATGCAGCGCTTGAGCGCCAGGGGCTTGCCCGGATAAGGCGCCAGCGCCCGCCCCTGCTGGGTCACGCGGCCGTTGCCGTTGGGCGCCAGGTAAGGCTCCACCAGGCAGTCGAGCACCTGGTTGAGGTCCACCGGCTCGATGTTCTCGTGGATATCGGTGTCCTTGACGCATTGCAGCGCGCCCTTGACCAGCAGCTCCAGCTCATCCAGGTCGCGGCCGAACTTGGTTTGCAACTGCTCGTCCTCCAGCAGTTCGACCCGCAGCCGCAGCCGGGTGATGGGCGTGCGCAGGTCGTGGGAAATCGCACTGAACAACTGGCTGCGCTCGGTCAGGTAACGGCTGATGCGCTCGCGCATGGCATTGAAGGCCCGGCCGACTTCCACCACTTCGCTGCCGCCGCCTTCGGCCACCGGCTGCACATCGGCGCCCAGGGACATGTCCCGCGCGGCCCGCGCCAGGCGCTTGAGCGGCCGGCTCTGCCAATGCACCAGCAGGCCGATGAACAGCAGCAGGAAACCGCTGGTGAGCACGATGAACCACACCTGCTGCGCCGGCAGCCCCTGCTCTTCGAGGCTGGTGTAGGGCTCGGGCAACAGCGAGGCGATGTACAGCCACTCCCCCGGCGCCATCTGGATCTGGGTGACCAGCACCGGCGGGTTCACCGGCTCCAGGGTCAGGGCGTAGTGGGCCCAGGAACGCGGCAACTCATCGAGTTTCAGGCCGCCGTTGAAAATCCGCAGGTCCTCGGGACTGACGAAGGTCACCGAGATGTAGGCATCGTTGCCCAGGGATTGGCGCAGCACTTCGTCCACCGCCTTGAGCACCGCCTGCTTGCGCGGCGTGATCGGTAGCACCTCCATGCCCAGCGGCTTGTCGTTGAGGGTCACGACAAAACGGGTGCCGCCCATGCTGCGCAACTGGTCGAGCACCAGCGGCCGATATGCCACCGGCAACGAACGAAAGTAGCTGACGCTGGCGGTCATCGAGTGGGCCAGGCTGCGGGCGCTGGTGACCAGGCCTTCGAGCTGGGTGGCGCGCAATTGCGACACCCAGATCACGCTGGACAAGGTTTGCGCGAACAACACCGCCAGCAGCGTCAGCAGCAACATCCGGCCCAGCAGCGAACGCGGCACCGGCACCCGTGCCAGCAGCTTGCGCGGCCACTCAGTGAGCATTGCCGGCAACCACATTGGCTGCCAACTGGTAACCGCTGCCGCGCACGGTGCGGATCAGCCGTGGCGGCTTCTCGGTATCGCGCAGGCGCTGGCGCAGGCGGCTGACCGCCATGTCGACGATGCGGTCCAGGGGCATCAGCTCACGGCCGCGGGTGGCATTGCCGATGGTGTCGCGGTCGAGGATTTCCTGGGGGTGGTCGAGGAACAGCTTGAGCAGGGCGAAGTCGGCGCCGGAGAGGATCACTTCCTCGCCGTCGTTGTGGAACAGCCGGTGGCTGACCATGTCCAGGCGCCACTCGTCGAAGCACAGCACCTCGCCACCGGTGCGCTCCTGGCCGAACTGCGCACGGCGCAACAGGGCCTTGATCCGCGCCTGCAACTCGCGAGGGCTGAAGGGCTTGCCCAGGTAATCGTCGGCCCCCAGCTCCAGGCCGATCACCCGGTCGGCTTCGTCGGAGCTGGCGGTGAGCATGATGATCGGCACCTGGCCGACCCGCGGATGCTGGCGAATCCAGCGGCACAGGCTGAAGCCGTCTTCGTCCGGCAGCATCACGTCGAGAATCACCAGGTCGCTCGGCGCCTCGTTCAGCGCCTGGCGAAAACCGGCGCCGTCGGGCGTGCTGCGGACCTGGAAGCCGGCGCGACTGAGGTAGGTCTCCAGCAGCTCGCGTATTTCCTGATCGTCATCAACCAACAAGATCGACTTACTGACTGAACTCACGCGGGCCGTCCTTTGTTGTTATGAATGGGGCCGGATTATGCCTTACCGATCAACGAAACGTAGATACCAAGGCTCTGTAGCCGCTACCGAGCCCGCGAGGCTGCGATCGACCTGGGCGGCATTCCGACGAAGCGGGCGCGGGGATTTAAAGATCGCTGAAGGCCTTCGGCCTTATCGCAGCCTCGCAGGCTCGGCAGCGGCTACAGAGGTAGAACTGGATCAGGCAAACGCCTGCTCCAGCGCCACCCCGGCGCCGGTCAGGCCCGAATACGGCGCCGTCACCAGCCACACCGGGATGCCCTTGAAGTAATCGCTCATGCAGCCCTTGTCGGCAAAACAACGGGCAAAACCGCTTTCGACGAAAAAGTCGGCGAACCGCGGGATCACCCCGCCGACGATGTACACGCCACCGCGCCCACCCGTGGTCAGCACGTTGTTGCCCGCCACCCGGCCCAGCCAGCAGCAGAACTGCTCGAGCACTTCCAGGGCGATGGGGTCGCCGGCCAGGCCCGCGGCGGTGATGGCTTCCGGGGTATCGAGCAGCGGCTCGTGCCCGTCCACCGCGCAGATCGCCCGGTACACCCGGGGCAAGCCGCCGCCGCTGAGCGCGGTCTCGGCGCTGACGTGGCCGATCTCGCTGTAGATGTGCTGCCACAACTGGGTTTCCCGCGGGCTGCTCAACGGCAGGTCGACATGCCCGCCCTCGCCCGGCAAGGCGGCCCAGCGGCCTTCGCCCAGATCCAGCAGGGTGCCGACGCCCAGGCCGGTGCCCGGCCCGATCACCACCGCCGGGCGCAACGGCTCGGCGGTGCCTTCGCAAACCACCCGGAACTCGCCGGGCTGCAGGCGGGTCATGCCCAGGGCCATGGCCGAGAAGTCATTGACCAGCAGCAGTTCGTCGACCTGCAAGGTCTGACAGAAGGCCTTGCGGCTCAGGCGCCAGTGGTTGTTGGTAAAACGAAATTCGTCGCCGCCGACCGGGCCGGCCACCGACAGGCACACCGCGCCGATCGCACCCGGCGCCAGGCCGAGGCCGCCCAGGTAGACGCCGATGGCTTCTTCCGGGCTGGCGTGGTCCGCCGTCGCCAGCACCTGGATCGACTCCAGGTGCTGGTCTTTCCACAACGCAAAACGCGCATTGGTTCCACCAATGTCACCGACCAGCGCTAACTTCACTTAAGGTTCTCCAGGGCAGAGGTAAAGGCGCTGGCGCCCTGCTCCGCCGAGCTGAAGGCCATGCGCATGAAACCGAACAATTCGCGGCCGCTGCCGACGTTGTTGCCCAGCAGGCCCTTGGCCGGCTCGCGGGCGGCGAATTCGTCGGCGTCTACCTTAAGCTCCAGCGTGCCCTTTACGCCATCCACGCGAATGATGTCGCCGTCGCGTACTCGCGCCAGCGCGCCGCCGACCTGGGCCTCCGGGCTGACGTGGATCGCCGCCGGGATCTTGCCCGAGGCCCCGGACATGCGCCCGTCGGTGACCAGCGCGACCTTGAAGCCGCGGTCCTGCAACACGCCGAGGAACGGCGTCATCTTGTGCAGTTCCGGCATGCCGTTGGAGCGCGGGCCCTGGAAGCGCATCACCGCCACAAAGTCTTTTTCCAGCTCGCCGGCCTTGAACGCATCGGCCAGGTCCTGCTGGTCCTGGAACACCACCGCCGGCGCTTCGACGATCTGGTGCTGCAGCGCCACGGCGGAGACTTTCATCACCCCGCGACCGAGGTTGCCTTCCATCACCCGCAGGCCGCCTTCCGGCGAGAACGCGCGGGCCACCGGGCGCAGGATGTTTTCGTCGAGGCTTTCGATCGGGCCGTCGCGCCACACCAGCTTGCCGTTGTCCAGGAAGGGTTCCTGGGTGTAGCGGCTCAGGCCACGGCCGGCCACGGTGTTGACGTCTTCGTGGAGCAGGCCGGCTTCCAGCAGTTCGCGGATCAGGAACGCCATGCCGCCCGCGGCCTGGAAGTGGTTGATGTCGGCCTTGCCGTTCGGATAGACGTGGGACAGGGTCGGCACCACCTCGGACAGGTCGGCCATGTCCTGCCAGGTCAGCTGGATGCCCGCGGCCTGGGCAATCGCCGGCATGTGCAGGGTGTGGTTGGTCGAACCGCCGGTGGCGTGCAGGGCAACGATGGAGTTGACCAGCGAACGCTCGTCGACGATCTCGCCGATCGGCGTGAAGTTGCCGCTCTGCTTGGTCAGGCGGGTGACCTGCTGTGCCGCCTCATGGGTCAGGGCGTCGCGCAGTGGCGTGTAGGGGTTGACGAAGGACGCGCCCGGCAAGTGCAGGCCCATGACTTCCATCAGCAACTGGTTGGTGTTGGCAGTGCCGTAGAAGGTACAGGTGCCCGGGCTGTGGTAGGACTTCATCTCCGATTCCAGCAGCTCTTCGCGGGTCGCCTTGCCCTCGGCGTAACGCTGGCGCACGTCGGCCTTTTCCTTGTTGGAAATGCCCGACGGCATCGGCCCGCCCGGGACGAAGATGGTCGGCAGGTGGCCGAAGCGCAACGCGCCCATCATCAGGCCCGGGACGATCTTGTCGCAGATGCCGAGCATCAGCGCGGCGTCGAACATGTTGTGGGACAAGGCCACCGCGGTGGACAGCGCGATCACCTCGCGGCTCGGCAGGCTCAGTTCCATGCCGGCCTCGCCCTGGGTCACGCCGTCGCACATGGCGGGCGTGCCGCCGGCGAACTGGCCGACCGAACCCATCTCGCGCAGGGCCTTCTTGATCTGTTCGGGAAAGTGCTCGTACGGCTGGTGCGCCGAGAGCATGTCGTTATATGACGAAACAATTGCCACGTTGGCGGCATTCATCATGCGCAGGCTGTGCTTGTCTTCCGAGCCGCAGCCGGCAACGCCGTGGGCGAAGTTCGCACACTGCAGCTTGCCCCGTTGCGGGCCATCGCTGGCGGCGCCGCGGATCAGGGCGAGGTAAGCCTCGCGAGTGGCGCGACTGCGGGCGACAAGCCGTTCGGTGACCTCAAGAACGCGGGGATGCATGTGTAGAACTCCAGGCTAACGGATGTGGCGACCTGTTTGTCTATGCTGGTCAAAACGCCCGCGGCACAGGGGATGGCAGAGGGTTTCTTGACCATTTGGACCAGTTGATTCAGGTCACTCGTTGTAGATAAAACAAAATATTGCCACCAAAAAGGCTTGTTTTCTATTTTTTTGCGAATAATCTTGTAATTCCAACAACAAAACTACGGCAGGCGCTTTTCTAATGACTCTACGAATCGCAATCAATGGTTTTGGCCGTATCGGCCGCAACGTCCTGCGCGCACTTTATACCCAAGGCTATCGTCAGGATCTGCAGATCGTCGCCATCAACGATCTGGGTGATAGTTCGATCAATGCCCACCTGCTCAAATACGACACCGTTCACGGCACCTTCGATGCCGAGGTGCAGCACGATCAGGAAAGCCTGACCGTCAACGGCGACCGGATCGCCGTCAGCGCCATCCGCAATCCGGCCGAACTGCCCTGGGCCGCCGAGAAGATAGACGTGGTATTCGAATGCACCGGTCTGTTCACCGACCGTGCCAAGGCCGCCGCCCATATCAGCGCCGGCGCCCGCAAAGTGATTATTTCCGCCCCGGCCAAAGGCGCCGACGCCACCGTGGTGTATGGCGTGAACCACGATATTCTGCGCCAGTCGCACCAGATCATTTCCAACGCTTCGTGCACCACCAACTGTCTGGCGCCGGTGGCCCAGGTGCTGAACCGCGAGCTGGGCATCGAAAGCGGGCTGATGACCACCATCCACGCCTACACCAACGACCAGAACCTGACCGACGTCTACCACAGCGATCCGTACCGCGCCCGTTCGGCCACCCAGAACATGATCCCGAGCAAGACCGGCGCGGCCGAAGCCGTGGGCCTGGTGCTGCCGGAACTGGCGGGCAAGCTGACCGGCATGGCGGTGCGCGTCCCGGTGATCAACGTATCGCTGGTGGACCTGACCGTGCAGCTCAAGCGCAACACCACCGCCGAGGAGGTCAACGCCCTGCTCAAGAGCGCCAGCCAGCACTCGAAGATCCTCGGCTACAACAGCCTGCCGCTGGTCTCCAGCGACTTCAACCACAACCCGCTGTCGTCGATCTTCGACGCCAATCACACCAAGGTCAGCGGCGGCAAGCTGCTCAAGGTCCTGGCCTGGTACGACAACGAGTGGGGCTTCTCCAATCGCATGCTGGATAACTGCCTGGCCCTGTGCAGCGCCGAGTAAACCCACGGCCTGCGGCGCGGGAGCTGCCGCAGGCTGCGATCTTTTGATCTTCACATTCGAGGTTCAAGCGCGCAAAGATCGCAGCCTCGGCAGCTCCTGCAGACTCTCTCCCTCCCGGAGCCACCACCGATGATCGGTATCAGCTTCACCCAGGCCGGCATGGCGGCGCGCAAGCGCATCGCCCTGGTGGCCCACGACCATTGCAAGAGTTTCCTCCTCGACTGGGCCGAGCGGCAGAAAGACCGGCTCGCCGAGCACGACCTGCTGGCCACCGGCACCACCGGCCAGTTGCTGCACCAGCGCCTCGGCCTGCCGGTGGAAAGCATGATCAGCGGCCCCCTGGGCGGCGACCAGCAACTCGGCGCGCGGATCGCCGAGCAGCGGGTGGATATGCTGGTGTTCTTCTGGGACCCCTTCGAACCCCAGCCCCACGATCCGGACATCAAGGCCCTGCTACGGGTCGCGGCGGTCTGGAACATTCCCGTGGCCTGCAACGAATGCAGCGCCGACTACCTGCTCAGCAGCCCGTTGATGGAGCAGGCGCACAGCTACCGGATTCCGGACTACCCGGCCTACCTCTCCGGGCGTCGATGATTCACTCAGGGCTTGACCTTCGACGTAGATGATAAGCATTATCATCTGCTGAAAAAATCAGCCAGGTCCTGTTGTGAGCCAATCCCGCTTCAATCACGTCTTTCTCACCCAGCGCGTTTCGCTGCTGCGCACGCTGGAGCGGATGGTCAACAACCACAGCACCGCCGAGGACCTGCTGCAGGAAACCTACCTGCGGGTGACCCGGGCCCTGAGCGAACGGGCCATCGAGCACCTTGAACCCTTCGTCTTCCAGACCGCCCGCAACCTGGCGCTCGACCACCTGCGCGCGCGCCGCATCCAGGCCCGCACCCTGCTCGAAGACGTGCCGGTGGACGTGGTCGAAAGCGTGGCCGCGCCCCTGAGCAGCGCCGAGGATGCCGCCCATGCCGAACAGTTGCTGGAACGCCTGAACATGAGCCTTGCCCAACTCAGCCCGCGCCAACAGCGGATCTTCATCCTCAGCCGCCTGCACGGCCACAGCTACCTGGAAATCGCCGAGAAACTCGAGGTCTCCCAGAGCACGGTACAAAAGGAACTGAAGCTGATCATGGCCATCTGCATCGGCGTCGCCGAGCGCTTGAACGGTCATTGAGGCCCAGCCGGACGGGCGCCAGCCGCAGCCCTTTGCTACCCTTGACCGCCCTGCGCTCTCCATCTAAAAAACAGCCGTGCACAGACACAGCCGAGGAACACCCGTGACGGACATCCACCGCACCCAGCCGACCGCCCAGGACGAGGAAACATCCACCCCCTGCGCCGCGGATCAAGCCATGGACCAGGCCCTGGACTGGCTGATCCTGCTGGAGAACCCGAGCCCCGAGCAGACCCGGCAATTCCACGACTGGTTGAACGCCTCGCCCCTGCACAGCGCAGCCTTCGACAAGG
The DNA here is from genome assembly GCF_900115645.1 of Pseudomonas sp. NFPP07. NCBI lineage: Bacteria > Pseudomonadati > Pseudomonadota > Gammaproteobacteria > Pseudomonadales > Pseudomonadaceae > Pseudomonas > Pseudomonas sp. NFPP07. The sequence goes on from NZ_FOXG01000001.1 coordinate 487,830, forward strand.
CCCAAGCGATCTGGAACGGCCCGCAGGTGGTGCGCTGCGCGCAAAACCTGGACACGCAAAAAACCAAGCTCAGCCTGCTGTCGCGCCTGCGTCCGCACTGGCGCCCCCTGGCGACCGCGGCGGTGCTGATCCTCGGTTTGTTCAGTTTCAGCAACCTGCCCCTGCGCCTGCAGGCCGATCACCTGACCGTGGTCGGCGAGCGCCAGCGCCTGCAACTGGAGGACGGCTCGAAAGTCTTGCTCAATACCAATTCGGCCTTCTCCAGCAACATCGACGAGCGCCAGCGCGTGGCCCGCCTGTACCAGGGCGAAGCCTTCTTCGAGATCCCCGCCAGCCGCGGCCAGCCGCTGGAACTCGACGCCGGCCCGGTACGCGCCAGCGTGCGCGACACCGCCTTCGCCGTGCGTTACCTGGACGGCGTGGCCCAGGTGCGGGTGCAGCGCGGCGATGTCGATCTGCGCGCCACCCACGACGATGCCCGGGTGCGCCTGTCGGCCGGCGAAAGCATCCGCATCGGCCCCAACGGTTTCGACCGCCCGGCCAAGCTCGACCTCGACAAGGACCTGGCCTGGGTCCAGGGCCGGCTGGTGTTCGAGAACTGCCCGCTGAACCAGGTGCTGGCCGAATTGCGTCGGTATTACCCGGGCTGGATCGTCAACAACAACGAGCGCCTGGCCGATGTCGCGGTCACCGGCAATTACCGCCTCGACCAGCCGCTGGACGTGGTGCGTTCCCTGGCTCACATCACCTCGGCGCGCCTGCAGGAATTCCCGGCGCTGGTCATCCTCAACTAAAGCGCATTTATTTTTACGCGATCGCTGTCGGTCGTTCGTCTCGTTATAGCCAATGCAATTGATTCGCATTAATCATGCGAATCAGCACCTATAAAGATTCGTGCGACACGGAGCGCTATCGATGTCCTCTCGCCTCAACAGCCGGTCCTCTTCATCCTCCCGCCAGGCCCGCCTGCAGAACTGCACGCTGTCCCTGCTGACCGCCGCCATCCTGCTGGCCGGGGCCGCGCCAGTCATGGCCGCCACCGCTGGGGCCAAGGCCCTGCCAGCGCGCAACATGGGCGACTACAGCTTCGCCATCGACCAGCAGCCGCTGGTGTCGGCGCTAAACGCCTTTACCGCCGTCACCGGCTGGCAGGTCGGCCTGCCGGCGGAACTGGGCGAAGGCATCGCTTCCCCGGGCGTGCGCGGTTCGCTGCCACCGGAAAAAGCCCTGGACCGCCTGCTGATGGGCACCAACCTGAGCTACCGCAAGCTGGGCGCCAACAACATCGTCCTGGAAAAACGCGCCAGCGGCGGTGCCCTGAACCTGCAACAGGTGACCATCAGCGCCACGCGCCAGGAACAGGAGGTCAGCAGCGTGCCCAGCACCGTGACCGTGCATGACCGCCAGGACCTGGACCGCAACAACGTCAACACCATCAAGGACCTGGTGCGCTACGAGCCGGGCGTTTCGGTCGGCGGCGCCGGCCAGCGCGGCGGCGGCATCAGCGGCTACAACATCCGCGGCATCGACGGCGACCGCATCCTGACCCAGGTCGACGGCGTGGAGATTCCCAACGGCTTCTTCAACGGCCCCTATGCCAAGACCCAGCGCAATTACGTCGACCCGGAAATCATCAAGCGCGTGGAGATCCTCCGTGGCCCGGCCTCGGTGCTGTACGGCAGCAACGCCATCGGCGGCGCGGTCAGCTACTTCACCCTCGACCCGGACGACATCATCAAGCCAGGCCAGGACGTCGGCGCCCGCCTGAAGACCGGCTACAGCTCGGCCGACGACAGCTGGCTGAAATCCGCCACCGTGGCTGGACGCAGTGGTCAGTTCGACGGCCTGCTGCACTTCAGCCAGCGCGACGGCCACGAAACCGACTCCTACGGCAGCCACAACGGCACCGGCCTGGCGCGCACCGCCGCCAACCCGGAAGACGTGCGCACCAGCAACGTGCTGGCCAAGGCCGGCTGGAACTATGCCGACGACTCGCGCCTGGGCCTGACCTACGAGAAGTACAAGGACGACCGCGACACCAACCAGAAGAGCGCCGTGGGCGGCCCGTTCAACGCCGGCCAGCCGCTGGGCATGTACCGCTCGCGCACCGGTAACGACACCATCACCCGCGAACGCTTCGGCCTGGACAACAACTTCGCCCTCGACAGCCTGCTGGCCGACCACGTGAAGTGGAGCCTGAACTACCAGATCGCCAAGACCGACCAGAGCACCCTGGAAAACTACTTCCCGTTCAGCCGCAACGTCATGCGCAGCCGCGAAACCCTCTACCAGGAAAAGCAGTGGGTCTTCGACGCCCAGGCCGACAAGGCCTTCGCCATCGGTGAAACCGAGCACCTGCTGACCTACGGCACCACGATCAAGCAGGAAAAGGTCACCGGCTCGCGCAGCGGCAGCGGCACCTGCCTGGCGGTCGGTCGCGGTTGCACGGCGGTCGGCGCCATCAGCCCGTCCGACGTGCTGAAGAAGTCCAGCGACTTCCCCGACCCGACCATCAACACCTACAGCCTGTTCGCCCAGGACCAGATCAGCTGGAACCAGTGGACCTTCCTGCCGGGCCTGCGCTACGACTACACCCAGCTCAAGCCGCATATCACCCAGGAGTTCCTCAACACCGTGGCCGCCGATGGCAATGGTGAGGTGAGCGACCAGAACAAGACCTGGCACCGGGTATCGCCCAAGTTCGGCCTGACCTACGCCCTGAGCGACCAGTACACCTGGTACGGCCAGTACGCCGAAGGTTTCCGTACCCCGACCGCCAAGGCGCTGTACGGCCGCTTCGAGAACACCACCACCGGTTACCGCGTGGCGCCGAACTCGAACCTCAAGCCGGAGAAAAGCCAGAGCTATGAAACCGGCCTGCGCGGCAACTTCGAGTCCGGCAACTTCGACGTGGCGGTGTTCTATAACAAGTACCGCGACTTCATCAACGAAGACGCGGTGACCCCGGGCTACGACGAACTGACGTTCCAGAGCAACAACATCAAGCACGCCACCATCAAGGGCGTGGAAGTCAAGGGCCGGCTCAACCTCGACGCCCTGGGCGCGCCGCAGGGCCTGTACACCCAGGGTTCGGTGGCCTATGCCTACGGTCGCAACAACGACACCGGCGAACCCTTGAACGCGGTCAACCCGCTGACCGGCGTGTTCGGCCTGGGCTACGACCAGGATAACTACGGCGCCCTGCTCAGCTGGACCCTGGTGAAAAAGAAAGACCGCGTCGACAGCAGCAGCTTCAAGACCCCGGACGGCACCAGCAGCCAGTTCAAGACCCCGGGCTACGGCGTGCTCGACCTGACCGGCTTCTACAAGGTCAGCGACGACGTCACCGTCAGCGCCGGCATCTACAACCTGGCCGACAAGAAGTACTGGCTGTGGGATGACGTGCGCGGCTACGACAGCGTCGGCGAAGCCGCCGTGCTCAGCCCGGCCAACCTCGACCGCCTGACCCAGCCGGGTCGCAACTTCGCGGTCAACCTGATCTGGGACATCTGATCCGGTCTGCCTCACTGCGCTTTTCGATGGGGCGCAGTGAGGATTTTTTACTGTGCCGCGTCTTCTTGTTCGTCTAGTTAGCAAGTGCTTCTCATTTCAAGCCGCTCTCGTTTTCAGTAGCTCTCATTTCCATTGACCAAGGACATCGTCATGACCACCCAGGATTCCCCACAGCGCCCGAGCCTGCGCTCCCAGCGCCTGAACCAGATCACCCACGAACCCCATGCCAGGCTCGACGCCCTGGTCAAGGCCCACGCGCCGTTCGAAAGCGCCAGCAGCTTCGCCCGTTTCGTCGTCGCCCAGTACCTGTTCCAGTCCGAACTGGTCGCCCTGTACAACGACCCGGCGCTGATCGCCATCGTCCCGGACCTGGCAGAACGTTGCCGCGCCGAAGCGGCCAAGGCCGACCTGGCGGACCTGGACACCGAAGTCCCGGCCCCGGTGGCGGGCGCGGTGCAGAACCCGAGCAAGGCCGAAGCCCTGGGCTGGTTGTTCGTCTCCGAGGGCTCCAAGCTCGGCGCGGCGTTCCTGATCAAGCGCGCGGTGGGCCTGGGCCTCGGCGAAACCTTCGGTGCCCGGCACCTGGGCGAGCCGGCCGGCGGTCGCGCCGAAGGCTGGAAAACCTTCACCCGCATCCTCGACGGCCTGGCATTCAGCGCAGAAGAAGAAGCCGCGGCGGAAAAAGGCGCGCTGGATGCCTTCAACCGCTTTACCGTGCTGCTGGAAAAGGCCTACGACACGGCGCCTGAACTGGCCTGATTTTTTCGCCGGCACCCTCGTTCCTGTATTGAAGGCGTAGACTCACGCCCGCTGCAGGAACGAACCCGCTGGCGTCAGCCGTTATTCCCACCCCTTGTGGATTGAGCCCCATGCTCGTCACCTCATCATCGAACCCATGACCGGCACAACCCGATCCCCGTCCAAGGCCTCCCGCCTGTTCTTCGGCTGCCTGGCTTACATCAGCCTGGCCATCGGCCTGATCGCCATCGTCGTCCCCGGCCTGCCGACCACCGAGTTCGTGCTCCTCGCCGCCTGGGCCGCGACCAAGAGCTCGCCACGCCTGAGCGCCTGGATGGAAAACCATCGCCTGTTCGGCCCCATCCTGAGCAACTGGCGCAACGGCCGGATCGTCAGCCGCCGGGCCAAGGTCAGCGCCACTGTCAGCATGTTGCTGTGCGCCGGCCTGATGCTGAGCCTGCTCAACCATCACTGGACCCTGTACCTGGCGCTGGCCGGCATGGGCCTGGGTAACCTGTGGATCTGGTCGCGCCCGGAGGCTCTGGCCCAGGCCTCTTGATTCCTCGGCAAGAGCAGCCGGTCGATGTTCGGCTGCTCGCGACATGCCCTCCAGCGAAATCTCCCTCCTCCTTGTTTATGTCAAACACATGACCGCTCGTCGGCTTTTTCTCAGACAAATGCCGCCCAAGCCGATGTTCCGGGCATGGCGCTGAATGGACTTGGCGACCGGAGTCATCCGACTCACCGCTCCCCCCTATCCATTCGCGAGATCGCCCCATGTTCGACTCTCTGTCCATTCGCCTGAAAATCGTGCTGTTGTCCGGACTCTGCCTGCTCGGCGTCGTGGGCCTGATCGTCGGGATGAACATCTACCAGACCAACCAGAACGATCAGTTGGTCAGCAGCTCCAGCTCGCGAATGCTCACCGACAGCGTGCAGAACCTGCTGCAGGCCCGGGCTGCGGAGCAGGCGGTGCGGGTACAGAAAACCTTTGGCGAGAGCCTGCTGGTGATCACCACCCTGGCCGACCAGATCAACGACCTGCGGGCCATGGCCGGCAAGCGTTCGCTGGACGCCGCGGCGCTGCGTGAAGAGCTCAACCACAGCCTGAAAACCGCCTTCGAACGCAACACCAAGGTGCTGGGCATCTGGCTCGCCTACGAGCCCAACGCCCTCGACGGCAAGGACAGCGAGTTCGCCAACGACGCCGGCCACGCCTCCAACGAAGCCGGGCGCTTCGCCAGTTACTGGAGCCGTGCCGGCGGCACCGGGCTGAACACGGTGATGGTCGAAGAGGACATGAACAAGACCACCCTGAGCGTCAGCGGCACCCCCTATAACAGCTGGTACACCTGCCCGCGCGACAGCAAGCGCACCTGTCTGCTCGACCCGTACGCCGACACCGTGGGCGGCAAGCTGATGCTGATGACCACCATTTCCCTGCCGCTGATTGTCGACGGCAAAGTCATAGGCGTGGTCGGCGTGGACATCGCCCTGGATGCCCTGCAGGCCGCGGCCGCCGAATCCCAGCGAGGGCTGTTCGACGGTGCCGGGCACATGCTGATCGTCGCCGGCAGCGGCATCCTCGCCGCCTACAGCAACGATGCGGCCAAGGTCGGCAAGGGCATCGCCGATACCCTCGGCGCCGAAGGCAGGGATGTGCTGCAACTGCTGGCCGGCACTACCCCGAAAATCCTCAAGCAGGGCGATCTGATCCGCGCCGTGTACCCGGTCAGCCCGATCGCCGACGCCCGGCCCTGGGGCGTGGTGATCGACCTGCCGGAGCAAGTGCTGCTGGCCGACACCGTGAAACTCCAGGGCGTGCTCGACGACGCCCAGGCCCAGGGCACCCTGGTGTCGCTGCTGGTGGCGGCGGTCGCCGGCGTGATCGGGCTGCTGCTGATCTGGCTGACCGCCTCCGGCGTGACCCGGCCGATCAACAGCGTGGCGCAGATGCTCAAGGAAATCGCCAGCGGCGACGGCGACCTGACCCAGCGCCTGAAGTACGGCAAGCAAGACGAACTGGGCGAGCTGGTGGGCTGGTTCAACCGCTTCCTCGACAAGCTGCAACCGACCATCGCGCAGATCAAGCAGAGCATCACCGACGCCCGCGGCACCGCCGACCAGTCCTCGGAGATCGCCCGCCAGACCAGCGAAGGCATGCAGGTGCAGTTCCGCGAAATCGACCAGGTGGCCACCGCCTCCAACGAAATGAGCGCCACCGCCCACGACGTCGCCAACAGTGCCTCGAACGCCGCCAACGCCGCCCGTGGCGCCGACCAGTCGGCCAGGGATGGCATGACCATCATCGAACGCAGCACCCGCGACATCAGCACCCTGGCCGAGGAGGTGAGCAAGGCGGTGGTCGAGGTCGAGGCCCTGGCGGTCAACAGCGAACAGATCGGCTCGGTGCTGGAAGTGATCCGCAGCATTGCCGAACAGACCAACCTGCTGGCCCTCAACGCCGCCATCGAAGCGGCGCGCGCCGGGGAAAGCGGCCGCGGCTTTGCCGTGGTCGCCGACGAGGTGCGCAACCTGGCCAAGCGCACCCAGGACTCGGTGGAAGAGATCCGCCTGGTGATCGAGCGCATCCAGAGCGGCACCCGGGGCGTGGTGGCGACCATGCATTCGAGCCAGGCCCAGGCCCAGAGCAACGCCGGGCAGATCCAGCAAGCGGTGCAGGCCCTGGGCAAGATCAGCGACGCGGTCACGGTGATCAGCGACATGAACCTGCAGATCGCCAGTGCCGCCGAACAGCAGAGCGCAGTGGCCGAAGAGGTCAACCGCAACGTCTCGGCGATCCGCAGCGTGACCGAATCCCTCACCGAACAGGCCACCGAATCGGCCCAGGTCAGCAGCCAGCTCAACGCCCTGACCACCCAGCAGATGAAGCTGATGGACCAGTTCCGCGTTTGACCTTGCCCCTGTAGGAGCGAGCGTGCTCGCGATGCACCAGAGAGCGCCGCGTTGAGCCAGTGATCAGGCGTGATCGTTGACGAGCATCGCGAGCACGCTCGCTCCTACAGGTAGGTCTTGCGCCGTTACGGGACTGCGGCGCTTCACACTTTTGATCTATGCTGCCCCCTCTCTTGCGGAGGGCCTGCAATGACCGATGTGCTGTCGTCTGTTCAAGCCGCGCTAGGCTTGCCTCTTACCCCGATTGCCATGACCTCGAGCGGCGCCCTGCCCTCGGCCTTCGCCGTGACCGAACTGGCCAGCGCCAGCATCGCCGCGGCCGGCCAGGCGGCGGCCGAGCTGCTGCTCAGCCAGACCGGACGCCTGCCCGCCCTGAGCGTCGACCGGCGCCTGGCCTCCTTCTGGTTCGCCACTTCCCTGCGTCCGCTGGGCTGGAGCGTGCCGCCGCTGTGGGACCCGGTCGCCGGCGACTACGCCACCCAGGACGGCTGGATTCGCCTGCACACCAACGCGCCGCATCATCGGCGGGCGGCCGAACAGGTGCTCGGCCGGGTCGCGGATCGTCCGGCCATGGCCGCCAAGGTCGCGCAGTGGAACAAGAGCGACCTGGAGCAGGCGGTGGTCGAGGCAGGTGGCTGCGCCGCCGAAATGCGCAGCTGGGCCGAGTGGCAAGCCCACGCCCAGGGGCAGGCCGTGAATGCCGAGCCCCTGGTGCATTACCAGACCCGCAACGCCAGCGCCGCCCAGCCCTGGCGCGGATCGTCGGTCCGGCCCCTGGCCGGGATCAAGGTGCTGGACCTGACCCGAGTGCTGGCCGGGCCCATCGCCAGCCGTTTTCTCGCCGGGCTGGGCGCCGAGGTATTGCGCATCGACCCGCCGGACTGGAACGAACCCGGCGTGGTCCCTGAAGTCACCCTGGGCAAACGCTGCGCCCGGCTGAACCTGCACGACGCCGCCGATCGCCAGGTCTTCGAAGGCCTGTTGGGGGAAGCCGATCTGCTGCTGCACGGCTACCGCGCCGATGCCCTGGAACGCCTCGGCTACGGGGCCGCCGAACGCCAGCGCTTCGCCCCGGGGCTGATCGATGTGCGCCTGAACGCCTATGGCTGGAGCGGCCCCTGGCAGAACCGCCGCGGCTTCGACAGCCTGGTGCAGATGAGCAGCGGCATTGCCGAGGCCGGCCAGCGCTGGCAGCAGGCCGATAAACCGGTACCGCTGCCGGTGCAGGCCCTGGACCATGCCACCGGCTACCTGATGGCCGCCGCCGCGATCCGCGCCCTGACCGAACGACTGCAAACCGGGGCCGCCGCAGGCGCACGGCTGTCACTGGCGCGGACCGCCAAGCTGTTGATCGAGCACTCCAATGGCAGCGCCGAGCCCGCCTTGCGCGGCGAGGACCAGGACGATCAGGGCCTGCTGGTAGAGCAGACACCCTGGGGCCCGGCCCATCGCCTGCAAGTGCCCTTGCAGATCAGCGGCACGCCCCTGCAATGGACGCACCCCGCCAGCGACCTGGGCGCCCATCGCCCGAAATGGTAAGCCCGTAACGCGTAACCCTGTAGCCGCTGCCGAGCAACGCGAGGCTGCGATTGGCCGCAAAGCGGACGTCAATCAGGCCGCGCGTTACGTCATTCATATCGCGTGCGCAGGGTTGGCGAGGACTGCGTCCTCGAGCGCAGCCTCGCGGGCTCGGCAGCGGCTACAGAAACGGCGATCAGGGGGCTACAACACCGTCCACAGGTGCTGCGCCGCGTAGCCGCGCCATGGCCGCCAGGCCTCGGCGCGGGCCAGCAACTGGCTGGCGCTGACCGGTCCGCCTTCGAGCGCCGCCAGGGCATTGAGCAGGCCCACGTCCGCCGCGGGAAAGGCGTCCGCTTCGCGAAATTGGCGCAGGGCCACGTAATGCGCGGTCCAGTCGCCGACACCCCACAGCGCCCGCAAGGCCGACAGGCTGTGTTCGAGGCTGGCCTTGGGGGCAAACAGCTGCGGATCGTCGAGCAGCGCCTGCGCCACGCCGGACAGGGTTCGGCCCCGACTGCGCGGCATGCCCAGGCTCGCCAGATCGGCGCCCGCCATCCGCCCCGGTTCGGGGAACACATGGCTCAACCCCGCTGGCGCCTCCTCGCAGCTCAATGGCTGGCCATACTGCGCCACCAGCTTGCCCGCCAGGCGGATGGCCGCCACCACCGTGATCTGCTGCCCCAGCACCGCTCGCACCGCCAGCTCGAAACCGTCCCAGGCACCGGGTACGCGCAGCCCCGGCCGCGAGGCGATCAAACGGGCCATCAACGGGTCGGCGGACAGTTGCCGGTGGATCGGCGCCAGATCGGTGTCCAGGTCCAGCAGGCGGCGGATGCGCGCAACGATCCGCGCGTGGGCCTGCGGGTCGGGAAAGTGCAGGGTCAGCGCCAGCGCATCGCTGTCGCCCGGGCTCACACTGAACCAGCCGTGTACGCCATCGAGGCTGATGCTGCGCGAGTAGCGGTCGCCACTGACGGTCTCCAGCCCCTCGATGGCCCGCACCCGGAGAAAGGCCAGCATCGCCGGCCAGTCATAGGGCGGCTGGTAAACCAGCCTCACAGCGACAGCACACCGCTGTACAGGCCATAGGCGGCCAGGGTGGCCCCGGCGACCACGCAAGCGAAAATGCCCTTCTCGATGCCGGTGAACAACGGCTCGCCCTGCTCGCGCTTGGCCTTGGCGAACAGGATCACCCCGGGGGCATACAGCAGGGCCGACAGCAGCAGGTATTTGACCCCACCGGCGTACAACAGCCAGACCGCGTAACACAGGGCCACGCCACCGATGCACAGGTCTTTCATGCGCTCGGCCGAGGCCTGCTCGTAGGTTTCGCCACGGCCGCTGAGCAACACCGCATAGGCCGCCGACCACAGGTAAGGCACCAGGATCATCGACGAGGCGAGGTAGATCAGGCTGGTGTAGGTCCCGGCGGAGAACAGGGTAATCAGCAGGAACACCTGGATCATGCTGTTGGTCAGCCACAGGGCGTTGACCGGCACATGGTTGGCGTTTTCCTTTTTCAGGAAGGCCGGCATGGTCCGGTCGCGGGCCGTGGCGAACAGGATCTCGGCACACAGCAGCGCCCACGACAGCAAGGCACCGAGCAGGGAAACCGCCAGGCCGATGCTGATCAGCAACGCGCCCCAGGGACCGACGATGTGTTCCAGCACCGCCGCCAGCGACGGGTTCTGCAAGGTCGCCAGTTCCGGCTGGCTCATGATCCCCAGGGACAGCACGTTGACCAGCACCAGCAGGGCCAGCACGCCGATAAAGCCGATCACCGTGGCCCGGCCGACGTCCGCACGCTTCTCGGCCCGGGCCGAATAGACGCTGGCGCCTTCGATGCCGATGAACACGAAGACCGTGACCAGCATCATGTTGCGCACCTGGTCCATCACCCCGCCGAAGTTCGGGTTGCCACGGCCCCAGATGTCGCGGGTGAAGATGTCCGCCTTGAACGCTACCGCGGCAATCACGATGAACATCACCAGCGGCACGATCTTGGCCACGGTGGTCAGCAGGTTGATGAAGGCCGCTTCCTTGATCCCGCGCAGCACCAGAAAGTGCACCGCCCACAGCAGGACCGAGGCACAGGCGATGGCCACCGGGGTGTTGCCCTGGCCAAACACCGGGAAGAAATAACCCAGGGTGCTGAACAGCAGCACGAAGTAGCCGACGTTGCCCAGCCAGGCACTGATCCAGTAGCCCCAGGCAGACGAAAAGCCCATGTAGTCGCCAAACCCGGCCTTGGCGTAGGCGTACACCCCGGAGTCGAGTTCAGGCTTGCGGTTGGCCAGGGTCTGGAACACGAAGGCCAGGGTCAGCATGCCCACGGCGGTGATCGCCCAACCGATAAGGATCGCCCCGGCGTCGGCCCGGGCCGCCATGTTCTGCGGCAAGGAAAAGATCCCGCCGCCAATCATCGACCCCACCACCAGGGCGATCAGGGCGCCGAGTCGCAGTTTTTGTGTGGTTTGTGGCATGCCTACCTCTGCGTCCGGTCCAATTGTCCGACAACAAACTATATGAAATTAGTTAACTTCCACAGATTGGAAACGGACTAAAAGAGTCAATTATTGATCTTTTGTGGAGCCATCGACATGACGAGGATCAGAACATATTGAATAGTCGGGTTTTTATTATGGATAAAACCCAAATGCCATCAGCGCGCCGGTCAGCCTTATAACTTTTTAATGAGTTGCGCATTCTGGAAAGCGGACTAGTTTCAATCTGGCGCCAATGAGAAGACCTTTCATCTGGAACCCGAGGCCTTATGGAATGGCGCTTTCAGGCTTCCCACCGGTTTCCGCAAAGACAGCTTAAGTCGTTCATTCACAATGGAATGTAGCAATGACCTGATCTAAATCAGCTGTTCGGATTTCTCGCAGATTTACTCTGACGTCTCTCTTCTCCTGCAATGGAGTCACGCAATGTCTGACACTCCCGGAAAACTACGGCTTGGTGCGTTAGTCGCCTTGGTAGTCGGCTCGATGATTGGCGGCGGGATCTTTTCCTTGCCACAAAACATGGCGGCAAGTGCCGATGTAGGCGCTGTTCTTATTGGCTGGGCTATTACCGCTGTAGGTATGTTGACACTGGCTTTCGTGTTCCAGACCCTGGCCAACCGCAAGCCTGATCTGGACGGTGGTGTCTACGCCTATGCCAAGGCCGGTTTCGGCGATTACATGGGCTTTTCTTCGGCCTGGGGCTACTGGATCAGCGCCTGGCTGGGCAACGTGGGGTACTTCGTACTCTTGTTCAGCACCCTGGGCTACTTCTTCCCGCTATTTGGGGAGGGGAATACTCCGGCCGCGGTGATCGGCGCCTCGCTGCTGCTGTGGGCCGTGCATTTCCTGGTGCTGCGCGGGATCAAGGAAGCGGCGTTCATCAACCTGGTGACCACGGTCGCCAAGGTGGTGCCGCTGCTGCTGTTCGTGCTGATCGCCCTGTTCGCCTTCAAGCTGGACATCTTCACCGCGGACATCTGGGGCGTGAAGAACCCTGACCTGGGCAGCGTGATGAACCAGGTGCGCAACATGATGCTGGTCACCGTGTGGGTGTTCATCGGCATCGAAGGCGCGAGCATCTTCTCCGCCCGCGCGGAAAAACGCTCGGACGTGGGCAAGGCCACCGTGATCGGCTTCATCACCGTGCTGCTGTTCCTGGTGCTGGTGAACGTGCTGTCGCTGGGCATCATGACCCAGCCGGAGCTGGCGAAACTGCAGAACCCGTCGATGGCGGCGGTGCTCGAGCATGTGGTCGGCCACTGGGGCGCGGTGCTGATCAGCGTCGGCCTGATCATCTCGCTGCTGGGGGCACTGCTGTCGTGGGTGCTGCTGTGCGCGGAGATCATGTTCGCCGCGGCCAAGGACCACACCATGCCGGAGTTTTTGCGCCGCGAGAACGCCAACCACGTACCGGTCAATGCCCTGTGGCTGACCAACGCCATGGTGCAGATCTTCCTGGTCATCACCCTGTTCTCGGCCAGTACCTACCTGTCGCTGATCTACCTCGCCACCTCGATGATCCTGGTGCCCTACCTGTGGTCGGCGGCCTATGCCGTGCTGCTGGCGGTGCGTGGCGAAACCTACGAAGCGGCCCTGGCCGAACGCAAGAAAGACCTGTTGATCGGCTCCATCGCCCTGCTCTACGCGATCTGGCTGCTGTACGCCGGCGGGGTCAAGTACCTGCTGCTCTCCGCCCTGCTCTACGCCCCCGGCGCGATCCTGTTCGCCAAGGCCAAGCGGGAGTTGGGCAAACCGATTTTCACCAACGTCGAGAAGCTGATTTTCGCCGCAGTAATCATAGGCGCCCTGTTGGCCGCCTACGGGCTCTACGACGGCTTCCTGACCCTGTAACCGCACGATTGTTTCTACCTCTGGAGGATCACGGTAATGACCACGGAAAAAGTTAAGTACGGCGTCCATTCCGAAGCCGGCAAACTGCGCAAAGTCATGGTTTGCTCCCCAGGCCTGGCCCATCAGCGGCTGACCCCGAACAACTGCGATGAACTGCTGTTCGATGATGTGATCTGGGTAAACCAGGCCAAGCGCGACCATTTCGACTTCGTTACCAAAATGCGCGAGCGTGGGATCGAAGTCCTGGAAATGCACAACCTGCTGACCGATACGGTGCAGAACCCCGAAGCCCTGAAGTGGATTCTGGATCGCAAGATCACCCCCGACACCGTCGGCGTCGGCCTGACCAACGAAGTGCGCAGCTGGCTCGAAAGCCTGGAGCCACGCAAGCTGGCCGAGTTCCTGATCGGCGGCGTGGCCGGCGAGGACCTGCCGGAAAGCGAAGGCGCCAGCGTGATCAAGATGTACCGCGATTACCTGGGCCACTCCAGCTTCCTGCTGCCGCCGCTGCCCAACACCCAGTTCACCCGCGACACCACCTGCTGGATCTACGGCGGCGTGACGCTCAACCCGATGTACTGGCCGGCCCGGCGCCAGGAAACCCTGCTGGCCAGCGCCATCTACAAATTCCACCCCGAGTTCGCCAACGCCGATTTCGAAGTCTGGTACGGCGACCCGGACAAGGATCACGGCCAGGCCACCCTCGAGGGCGGCGACGTCATGCCGATCGGCAATGGCGTGGTGTTGATCGGCATGGGCGAGCGGACCTCGCGCCAGGCCATCGGCCAGCTTGCGCAATCCCTGTTCGCCAAGGGCGCGGTGGAAAAAGTCGTGGTCGCCGGCCTGCCGAAATCCCGCGCGGCGATGCACCTGGACACCGTGTTCAGCTTCTGCGACCGCGACCTGGTCACGGTCTTCCCGGAAGTGGTCAAGGAAATCGTGCCGTTCGTCATCCGCCCCGACACCAGCAAGCCCTATGGCATGGACGTGCGACGGGAGAACAAATCGTTCATCGAGGTAGTGGCCGAGTCCCTCAACCTCAAGCAACTGCGCGTGGTGGAAACCGGCGGCAACAGCTTCGCCGCCGAACGCGAGCAGTGGGACGACGGCAACAACGTGGTGGCCCTGGAGCCGGGCGTGGTCATCGGCTATGACCGCAACACCTACACCAACACCCTGCTGCGCAAGGCCGGCGTGGAAGTGATCACCATCAGCGCCGGCGAACTCGGCCGCGGCCGTGGCGGCGGCCACTGCATGACCTGCCCGATCGTGCGCGACCCGATCGATTACTAAACGACTTTCCTCCGGCCGCACCTCTGCGGTGCTGGCCGGGCCGATTACAGAATCCCTGGAGAATCATCATGGCGTTCAATATCCACAACCGTAACCTGCTCAGCCTCGAACACCACACCGAGCGCGAGCTGCGCTACCTGCTCGACCTGTCCCGCGACCTCAAGCGCGCCAAGTACACCGGCACCGAGCAGCAGCACCTCAAGGGCAACAACATCGCCCTGATCTTCGAGAAAACCTCGACCCGTACCCGCTGCGCCTTCGAGGTCGCCGCCTATGACCAGGGCGCCAACGTCACCTACATCGACCCGAACTCGTCGCAGATCGGCCACAAGGAAAGCATGAAGGACACCGCCCGCGTGCTCGGGCGCATGTACGACGCCATCGAGTACCGCGGCTTCAAGCAGGAAATCGTCGAGGAACTGGCGAAGTTCGCCGGCGTGCCGGTGTTCAACGGCCTGACCGACGAATACCACCCGACCCAGATGATCGCCGACGTGCTGACCATGCGTGAGCACGCCGACAAGCCGATCCACGACATCAGCTACGCCTACCTGGGCGATGCCCGCAACAACATGGGCAACTCCCTGCTGCTGGTGGGCGCCAAGCTCGGCATGGACGTGCGCATCTGCGCGCCAAAGGCCCTGTGGCCCCATGACGACCTGGTCAGCCGCTGCAAGCAGTACGCGCAAGAAAGCGGTGCCCGCATCACCCTGACCGAAGACCCGAAAGCCGCGGTCAAGGGTGTCGACTTCATTCACACCGACGTTTGGGTATCGATGGGCGAGCCGGTGGAAGCCTGGGCCGAACGTATCCAGCAACTGCTGCCGTACCAGGTCAACGCCGAGCTGATGAAGGCCACCGGCAACCCACGGACCAAGTTCATGCACTGCCTGCCGGCGTTCCACAACAGCGATACCAAGATCGGCAAGCAGATCGCCGAGCAGTATCCGCACCTGGCCAACGGCATCGAAGTGACTGACGACGTGTTCGAGTCGCCGGCCTGCATCGCCTTCGAGCAAGCGGAAAACCGCATGCACACCATCAAGGCGATCCTGGTCTCGACCCTGGCCGACCTGTAACCCCGACGTCCGTGGGGGCGCGACTTGCTCCCACGGGATCACCGAATTCTGGAAGGAATGCATTATGCGTATCGTCGTCGCACTGGGCGGCAACGCCCTGCTCCGCCGGGGCGAACCCATGACCGCGGACAATCAACGCGCCAATATCCGCATCGCCACCGAACAGATCGCCAAGATCCATCCCGGCAACCAGCTGGTGATCGCCCACGGCAATGGTCCGCAGGTCGGCCTGCTGTCGCTGCAGGCGGCGGCCTACACCTCGGTGTCGCCTTACCCGCTGGACGTGCTCGGCGCCGAAACCGAAGGCATGATCGGCTACATCATCGAACAGGAACTGGGCAACCTGCTGGATTTCGAAGTGCCCTTCGCCACCCTGCTGACCCAGGTCGAGGTCGACGCCAAGGACCCGGCGTTCCAGAACCCGAGCAAGCCCATCGGCCCGGTCTACAGCAAGGACGAAGCAGAAAAACTGGCCAAGGAAAAAGGCTGGGCCATCGCCCCCGATGGCGACAAATACCGCCGCGTGGTGGCCAGCCCGAAACCCAAGCGCATCTTTGAAATCCGCCCGATCAAATGGCTGCTGGAAAAGAGCAGCATCGTGATCTGCGCCGGCGGTGGCGGCATCCCCACCCTGTACGGCGAGGACGGCAAGCTCCGGGGCATCGAGGCGGTGATCGACAAGGACCTGTGCTCGGCGTTACTGGCCGAACAGCTGGAGGCCGATCTGCTGGTGATCGCCACCGACGTCAACGCGGCCTTTATCGACTGGGGCAAGCCGTCGCAGAAAGCCATTGCCCAGGCGCACCCGGACGAAATGGAAAAGCTCGGCTTCGCCGCCGGCTCCATGGGACCGAAGGTCCAGGCGGCCTGCGAGTTCGCCCGCCATACTGGAAAAGTCGCGGTGATCGGTTCACTCTCGGACATCGAAGCGATCGTCCAGGGCAAGGCCGGTACGCGCATCAGCACCGCCCAGCCGGGCATCACTTACCGATAAGAGCAACTCAGGGTGCAGGCCGCTGGCCTGCACCGCTCCCCATGCCTTGAAAGGAGAGAGCCATGGCCCAGTTCGAACCCGGTCATTTACACATCGAGCGACACGCACTGACCAAGGACGATGTCAGCTACAACATCTGTATCGACTATGAAGTCGCGCAGGACCCCAAGGAAGGCAAAGGGATGCAGTTCAAGATGCATGGAACGATTCAGGGCAAAGAGCTCGATGAACCGTTCTTTCTGCCCAAGGATCAGGCTTACAACTTCGCCAGCAACGTGACGAAAATCGCCGAGAAGTATGGGATTCCCAAGGCACTGAGCGGCATCGGCTCGCTGCACAAATATTACGACGCGATGTTTGAGGATGTGCGGGTGCAGCTGAATATGAAATCCGGGGATCCAGTCAAACCCGAACATCTAGAGTGATGCTCTTCCTGTAGGAGCGAGCTTGCTCGCGATGGTCGTCAACGGTAATGCAGTGTGTCTGACACTCTGCGGCGCTCTCAGGCTCATCGCGAGCAAGCTCGCTCCTACAAGGTCATGCGTGCCACGGCGCATTTCGCCAAACCCTGTCCGCCAAGGCATACTTGCCACCCTCCGTTTTCCAGAATCCTTGACCGCCCCATGCGCATCCACGTCAGCTTTATCGACCGCGTCGGTATCACCCAGGAAGTCCTGGCCCTGCTCGGTGGGCGCAACCTCAACCTGGATGCGGTGGAGATGGTGCCGCCCAACGTCTACATCGACGCCCCGACCCTCAGCCCGCAAGTGCTGGAAGAGCTGCGCGACGCGCTGTTCAGCGTGCGCGGCGTGCAGGCCGTGACGGTGGTCGACATCCTGCCCGGCCAGCGCCGCCACCTGCAGCTCGACGCCCTGCTGGCGGCGATGACCGACCCGGTGCTGGCCCTGGACAGCGCCGGCAAGGTGCTGCTGGCCAACCCGGCGCTGATTGCCCTCTATGGCCGCGAGCCGGCCGGGGAAAGCGTGGCCGAGCTGTTCGACGACCCGGCGCTGCTGGAAACCCTGCTGGAACAGGGCTTTCGCCTGCCCCTGCGGGAAATCACCCTCAATGGCCAGACCCTGCTGCTGGATGCCACGCCGATCACCGACGCCGGCGCGCTACTGACCCTGTATCAGCCCAATCGCATCGGCGAACGCCTGTCGGCCCTGCACCACGACCATGCCGAAGGCTTCGATGCCCTGCTCGGCGACTCCCCGGCCATCCGCACCCTCAAGGCCCGCGCCCAGCGCGTCGCCGCGCTGGATGCGCCGCTGCTGATCCAGGGCGAAACCGGTACCGGCAAGGAGCTGGTGGCGCGGGCCTGTCACGCCATCAGTGCGCGGCACGGCGCGCCGTTTCTGGCGCTGAACTGCGCCGCCCTGCCGGAGAACCTCGCCGAAAGCGAGCTGTTCGGCTACGCCCCCGGCGCCTTCACCGGCGCCCAGCGCGGCGGCAAGCCGGGGCTGATGGAGCTGGCCAACCAGGGCACGGTGTTTCTCGACGAGATCGGCGAAATGTCGCCCTACTTGCAGGCCAAGC
Organism: Pseudomonas sp. NFPP07; assembly: GCF_900115645.1. Classification (NCBI taxonomy): domain Bacteria; kingdom Pseudomonadati; phylum Pseudomonadota; class Gammaproteobacteria; order Pseudomonadales; family Pseudomonadaceae; genus Pseudomonas; species Pseudomonas sp. NFPP07. The sequence continues at coordinate 505,781 of NZ_FOXG01000001.1, forward strand.
TGCTGCGTTTTCTCAACGACGGCAGCTTTCGCCGGGTGGGCGGCGACCGTGAGGTCAAGGTCAATGTGCGGATCCTCAGCGCCACCCATCGCGACCTGGAAAAGATGGTCGCCGAGGGCAGCTTTCGCGAAGACCTGTTCTATCGCCTCAACGTGCTGAATGTGGAAGTGCCGCCCCTGCGCGAGCGCGGCCAGGACATCCTGTTGCTGGCACGCTATTTCATGCAGCAGGCCTGCGCGCAGATCCAGCGCCCGGTCTGTCGCCTGGCGCCCGGCACCTATCCGGCGCTGCTGGGCAACCGCTGGCCGGGCAACGTGCGCCAGCTGCAGAACGTGATCTTCCGCGCGGCGGCGATCTGCGAAAGCAGCCTGGTGGACATCGGCGACCTGGATATCGCCGGCACCTCGGTGGCCCGCCAGAACGACACCGAAGTCGAAAGCCTGGAACAGGCCGTCGAGGAGTTCGAGAAGGCACTGCTCGAAGGTCTCTACGTCAACTACCCCTCGACCCGCCAGCTGGCCAGCCGCCTGCAGACCTCCCACACCGCCATCGCCCATCGCCTGCGCAAATACGGCATCCCCAACAAGCCCTGAACCGCCGCGACTCTTGATGTTGTAGCCACTGCCGCAGGCTGCGATCGCTCCCGCAGGGAGCGCAAGATCTCAAGATCGCCGAAGGCCTTCGGCCTTATCGCACCTGCGGCAGCGGTTACAGGTGGCGTAGCCGCATCTGAAAGCGACCTCCACCTGTACTGAAAGCGCTACAGCGGAACGATATCGCTACAACCAGTTGTAATCGGCGCTACGCAAGGCTTTGATCCCCATAGGCTTTTTCCTGGCCCTCCAGCTGTAGCGTTTTCGCTACAGCCGTTAGTTTCCGGTCACCATCAAGAACATATAACTCATTGATTAATAACAATTAAAAAACATTGGCCGCATTTTTGCTAAGGGCTTATCCATTCCGCTCGGCCCTGCACGAGCATTCAATCGCGTCCACCAGACGAATCTGGCCCCTTGAGGAGTTTCCATGAGCGAGTTGCGTTTTACTGAAGATCACGAATGGCTGCGTACCGAAGCCGATGGCAGCGTTACCGTCGGCATCACGGCTTTCGCGCAAAACGCCCTGGGCGATGTGGTGTTCGTGCAATTGCCGGAACTGCAGGCCTACGACAAGGGCGCCGAAGCCGCCACCGTGGAATCGGTAAAAGCCGCCAGCGGCGTGTACATGCCCCTGGACGGGGAAGTGGTGGAAACCAACCCGGCCCTGGAAACCAGCCCCGAGCTGGTCAACGAAGACCCGCTGGGCGAAGGCTGGTTCTTCCGCTTCATTCCCGCGAACGCCGCCGCTGTCGGCCAACTGCTGGATCAGGACGCCTACGACCGCCTGATCAAAGCCAACGCCGACGCCTGAGGAACCGCCATGACTCAAGTCAACCTGAGCACCGCCAACGAATTCATCGCGCGCCACATCGGCCCGCGCCAAGGCGACGAGCAAGCCATGCTCAACAGCCTGGGCTTCGACTCCCTGGAAGCCCTGAGCGCCAGCGTGATCCCCGACAGCATCAAGGGCACCAGCGTCCTCGACCTGCCCGCCGGCCAGAGCGAAGCCGACGCACTGGCCTCGATCAAGGCCATCGCCGCCAAGAACCAGCTGTTCAAGACCTACATCGGCCAGGGCTACTACAACTGCCACACGCCGTCGCCGATCCTGCGCAACCTCCTGGAAAACCCGGCCTGGTACACCGCCTACACCCCGTACCAGCCGGAAATTTCCCAGGGCCGCCTGGAAGCGCTGCTGAACTTCCAGACCCTGATCAGCGACCTCACCGGCCTGCCGATCGCCAACGCCTCCCTGCTCGACGAAGCCACCGCCGCCGCCGAAGCCATGACCTTCTGCAAGCGCCTGAGCAAGAACAAGGGCAGCCACGCCTTCTTCGCCTCCAGCCATTGCCACCCGCAGACCCTCGACGTGCTGCGCACCCGTGCCGAGCCGCTGGGCATCGACGTGGTGGTCGGCGACGAGCGCAAGCTGACCGACGTCAGCCCGTTCTTCGGCGCCCTGCTGCAATACCCGGCGAGCAACGGCGACCTGTTCGACTACCGCGAGCTGACCGAGCGCTTCCACGCCGCCAACGCCCTGGTGGCGGTTGCCGCCGACCTGCTGGCGCTGACTGTGCTGACCCCACCGGGTGAATTCGGCGCCGACGTGGCCATCGGCAGCGCCCAGCGCTTCGGTGTGCCGCTGGGCTTCGGTGGCCCGCATGCGGCCTACTTCTCCACCAAGGACGCGTTCAAGCGCGACATGCCGGGCCGTCTGGTCGGGGTGTCCGTGGACCGTTTCGGCAAGCCGGCGCTGCGCCTGGCCATGCAGACCCGCGAGCAACATATCCGTCGCGAGAAAGCCACCAGCAACATCTGCACCGCCCAGGTGCTGCTGGCCAACATCGCCAGCATGTACGCCGTGTACCACGGCCCCCAAGGCCTGAGCCGGATTGCCCGGCGCATCCACCAGCTGACCGCGATCCTGGCCCAGGGCCTGAGCAAGCTGGGGATCAAGGTCGAGCAGGAAAACTTCTTCGACACCCTGACCCTGCACACCGGCGCACGCACCGCGGCGCTGCACGACAAGGCCCGCGCCCAGCGCATCAACCTGCGGGTGATCGACGCCGAGCACCTGGGTCTGTCCCTCGACGAAACCACCGGCCAGGCCGATGTAGAGGCCCTGTGGAGCCTGCTGGCCGACGGCCAGGCGCTGCCGGACTTCGCCGCGCTGGCCAGCACGGTGCAAAGCCGTATCCCGGCGGCGCTGGTGCGTCAGTCGGCGATCCTCAGCCACCCGGTGTTCAACCGCTATCACTCGGAAACCGAGCTGATGCGCTACCTGCGCAAGCTGGCGGACAAGGACCTGGCCCTGGACCGCACCATGATCCCGCTGGGCTCGTGCACCATGAAGCTCAACGCCGCCAGCGAAATGATCCCGATCACCTGGGCCGAATTCGGCGCCCTGCACCCGTTCGCCCCGGCCGAGCAAAGCGCCGGCTACCAGCAACTGACGTCCGAACTGGAAGCCATGCTCTGCGCCGCCACCGGCTACGACGCGGTGTCCCTGCAGCCGAACGCCGGCTCCCAGGGCGAATACGCGGGCCTGCTGGCCATTCGTGCCTATCACCAGAGCCGCGGCGACGACCGTCGCGACATCTGCCTGATCCCTTCGTCCGCCCACGGCACCAACCCGGCCACCGCCAACATGGCCGGCATGCGCGTGGTGGTCACCGCCTGCGACGCCCGTGGCAACGTCGATATCGAAGACCTGCGGGCCAAGGCCATTGAGCACCGCGAGCACCTCGCCGCGCTGATGATCACCTACCCGTCGACCCATGGCGTGTTCGAGGAAGGCATCCGCGAAATCTGCGGCATCATCCATGACAACGGCGGCCAGGTGTACATCGACGGCGCCAACATGAACGCCATGGTCGGCCTCTGCGCCCCGGGCAAGTTCGGTGGCGACGTGTCGCACCTGAACCTGCACAAGACCTTCTGCATCCCCCACGGCGGTGGCGGCCCGGGCGTCGGCCCGATCGGCGTCAAGTCGCACCTGGCGCCGTTCCTGCCTGGCCACGCGGCCATGGAACGCAAGGAAGGCGCGGTCTGCGCCGCGCCGTTCGGCAGCGCGAGCATCCTGCCGATCACCTGGATGTACATCCGCATGATGGGCGGCGAAGGCCTCAAGCGTGCCTCGCAGCTGGCGATCCTCAATGCCAACTACATCTCCCGTCGCCTGGAAGAACACTATCCAGTGCTCTACACCGGCAGCAACGGCCTGGTGGCCCACGAGTGCATCCTCGACCTGCGCCCGCTCAAGGACAGCAGCGGCATCAGCGTCGACGACGTCGCCAAGCGCCTGATCGATTTCGGCTTCCACGCCCCTACCATGTCGTTCCCGGTGGCCGGCACCCTGATGATCGAGCCGACCGAAAGCGAATCCAAGGAAGAACTGGACCGCTTCTGCGACGCCATGATCCGCATCCGCGAAGAGATCCGCGCGGTGGAAAACGGCAGCCTGGACAAGGACGACAACCCGCTGAAAAACGCCCCGCACACCGCAGCGGAAATCGTTGGCGAGTGGTCGCACCCCTACAGCCGTGAACAGGCGGTGTACCCGGTGGCCTCGCTGATCGAAGGCAAGTACTGGCCTCCGGTCGGCCGCGTCGACAACGTGTTCGGCGACCGCAACCTGGTGTGCGCCTGCCCGTCGATCGAAAGTTATCAGGACGCCTAAGACGGCATCGCCGTCCATCGCGGGCAAGCCTCGCTCCTACAGATACTGCGTATACCTGTAGGAGCGAGCTTGCTCGCGATGCTCGTGAACGATAACGCGGAGCACCGGAACAACCCGGTGCCCTCAGGTTCATCGCGAGCAAGCTCGCTCCTACAAAAAATGCGTGCCGATCAACACAATAAGAAACCGGAGAACCAACATGTCCTTGAGCGTGTTCGACCTGTTCAAGATTGGCATCGGCCCTTCCAGCTCCCACACCGTTGGCCCGATGCGCGCGGCCGCGCGCTTCGTCGAAGGCCTGCGGCGCGACGGACTGCTGGGCGCCACCACCTGCGTCAAGGTCGAGCTGTACGGCTCGCTCGGCGCCACCGGCAAGGGCCACGGCAGCGACAAGGCCGTGCTCCTGGGCCTGGAAGGTGAACACCCGGATACCGTGAATACCGAAAACATCGCCGCTCGCCTGCAGGAAATACGCAGCAGCGGACGCTTGAACCTGCTCGGCGAACACCTCATCGCGTTCAACGAGAAAGAACACCTGGCCATGATCCGCAAGCCCCTGGCCTACCACCCCAACGGCATGATCTTCCGCGCCTTCGATGCCGCCGGATTGCAGATCCGCAGCCGCGAGTACTACTCGGTGGGCGGCGGCTTCGTGGTCGACGAGGACGCCGCCGGTGCCGACCGCATCGTCGAAGACACCACCAAGCTGACCTTCCCCTTCAAAAGCGCCAAGGACTTGCTCGGTCACTGCAGCACCTATGGGCTGTCGATCAGCCAGGTGATGCTGACCAACGAAAGTGCCTGGCGACCGGAAGCGGAAACCCGTGCCGGCCTGCTGAAGATCTGGCAAGTGATGCAGGACTGCGTGGATGCCGGCTGCCGCAACGAAGGGATCCTGCCGGGTGGCCTGAAGGTCAAGCGCCGCGCCGCCGCCCTCCACCGCCAGCTGTGCAAGCACCCCGAGGCGGCCCTGCGCGACGCCTTGTCGGTACTGGACTGGGTCAACCTGTACGCCCTGGCGGTCAACGAAGAAAACGCCAACGGCGGGCGCGTCGTCACCGCGCCCACCAATGGCGCCGCCGGCATTATCCCGGCGGTGCTGCACTACTACATGCGCTTCATCCCCGGCGCCAACGAAGACGGGGTGGTGCGTTTCCTGCTGACCGCCGCCGCCATCGGCATTCTCTACAAGGAAAACGCCTCCATCTCCGGCGCCGAAGTCGGCTGCCAGGGCGAGGTCGGCGTGGCCTGCTCGATGGCGGCCGGGGCCTTGTGCGAAGTGCTCGGCGGTACGGTGCAACAAGTGGAAAACGCCGCCGAGATCGGCATGGAACATAACCTCGGCCTGACCTGCGACCCGATCGGCGGCCTGGTGCAGGTGCCCTGCATCGAGCGCAACGCCATGGGCTCGGTCAAGGCGATCAACGCCGTGCGCATGGCCTTGCGTGGCGACGGGCAACACTTCGTCTCCCTCGACAAGGTGATCCGCACCATGCGCCAGACCGGCGCCGACATGAAAAGCAAATACAAGGAAACCGCCCGCGGCGGTTTGGCCGTCAACATCATCGAGTGCTGATGCAGGCACATACGTCTCACGTTTACCCAGGAGCTGAACATGTCCACCGAAACACTGTTGAAGACCCCGCTGCATTCGCTGCACCTCGAACTCGGCGCGCGCATGGTGCCGTTCGCCGGTTACGATATGCCCGTGCAATACCCGCTGGGCGTGATGAAAGAACACCAGCACACCCGCGAGCAGGCCGGCCTGTTCGACGTCTCGCACATGGGCCAGATCCGCCTGACCGGCGCCAATGCCGCCCAGGCCCTGGAAACCCTGGTGCCGGTGGACATCATCGATCTGCCCGTGGGCATGCAGCGCTACGCCATGTTCACCAATGAAAACGGCGGCATCCTCGACGACCTGATGGTCGCCAACCTGGGCAACGACGAGCTGTTCCTGGTGGTCAACGCCGCCTGCAAGGACCAGGACCTGGCCCATCTGCGCCAGCACATCGGCCATTTGTGCAGCATCGAGCCGCTGTTCGAGGAGCGCGCCCTGCTCGCCCTGCAAGGCCCGGCGGCCGTCACCGTGCTGGCGCGCCTGGCGCCGGAAGTGGCGAAGATGACCTTCATGCAGTTCACCCGCGTGAAGCTGCTGGGCGTGGACTGCTTTGTCAGCCGTTCGGGCTACACCGGCGAAGACGGTTTCGAAATCTCGGTACCGGCGGCCGACGCCGAAACCCTGGCCCGTGCCCTGCTGGCCGAACCGGAAGTGGCCGCCATCGGCCTCGGTGCCCGGGATTCGCTGCGCCTGGAAGCCGGCCTGTGCCTGTATGGCCATGACATGAACAGCCAGACCACGCCGATCGAAGCCAGCCTGCTGTGGGCCATCTCCAAGCCACGTCGCGCCGATGGCGCGCGGGCTGGCGGCTTCCCTGGCGCGGAACAGGTATTCGCCCAACAACTCAATGGCGTGAGCCGCAAACGCGTCGGCCTGCTGCCCCAGGAACGCACACCGGTGCGCGAAGGTGCGGAGATCGTCAACGAAGCGGGCGAGGTGATCGGTAGTGTCTGCAGCGGCGGTTTTGGCCCGACCCTGGGTGGTCCGTTGGCCATGGGTTACATCGATAGCGCTTATGTCGCACTCGATACGCCAGTTTGGGCAATTGTTCGTGGGAAAAAGGTGCCAATGCTTGTAAGCAAAATGCCATTCGTTGCACAACGCTACTATCGCGGTTGATCAACTGTTTCTATAAGTAACGCGGTTGCGTTAAAAGTGCACTAATCTGTAACGCAACCGCCATAAAATAGTGCATATTTTCGATATTGAACTTGCCTTATAACAGTTGAAAACAATTGAACGACCCTATCGAATAAGCCCAGATGCCTAGTTCCGGCAAACAGCCACCAAGCTGAGGAAAACCGGGGTTTCGCAGGGCTTGTTTTTTCTCCCGTAGTTGGCGTAGAGTTTCCCCACTGTGTTTGCATGGGTCGCTTGGAATCGTGACCTGGGCAGTAGCTAACAAGTTTGCTACAACCCGTTCGACGTCTCTTACTTTCCTGCAACCCAGCCCAGTACTCCTTCATGAGAAAGAGACTGTCATTAATTTTTTAGCGTCAAAGGAAATAAGAAATGTCCCAACGTCAGAGCGGTACCGTCAAGTGGTTTAACGACGAGAAAGGTTTTGGTTTTATCACTCCAGAAAGCGGTCCGGATCTGTTCGTGCATTTCCGCGCTATTCAGGGCAACGGCTTCAAGAGCCTGAAAGAAGGCCAGAAAGTGACCTTCATCGCTGTGCAGGGCCAAAAAGGCATGCAGGCTGACGAAGTTCAAGCCGAAGGCTGATCGTCTGTAACGAAAAAGCCCCTGATGCTGACATCAGGGGCTTTTTTGTACGCGCAATTCCGTAAAATGGCTTCTTTCTTCGATCGAGAGGCCTGTGATGCCAAAGCACCTGCTAACCCCCCAGGGCGATTTTCCCGCCGCTGGCCTGGGCCGTCGTCTGGCAGCGATGTTCTACGATTTCCTGCTGTGCACCGCACTGCTGATCGTTACGGGCGGCATCTACAAGTTCATCCAGCTACAGATCCTCGGTGAAACCCGGATGCGCACCCTGACCGAATCCGGCGCCCTGGACGGCGATCCGCTCTACTCCACCGTCCTGCTGTTCGTGCTGTTCGCCTTCTTCGCCAAGTTCTGGACCCATTCCGGCCAGACCCTGGGCATGCAGGTCTGGGGCATTCGTGTGCAGAACGCCGACGGCAGCCGCATCAGCCTGTGGCAGGCTCTCCTGCGCTTCATGGTCTCGATCGCTTCCTGGCTGTGCGCCGGGCTGGGTTTCATCTGGATCCTGGTAGACAAGCAGAAGCGCAGTTGGCACGACATCTACTCTTCCAGCCAGATCGTGCGCATTCCCAAGCAGAAAAAATAATCCGCCGCACAGAAAAACGCCCCGAATCTCGGGGCGTTTTTCTGTGCGCTTATCGAAGGCGATCAGGCATTGCCCGCCAGCTTCATCCGTGCCGCCTGAGTGAAATCCAGCATGCGCTTGAGCGGACGAATGGCCTGGGGAATCAACGCCGGGTCGACGAATATCTCGTTGCTGCCCTCACGCAGGCTCTGCAAGGTGCGCTCCAGAGTGTTCATGGCCATCCACGGGCAGTGGGCGCAGCTGCGGCAAGCCGCGCCGTTGCCGGCCGTTGGCGCCTCGATGAACACCTTGTCCGGGCACAGCTGCTGCATCTTGTAGAAGATGCCGCGGTCGGTCGCCACGATCAGCGTCTTGTTCGGCAAGCGTTGCGCGGCGGCAATCAGCTGGCTGGTGGAACCCACTGCATCGGCCAGCTCGATCACCGACGTCGGCGATTCAGGGTGGACCAGAATGGCCGCATCGGGATACAGCGCCTTCATGTCCTCCAGTTGCTTGGACTTGAACTCTTCGTGGACGATGCAGGCACCGTCCCACAGCAGCATATCGGCACCGGTCTGGCGCTGGATGTAGGTGCCCAGGTGCTTGTCCGGCCCCCAGATGATGGTTTCGCCGTTATCCATCAGGCTTTCGACGATTTCCAGGGCGCAACTGGAGGTCACCACCCAGTCGGCACGGGCTTTGACCGCTGCCGACGTGTTGGCATAGACCACCACGGTGCGTTCCGGATGCTGGTCGCAGAACGCCGAGAACTCTTCCACCGGGCACCCCAGGTCGAGGGAGCAGGTGGCTTCCAGGGTAGGCATCAGCACCCGCTTTTCGGGGTTGAGGATCTTCGCCGTCTCGCCCATGAACCTGACACCGGCGACCACCACGGTCTTGGCCGGGTGAGCGTTGCCGAAACGGGCCATTTCCAGGGAGTCGGACACACAGCCGCCGGTCTCTTCGGCCAGGGCCTGAATCACCGGATCACAGTAGAAGTGAGCCACCAGCACGGCGTCCTGAGCCTTGAGCTCGGCAGCAATCGCGGCACGGTAATGGGCTTCCTCGGCGGCCGTCAGCGGCTTGGGCTGTTTGGCGTCAAGGTGGGCCTGAACCAGAAGGCGTTCGGAAATGTGCGTCATGATCGCAAGACCTGCGGGCGCTTATGCGCGAAAGTCGAGTATACACCCGGCTCCGGACCCATTGAGGGTACCGCCGGGAGAGTGAGTATTCATCAGGTAGGTGCAGCGTTGAAACTGCGCAAGGCTACAGAATATCCCCTTGATGTAAAAGATGATTCTGACCTGTGTCACACGGCTCGCCCCGGCATGGAGCAGGCATCGGTCAAGGGCATGAAAGCCTGCCAATTGCAGCCTCAACAGCGCAAACGGTTCAGTGACGCGCAACGCGCACTTGCACCATTTATGCGCATTGCATGCAGGCGAGTCTCGGCCTGGCGCTGAATCCCCTCGATCGACCAAGCGTTTTTTTACACTTCATAGCAATTTTACCTTTCTGCGCTAACGTCAGTTACAGAAACAGCTAACTGCTGGTTGGTTGCAGCAACACTTGGTGGGCTCTGGTTCAGATGACGGAGAAATGATCCCTGCTGACCGGCCCTGGCGGTTTCCCCCAGCCCAAACAAGGATGCAGTGCATGAACAGTGATTGTGTACAGGTGCTCAGGAGAGTGGCGTGGACATTGATTGTCGCTGGTCTTCCCACAGGAATGGCCATGGCGGCGTCAAATAACTGCGCTGGATTGCAGCCACTGCCGTCGACGGTGGAAGTGGGAGAGGGTCAACAGACGATAATGCACTCCCCCGTTGCCATTACCCGACTGGCCGTGGGCGACCCGAAAATTGCCGATGTGTATCTCAATGGGCGAGATTCATACCTGCTGACCGGCATCGCGCCCGGTGCAACCAGCCTGATGGTCTGGACGGCATGCGACAAGGAACCTCGCCAGAGCATGGTGTTCGTCCAGGGCAAAGGCCCGCATTCAATGGTGAGTTCGCTATTGCCCCCCTCCGAAGATCCGGCGCTGGCCAGCCAGGTGCAGACCGATATCCGCTTTGTCGAAGTCAGCCGCACCAAGCTGAAAGAGGCCGGCACCTCGATCTTCGGCAAGAGCGGTAACTTCCTGTTCAGCTCCCCGGGCACGGTCCCGTTGGTGACGGTGACGCCCGGCAATATCGGTGGCGTCAGACCGAACATACCGCTCAACAACGGCATGTTTAATATCGGCTTTGGCGGCGGTAACGTCCTTGGGCTGATCAACGCCCTGGAAGGCAGTGGGTTTGCCTACACCCTGGCACGTCCGAGCCTGGTGGCGCTGAGCGGGCAGAGCGCCAGCTTCCTGGCCGGTGGTGAAGTGCCGATTCCGGTCCCCAGCAGCGGCAGCGACAGCATTACCATCCAGTACAAGGAATTCGGTATTCGCCTGACCCTGACCCCCACAATCGTCGGAAATGACCGCATTGCCTTGAAGGTCGCCCCGGAAGTCAGCGAACTGGACTTCACCAATGGGATTACCGTCAACGGCATCTCGGTACCTGCCCTGGTTGTGCGTCGCACCGACACCAGCATCTCCCTGGCCGACGGTGAGAGCTTCGTGATCAGCGGCCTGATCAGCACCACCAATACCACGGCCGTGAGCAAGTTCCCCGGCCTGGGAGAAATTCCAATCCTCGGTGCCTTTTTCCGTGACTCTTCGATCAGACGCGAAGAGAAGGAACTGCTGATGATCGTCACTCCGCATCTGGTGCAACCGCTGGCGGTCAATGCCAAGCTGCCAGTACTGCCTGGCGAGCCACTGCGCAACTACGACCCGAACTGGTTCCGTCTGTACTTCCTGGAAAACGGCAATTTTGACCAGGCCGCCAGCGGGCTTTCGCAATGAACCAGGGACCTGGTTCGTTGCTCGCCACACTCAGGCTCAACGACACCGGACTCGGCAAGTCCGGTGTTAGCCATTCCTCGACAATCGGATTGTTCCAGGAGGGAAAAATGAAAGTAGTCATTGCGGCGTTAGGGCTGCTCATGCTCAGCGGCTGCGCCACGAATGGCGGCGGTAGCTGGTCGAAGCAGACCTGCAGCAAGCTGGATTCGGATCAGGAACTGTCGCTGAGCCTGGCCGACGACATGATCGGCGAAGGCAAGCTGCATGCCGGTCTGGCCAATCTGCAACGCCTGCCGGATGACCTGGCACAGGTTCGCATGCGCAAGGCCAAGATCTATCGCCAGCTCGGTCAAAGCGAGGCCGAGCCGCTGTACCGCAGCCTGCTCAGCACCTGCCTGGCCGCCGAAGGCGAGCATGGCCTGGGCCAACTGGCAGCGTCACGCAACGATAACAAGCTGGCCCTGGAACATCTGACGCGAGCGGCACGCCTGTCTCCGACCGACGAGAAAATCCGCAACGATCTGGGGGTGGTCTACCTCAACCAGGGGAATACCAACCAGGCCCGCTTTGAGTTCCTCACGGCCATGGAGCTGAAACAGGACAACCAGCTGGCAACCCTCAACCTGGTGACCTTGCTGATTTATCAAGGCAACTGGAAACAGGCCTCGGACCTGGTCAATCGTGCCGGCCTGAAACCCGAACAAGTCACCAGTGCCAAGGAGCGGGCCGAAAAACTCAGGAACGCGACGAAGAAGTCAGCTAAGGATCAGGCAGTCACTGCTACGGATTCGTCGCCATCGAGTGTCAATCAACCAATAACGCAGAGGTAGTGATGAAATACCAAACGCTTAGCTGCCTGGGACTCTTGCTTCTTCCGCTGGTGACCCAGGCTATCGAACCCGGCCCGACCTCCCTGTCACAGCAGTCGACCGAAACCTGGCTGCTGCTGCAGAGTCGTAACCAGGTCAAGTCGCCCATCCCACAGAACGCCTCGCCCAGCGAACGGGAACTGGCCCTGCAGCGTTGGCTGGACAACTACAAACACCCGATCCCCGAGTACTACAAGGAGTACGTAGGTTCGGGTGGGTCAGGTGGTTCGAAGTGACAGCAAGTCGCGATGGCGTTCAGTTCAGAGGGGGCAATGCCATCCATGCCGATGGCCCTTGCCCCTCCCCTCTTTCATAACTTCCCGAATACTTTGAAGACGCCGATGATCGCCGGCCCTATGGCTACCAGAAAGAAGCTTGGCCACAGGCAGAAGATCAGCGGAAACACCAGCTTGGTGCCGATTTTCGCGGCTTTCTCTTCGGCCTGCTGGGTGCGCCGGTCACGAAACTCCTCGGCATAGACACGCAGGGTCGTCCCCACACTGGTCCCGAAGCGAATGCTCTGCGCCAGCAGACTCACCAACCCGCGAATGTCCTCCAGCCCGGTACGCTCGGCCAGATGCTTGAGCGCTTCGGTACTGGGAATCCCGGCCCGGACCTCGGAGTTGACCAGTGCCAGCTCCATGGCCAGCTCAGGTTGGCTGACCGCTATCTCCTCCGATACCCGCTCGATCGCCTGGGGCAAGGCAAGGCCTGACTCCACACAGACCACCATCAAGTCCAGCGCATCCGGAAAGGCGACGAGCAAACGGGTCATCCGCGCGTTCCTGCGGCTGTCGACATAGATGGCCGGTACCAGCCAGCCTACCCCCAACGCCAGGATCACCAGCCCCATCCCCAGAAGCAGCGATACCTTCGGTATCAGCGGCAGCGCCAGGACTGCCAGCGCCACCAATGCCAACGGTGTCAGCAGGCGCACCGCCCAGTACATCTGGACAGCGGCCGGGGAGCGAAAGCCCGCGTGGATCAGCAAGGTCCGGGTCGCCGAGGCCTGCTCCCGTTCACCGGAGGCAAAACGCTGGCCGACCTGCTCCAGCATCAATTGCAGGTTGCTCGGCGCGCCCTGCTGCCGGTGACCATCGCCGCCATGACCGCGCTTGATCAGCAGAAGACGGCGGTGCACCGGGTCCTGCAGCCCCTGCACCAGCAATACCAGGGTCGCCACGGCCAGCACCACGCTCAGGCCGATGGCCCCGGCGAACAGCAGGCGCGCCAGTTGCTCGCTACCGACCACACTTTTGATCAGACTCAGCAGATACTCCATGACCTCACCCCCTACGAGTGATTGTGCTCACACCTGGATCCGGATGATCTTGCGTATCCAGAAGATTCCCACCAACATCGCCACAAACGCGCCAAGCACCATCTTCTGCCCCAGTGGCTCATTGATGAGCAGAGGCAGATAGGTCGGGCTCGAAAGCACAATCCCCGCCGCCAGTACAAAAGGCATCGCCACCAGGATCCAGCCCGACATACGCCCTTCGGCCGAGAGCGTCTTGACCTTGCGCTGAAAGCGGAAGCGGCCGCGAATCAGGCTGCTCAAACGATCCAGTACCTCGGTCAGGTTGCCGCCCGTCTCGCGATGGATCAGCACAGTGGTCACCAGCATCATCACGGTCATGCTCGGCATGCGTTCCAGCAGGCCAAGCATGGCCCGACGCACATCGTTGCCGTAGTTGATGTCGGCAAAGGTCAGGCCGAATTCGTGGGCCACCGGCCCTTTGTGCTCCTCGGCCACCAACTGCAGGGTTTCGTTGAACGGATGTCCGGCACGCAGCGCCCGGCACATGGCATCCAGGGCATCCGGCAACTGTTCCTCGAACAGGGCAAAGCGTTTGTTGCGGTCCCGGGAGATTTTCAACACCGGTAGCCAGAAGGCCATAGCAGCAGCCGGGAGCGCCGCCCACCACAACTGCGTGAACAGCCACGTCCCCATGCCAGCCACCATCATCAGGACCAGGCTGAGCATCAGCACCCGATAGGCGCGGTACTCATGCCCGGCCTGCTCGATCATCTGCGCCAGGGCCTCCATCGACGGCAACTGCTCCAGGCGCGCCTCCAGCGGGGACAGGCGACGCAGGTATTTCTGGCGCAGTACCGACTGCATGTTCTCCAGGTTACTGGCCCGTTCCAGCAGGTCGAGGCGACTGCGGATACGCTTGCGCACCTTGCCGGCCTCGCCGAACACCGGCACCGCCACGCTCTGGCTGAGCAGGAATATGGCGGTGAATACCATGCCGAGAAACGCCAGGATGAACTCGCTGGGGATCTGATGCATGACTAACCCTCCATCCAGTCTGGCCGGAACAGGCTGAGCGGCAGCTCGATGCCCCGTTTGGCCAGCACATCGCGAAACGCCGGAACCATGCCGGTGGGGCGGAATTCGCCCAGGACCTCGCCTTTCTCGCCCAGACCACTGCGCACGAAAGAGAAGATCTCGGTCATGGTGATGATTTCCCCTTCCATGCCGTTGATTTCCTGCACGCTGACCAGCCGCCGCGTGCCGTCCTCCTGCCGCTCCAGCTGGATGACCACACCGATGGCCGAAGCGATCTGCTGACGCAAGGCCTTGATCGGAAAGGTCGCCCCGGTCATCGACACCATGTTCTCGATCCGTCCCAGGGCATCGCGGGCGGTGTTGGCGTGGATGGTGGTCAGCGAGCCGTCGTGGCCGGTATTCATCGCCGTCAACATGTCCAGCGCCTCGGCGCCACGCACCTCACCGATGACGATGCGGTCCGGGCGCATACGCAGGCTGTTGCGCACCAGCTCCCGCTGGCCCACCTCGCCACGGCCCTCGATGTTCGACGGACGGGTTTCCAGGCGTACCACATGGGGCTGCTGCAGTTGCAGCTCGGCCGAGTCTTCGATGGTCACGATCCGCTCGTTGTGCGGAATGAAACTGGACAACACGTTGAGCATGGTGGTCTTGCCACTGCCGGTGCCTCCGGAGATCAGGACATTCAGCCGGCCGCGGACGATGGCCTTGAGCATCAGGGCGATGCCCGGGGTCAGGGTACCCATCTGCACCAGGCTCTCGGTGTTGAGCAAGTCCACGGCGAAGCGGCGGATCGACATGCTCGGCCCGTCGATGGCCAGCGGTGGAATGATGGCGTTGACCCGCGAACCGTCCTTCAGGCGAGCGTCCACCAGCGGCGAGGACTCATCGATGCGCCGCCCCAGGCTGGAAACGATGCGATCGATGATATTCAGCAGGTGCTGGTCGTCGCGAAAACGCACATCCGTTCTTTGCAGCTTGCCGAAGCGCTCGACGTACACCGAGGCATGACCGTTGACCAGGATGTCGGACACACTCGCATCGTTCAGCAGCGGCTCCAAAGGTCCGAGGCCAAGCACCTCGTCGGCGATCTGCTTGAGGATCAACTGACGGCTGCTGGAATTGACCGGCGCCGAATGCTCGTCGAGCAGGCGCTGGCAGATGTCGCGGATCTGCCGCCCGGCCTCGGCCGGCTCCAGGGAATCGAGGAGCGACAGGTCCATGACCTTGAGCAACTGCTGGTAGATCTTTTCCCGCCATTCGATCTCTATCGGGCCGAGCTTGGTCCTGGTTTCATAGATCAGGTCCGGCACACTGGCCTCCCAGGCCATGAGCACGCTGGCGCACTCTTTGCCGTCGAGGGACGCGTCCTGGGTTTCTGCCGGTGCCTGTCTACCGGGTTGCTGACGCAGGCGATTACGAAAGTCGCTGAGCATGGCCTAGCCTCCGAACAGACGATTGAAGGTACGTTTGAACAAACTCTTCTCGGCGACCTCGATTCCGATCAGGTTCTGGGTCACCTCACGCAGGGCCAGGGTCACCCCGGAACGTGGCGCATGCAGCTCGAGCGGCACACCGGTGTTCTGACTCTCGCTGACCACCGCATAGTCGTTGGGCACGGCTTGCAGGGTCGTACAGCGCAGGGCATCGGCAATATCCTTGAGGCTCACCGGCGAGGCCTTGTTGTAGCGGTTGACCACCACCTGTATCCGGTTGCTCTGCACATTCAGGTCGTCGCGCAGGATGCGGGTCAGGCGGGTGCCGTCCTTCAGGTGGCTCAGGCTCTGCTGCAACACGACGTAGATGCGATCGGCCTGTTCGAGCGTGACGCCGGTGAGGTGATCGATCTGTCGTGGCAGATCCACCACGACCCAGTCGTAGGTCCCACGGGCCAGGCGCAACAGTTTTTCCAGCTGGTCCAGGTGCACGTCCTGCGTCAGGCACAGCTCCCCGGTACGCCCGCCCAGCACATGCAGGGTCGGGCTGAAGTGGTTGCAATAGCCACGCAAGGCGATGCTGTCCAGGGACTCGACCTGCTTCAGCACATCCACATGGCTGTGGGTAGGCACCACATCCAGGCAATGCGCCACGCTGCCGAACTGCAGGTCCAGGTCCAGCAGCAGGGTCCTGCCACCGCGGGTGGAGAGCTGGTGCGCCAGGTTGCAAGCCAGCATCGAGGCTCCCGAACCGCCTTTGGCGTTCATCACCGCAATCAGCTTGCCACCGGTCCCCTGCTCCGCATTGGCCTCCATGAGCATACGGCCGATGGCCGCCTGCAACTCTTCTGCCGCTACCGGCTCGGGAAGAAAGTCCCGGGCGCCGGCCTGCATCGCCAGGCGCATGCCCTCGCGCTCATCCAGCGGGCCGCAGACCAATAGCGGTGGGCGCTCCTTGAGCGGATGCTGCAACAAGGCCGCCAGCTCTTCGCGCCACAGGTGGCTGACGCGCAACAGCAGGAAGTCGGGCATCTGCTCCAGCCCATACAGCGGATCGGTATGACCGTTGCTCACCAGGCGAGTGGTTACCTGCAGGTTCGGCAGCCCTTGGCTCAACGCTTTCAGATGATTCAAGGTGGTCGCGTCGCGCCCACTGATCAGCAGGCGCTTGCCTTGCTTTTCAGTAGCAGCGACAACGGGCGCTTCTCGGGTACTCAACATGGTGTGATCTCCGGTGTGACTGCTGCCTGGGGCTGCCGACCGAGGCTTTCACGTGGCACGGTCGACCTGAATACCGGTAAGACAAACACCCCGTTGAACCCAGGAATCAGCAGATTGAAACTGAAATTGGATACCTGTAGCTGGACATAACGAATGGCGACAAAGCCGCCGGTGCCGCTCAGATCGTTGGGGCTGGTGACGACCGCGCCGTTGGTGTCCAGATAAACCAGGTTCAGGTTGGCGGCCGTCAGGTTATTGAGCAGGCTGCTCGGGCCGCCGTCGGTGGAAGCGTTGAACATCGCCCGACGCAGAATCACCGGATCGTTGATGTCGCATACCGCCGCCAGACGGGCGCCGCGGCGCACGGTTTCATTCAGGGCATTGACCGTGAAATACAGCCGGCCCATTTCCAGCACACCGAACAGCACGGTGAACAGCACCAGGCTGGTGATCGCGAACTCGACGGTGTACAGCCCACGCATACCTTTGACGTTCATCACAAGGCCCTCATGACGACAGTGGAAGTCAAGGCCAGGCCCAGCGGCACGTTGCTGCCATACAAGACGGGCAAGGCACTGCCGATCACCGGCACATAGGTGTAGGTAATGCTGACCTGGACATGCTCGGCCCCCACCGCGCTGACCGTGACATTCGCCGGCGTCAGCCCCGACACCACCGCCGGGTAGCCATTGGGGTTGGCGGGCACGCCATAGACAGCGACGTTCTTGGCCTGGGTCTGCAGCGTGCCGCTCAGGTCGAGCTTGCCGAGGGTGGAGTTCCACGCCTTGTCAGCGACATAACGCCCGGCATCGCGACTGGCCTGCATCAGGCTGTTGTACTGGAACAACATGCGGCCGAACTCGGCGAAGGTCAGCATCAGCAACAGCAGCAGCGGCAACGTCAATACCAGCTCCACCATCGCCAAGCCGCCCTGGTTGCGCGGCGACCTGAATCCTCTGCGTCCCATAAAGCCTCCTAAGAATCGGTACTTGGCGTCTGGCTGTTGTCGATATAGGTCTTGTACAGCTGGATGATCTGCGGCCCGGTGGTATTGGCCGGGTTGGGACCCGGCACGTTGTCGCCTTCGCACACACTCTCGAACTGACCGAATATCTGCGACTCATTGCCCTTTTGCGACGCCGGTTGCAGGACGAAGTAGCAGCCGAAACCCAACACCGGTATCGAGGACGACCCATCGTTCTTGCCCGAACAGTCACCGATCACGATCTTGATGATCCGCCGTTCGAACGCCCCGCTGCTCTGGCAGCCACCACCGCTACCGGCAACGCAGTTGGCGGAGTCCTGCACCCAGTCGTTGTAGTCGTACAAGGCGCTGCCAGCCGCGGACAAATTGCCGCTGCTGGAGGTAACCGCCTGATTGTTGTACTGAATCTGTGCGAGCGCATCGTCGTAAGTGAACGACTTGGGGTTGGTGGTGATCACCAGGTCCGGTGGATAGTCCGCCGCCTTGAGACCGCCGGAATACTCGTTGAAGCGTGTATTGAGGCCCTGCGAGGCTGGCCCCACGGTATTCCCCGGCTTGGTCTGGACATTCGAACCGACGCTGTTGCACTGGCTGATACCGCCAGCCAAGCCCTGCCTGACCGTGCTGCCGCCGGAGCCGAAATCGAGCAATTGGAAGTTGCCGGGGCCAATCGGCGAGCTGTTGCCTGCGGCGGTTTTCAACACCTGCGGATCGCCGAACTGGAACCCCCAGAACATCCCGGTGGACGGATTGTTTTTCGTCGGGTCGCCGCACACCATCAGCGGCGTGAGGTCGCAAGGGCTGGCGGGGCTTGGCCCGGCGGTAGCGACCGCGCTCACGAACTTGTTACCGACGCCATTGCCCAGGGTCTGAAAGACGCCCCAGAAGAATCCGGCCAGGGAATAGTTGGTGACCGTCACCCGTACATAGCTCGCATTGGCCGGCCCCGGGAAAGAGAAAGGCCCATAGACAGTGGACGCCAACTCCACCGTGGCAAAGCCGCCGACATTGTTGGCGATGGCGGTGGCCAGCTCCTGATTGCCGCTGGCATTGGCATTCAGGGTCAGGGTATTGAGCGCAGCGCTCTGCGCCAGGCTCGCGGCCCCTGTCGCACCCATTACCGTACTGAGGGTCTTGGCACCGCTCAGCGCCGCGGCATCCACCGCATTTTGCAGGCGGGACTTGTTCACCAGCATATGGCCGCCATCCAACGCCAGGGCCCCCATTAGCAGCATCGCGGCCAGGGCAATCACCACCAGTACAAGCATTGCGCCGCGCTGCTGCCGTGGAAATGCACTCAATGGCTGTTGGATACGCGCACTCATCATCAAGCCCTCATTGTTCGTCTATGTCGTACCCGATCATTTACAGCTGGGACTTCACAACGTTGACCTCGATCCCGCGGATCACCGTGATCCCGCTATCGCCGCTGGCACGACGCCGGACAATCGGCCGAACCACTGGCGGGGCAGGCACTTCCTGGATCATGGCGACCGGCTCGACCATCGCCGGTTGCTTCTGGTTGTCCAGCGGATTGCGCAGGGCCAGTTGCAGCTTGCCGGCCGCCATCCCCTTGACCAGTTCCTCGGCCTGCTGGGGGGTCATTTCCAGGGTCACGGCGCGCACGACCACCGGTTGGGTCTTGTCGGTACTGGCCGTCTGGTCCACCGCCAGCACCCGCAGGTCTTCCAGGATGGTCTTGGATTCGGCATCGCCGGTATTGCCGGTCTGCCGGGTAGCCAGCACGTCGACCCGGTTACCCGGCAACAGGAAGCCACCCACGCCGACCACGTCGTCCACCCGGACCGAGATCGCGCGCTTGGTGGGCTCGATCAGCGACGCCAGGGTGCTGCCGCCCAGGTGTTCGGCCAGACGCGCACCGCGCAGGATGTCGCCGCGCAGCATGGAGAAGGTGGCGATCTTGCCCACCACCTTCTCGGTCGCGTCGAAAGCATCCTCGGGCACCGTTTCCTTGGGCATACGGACCAGCGCGACCTGCTGTGGCTCGACCATTTGCCCGAAAGCGATTTCCACGGTCGCCACCACCACGTTCTGCTGGTTATCGTCGGGGGTGGCGTTGAGCCGTGCATTGAGCCAGGTGTTGGCCATCCATGCCGCGCCCAGGCCCAGAACCACGGACAGGGTCACCAGAGTGAAAGTACGAGAACTCATGTCGAAATCTCCTTACTCAAAGAAAGTCGAGCTGGACGAAGTAGCTGTGCCATGCCCACTCCAGTTCCAGGGTTGACAGGGGTCCGCTGGCGCCCACATAACGCTGGCGATCGAGCGCCATGCTCAAGAGATCCCGTGGGTGACAAGGCACCAGCGGCATGTTTTCAGCGCCATAGAGTTCATCCAGGACGTAGCGCAACAGCAGCGGGTCGTATTGGATGTTCAGGCGCTCTGTCTCTTGAATCCAGATACGTTCGTACTCCTCGGGCTTGAGGTAGCCGAACTGCAGCTTGTAGCCAATCCGCCGCAGGAACGCCTCGTCGGCCAGTTCCAACGGGTTCAGGTTGGTGGAAAACACCAGGATCAGGTCGAACGGCAGCTCGCAGTGCCGCCCGCCGCCGAGGTTGAGGAAGTCGCGTTTCTCCTCCATCGGTACGATCCAGCGATTGAGCAATTCCGCGGGCGCCATGCGCTGGCGCCCCATGTCGTCGATGACGAACAGGCCATTGCTGGCCTTGAGCTGCAACGGTGCCTGGTACTGGCGAGTGAAGGGGTCGTAGCGGATATCCAGCTGTTCCATGGTCAGCTCGCCGCCGGTGATGACGATCGGCCGTTCACAGCACAGAAGCCGGCGGTCGATCCCCTCATTGAGCATCAGGCTGTTCTGCGGATCGCCGACATCCAGGCGCCGGTGTACCTGGGGGTCGTAGATCTCGATCACCGCATCGTTGATCGCAATCGCATGGGGCACCCAGACGGACTCGGAAAACAGCCGGATCAAGCGACTGCTGACATAGGTCTTGCCCGTCCCCGCCGGCCCGTAAATCATGATGGCGCGCCCGGAATTCAGGGCCACGCCCAACTGATCGAGCATGTTCTGCGCCAGCACCATGGAGCCGAAGGAAGCCTGCATGTCCCGGGCGCTGATACGGCCATGGTGAATGGTCTGTACCTTGAGCAGCGAGCGATAGGCGCTCACCGGAAAGGGCGCCGCGCCGATATAACCACTGCGCGACAAGGCATCGCGGGCAGCATTGCGGCCGCGCTCGGTCAGCCCGTAGCGCAAGCCCTGGCCACCGGCTTGGCCAAGGATCTCGACCCGGTGATCCTGACGCAGGAAGGTCAGGACTTCTTCAACCACCGCCCCCGTCAGCGCCAGGCGCTCTACCAGTCGAGGCATGTCCAGTACACCCGCATCGTGCAAATGCTTGCAGACCAGGTCTCCGAGGAAATTGTCGGCCAGCCCGGTCTCGAGGATCGTGCGTGGCTGTGGAGCCAGTCGCTGCACTGCTTCCCGGTCATTGCCGGTCGGACGGCTGTTACTGATGGCGTACATAACGTTCTCCTGAGCTACTGGCCAAGGGGCAACCAGAGGTAAAAGCTGGCCAATGTGCCGAGCAGGATCGCAACCGAATAGGGAAAGGGTTTGCCGGCCACTTCATCGTCCGCCGGCGAAAAATAGGCCCTGGCTCTCATCATCTGCCAGTAGCGCCCCATGGTCTGTTGAACTTGACCACGTACCAACACAATCAATACCCCGCACGCGCCGCCGGCGATCAGGCTGAAAAATGCAGCCCAGAGGGCGTGCTGCGGAGTGAGAAAAGTGCCAACCATGGCCATGAGCTTGACGTCGCCGGCTGCCATCCCGCCAAAGGCGTACAGGGGAAGAAAAACGGCAAAACCGATCAACATGCCCAGCAGTCCATAACCAAACCCGATGACGCCTGAGGAATAGACCTGGCCGGCAATCCCCAGCCCCAGCCCCACCAGCACCAAGAGGTTGGGAATACGGTGGCGACGAAGGTCGCTCACCACCGCAATCCCCAGCAGTCCCAGCATCAATGCAACAACGAATAATTGCTCTTTGCCCATGACTGCAGCCCTCGGTGGAAGTTGGCGTATTAGCAGACGACACCCTGAACAGCACATCCCAGGCTGGTGATGGCCGTGGCCACGTTGCCGCCCAAGGTGATAAATGCAGCAACAGCGCCCAAAGTGATCAGGCCGCCGGCCACTGCATATTCCACAATGGTCAGGCCGTCTTCGTCTTTGGCGAACTTGATGATCGAAGTCTTGATCGATTGCAGATTCATTTTCCCACCTCACTCAAGTGTTTTTGTTTAAGAGCAGCACTGTCGTACTGCCTGGTTGAACATTAGTCAGGGAAGCATTGGAAGGGTTAGGAGTTTTTTGCTGATCGTTAGGACTTTATTGCTGTTGTTGAAAGATGCAAAAAAGCACCAGGAACAACACAAGAAACAGATGGTTTATCTAAGGAAGGAATAATTGAAGAGTCGCCTTGAAACAGTCTTGCCGTCGATGAAAGACCGGCCTGAGCACTGGCCGACAAAGACAAAAGCCCCGGCCATATTCGCTGCACCCCAACCATAGTGCGAAACGAAGTAAACCGAGGCTTCCATATCAGGATTTGATCTTCACGCGAGCAATACAGCGACGATACTCCTGAAGCTGGAAAGAGAATTTGCAGGCTGCGGCAGAGCGATGGAGCCGTGCTCGGCCAAAGGTCACTTTGACAATTTGAACTCGCTCGAGACCAGGACTGGAGCCATCCGTCATCTACTGTGCGCTGACTGCACATACCGATTGAGAAGGCTCCATCCTGTCCAGACGAGCGCAGACAGAACAACGGCGGAAACACACATGCACCACAGATACGGCCTCAGCCCGAGGGAAACCGCTCTTCGCAGCCAGACCCAAGAAGTCTGGCCGCGTACGAGCAACAAGCAGCTCCCGCCCAGGACTGAAGACTCGGCACAACGGCTGTCGTTAGCACACCACGCCCTGAACAGCGCAACCCAGACTGGTGATGGCGGTGGCCACGTTGCCGCCCAGGGTCACGAACGCGGCAACGGCGCCCAGCGTAATCAGACCACCGGCCACGGCGTATTCCACGATGGTCAGCCCCTCTTCGTCCTTGATGAATGCCAGCACCGAAGTTTTGATTGTTTGCAGATTCATTTTGTTCACCTCATATATAAGAAAAGTTGCTTTAAGGCGATCAGTATTTGTGCCGCCTGACTGAATCCTAGTCAGGGACTAACACAAAGAGTTAGGAGTTTATTGTCGGTTTCTAGGACTTTTTTGCAATGCTTGGCAAGACAGCAAAGAACACCAATGAAACTAAACCTGGCAGAGGGAGTTTTTTTCAGAAAAGGAACTGTTCTCATATAAAACTAAATTGATTCAGCCGTGGCCGGTGGTGCAAGAAAAGGCGATCGCAACAGCAAGGAGCTGCCTGTGACTCTTATCTCGCTGTCAGACATAGAAGGTAATCAAGAAAATTTATGAAGCGTTATCAGAACTTGATCCTTTGCCCGCAAAGCCCAGTGGCGATACTGACAGCCCAGGAAGCGGCAGTGAGACACCAGGAAGGAATAAGGAAATGAAACCTGAGTCGGCCCAAAAACCCTCTCTTTTATGGTTCGACCTCACGCGCGACCGATCCTCTGAAGAACTGATCGCGCTGTTTCGTCCAGCCTGCGATTGCCAGGTGTCGAAAGATGCGTCCCTGCCCGAAAAGGACACCCATCCTCTACCGGACATGATCTGCATGCACTATGACCGCCCGGACATGCCAGGGCTCAATCTGTTACTGGAGATCAAACACAAGATTCCCTCCATTCCCATCGCCATGTTCACGGTGCAGCACTCCGAAGAACTCGCCGTCTGGGCCATGCGCTCGCGTGTCTGGGAATACATGGTGCTCCCTCTCTCGAGTGCCGAGATCCGGCGCTTCCTGCATGCGCTGAAGCAGCTCTACGAACTGCGCCACAGCAGCGGCCCCGGCGACAAGACGCTGCAGATCGAACATGGCCCGTCCCTGCCGGACAGCATCCGGCTGACCGTAGAGCACCAGAAACATCAGGCACTCAGCGATGTGCTGCTGTACATCGAGCAGAATTTTCGTGAAAGCATCGACCAGAAAGAGCTGGCCAAGCGTTGCGGCATGACCACGTTTCGCTTCAGCCGGCTGTTCAAGGAGGTCCATGGCCTGGGATTCATGGACTACATCCTGAGCAAGCGCATGGATTGCGCCAAGAATCTGCTCGACAACAGCCAGATGCCCATCACCAGCATCGGCTATGAAGTCGGCTTCAAGGACCCGTCCTACTTTGCCCGCGCCTTCAAGCAATTCGCGGGCGCCAGCCCCAGCGAATACCGACAACGCCGAAGAATCCCGGAACGGGTAAAAAAAGAAGAGGCGGAACTGGAGCAAACGCTGTCTCAGGTGATCGACAGCCTGCCGCTGCGTATCGAAGGTCGATGAACAGGCCAGGCATGCCGCTCAGCCCAGCCGGCATGGCGCCTTGGGCCCCGGCAGCCGTGGGCGGTTGCCTGTCTATCTGTCTGCGCTGCGCCTTAGACACTGTCCAGCCGCCTTCCGCTTGAGCATCCGCTCGCCGACACCCCGCCCCGCCATCCTGGCGGGGTCACGGCGTCGTTCGCCGGGCGCTATACCCAGCCGCCATCGACGATGAAGTTTTGCGCCGAGCACATGGCGGACGCATCGGACGCCAGGAACAGCGCCATCTGGGCGATATGCCCGGGCTCCACGCTGCCCGGCAGGCATTGGCTGCGGCTGATCAGCTCGCGGGCGGCATCGTCGACCCACATCGCCAGTTGTTTTTCGGTCATCACCCAGCCGGGCACCAGGGTGTTGACCCGGATCCGCCAGGGCCCCAACTCCCGCGCCAGGGCCCGGGTCATGCCGTGGGTGGCCGCCTTGCTGGCGGCGTACACGGGATAGCCGCTGGAGGCCATCATCCAGCCGATGGAACCCAGGTTGATCACACTGCCGACGCCGGCGGCCTTCATCATCGGCACCACCGCCTGGCTGGCAAAAAAAGCGTGCTTGAGATTGACCGAAATGAGCTTGTCGAATGCCTGCGCGTCGACTTCTTCCAGACTGTGCCGCACGTCATTGGCGGCATTGTTCACCAGCACCGTGATGGGTCCCAGCGTCTGTGCAAAGCGCCCGATCGCGGCCTGGTAAGCGACCTCGTCGGTGATGTCGCAGTGCGCGAACTCCACGCGATGGCCCTGCGCCGATAGCCGGGCCGCCAACGCCTCGCCCTGGCTTTGCGCCATGTCCACGAACGCGACCCTGGCGCCCTGCTGTGCGAAGGCGCAAACCAGGGCTTCGCCAATTCCGGAAGCTCCGCCGGAAATCAATACGGTCTTGCCCTCGAGATCCGCGTACACAGCCTGCATGCCAGCCCCTTTTTCAGTGTTCATCATGACGGTTCCTGAGCAGTGTTCATTTCGATTCGACCCTTAAATAGTCTTATTTTATGTTGTAAGCATGCCGAATTAAGCGATAAATTTGCCGATACACCGACAAAATAATGCAAATTAGTAGAACTATTCCACTCAAAACAACAAAAGGAAGTTCAACCATGCCGCACTCTCCCCACCGGCTTTCCAGCCTCGGCCTGTCGCTGCTGCTCGCCAGTTTCGGCGCCCAGGCCGCAGGCCTGTCCAGCGAACACAAGGCCTTTGGCAAGACCCTCGACGGCACCGCCGTCGAGCAATACGTGTTGCGCAACAGCCATGGCCTGCAAGCCACGGTCATCACCTACGGCGCTGTCCTGCAATCGTTGAAGGTGCCGGATAAAAACGGCACCTTCGACGACGTGGTCCTGGGCTTCGACGACGTCCAGGGCTATCAGCGCGGTACCGCGTTCTTCGGCGCCACCATCGGCCGCTACGGCAATCGCCTGGCTGGCGGTGCGTTCGAGCTGGACGGCCAGCCTTACCAGGTGCCGCTCAACGACGGCCCGAACTCGCTGCATGGCGGCGCCCAGGGCTTCGACAAGCGCGTCTGGAAAGCCCGGCCGATCAAGCGCAAGGACGCCGTCGGGGTGACCTTGAGCTACCTGTCCAAAGACGGCGAAATGGGCTTCCCCGGCAACCTGCAAGTCGAGGTCACCTACAGCCTCAACGACAACAACGAGTTGCGCATCGAATACAGCGCCTCCACCGACAAACCCACGGTGCTGAACCTCACCAACCACAGCTACTTCAACCTCGCCGGCGCCGGCAACGGCGATGTGCTCGCCCAGCTCGCCACCCTGCACGCCAGCCACTACACGCCGGTCAACGCCAGGCTGATCCCGACCGGCGAACTGGCCCCGGTCGCCGGCACGCCGATGGACTTCCGGCAACCGACCGCCATCGGCCAGCGCATCAAGGACGATCATCCGCAGCTCAAGTTCGCCGAGCCGAAACAGGGCGGCTTCGACTTCAACTGGGTGCTTGACGCCAAGGGCGACGTCGGCCAGCTCGCCGCCGAAGTGCGCGACCCGCAATCCGGTCGCCGCTTGCAGCTCTACACCAGCGAACCCGGGGTGCAGTTCTATACCAGCAATTTTCTCGACGGCACGCTCAAGGGCAAGGCGGACAAGACCTACAACCACTGGGGCGCGTTCACCCTGGAAACCCAGCACTTCCCCGACTCGCCCAACCAGCCGGACTTCCCCAGCACCCGGCTCAACCCCGGCCAGGTCTACAGCCAGGACACCGTGCTGAAGTTCTCCGCCGACTGAAGCGCGGTAGCCACCACTGCCCTGCCGATCCGGCAAGGCAGTGGTCCGGCGACGCCGGCATGCCCCTGATAAAGCCCCCCCTGGATCAGCGTTGTTTCATACGGTCGATGACCACCGCCAGCAGCAGGATCGAACCGCGGATCACGTACTGGTAGAAAGTGTCGATGTTTTTCAGGTTCATCGCGTTTTCGATGATCGCCAGGATCAGCACCCCGGCAATCACGTGGCGGATCATGCCGATCCCGCCGCTCAACGACACCCCGCCGAGCACGCAGGCGGAAATCACCGTCAGCTCGAACCCCTGGCCGATCATCGGCTGGCCGGAGGTCATGCGCGAGGCCAGGATCACCCCGGCCAGCGCGCCGATCACCCCGTGCACGGCGAAGATCACGATCTTGGTCCGGTCGACATTGACCCCGGCCAGCAGCGCGGCTTCCTGGTTGCCGCCGATGGCCATGGTGTTGCGCCCGTAGGTGGTGTAGTTGAGCAGCCAGCCGAAGAACAGGAAGCAGCCGATGGTGATCAGGATCGGCACCGGCACCCCGAACAACTGGCCATTGCCGAAGACGAAGAACGACTCCTGGGACACGCCGACCGCCTTGCCGTTGGCGAAGATATAGGCCAGGCCCCGGACGATCTGCATGGTCGCCAGGGTGGTGATCAGCGCATTGACCCGCAGCTTGGCAATCACGATGCCGTTGATCAGCCCGACCAGCAGCCCCATCAGCAGCGCGGCGCCCACGCCAAGGAGCATGCTGTCGGTGTCGCGCATCACCACGGCCGCGACGACCCCGGCACAGGCGATCACCGACCCCACCGACAGGTCGAAATGCCCGGACGCCAGGCAATAGAGCATGGTGCAGGCGGCGATGCCGGTGGTGGAAATGGCCAGGCCCAGGCCGCGCATGTTCAGCGGCGAGAGGAAGTTGTCGATGAGCAGGGTGCAGAGCACGAAGATCCCCACCGCCGCCAACAGCATCGCCCAGTTATCGAGCAGGCCACGCAGGTCCAGGGGTTTGCGCGCCGTCGGCAGCGCGTTGTCTTGAGTTGTCATGTTCACCTCTTCAGTTCTCCAGGCCGTCGGCGCGTTGGCGCGGCAAAGCCAGTTGCAGCAGGTTGGATTCATTGGCCTGTTCACGGCTCTTCTCGCCGCGCAACGCGCCTTCGCAGAGCACCAGGATGCGGTCGGAGATACCCATCACTTCCATCAGGTCGCTGGACACCACGATCACCGCGATGCCCCTCGCCGCCAGGTCATGGATGATCTGGTAGATCTCGGCCTTGGCGCCGATATCGATGCCGCGCGTGGGTTCGTCGAGCAGCAGGACTTTCATCGGCATCGACAGCCAGCGGCCGAGGATGGCCTTCTGCTGATTGCCGCCGGACAGGTAGACGATTTTCTGCGCCGCGTTGGGCGTCTTGACCTTCAACGCCTTGATCTGTTTGTCGGCGTTGCCCTTCTCCCAGCCGCCGCGCAACAGCCAGCCAAAGGCCGAATGGGCGCCGCGCGCACTGATGTTGATGTTCTCGGCCACGCTGGAAAGCGGAATGATGCCTTCCTTCTTGCGGTCCTCGGGACACAGCAGCACCCCGGCGGCGATGGCATCGCGCGGCGAGCGCAGGCGCAATGCCTCGCCACACAGCGCCAGGCTTCCGGCGCTGACCCGCTCGAGGCCGCCGAGCAGGCGCAGCAGTTCGGTACGCCCCGCGCCGACCAGGCCGAACAGGCCGAGCACCTCGCCCTGGTGCGCCTGGAAACTCACCGGCGCACGCAGGCCCGGCCCCAGCAGGCCGTCGACCTTGAGCGCCACCGCGCCGCGGGGCCGCGGGCGGTAATCGTAGATGTCCTGGATATCGCGACCGACCATGCAGGTAACCAGCTGGTCGTGGGTCAGTGCGCTCATGTCCTCGAAGGTGCGCACGTAGCGGCCGTCCTTGAACACCGTCACCGCGTCGCAGATACGGAACACCTCCTCCATGCGATGGGATACGTACAGCACCACTTTGCCTTCGTCCCGCAGGCGCCCGATGATCGCCATCAAGCGCTCGATTTCCCGGGCCGACAGGCTGCTGGTGGGTTCGTCGAAGGCAATCACGTGGGCACCACGGGACAACGCCTTGGCGATTTCCACCAGTTGGCGCTGGCCCAGGGACAGGCGGCCGACTTTCTGCTCGGGATCGATTTCATCGGCCAGCCCCTTGAGGCATTCCAGTGCATGCTGGCGCAGCGCACGGCGGTCGATTACCCCGAGGCTGGCCGGCAGATGGCCGAGGAACAGGTTCTCGGCCACGCTCATGGCGGGCACCAGGTGCAACTCCTGGTGGATCACCGCCACCCCGCTGGCAATGCTGTCGGCCGCGCACTTGAACGTCATGGTCCGCTCGCCGATCTGCACACTGCCGCTGCTGGGCGTGTAGGCGCCGCCAAGGATCTTCAGCAAGGTCGACTTGCCTGCGCCGTTCTCGCCCATCAGGGCGTGCACCTGCCCCGGCTGGGCGGTGAAACTGATGCCGTCCAGCGCCTTGACCCCGGGGAAGGTCTTGCCGATACCGTTGAAACACAAACGGGCGCCGGCACTGTGTTGTCGTTTATTCAGTTGCGCGTGCATAACCACCTCATCAAGTCAGGCGGCCCGTGCAAACGGGCCGCCGGGGAAAGTCGACGGCCTTCAGTTCCACAGGCCGATCTTTTCCAGTTCTTGCTTGAAGTTGTCTCGGGTGATCAGTGTCACGTCGTCCATCGCGGTGTACTTGGGCGGTTCCTTGCCGGTGGTGACCCACTCGAACATCATGCTCGCGGTGTTGTAGCCCTCCATGTGCGGGCTGGGCAGCATCGAGCCGAAGAAGCCGCTGTCGGGTTTCTTCAATTCGCCGATGGCGTCGGTGCCATTGATGCCGATGCCGATCACATTGGCCGCGGCGAACCCGGCGCTTTCGGTGGCGCGCACGCCGCCCAGCACGCTGTTGTCGTTCATCCCGCCGATGATCAGGTTCTTCGCCCCGCTGGGCAGCTTGACCAGCGCCGAGTTGGTGGCGTCCATGCTGCCCGGCACGTCGAGGGTCTTGAGTGGCGCGAAGAGGATGTGGTCCTTGGGCAGGCCGGCTTCCTCAAGCGACTTGACCGAGCCGTCGGTGCGTTTTTTACCGGTGTCGAGTTCGTTGTAGGTGGTGATCACCGCGTAGGTGTCCTTCCAGTCCCAGCCGCGCTTCTTCGCTTCGCCGACCATGGCGGCGCCCTGCTTCTGTCCTACCTCGAACGCGGCCATGCCCAGGTAGGGCACGTCTTCCATGAACTGGCCCTTGGCATCGACAAAACGGTCGTCGACGGCAATCACTTTCAAGTCGTTGAGCTTGGCCTTGGCCATGATCGCCGGGCCGAGGGACACGTCCGGCGGGCAGATCACGAAACCCTTGGCGCCGTTGGCGGCGAGGCTGTCGATCGCCGACAGGGTTTTCTCGCCGTCCGGCACGGCGATCTTGATCACGGTGAAACCCTTGTCCTTGCCGGCCTTTTCGGCAAAGGCCCATTCGGTCTGGAACCAGGGTTCCTCCGCCTGCTTGACCAGAAAGCCGATCTTCACCGGCTCGGCGGCAAGCGACAGGCAGCTCAGGCTGGCGGCCGACATGGCCAGGGCGGCACAACACAGGTAACGAATCCCACGACGACGCTTCATAAAGGTGACTCCTTGTTGTTGTTTTTCAGAGTTCGTTGCACACAGGTAAAGCCTGAACGTTATCCGGCAAAGCGATGACAGAGATTCCCGGGGGTATCGACCCGCACGGCCAGCACCGCGCCGTCCAGGGGATGGTCGAGCGGGCTGGCCGCGCTGGTGATGTACAGGGTCTTGAGGTCCGCGCCACCGAACACGCAACTGGTGGGGCGGCTGACCGGCAGTTCGAGCACCCGGTCGACCTCGCCGTCGGGCGCCAGCCTGAGCAGGCAGCCGCCGTCCCAGCGGGCATTCCAGATATAACCCTCGGCGTCCATCGCCGAACCGTCCGGGACGCCGCGCGGGTGTGGCCCGAACCACGCCTGCGCGGAGCCCAGCCGACCATCGCTGGCGATCGGGTACTGATACAGCGTGCCGTCCAGGCTGTCGGCGAAATACAGGCGGCTGGCGTCCTCGCTCCACAGCAAGGTATTGGGAATCCCCAGGCCCTTTAGCAGAGGCGTGACCCGCGCCTGGGCATCGATGCGGAACAGGCCACCGAAACGCCGCCGCACCGGCAGGTCCTCGCCCCGCTCGCCGATATTGTTCTGCATGGTGCCCAGCCAGAGCCTGCCCTGAGCATCGCAGCGCGCCTCGTTGGCCCGGTTGCCCGGTTGCGGATCGGCCACGCAGAGCAGGCTCAGGCGCGGCGCGGCAGGCGCGGAGTCCAGGTCGAGGCGGTATACGCCACTGCTCAAGGTCACCAGCGCATCGCCGCGTTCACAGGGGATGAAGGCCGACACCGGTTCCGGCAGATGCCAGGCCCGCAGCTGCCCGCCCCGCAGGCACAAGGCCTGCCGGCCGGCGATATCGACCCAATACAGGGCCTGGCCGGGCGCGTCCCAGAACGGGCCTTCGCCCAGCCGCGCACGGTGTGTGCTCACTGCGGTCCACGACATGAAACCTCCTGCGTTGTGTTTGTTTTCAGGTAGGCACTAATGGGTTCGTGTTACAGGCTGTCGCGTGAGGGCCGTCCATCCACCAGGCGCTGGATGCGCAATGGGTTGGCATTCTTCAACGCATCCGGCAGCAGGTTGTCGGGGTAGTTCTGGAAACACACCGGACGCAGGAAACGCTCGATGGCCAGGGTCCCCACCGACGTGCCACGGGCATCGGAGGTGGCCGGATAAGGCCCGCCGTGCACCATCGCGTCACAGACCTCGACGCCGGTCGGGTAACCGTTGAGCAGGATGCGGCCAACCTTCTGTTCCAGCAACGCCGTCAACTCGCCAAACTGCACAAAATCCGCCGGCTCGCCAATGAGGGTCGCCGTCAGTTGCCCGCGCAGGCCGTGCAAGGCGGCATTGAGCTGTGCCTGATCAGCCACTTCGACGAACACGGTGGTCGGGCCGAACACTTCTTCCTGCAGCACTTCATCGCCCTCGACCAGCAGGCGGGCATCCGCCTTGAACAGCTGTGGCCGCGCCTGGTTGCCGGCTTGTGGAGCGCCGGCCAGGTGCTCGATACCCGGGTGCGCCAGCAGCTTTTGCACACCTTTGCCGTAGCTGCCCAGGGTGCCGGCGTTGAGCATGGTCTGTGCCGGTTGATCGCCGATCAGCCGGGCCACCTGCTCGGTGAAGGCGGCGAACTGCGGCGAGCGGATGCCGATCACCAGGCCAGGGTTGGTACAGAACTGGCCGCAGCCCTGCACCACCGAGGCGGTCAGGTCGCGGGCGATCGTTTGCGCCCGCGCTTGCAGCGCCTGGGGCAACACGATCACCGGGTTGATACTCGACATCTCGGCGAACACCGGGATCGGCTGCGGGCGTGCCGCCGCCATGTCGCACAGCGCCCGGCCGCCCTTGAGCGAGCCGGTGAAACCGACCGCCTGGATCGCCGGATGCTTGACCAGCGCTTCGCCGACCCCGCCGCCAAAGATCATGTTGAACACGCCGGCGGGCATCCCGCTGGCCTGGGCCGCCCGGACGATCGCATCGGCGACCCGCTCGGCGGTCGCCATGTGCCCGCTGTGGGCCTTGAACACCACCGGGCAACCGGCTGCCAGCGCCGCGGCGGTGTCACCGCCGGCGGTGGAAAACGCCAGGGGAAAGTTGCTCGCGCCAAACACCGCCACCGGCCCCAGGCCGATGCGGTACTGGCGCAGGTCCGGACGCGGCAGCGGCTGACGCTCGGGCAGCGCCCGATCGATACGCGCGCCGTAGAAATCGCCGCGCCGCAGCACCTCGGCGAACAGCCGCATCTGGCCACTGGTGCGCTTGCGCTCGCCCTGGATCCGCGCGGTGGGCAACGCGGTTTCCCGGCAGACCAGGGCGATGAACTCATCGTCCAGCGCGTCCAGCTCATCCGCCACCGCCTCCAGGAATTGCGCGCGCCGCTGCGCACTCAGGGCGCGGTAGGCCGGGTAGGCCGCCGCGGCAGCGTTGGCGGCGGCGTCGACTTCCTCCGCCGTGGCCTGGTAGAACCCGTGGGGCAAGGCTTCGCCGGTGCTGGCATCGATGCTGTGAAGAATGACGGTGCCGGCGGCGCTGCGCTGGCCGCCGATGTAGTTGTGACCAAGAACCTGGGGCATGCCTGTCTCCTGTTGTTCGTTCAAAGGGCGTCTGCTCAACGAGCGGCGGCTTAAAGAGCGCCGACGCAACCCGGTGCCAGCACCGCGTCGACACCAGCGATACCGTTGATCAAGGGGGCGCCGAACTCCGCCTGGCTGATTTCGAATACGTCCCCCGGCTGCGTGCGGATTCCGTCGGCGAACGACAGGGTCGCGGTGCCGAAGAAGTGGATGTGCACATCCCCCGGCCGCAGGAACTGGCTGTATTTGAAATGGTGGTACTCAAGGTTCTCCAGGCTGTGGCACATATTGGCTTCGCCACTGAGAAACTCGTTTTGCCACAGCACCTGCCCATTGCGCAGGATGCGACTGGTGCCCGCCAGGTGCCGGGGCAGCTCGCCGACCCGCAGTTCAGGACCATAGCTGCAACTGCGCAATTTGGAATGGGCCAGGTAGAGATAGTTCTTGCGTTCCATCACGTGATCGGAGAACTCGTTGCCCACCGCGAACCCCAGGCGATAAGGCTTGCCGTCATGGCCAATGACATACAGGCCGCCGATTTCCGGCTCTTCGCCGGCGTCTTCGGCAAAGGCCGGCAGGCTGAAGGCCTGGCCCGGGCGCACGACGATGCTGCCGTCGCCCTTGTAGAACCATTCCGGTTGCACGCCGGCCTGACCGGCAGCGGGCTTGCCGCCTTCCACGCCCCACTTGAAGATGCGCATGGTGTCGGTCAGCGCTGTGTCGTCAGCGCCCTGCTGGTGCATCTTGTCCCGCGCCGCGGCGCTGCCCAGGTGAGTCAGCCCGGTGCCGCTGACCAGCATGTGCGCCGGGTCCGGGTGATCCAATGGCGGCAGGACCCTCAGGCTCGCCAGCAGCTCGGCGTAGTCGTGGCTGATGCCCAGGCCGAGGCTCTGCACCTGCTCGCGCAGGCCGACACCGGCCTCGATGGCGGCCAGCGCCAGCTCGCGCACCGTGTTCACCGATTGCACTTCACGGACCAGAGCGTCCTCGACCACACCGACCCGGCGCTCGCCGTTATTCAATTCGAACTGCACTAAACGCATGAACTTTCTCCTCTAGGCCATTAAGTACGAGTGGCGCCGCGGGCACTGGCGGCGAACTGCTCGACCGGCAGCACGTGCCTGCGCTCCAGCAACCGATAGACCATGCCCGTCAGCAGCAAGCCGAACAGCATCACGCCGGACAGGAAGTACAACCCCGACGCCAGGCTGCCGGTGTACTGCTTGAGCGCACCGATCACGAACGGACCGATGTAGCCGCCCAGGTTACCCACCGAGTTGATCAGGGCGATCCCCGCCGCCGCGCTGGCGCCGGCAAAAAAACGCCCGGGCAAGGTCCAGAACACCGCGGTGCAGGAAAACAGGGCGAAGGCCACCAGGCACAAGGCCGCCAGTTGCAGCAGCGGCGCTGACAGCCAGGCACTGAGGAACAGGCCGATCGCCCCCAGCACATAGAGCACCGCCAGGTGGCCGTAGCGATCGTTGAGGCGGTCGGAACTGCGCGGCACCACCAGCAAGCCGATGATCCCGAAGAAATACGGCACCGACGAGACGAAGCCGGTGGTCAGGTCGCTGCCGCCGAACTGCTTGATCAACGTCGGCAGCCACAGGCCCAGGCCATAGATGCTCAAGGTCACCGGCAGATAGAACAGCGCCAGCAGCAACACCCGCGTGTCCTTGAGGGCGTGCAGCGGATTGCCGTGGCGGGTCTGGCCGTATGCCTGCAAGTCCTTGTCCAGCTCGCCGGTGAGCCAGGCCTTCTCGCCCGGCTCCATCCATTTGACCTGTTGCGGACCGTCGGGCAGGTAGCGCAGCACCGGCCAGGTCAGCAGGATCGCCGGCGTGCCGATGACGATGAACAGCCACTGCCAGCCGTGCAGGCCGAGGATGCCGTCCATGCCGAGCAGGCCGCCGGACACTGGGCCGGTGATCATCATCGCGATGGGTTGGGACAGGATGAACAGCCCGAGGATCTTGCCGCGATGGCGCACCGGGAACCATTGGGTGATGTAGTAGAGAACACCGGGGAAGAACCCGGCTTCCGCCGCGCCGAGCAGAAAGCGCATCAGATAGAAGCTGTAGGGGCCCTGGACAAACGCCATGCCGATGGTGATGGCGCCCCAGGTGATCATGATCCGCGCGAACCAGCGCCGTGCGCCGAAGCGGTCGAGCATCAGGTTGCTGGGGATTTCCAGGAGGAAGTAGCCGATGAAGAACAGCCCGGCACCCAACCCATAGGCCGCGTCGCCGATGCCGATATCGGCGCCCATGTGCAACTTGGCGAAGCCGACGGCGGAACGGTCCACGTAGGCGATCAGGTACAGCAGGATCAGGAAGGGAATCAGTTTCAGCGTGATGCGCCGAATAAGCCGCAATTCCTGGCTCATGAGCTCGGTCTCCGATTGTTGTTTTTATAGAAGCTCGGGGGACGCCTCTCGCGGAAAACCGCCAGGGCCATACCTCAGTTGCAAACGACTATATAGTATTACTATTTAGCCAACAATACTTCCAAACCCACGATTTTGCGCTTATGTTATGACCAGACCAGAACAATATAGTCTTACAATAAGAGAGCCTGACCATGTCTGATAAGAAACCCAACCTGCGCTCCGCCCACTGGTTCGGCACCGCCGACAAGAACGGTTTCATGTACCGCAGCTGGATGAAGAATCAGGGCATCGCCGACCACCAGTTCCATGGCAAGCCCATCATCGGGATCTGCAACACCTGGTCGGAGCTGACCCCGTGCAACGCGCACTTCCGCCAGATTGCCGAGCATGTGAAGCGTGGGGTGATCGAGGCCGGCGGCTTTCCGGTGGAGTTCCCGGTGTTCTCCAACGGCGAGTCGAACCTGCGCCCGACCGCCATGCTCACCCGCAACCTGGCCAGCATGGATGTCGAGGAGGCCATCCGCGGCAACCCGATCGATGGCGTGGTGCTGCTGACCGGCTGCGACAAGACCACCCCGGCACTGCTGATGGGCGCGGCCAGTTGCGACGTGCCGGCCATCGTCGTCACCGGCGGGCCGATGCTCAATGGCAAGCACAAGGGCCAGGACATAGGTTCGGGGACCGTGGTGTGGCAGCTCAGCGAACAGGTCAAGGCCGGCACCATCACCCTCGATGACTTCCTTGCGGCCGAAGGCGGCATGTCGCGCTCGGCGGGCACTTGCAACACCATGGGCACCGCCTCGACCATGGCCTGCATGGCCGAGGCCCTGGGCACCTCCCTGCCCCATAACGCGGCGATTCCGGCGGTCGATGCACGCCGTTATGTGCTGGCGCATATGTCCGGCATGCGTGCGGTGGAGATGGTTCGCGAAGACTTGCGGCTGTCGAAGATCCTCACCAAAGAGGCGTTCGAAAACGCCATCCGGGTCAACGCTGCCATCGGCGGATCGACCAACGCGGTGATTCACCTGAAAGCCATCGCCGGGCGCATCGGCGTCGAACTCGACCTGGATGACTGGACCCGCATCGGCCGCGGCACGCCGACCATCGTCGACCTGCAACCGTCCGGACGCTTCTTGATGGAAGAGTTCTACTATGCCGGCGGCCTGCCGGCGGTGTTGCGCCGCCTTGGCGAAGCCAGTCTGATTCCTCACCCGGATGCGTTGACGGTCAACGGCAAGTCTATTGGCGAAAATACCAAGGACGCGCCGATCTACGGCCAGGACGAAGTGATCCGCCGTCTCGACAACCCGATCCGCGCCGACGGCGGCATCTGCGTGCTGCGTGGCAACCTGGCGCCCCTCGGCGCGGTGCTCAAGCCTTCCGCGGCCAGCGCCGAACTGATGCAGCATCGCGGCCGCGCGGTGGTGTTCGAGAACTTCGACATGTACAAGGCGCGGATCAACGACCCGGAGCTGGAGGTCGACGCCGACTCGATCCTGGTGATGAAGAACTGCGGCCCCAAGGGCTACCCCGGCATGGCGGAGGTCGGCAACATGGGCCTGCCGGCCAAGCTGCTGGCCCAGGGCGTGACCGATATGGTGCGGATTTCCGACGCGCGCATGAGCGGCACCGCGTATGGCACCGTGGTCCTGCATGTGGCGCCGGAAGCGGCGGCCGGCGGCCCCCTGGCCGCGGTGAAGGAAGGCGACTGGATCGAGCTGGACTGTGCCAGCGGACGCCTGCACCTGGACATCCCGGAGGCCGAACTGAAGGCGCGCATGAGCGACCTGCAAACGCCGCCGTCACTGATCGTCGGCGGTTATCGCCAGCTGTATATCGACCACGTGCTGCAGGCGGACCAGGGCTGCGACTTCGATTTCCTGGTGGGTTGCCGGGGCGCCGAGATCCCGCGGCATTCCCACTGAGGGGGCTGATGCGGGCCCGTCGCCCACCGGTTCAGGCATGCAGGAGCGCCTGATAGATACGGGAGCGATGCTATGATGCAGCCAATTTCTTCAGAGCAGCCACCCTGTTATGGATCACCAGCCTTCCAAACCCCGCAAGAGCATGCATGCCCGGATCGTTCAGGATCTGGGCATGCACATCGTCTCCGGACGCTTCAAGCCGGAAGATAGATTGCCCTTGGAGGCAACGCTGTGTGAGGAATATCAGGTCAGCCGCTCGGTGCTGCGCGAAGCTACCCGGGTGCTCAGCGCCAAGGGGCTGGTGTACTCCAAGCCACGGGTCGGCGCGGTGGTACGGCCACGGGCGAAATGGCACTTGCTGGACCCGGACGTGCTGTCCTGGTTGATGCAGTCGACGCCTCACAGCGAGTTCTTCAACACCCTGGCGGGCGTACGCCGCATCCTCGAACCGGAAATCGCCGCCATGGCCGCCACCACCGCGACCGACCCGGATATCGCGGTGATCGAGAAAGCCTACCAGTCCATGGAGACGGCCAAGACCCACGAGGAGCTCTTGCAGGCCGACCTGGATTTTCACCGAGCGATCGCCGATGCCACCCGCAACGACTTGCTCGCCTACATGTGCAACATGCTGTCGCTACCGCTGCGCGAGTCCATCAGCATCACCAACCGCCGCCCCGATATCCAGCGCCTCAGCCTGCCCCGGCACAAGGCGATCCTGACCGCCATCAAGAACCGCGACGCCCTCGGCGCCCGGCATGCCTCGCTGGTGCAACTGGACGACACCCGCGTGGCCCTGGACACCGTGATGAATGTCCTGACTCCTCTGTAGGGCGCCCGAGCTGTCGATCCATTGCCCACCGCCACCCCTCACGACGGGCGATCTTTAGCGGCGAGATTGAGGATTTGGTCCAGCGCAGTATCGATTCGTGCCGATCATGGTCCAGGCTCGCTCCTGCCATCACACCGGCTCGAATCCAGGGTTCGACCCAGACAGCTGCACGGCTATAGCCTGGTAGCTCCACACTGCCTCCAGACCCGGCCCACACTTTTTCGCAGGCAAAAAAAAATCCGAAAATCCTCACTTTCGTGGGCCTTTCGGATTTTGAATACTGCTAGAAAATGGTGGGTCGTGTGGGATTCGAACCTACGACCAATTGGTTAAAAGCCAACTGCTCTACCAACTGAGCTAACGACCCGCTGTGTGGTGGCGCGTATAATACTGATTTATAAAAAGAATTCAACACCCAATATGAA
Organism: Pseudomonas sp. NFPP07; assembly: GCF_900115645.1. Taxonomy (NCBI): domain Bacteria; kingdom Pseudomonadati; phylum Pseudomonadota; class Gammaproteobacteria; order Pseudomonadales; family Pseudomonadaceae; genus Pseudomonas; species Pseudomonas sp. NFPP07. Next base: position 544,230 of record NZ_FOXG01000001.1, read on the forward strand.
AAAAATCAAAAATAAGGTGTTGGGTCGCTGACACCGGCCGCGGCAAACCCTTCCGCGCGCAGACGGCAGCTGTCGCACTTGCCGCAAGCACGCCCTTGATCATCGGCCTGGTAGCAGGACACGGTCAGGCCGTAATCAACCCCGAGCTTGACGCCCGCCTTGACGATATCGGCCTTGCTCAGGTTCTGCAGCGGTGCCTGGATACGGAATCCCTGCCCCTCTACCCCGGCCTTGGTCGCCAGGTTGGCCATGCGCTCAAAGGCCTCGACGAACTCCGGACGGCAATCCGGGTACCCCGAATAGTCCACGGCGTTGACGCCAATGAAGATGTCCCGCGCGCCCAGCACTTCCGCCCAGCCCAGTGCCAGGGACAGGAACACGGTGTTACGCGCCGGCACGTAGGTGACGGGGATCCCTTCGCTCGGAGCCTCGGGCACATCGATGGAGCTGTCGGTCAGCGCGGAGCCGCCGATACCGTTGAGGTTGAGGCCGATCACCTTGTGCTCGACCACACCCAGGTCGCGAGCGACACGTTCAGCCGCCTGCAACTCGGCGCGATGACGCTGGCCATAATCGAAGCTCATGGTGTAGCAGCGATACCCTTCGGCGCGGGCCATGGCCACCACGGTGGCCGAGTCCAGACCGCCGGACAGCAGGATTACTGCACGCTTTTCAGTGGCAACTTGGCTCTGTGCTTGTTCAGTCATATCAACGCCCCGGCTCGTCATTCCAAAGGTATTTATGCAGCTGCAATTGCAGGCGCACCGGCAGGTTGTCCGCAACGATCCAGTCGGCCAGATCGCGCGCATTGAGGTCGTGATGGCTCGGCGAGAACAGCACCTCGCCCGCCCGCCGCTCCAGACCATACTGGATCAGCTTGGAAACCGCCCAGTCATAGTCCTCGCGGGAACAGATGACAAACTTGACCTGGTCGTTCGGCGTCAGCAGTTCGATGTTTTCGTAACGATTGCGCTGAGCTTCCTGCGACCCCGGTGTCTTCAGGTCGAGCACTCGACTGACCCGCGGATCGACCGCGGAAATATCCAAGGCTCCGCTGGTTTCCAGCGAGACTTCGTAACCGGCGTCACACAGCTGCTTGAGCAAGGGAATGGCATTAGGCTGGGCCAGAGGCTCGCCGCCGGTCACACAGACATAACGCGGGCGGAAACCGGCGACCTGCTCGAGAATGCTCTCGAGGGTGCGGATGCTGCCACCGCTGAAGGCGTAGGCACTGTCGCAGTATTGGCAACGCAGCGGACAACCGGTCAGGCGCACAAATACCGTGGGCAGGCCGGCAGTCCGAGTTTCACCCTGCAACGAGTAGAAAACTTCGGTAATTCTCAATGTGTCTTGCATAGTCGCCACGGGCGTAACAGCTAAACAGGCTGTCCGCCTCCGTCAGGCACCTCGAGGAATCCCGCAAACACGGTAATCCCAGGAAGCGTGTTTCATAAAAAGGGCATGGATTCTAACGAAAAAACCCGCGGCAAGCGCGGGTTTCTTCCAAACAACTCAAACTCGATTACATGCGTTGCAGATCGCGCTGAGCCAGCTGGGCGGCGGAAGTACCCGGATATTGGGCCACCACCTGCTGCAGAATGCCCTTGACCTTGTCAGTGTGGCCCAGGCGGCGCTCTACGTCAGCCAGCTTGTACAGCGAGTCCGGCACCTTGGCATGCTTCGGATACAGCTGGGAGACCTTGGCGAATGCCTGGCCGGCACCTTGCAGGTCGCCTTTGGCCAGGTTCACTTCGCCCAACCAGTACTGGGCATTACCCGCGTACTGGCTGTTTGGGTATTTACGCAGGAATGCGGCGAAAGCCTGGCTGGCCTTGTCGAAATCCTTGGCCTTGATCAGGTCGAAGGCTGCTTCGTAATACAGCTTTTCCTTCGCCGGATCGCCCGGTTCACTGCTTGCCGCTGGAGCTTGCGAGGCAGCCCCGGCAGCTGCACCGGCGGCACTGACATCGCCACCGGCAGAAGAATTATCAGGAGTCGCGGCAGGTGCACCGCCCGCTCCAATGCGTCGATCAAGATCCTGGTAACGCTCCAGGCTTTCCTGCTTCATACGCGCAATATCGTTTTGCAGTACTTCAATCACACCTTGTTGCCGTGCGATTTGATCCTGCATTTGCTGCAGTTGCTGGAACAGCTCGCCCTGTGCCGAGACAGGGGTCGAAACCCCTCCCCCGGCATAGGCGCCGTTCGTGCCATAACCCGCTGGCGGATAACTGCCTCCGCTATTGTTATAGCCCGAGTTGTTATCGACCACAGGAACCGCAGCCCACGCCGAAAGCGGCGCGAGGCTGAGAGCCAAGACAGTTAGAGCACGACGGCACGTTCGCATGACGAATTACTTACGCAGTTCGACGCGACGGTTTTGAGCCCAGGACTGCTCGTCGTTGCCGGTAGCAACTGGACGCTCTTCGCCGTAGGAAACCAGCTCCAGCTGAGCTGGGGAAACGCCTTGCAGCACCAGGTAGCGCTGAACGGCTTTCGCACGACGCTCGCCCAGAGCCATGTTGTACTCACGAGTACCACGTTCGTCGGTGTTGCCTTCCAGAACAACGCGAGCGCCGTTTGCTTTCAGGTCTTTGGCGTGAACGTCCAGAGCGCGCATGGCTTCTGGCTTCAGGTCCGAGCTGTCGTATTCGAAGTAGAAGGTGGTGATTGCGCGCAGAGCAGCTTCTTCGCTCAGGGAGCCGTCAACTGCACCGGTGTTAGCGCCGTAACCAGCGTTTGGATCAACAGCGCCTTCACCAGCGTTGTCGCCGCCTTTGGAGGAGCAACCTACAGCTACAGCCATGGCCAGAGCCAGCGCAGCAAACTTACCAAACTTCAGCATTTCCATCGTGAAACTCCTAATGAACCCCAGTGTGTTAAGTAAAACGTAAAGCGCCGCGTCAGTTCAGGTAAGGGGACCAGGACGGTTCTCTGACTTCGCCTTGTGCGGTAGGAAGCGGGAGCCTCACGCGTCCATTAATGGACACGAGCATCAAGACTCCCCGGCCCTGCTGGCGGGTGGCGTAGATTACCATGGTGCCGTTGGGCGCAACAGTAGGCGACTCATCAAGTGTGCTGTCGGTAAGGATTTTTACGTTGCCACGCTGCAAATCCTGAGCAGCTACCTTGAAGTTTGTGAAACCGTCCTGCCGGTGAATCATGACCAGGGTTTTTTCATCCGCGGACAGTTTCGGGTTGGCGTTGTAGTTGCCCACGAAAGTCACCCGTTCCGCACCGCCACCGCTGGCACTGGTCTTGTAGATCTGTGGCTTGCCGCCACGGTCCGAGGTGAAGTAGATGGTCGAACCATCCTTGCCCCAGAACGGTTCGGTGTTGATGCCAGGCCCCGCGGTCACACGCGAGATCTGACGCGAACCCAGGTTCATCACATAGATGTCCGGGTTGCCGTCCTTGGACAGCACGAACGCCAGGCGCTGGCCGTCCGGCGACCAGGCAGGCGCGCCGTTCAGGCCTTCGAAGTTGGTGATCTGCTCGCGGCGGCCAGTGTCGATGTGCTGAACGAAGATGCGCGGACGCTTCTGTTCGAACGACACATAGGCAATGCGCTTGCCATCCGGAGCGAAGCGCGGCGACAGGATCGGCTCACGGGATTGCAGCAGGGTCACCGCGCGCGCGCCGTCATAGTCGGAGCGTTGCAGGGTGTAGCGCGTGTTCTTCTCGGAGAAACGCTCTGCCGTGACGTACAGCATGCGGGTCGAGAAGGCGCCCTTGATACCGGTGAGCTTTTCGAACGACTGGTCGGAGATGTAGTGAGCCATGTCGCGCAACTGGTCGACGCTGCCCGAGACGCTGCCGGTCAGCACTTGCTGTTCGGTGGCGACGTTGAACAGGGCGTATTGCACCTGCAGGCGACCGCCCGCCGGGACAATGCTGCCGACCATGATGTACTGGGCGCCCAGGGCCTTCCAGTCACGGTAGATGACTTCGCTGGCCTGGGTCGGCAGGCTGATCATGTTCTGCTTTGGAATCGGCGAGTAGTAACCCGAGTTGCGCAGGTCGTTGCCGATGATTTCCGCCATGTCGTCGGGCAGCACGCTGCCCCCTTGCCAACCGAATGGCACTACGGCGATTGGCGTGGCCCGGTCACTGCCACTGGTGACCAGAATGTTCTTTTCATCCGCTGTCGCTATCCCTGCCATACAGCAAATAACGACAAGCAATCCTCGAAGAAGGTTTCTCACAAGGCTAGATCCTCAGGTGTGAATGTCATCTTGAATGAACGATACGGAGCGAAATCGCTCGGCTTCATTCCCTGCATTTCTGTCAAACGTCCAATGTTCTTGACCGCAGCTACCGCCGAGGCATCGAACGGACCATCGCCGCTGGACTTGGCCACCGACACGGAAGTCACCGTACCATCCGGCAACATGCCGATTTGCAGCACGACCGTCATGTTGTTGCGCGCCGAAGGAGGACGAGCCCAGCCTTCCGCCGCACGAGCACGAATCAGATCGTCGAAACTGCCCGCGACTTCGTCGCCCTGCTCGTCCGCCAAGGCCTGCTGACGCTGCGGCGTGTCGGAAAGCAAATCAGCCAGGGCCTGGGCCTTTTTATCTTCGGCGGATTTACGCGCTGCTTCCTGGGCTTTTTTCTTGGCTGCGTCGGCGGCGGCTTTCTTCTTCGCGTCCTCGGCGACCTTCTTCTTCGCCTCGTCTGCTTCAGCTTTCTTCTTGGCGTCTTCCGCGGCTTTCTTCTTCGCGTCTTCGACTATCTTTTTCTTCGCCTCTTCAGCGGCCTTTTTCTTGGCCTCTTCTTCGGCGGCTTTCTTGGCTTCTTCTTCGGCTTTCTTTTTGGCTATATCAGCCAATTGTTTCTCTTCAGCCTTTTTCGCTTCCGCAGCCTTCTTCGCGTCGTCGGCTTTCTTGGCTTCATCAGCCTTCTTCGCCTCATCCGCTTTCTTGGCTTCGTCGGCCTTTTTCGCTTCCTCGGCTTTTTGAGCAGCCTCTTCTTTCTTTTGTTCCGCAGCCTTGACCGCTTCCTGCTCGACCTTTTTCTGCTCCATCTGCTCGACTTCGGTCTGGCGCGCGGCGGATTTCTTCGCCTCACCCGCAATCTTCTGATTGGTCTGGGTGGTCGCCTGACTTTTCGATTTCAGCTGATACAGGGTCGCCTGGACGATCGGCTTGGACGGCGGCAACTCCGGCGTCATGGCAAAACTGACGAACAGCATGCCGAACACCAGAACGTGCAGGGCAATTGCCCACACGCTAGGCCAGAAGTAGCTTTCCGAGGCGGACGGCTCTCGCTGTTGCTGCATCAGGGCGCCTCGGTAATCAAGCCAACGTTACCGACGCCGGCCTTCTGCAGTCCGCCCATGGCGCCCATGACGGCGCCGTAATCGACGGACTTGTCGCCGCGAATGAACACCTGGGTATGCTTGCCGCCTTCATTGCCGGCGCGAATGATCTTGGTCACGGCGTCGGTCATCTGCGGCAAGGTCATGGCCTTGTCCATCTGCTTGTCGGTGTCGACTTCGCTGCCAAGGTTCCAGTAGTAGGTCTTGTCAGCCTTGATCGAAATGGTCAGGACCTGGGTGTTGTTGTCCTGCGGCAAGGCTTCGCTGGAAACCTTGGGCAGATCGACTTTCACGCCCTGATTGAGCATCGGCGCGGTCACCATGAAGATAACCAGCAGTACCAACATCACGTCGATGTAGGGCACCACGTTCATCTCGGCAACCGGCTTGCGTTTGTGGCGAACTCGGGCCATGGGGATTTACCTGCTCACTCTTCGCTGGTGTGCACTTTACGGTGCAGGATCGCCTGGAACTCGTCGGCGAAGGTGTAGTAACGGCTGATCAGGGTCTCGCCACGGGCCGCAAAGCGGTTGTAGGCGATAACGGCCGGGATCGCGGCAAACAGGCCGATCGCGGTGGCGATCAGGGCTTCGGCGATACCAGGTGCAACGGTCGCCAGGGTCGCCTGCTGGGCGCTGGCCAGGCCGCGGAAGGAGTTCATGATCCCCCAGACGGTACCGAACAGACCGATGTAAGGGCTGACCGAGCCGACGGTGGCAAGGAATGGCAGGCTCTGCTCGAGCTTCTCTTCTTCGCGGGAGATGGCGACACGCATGGCACGCGCGACACCTTCCATGACCGCCTCGGGATCAACGCCCGATTGCTGGCGCAGGCGCGAGAATTCCTTGAAGCCGGCACGGAAGATCTGCTCCACGCCCGAATCAGGGTCCGGGTTGCTGCCTGCCTGACGGTACAGCTTGGACAGGTCGATACCCGACCAGAAGCGCTCTTCGAAGCTCTCCAGGGCGCGTCGACCCGCACGCAGCAGGTTGCTGCGCTGAAAGATCATGATCCATGAGGTCACCGATGCGGCTACCAGGGTCAGCATTACCAACTGCACAACGATGCTGGCATTGCTGACCAGGCTCCACATGGAGGAATGGTCGACGACGTTAGCTTCCACGCTTTATCTCCTGCTCTGAGTGTGTACCCGCGCCGCTCACGTCGGCGAAGGCCGCACGTAGAGCTTCGGGAATGGCCCGGGGTTTCAAATTGTCGGTGCGCACACAGGCCACCAGAAACTGCCCTTCGCAGAGCAGTGCATTATCCGTGGCTCGCCTGACCTGCTGTTTGAAGCGCAGGCTGGCCCGGTTCAATTCGATGACTTCTGCACTTACCAGAAGCTCGTCGTCCAGTCGCGCCGGCGCGTGGTAGCGCGCTTCGCTGGAATGCACAACGAACAACAGGTTCTCCCCTGCCAGCTGCGATTGGGCAAAGCCCAGATCTCGTAGCCGCTCGGTTCGAGCCCGTTCCATAAACTTAAGGTAATTAACGTAATACACGATGCCGCCGGCATCGGTGTCTTCGTAATAAACGCGACAACGATGTGCGAACGACTCAAGCCCGTTTTGCGCGCGCATACTCTAGTGCTTACTCCTCAGGTTGCCAATCCGGCCGGGCAACTGTTTTTCATTCTCGAACGGCTTTCTGGCGAAATAACGACAATGCCAGCCCCCTAGGACCGCACAAGCTGCGAATAAATCGCTGCCCAAGCGGTTATTAATCGTCCACGGCATCGAGGAATTCGTCTACCACAGGCATCTCCCCCAATCGTGACGGGATGTTTAGACCGAAATGCAGATAGGCATGCCGGGTCACCACACGCCCCCGCGGCGTACGCATGATATAGCCTTGCTGGATCAGATAGGGCTCGAGCACATCCTCGATGGTATGCCGCTCCTCGCTGATGGCGGCCGCCAGGCTGTCGACCCCCACCGGCCCGCCGTCGAACTTCTCGATCATGGTCAGCAGCAGGCGCCGGTCCTGGTGGTCGAAGCCACGTTCGTCGACATCCAGCAGGTTCAGCGCCAGGTCGGCGATGGGCTTGGTGATGTGGCCCTTGGCGCGAACCTCGGCAAAGTCCCGCACCCGGCGCAACAAACGGTTGGCGATACGCGGCGTCCCGCGGGCGCGCCGGGCGATTTCAAAGGCGCCATCCGGGTCCAGCGGCAAGCCGAGAATGCCGGCGGAGCGCCCGACAATGGTCGCCAGGTCCGCGGTGCTGTAGAACTCCAGGCGCTGGACGATACCGAAGCGATCGCGCAGCGGGTTGGTCAGCATGCCCGCGCGGGTCGTCGCCCCCACCAGGGTGAACGGCGGCAAGTCGAGCTTGATCGAACGGGCCGCCGGCCCTTCGCCGATCATGATGTCCAGCTGGAAATCTTCCATGGCCGGGTACAGCACTTCCTCGACAATCGGCGACAAGCGATGGATTTCATCGATAAACAGCACGTCGTGCGGTTCGAGATTGGTCAGCAACGCCGCCAGGTCGCCAGGGCGCTCCAGCACCGGCCCCGAGGTGCTCTTGATCGACACCCCCATTTCCTGGGCGATGATGTTGGCCAGCGTGGTCTTACCCAGGCCCGGCGGGCCGAAGATCAGGGTGTGGTCCAGCGACTCGTTGCGCCCGCGGGCAGCCTGGATGAACAGCTCCATTTGCTCGCGCACCGTCGGCTGGCCGATGTATTCGGCCAGGCTGACGGGGCGAATCGCACGGTCCTGGACTTCCTCGCGCTCACGGGGGCCCGTGGCGGCGATCAGACGATCTGCTTCTATCACTTAAATCATTCCCTTCAGGGCGCGGCGAATCATGTCTTCACTGCTCAGGCCTTTTTCCTTGATCGCGGAAACGGCCTTGCTGGCTTCCTGCGGCTTGTAGCCCAGGGAGATCAGGGCGCTGACCGCATCGGTCTCGGCACTGGCCACCGGCATCGGCGCATCCGGCTGGTTCGGTACCAGGGCAAACATGCTCGGTACGGTTTCCCAGGCCTTGAAGCGGTCCTTGAGTTCGACCAGCAGGCGCTCCGCGGTCTTTTTACCGACCCCCGGCACCTTGGTCAGCGCCGAGGTGTCCTGCGCTTGCACGCAACGCACCAGCTCGTCGACCTCCAGGCTGGACATCAGCGCCAGCGCCAGTTTCGGCCCCACGCCATTGAGGCGAATCAGTTCGCGAAAGAAGTCCCGCTCGCGCTTGCTGGCAAAGCCATAGAGTAACTGGGCATCTTCACGCACGACCAAATGGGTGTGCAGGGTGAGCGGTTCACCGACCGACGGCAGGCGGTAGAGGGTGGTCATGGGGACTTCCACCTCGTAACCCAGGCCGTTTACATCGAGAATCAGGTACGGCGGCTGTTTTTCAGCCAAGGTGCCGCGCAAGCGTCCAATCACGTTTCAGATCCTTAGCTCAGGCCAGAACAGGGGGCCGGCGAGTCATAGAACGAAGATCCGGGCCGGGCAGACAGGCGCGGGATGCTCCACTCATCAAATGTTTGCGCAGATGCTATCAGAGACGCAGGCGGCCGCCACGACTGCGTGCGGTACCCAGGCCGTGGGGCAGCAGGCTGGAACGGGTGTGGGCATGACAGATGGCAATCGCCAGGGCGTCCGAGGCGTCGATCTGCGGCTTGCTGGTCAATTTGAGCAAGTGCATGACCATCATTTGCACCTGTTCCTTGTTGGCCCCACCGGTGCCCGCCACGGCCTGCTTGACCTGAGTGGCGGTGTATTCGGCGATTTCCAGGCTCTCCTCGGCTCCCGCTACGATCGCCGCGCCACGGGCCTGACCCAGTTTCAAGGCCGAATCGGCATTACGCGCCATGAACACCTTTTCAATGCCCATGGTCACCGGACCGTAGGTCTGAATGACCTCGCGAACCCCGCGATAGACGATTTGCAGCCGCTCATGCAGCTCGCCGGCGCCCGTGCGAATACAGCCCGAGGCCACGTACACGCAGCCACGCCCGGTATCACGTACCACGCCGTAACCGGTGATGCGCGAACCCGGGTCGATACCAAGAATAAGAGTCATAACGCCTGCAAAGAGAAAGTTCGGTTGCCTAAGGTAACGCCGGGAGAAGCCGGAAAAACAAAAAATCGCAGCCTTCGACAGCTCCCCTACAGGTACAGCGTAACCCTGTGTGTAAAGGGGGGAAACCGCCGAAGGCTGCGATCTTTTATCGCGCTATCAGCCGAGTTGCTCGGCAACCGACTGGGGAATATCCGCGTTGGAGTAGACGTTCTGCACGTCGTCCAGATCTTCGAGCATGTCGATCAGCTTGAGGATCTTCTCGGCGCCTTCCAGATCCAGCTCGGCACTGGTGGTCGGCTGCATGACGATTTCCGCGTCATCGCCCTTGAAACCGGCCTCTTCGAGCGCGTTGCGTACCGCATAGAAGCCAGTGAACGAGGTAAACACATCGATCGAGCCATCTTCGTGAACGACCACGTCATCAGCGTCGGCTTCCAGCGCCGCATCGGTCAGTGCGTCCTCATCGACGCCCGGCGCGAAGCTGATCTGCCCCTTGCGTTCGAACAGATACGCCACCGAACCGTCAGTACCAAGATTGCCGCCACATTTACTGAACGCATGGCGCACGGCCGCGGCGGTACGGTTGCGGTTGTCGGTCATGCATTCGACCATCACCGCCACGCCGCCCGGGCCGTAACCCTCATAGGTCAGCTCTTCGACGTTGTCGGCCTCGGTCGCACCCGCACCACGGGCGATGGCGCGATCGATGATGTCGCGGCTCATGTTGGCGCCCAGGGCCTTGTCCAGGGCCAGGCGCAGACGCGGGTTGGAACCCGGCTCGCCACCGCCCTGACGAGCGGCGACCGTCAGCTCACGGATCCACTTGGTGAAGATCTTGCCTCTCTTGGCATCCTGACGCTCTTTGCGGTGCTTGATGTTCGCCCACTTGGAATGACCTGCCATAACGCGCTCCAAATTCTCTTTGAAACATTGCCCGCAACGCCTTTAACAGCGGGCGGGCAACAAATATCTCGACCCAATAGAAAAAGGCGCATCCGAAGATGCGCCTTCAGGTCGGCCTTACTCAGCTTTTGGCTGTTCGCGCAAACGGATGTGCAGTTCGCGCAGCGCCTTGGCGTCGACCAGGCCAGGAGCCTGGGTCATCACGCAAGCGGCGCTCTGGGTTTTCGGGAAGGCGATCACTTCACGGATCGACTGGGCGCCGGTCATCAGCATCACCAGGCGATCCAGGCCGAACGCCAGGCCACCGTGCGGCGGCGCGCCGTACTTCAGGGCGTCCAGCAGGAAGCCGAACTTCTCTTCCTGTTCCGCTTCATCGATGCCCAGCAGACGGAAGACCGCCTGTTGCATTTCCTTGCGGTGGATACGGATCGAACCGCCACCCAGTTCGGTGCCGTTGAGCACCATGTCGTAGGCACGGGACAGCGCGGTCGCCGGGTTGGCTTCCAGTTCTTCCGGCGAGCATTTCGGCGCGGTGAACGGGTGATGCAAGGCGGTGAAGCTGCCGTCGTCGTTCTCTTCGAACATCGGGAAATCGACAACCCACATCGGCGCCCATTCGCAGGTCAGCAGGTTCAGGTCGTGACCGAGCTTGATCCGCAGCGCGCCCAGGGCCTCGCTGACGATCTTGGCCTTGTCGGCGCCGAAGAACACGATGTCGCCGTCGACCGCACCCACGCGATCGAGGATCACATTCAGGTTGGCTTCCGGGATGTTCTTGACGATTGGCGACTGCAGACCGTCAACGCCATTGGCGCGTTCGTTGACCTTGATGTAGGCCAGGCCCTTGGCACCGTAGATGCCGACGAACTTGGTGTAATCGTCGATCTGCTTGCGCGGCATGCTCGCCCCGCCAGGAACGCGCAAGGCGGCGATACGGCATTTCGGGTCGTTGGCCGGACCGCTGAACACCTTGAATTCCACGTCCTTGAGCTGGTCGGCAACGTCCACCAGTTCCAGCGGGTTACGCAGGTCCGGCTTGTCGGAACCGTAGCGACGCATGGCTTCTTCAAAGGTCATGTGGGGGAATTCGCCGAATTCCAGATCCAGCACTTCCTTGAACAGGTTGCGGATCATGCCTTCGGTCAGGCCCATGATGTCTTTTTCATCGAGGAAGCTGGTTTCGATGTCGATCTGAGTGAACTCAGGCTGACGGTCGGCACGCAGGTCTTCGTCGCGGAAGCATTTGGCAATCTGGTAGTAGCGGTCGAAGCCGGCGACCATCAGCAGCTGCTTGAACAGCTGGGGCGACTGCGGCAGGGCGAAGAAGCTGCCGGCGTGGGTACGGCTCGGCACCAGATAGTCACGCGCGCCTTCAGGGGTGGCACGGGTCAGGATCGGGGTTTCGACGTCGAGGAAACCGTTCTCGTCCAGGTAGCGACGGATGCTGGTGGTCATGCGCGAGCGCAGACGCAGCTTCTCGGCCATTTCCGGACGGCGCAGGTCGATAAAGCGATAGCGCAGGCGGGTTTCTTCGCCCACGTCGGAGTATTCGTTGAGCGGGAACGGCGGGGTTTCCGCTTCGTTCAGCACTTCCAGCTCGTAGCCCAGGACTTCGATCATGCCCGAAGCCATGTTGGCGTTGCCGGCACCGGCCGGACGCAGGCGCACCTTGCCGGTGATCTTGACCACGTATTCGCTGCGCACGCGGTCGGCGGCGGCGAAGGTTTCAGCGCGGTCCGGGTCGAACACTACCTGGGCCAGACCTTCACGATCACGGATATCGAGGAAGATCACCCCGCCATGGTCGCGACGACGGTGGACCCATCCGCAAAGGGTAACTTCCTGACCTTCCAGGCTTTCGTTCAGTTGGCCGCAATAATGGCTGCGCATCATGGTAGTGGTTTCACTTCTCGTAATTCGAAATTCGATGGGAGGCCTTGCGCACCTCGGGGTACCGGATAATGCAAGAGCTCGCGCGTGTCGTTCAACTTAATCAGCTTTGTCGCCACCGGCCAGGTTCTTCTTGGCGCCGGTTTTGAAGTCGGTCTCATACCAGCCCGAACCGCTGAGGCGGAAACCTGGCATGGACAGCATTTTTTTCAGCTCGGGCGCCTGGCAGGCAGGGCAATCGACCAACGCAGGCGCGCTGATCTTTTGAATGGCTTCCAGCTGATGACCACAGGAAGCACATTGGTAGTCGTACATGGGCATGAGAGCGTCTCGGCGTACTTAACGTCTGGCTTAACCCGTGCCGAGGCCCGGGTTATATAGCAAAGGGCGGGATTATATCCATTAAATCGGCCCTGTGCAGCCGTATGACGGCGCCGATAGACCACCGCCCGCCGAAACAAAGCCAGCGCCCCACTGCCATACCCCACTCATCGAGCCTGAGGACGAACAGCCATGATCGGACGACAAGTCACGCCCCATAAAGGCAAATGGCGCCGATAACGGCGCCATTCGGTCTGCGGGACTATTGCTCGCTCAACAGCGAGCGCAGCATCCACGCGGTTTTCTCATGCACCTGCATCCGCTGGGTCAGCAAGTCTGCGGTAGGTTCGTCGCTGACCTTGTCGATGATCGGGAAAATGCCACGGGCAGTGCGGGTCACAGCTTCCTGCCCCGCCACCAGTTGCTTGATCATCTCATCGGCGCTTGGCACACCCTCTTCTTCCTTGATCGAAGAAAGACGCGCGTAGATGGAATAGGCACCTGGCGCCGGGAACCCCAGGGCGCGGATACGCTCGGCAATCAGGTCCACCGCCAGCGCCAGTTCGTTGTACTGCTCCTCGAACATCAGATGCAGCGTGCGGAACTGCGGCCCCGTGACGTTCCAGTGGAAATTATGAGTCTTCAGATAAAGCACATAAGTATCTGAAAGCAGGCGAGAGAGCCCCTCCACGATGGATTTGCGATCTTCTGCGCTGATACCGATATCGATTGCCATGTCTATCTCCGTTAGTACATTGAATTCAACAGGTCAGGTACCGGACCACTCTAGCAAGACTGCCCTGCACCCGCAGCCCGGGATTGCCCGAGGCACTGCGACAAATTGCCCACCAAGCGGGCGGCCAGTACCTGCAAGAAGGTCCACGCCGGTTGTGACCCGCCTGGAAAGCCGCCGTTCCACTTTTTTGGGCGCTGGCTCTCTAGAACAAGGCTTTGCCCGATAGTCCGGTATTCCCTCAGGACAACCAGGGTTTTCTCCCTCCTCCCGGCCACAGCGCCTGATTTGAGAAGGCCTGGGCTTTGCTGTTAAATAGAGGCCGTGTCGTTGTTGCCTATTTCTCGGCCTCAGCGCATAGGCTGATCCCGCGCACGTGCTCACCGCCTCCCATTGTTCAGAAGCGAACCGTGCACGCTCAGCTCTTCCTTGTGATCCGTCTTAACGTGAGTTCATTAAAATGTTGAAAATCGTCCACCTGCTAACGGGCGCAGCAGCCTTGCTGCTGTCCTTTATCCCTAGCCTGCGATCCGAAGCCGTTCCCTTCCTGCAACAACCCGATGCTCTTTACCTGGCCTTTTTCGGCCTGCTCAACCTGACACTGGCTCCGGTTATCCCTTACTGGAACAAAGGTCCGCGTCACCAACTGCAAAACCTGGTCAGCGCGCTCCTGGTGCTGGCGGTGGTCTTGCAGACCTTGACCCTGCTGGCACCAATGCCGGTTATCGCAGGTCAACCGGCTGTGCTGTTCAGCCTGCTGACCGCGGCGATCGCCGTTCTTCTGCACCTGGCCGTCAGCTTCTATAAATCGTCCCCCTCGACCAATACGTCGCAAACCTACGACATGAGCAATCGCGATACCGGCACCGTCAAGTGGTTCAACACTTCGAAGGGTTTCGGCTTCATCTCTCGCGACTCCGGCGATGATATCTTCGTGCACTTCCGCGCCATTCGTGGCGAAGGTCACCGCGTCCTGGTGGAAGGCCAGCGCGTGGAGTTCTCCGTCATGAATCGTGACAAGGGCCTGCAAGCCGAAGACGTGATTGCGGCGTTGCCGCGGCGCTGATTCACGCCCCAAAAAAAACCGCGACGCAGCCATGCTGCTCGCGGTTTTTTATTGCCTGAACGTCCGGTCGCCCGATGCTCAGTAATGTGGCGGCGGAGCCTCTTCTTCGAATGATTCGAACTGCCCCACCATTTCCTCTTGTCGCTTGAGCAAGGCGGCCATTTGCAATTGCAGACGTTCGACCACCCGCTGCTGCCCTACCAGCACGTCGTTCAGGGCTTGAATGGTGTCATCCTGAAAAGCCAATCGGCTTTCCAGATCGGTTACCCGCTCTTCCAGGTTCATGACTCAGCCCTCCAGAAACTTGAAATCATCGGTCAGGACCAGTCGTAACCGCTCACGAATCGCAGCCACCTGTTCGGCGGCATAGGGCTTGGCAGGCAGCTTGCCCCATACCGGAGCAGGCCAGGCCGCATCGTCGCGCTTGCGAACGATAACGTGCATGTGCAACTGGCTGACGACATTACCCAGAGTCGCCACATTCAACTTGTCCGCATCGAACGAGTCTTTAAGCAACTCCGCCAGCGCCGTGGTTTCTCGCCATAGTTGCTGCTGGTCCGCGTCATCCAATTGAAACAACTCACTGATATCTTCCCGGCGCGGTACCAGGATGAACCACGGGTAATTGGAATCGTTGGACAACAGCAGCCGGCAAAGGGGGAAGTCCCCAATGGGCAATGTGTCTTGTTGAAGTCGTGGATCTAAAGCGAACACCGCGCATACTCCCGCTCAGCTCATCAAGTTTCAGCTTAGCGAACGCCATGACCGGCTGCCCGCCAAGCGACAGAACGGCAGCATACCTGCGAAAGCTCTTGCGTTCATCGCTCTGCTGCGCTGATCCCGCCTCAACACTCATCCTCGATGCCACGCGTCAGAGCGCCCCGGACTGGAACATTTTCCAGCGGGCTGCACCATGACAGAACGAAGCTCATAAAAAACAAGGAGAAAACCGCGAAAGAGGCCCTTCCCTGCGCATTCTTCCAGTGCCCGACGCCGGATGATGATTGAGCTGCATCAAGAAACTTTTGCACCAAAACCTCACAGTGCGTCTACGCTCAGTGCGTTAACCATCCGCCATCTACTCACTCAGCAGGGTGAACCGGTAACGTTTTGGAATGTCATGCGTTTTTTTCAGGGATCAACACCAGGAGGACAGGGAACGTCAAGCCCAAACAAAACGACCTTAAAACCACTGTTTTATGCGGTTTTTACAGCCAGAAGGGCTATCACCGAAAAAAACTCGGTGCCTTTGCGTTTTGTGCACGCTTGTTGCATTCACACCCACATTGTCCCAGGAGGAGCCACCGGAAAAAGGCCTCTCCTGTGACTAATAACAATAGTGGCAAGGCTGCCCCCATGGAGATTTGACTGCTTGACCAAAGTTCTTTTTGTTCCAGGTTCAAGCCTTCGAAAACAGCGCTGAAGTTGTCAGTCCGGGTACATGCGGACTGCGGATTTGCGACATTGATCGAGCATTTTGCGACAGGGTCGTAAAGAAGCTGAAAGGACTGATACGCAAGTATCGCCAACATTGTCGGCGTGATATAAGTTTGCGCCGACACAAAAAGAAAGAGCCGCCCAGATAATAAAACAGGTGGGACGGCAGTACTCTTCTAAAAACCAAAGGAGCAAATCACGATGCGCGTGATGAAGTGGAGCATGATCGCACTGGCAGTTGCAGCAGCCGCCAGTACTCAAGTGGCTACGGCCGCACCTTTTGTAAGTGACCAGTCTGAAGCCAAGGGCTTTGTTGAAGACGCTAAGTTCGACGTACTGCTGCGTAACTATTACTTCAACCGTGACAACAAAAATCGCAACAATGATCAGAAGGACTGGACCCAGGGTATCTGGGGTAACTTCAGCTCTGGTTACACTCAGGGCACTGTAGGCGTCGGCATTGATGCGTTCGGTTATCTGGCGATCAAGCTGGACGGCGGCGACGGCACTGGCGGCACCGGCAACATGAGCCGCGACTCCGATGGCGACGTCAACGACAGCCAGGGCAAAGCAGGCGCTGCGGTCAAATTCCGCATTTCCAAAACCGAGTTGAAATTCGGCGACATGCAGCCAAGCACCTCCCCGGTCTTCGCGGTCGGCGGTTCCCGGATCCTTCCTCAAACTGCCAGCGGTTTCCAACTGCAGAGCAGCGAGATCAAAAACCTTGATCTGGAAGGCGGTCACTTCTATTCGGGTACCAGCCAGGACTCCAACGCTCGTAACGGCAACTTGTATGCTAACTACGCCGGCGTGGCATCCAACAGCATCGACTACTTCGGTGGCAAGTACGGCATCACCGACAACCTGAGTGCATCGCTCTACGGCGCCAAGCTAGAAGATATCTGGAACCAGTACTACGCCAACCTGAACTACACCATCCCGATGGGTGGCGATCAGTCGCTGAACCTGGACGGTAACATCTACCGTACCACCGACTCTGGTAGCGCCAAGGCTGGTGACATCAGCAACACCACGTTCTCCCTGGCAGCAGCCTTCTCGTTCCTGAAAGCGCACACCCTTACCGTTGGGTTCCAGAAGGTCAATGGTGACACGCCATTCGACTACATCGGTATCGGTGGCCACGACACCACCAAGCGCGGCTCCAACCGTGGTGGCGACTCGATCTTCCTCGCCAACTCCATCCAGTACTCTGACTTCAACGGCCCGAACGAGAAGTCCGCACAGATCCGTTACGACCTGAAAATGGCCGAGTACGGCGTTCCTGGCCTGAGTTTCATGACCCGCTACGTGAAAGGTTGGGACATCGACGGCACCAAGATGGACGCTGACAGCCCATACCGTCTTTACGGTTATGGCGCAGATGGCAAACACCACGAAACCAACTTCGAAGCCAAGTACGTTGTTCAGACCGGCCCAGCTAAAGACTTGTCGTTCCGCGTTCGTCAAGCCTGGCACACTGCCAACGCTGACCAAGCCGAAGGTGATGTCAAAGAGTTCCGCTTGATCGTCGACTACCCACTGTCGATCTTGTAATAGCGGTTACTTAGCGAGTAATAAAAAAGGCCCATCATTCGATGGGCCTTTTTATTGGGGCTGGCAGCTCGCTGAAGCTCCGGTTGTCGACAGCCTATTGTTACAACCAGGTTTCAAACACTCTCCAGCAAGTATTGCGTTAAAAGCCTGACCACTCGATCAGACTTTTAATCCCTATCCCCGTTACTTACTCAAACAGCCGCTTCCTGAACCACACGAATCACTCGTTGTGGAAACGGAATATCAATACCCGCTTCCTTCAAGCGATCACGGGACAACTCGTTGAAGCGGAACATCACATCCCAGTAGTCCGCGGTTTTCACCCAGACTCGCAAGGAAAGAGTAATGGCGCTGTCACCCAGCATGGAAACCACCGCCACCGGCTCCGGATCGGCCAGCACACGCTCGTCCTTGGCCAGGTCCAGCAGAACCTCACGGGCCTTTTGCAGGTCAGCCTCGTAGTTCACGCCGACATCGAAGATCACTTTGCGGGTCAGCTGGCGGTTGTGGTTGGTGATGATGCCGTTGGACAGGTTGCCGTTAGGCACGATGACGGTCTTGTTGTCACCGGTACGCAGCACCGTGTGGAAGATCTGGATGCTGTCGACCGTGCCGCTGATGCCTTGGGCTTCGATCACGTCGCCGATGCGGAAAGGACGGAACAGCAGGATCAGCACGCCACCGGCGAAGTTGGCCAGGCTGCCTTGCAAGGCCAGGCCGATGGCCAGACCCGCCGCACCGATCGCGGCAACGAACGAAGTGGTTTCGACACCGATCATCGAGGCCACGCTGACAACCAGCAGCACCTTGAGAATGACGTTCGCCAGGCTGCTGATAAAACCCTGCAGGGCCTGGTCGGCATTACGCAGCGCCAGCAGCTTGCCGACTTTTTGCGTCAGACTGTTGATCAGCCACCAGCCGATGGCCAGCGTGATGACGGCCAGCAGTACCCGACTGCCGTATTCCATGATCATCGGAATCCAGGCTTGGGAAGCCTTGACCAGGTTGTCCACTTCAGCATTCAAATCCATCTATCTCTCCTGATTCCCGGCTGCCGGGCACACAAAAAACAAGGGCAGAACGAGTAGCTTTCTTTATAAAGGCTTAATCGTTTCTGCCCACTACTCGGGCCTCGGACGCCAATAAACTCGCGAGGTTCCCGAAAAATCCCATCAGTCGCGGAAGTTGTTGAACTGCAGCGGCATGCCGAACTCTTTCGCCCGCAGGGCGGCGATGGCTTCCTGCAGATCGTCGCGCTTCTTGCCGGTCACCCGTACCTGCTCACCCTGGATCGCAGCCTGGACCTTCAGCTTGGCGTCCTTGATGTGGGCAACGATTTTTTTCGCCAGCTCTTTGTCGATGCCTTCCTTGAGGGTGGCTTCCTGCTTCATCACCTTGCCCGAAGCGTAAGCGTCCTTGACCTCAAGGCACTGCACATCGATCTTGCGCTTGACCAGGGCCAGCTTGAGGATCTCGATCATCGCTTCCAGCTGGAATTCGGCTTCAGCGGTCAGGTTGACGGTGAGTTCCTTTTCCTTGAACTCGAAGCTGCCCTTGCCCTTCAAGTCATAGCGGCGGTCCAGCTCCTTGACGGCGTTTTCCACTGCGTTGGTGACTTCGTGTTTGTCCAGTTCGGATACCACGTCGAACGACGGCATGTAATTTCTCCAATAAAAAAGGGGCGCAGCTCGATAAAGATGGAGCACGCCCGGTTTGCGGTTAAAATCCGGGCTCATTATAACGGGTCTTTCCCCTCCTTCACTGCGAGCCTCGCATGCGCCTGCCAAACCGAGCACCACGCTGATGTCGACCACCTGGCACATTCTGGGCGCGGGTAGCCTCGGCACCCTCTGGGCGACACGCCTGGCCCGGGCCGGCTTGCCGGTGCGCCTGATCCTGCGCGATCAGGCCCGCCTGCAGGCCTACCAGGCCGCGGGCGGACTGACGCTGGTGGAACAAGGGCAGGCCAGTTTTCATGCCATTCCCGGCGAGACGGTCGACAACCCTGAGCCCATCACTCGCCTGCTGGTGGCCTGCAAGGCCTATGACGCGCAACAGGCCGTCAGCCAGCTGGTCTCGCGCCTGACGCCGGATGCCGAACTGGTCCTGCTGCAGAACGGCCTGGGCAGCCAGGACGCCGTGGCCGCCCAGGTGCCGCAGGCCCGCTGCATTTATGCCTCGAGCACCGAAGGCGCCTTTCGCGATGGCGACTGGCGCGTGGTGTTCGCCGGCCATGGCTACACCTGGCTGGGGGACGCCAGCCACCCTACCGCGCCCTTCTGGCTCGACGACCTGAGCGCCAGCGGCATCCCCCATGAATGGAGCGCGGATATCCTGACCCGCCTCTGGCGCAAGCTGGCGCTCAACTGCGCGATCAACCCCCTGACGGTCCTGCACGACTGCCGCAACGGCGGCCTGCTGCAGCACCATTGCGAAGTGGCGATGCTGTGCGTCGAGCTGCGCGAACTGCTGGAACGTTGCGGCCAGCCCGCCGCGGCCGAGAACCTGCAGCAGGAAGTGGAGCGGGTGATCCAGGCGACCGCCGCCAACTACTCCTCCATGTACCAGGACGTCGCCAGCCGGCGCAGGACCGAAATCAGCTACTTATTGGGGCATGCCTGCGACGTTGCCGCCAGGCACCAGCTGCATCTGCCCAACCTCGGCCGCCTGCGCCGGCTATTGGTGGAACACCTGCAGCAGCGCGGATTGCCCAGCGACTGAGCAGCGGCTACGCTGCCCACGTGTTCCTCTCTAGCGACGTCCCCGATGCCATTGCGCCAGCGCCTTGAAAACCTGCCGGTCGGCCAAAAACTGCTGGCCGCCTTGCTCGTCCTGCTGATTACCGTACTGCTGGTCGCCAACCTGACCTTTATCAGCGCCGCCTACTGGATCTCTCAGGAAAGCATGGCGCCGCAAGCCTTGCAGACCATCGGCCGACTGGTATCCAACCCGACCCTGGCCGCACAGGCGCTGGACTCGCCACAAAATGCCGAGAAGCTGCTCAACGAACTCAACAGCTACTCTCCCCTGCGCGCCGCAGCGATCTATGACGGCAAGGGCACGCGCCTGGCCCAGTTGCAACATGGCGAACGCCTGAATCTGCCGGAACGCTATCGGCATATCGAAGCCTGGCAACTGACCGAATTTCGCAGCAACCAGATCATCACCCTGCCCCGCGCCGGCCAGCCCCCCGGCCACCTGTTGCTGGTGGCCAGCAGTGAGCTGCCGATGGCCTTCTACACCGGCACCCTGACCGCGAGCCTGGGCATCCTGATCTTCAGCGTGCTGCTGTGGCTGATCATTGCCCGACAGATCAAACGGCTGATCACCCAACCCATCCATCAGTTGGAAGAACTGTCCCGGCAGGTGACACGCGAGGAAAACTATTCCCTGCGCGCCGCCCGTGGCAACCACGATGAAATCGGCAGCCTGGCCGAGGCCTTCAACACCATGCTGTCGCGCATCGAAGCGCGAGAACAGCAACTCAAGCGGGCCCGCGACGACTCCCAGGCGGCCTATGACCAGGCCCAGGGGCTGGCCGAGGAAACCCGTCACACCAACCGCAAGCTGGAGCTGGAAGTCCAGGTGCGCAGCAAGATCGAAAAGAAACTCACCGGCTTTCAGAACTACCTCAACAGCATCATCGACTCGATGCCCTCGGCGCTGATCGCCCTCGACGAGCAGCTCTATGTCACCCAATGGAACCAGGAGGCCAGCGCCCTCTCCGGCACCCGCCTGGACGAAGCGCTGAATCAGCCGATCTTCCTCGCCTTCGAACCGCTCAAGCCGTTCCTGCCGCAACTCAAGGAAACCGTGGAGCAACATACGGTCACCAAGGTCGAGCGGGTCACCTGGGTCAAGGACGACGAAGCCCGGCATTACGCCCTGACCTTCTACCCGCTGATGGGCGGTGCCGGGCGCGGCGTGGTGATCCGGATCGACGACATCACCCAGCGCCTGTCCCTGGAAGAAATGATGGTGCAGTCGGAAAAAATGCTCTCCGTGGGCGGCCTGGCCGCCGGCATGGCCCACGAAATCAACAACCCGCTGGGGGCCATCCTGCACAACGTGCAGAACATTCGTCGGCGCCTGTCCCCCGAGCTGCCGAAGAATCAGGAACATGCCGAGCAGATCGGCATCGAGCTGGAAACCGTCAACCGTTACCTGCAGAGCCGCGAAGTGCCGCAACTGCTTGATGGCATTCAGCAGGCTGGCGCCCGGGCGGCGAAGATCGTGACCCATATGCTCAGCTTCAGCCGGCGCAGCAACCGGCAGATGGCGCCCTGTGACCTGCCGGCGTTGATCGACCAGGCCGTGGAGATTGCCGGCAACGACTTCGACCTGGCCATAGGCTTCGACTTCAAGGGCCAGGCCATCATCCGCCAGTTCGACCCGCAACTGGGGCCGGTGCCCGGTACCGCCAACGAACTGGAGCAAGTCCTGCTCAACCTGTTGAAAAACGCCGCCCAGGCCATTCACCAGCGCGTGGATGACAGCGAACCCGGGCGCATTATCCTGCGCACCCGGCTGAACCCGCCCTGGGCGGAAATCCAGGTCGAGGACAACGGCATCGGCATGAGCGAAAACGTGCGCAAACGCACCTTCGAACCGTTCTTCACCACCAAGGAAATCGGCCAGGGCACCGGCCTTGGGCTTTCGGTCTCTTACTTCATCATCACCAACAATCACAAAGGCCAGATGGAAGTGCAGTCGACGCAGGGCCAGGGCACTTGCTTCACCTTGCGTTTGCCATTGGCGGGCAGTCAGCCGCCACCACTGGAACATCCCCCACTGGAGAGGTAAGCATGGGCTTTCGCTTGTCGAAGATTTACACCCGCACCGGCGACAAAGGCGAAACCGGGCTGGGTGACGGGCGCCGGGTTCCCAAGGACCATCCGCGGGTCGAAGCCATCGGCGAAGTCGATACGCTGAACAGCCAGTTGGGGCTACTCTTGGCCGGGCTGGCGGAACAGCGTCTAGAACATCCCGGCTTGCAAGAGCTGATCGACGTCCTGGCGCCTTGCCAGCACCGCCTCTTCGACCTGGGTGGCGAGTTGGCCATGCCGGTGTATCGGGCACTGAATATCGCGGAAGTCGAACGCCTGGAAGCGGCCATCGATACTTGGAACGAAGAGTTGGGGCCGCTGGAGAATTTCATCTTGCCGGGCGGTTCGGCCTTGATTGCCCAAGCCCATGTCTGTCGCAGCCTGACGCGCAGTGCCGAGCGACGCTGCCAGCATCTGAATGCCGTGGAACCGCTGGAGGGGGTCGGCCTGGCCTACATCAATCGCCTGTCCGACCTGCTGTTTGTCGCGGCACGCCTGATTGCCAAGCGCCAGGGGATTGCCGAGATTCTCTGGCAGGCAGCGGCCAAACCCGAATAGCGGGCGTTTTTCTCCGCCGCTCGCGAGCAAGCCCGCTCCTGCAACTTATGCAGGAGCGAACTGGCGAGTGAATGGCCTCAGGGCCAGAACGCGCGAATCCCTGCCACCCCTTGCGCACCGGCCTGCCAGGCCTGCTCGCGCTGATCCGGACCGACACCGCCCAGCAGGTACACCGGCTTGTTGAAACCGCTGATCAGTCGGGCGGCCTGCTCCCAACCCAGTGGCTGCGCCTCAGGGTGAGTCTGGGTCGGCTGGACCGGCGACAGCGTCACAAAGTCCACATCCATCTGCTGCGCCAAGGACAACTCTTCAGCGTCATGGCAAGACGCCGCCAGCCAGCGCTCCTTGCCAAAGGGACGTCCGGCGCTGGCGTATTTGCGCAGCTGCGCCGAAGTGATATGCCAGCCCGCCGAGGGGAAATCCCCCAGCCATTCGAACGGCCCCTTGAGCATCAATTGCGCCTTGCCCGCACACAGGCCGACCGCATCCACCGCCAGGTCGCGGTATTGCGGGTCGTAGCCGTTGGGCGCGCGTAGCTGGATCAACTTGCTGCCGCCGGCAATGGCCTTCTGCATGCCCCGCAACAGCGCCGGTGTTTCCAGGCCTTCCGGGGTGATCAGGTAGTCACTCGGCAAGCGCGCCGCCGCCACGATCGGCTGGTTGGCCGCCGGGAACTCGTAGTTCTCCAGCTCACGGGCCGTGACCCAGGCCAAAGGCTGGCCCTCGGCGCCATGGGGCTCGCCGGTAAAGGCGCACACTTCCCAGACATCCAGCAACACCTGCTTGTCCGGGTAATCGTGCTGCACTTTGATTAAAGGCCGCGCCTGGGACACCAGAATGCCCAGTTCCTCCTGCAGCTCACGGGTCAACGCCGCTTCCACCGCCTCGTCCGCTTCGACCTTGCCGCCGGGAAACTCCCAGAGGCCGCCCTGATGCTGGGTATCGGCACGTCGGGCAATCAGGATCCTGCCATCGGCATCACGGATAACGGCCGCCGCCACATGTACTCGTTTCACCGCACTGCTTCCTCTAAACCGGCTTTCTGCCAGGCCTTGAAGGCTGGCCATTGATAGATCGTTTCAACATAGGCGGCATCGACAGCCGGCAGCGCCACCCGATAGGTACGCAGGCGCACGGCGATTGGCGCAAAAAAGGCGTCCGCCAGGCTGACCCGACCAAACAGGAAAGGCCCTGGCTCGGTCGCGGCCGCGCGACATTCGACCCATAACGCCAGCATCCGCTCGATATCGGCCTGGGCCTCGGGCGGCATGGGTGAAAGTGCGGCATCACGGCTCAGGTCGAACGGCAGATTGCCGCGCAAGCCGAAAAAGCCACTGTGCATCTGCGCGCAGGCGGAGCGGGCCTGAGCACGGGCGGCCACATCCCGCGGCCAGAGCTCGGCTTCGGGAAAACGCTCGACCAGGTATTCGGCAATCGCCAGGGAGTCGGCAATGGTGCCGTGCTCGCTCTTCAGCAACGGGACTTTGCCGGTTGGCGAATGCTTGAGAAGCAGCTCGCGGGTATCGGGCTGGTTCAGCTTGATCAGTTCTTCGGTGTAAGTCGCGCCGGCCAGCTCAAGCGCCAGGGCGGCGCGCAGCGACCAGGAGGAATAGAGTTTGTCGCCGATGATCAGGTGAAGATTCATCTCGGGCACCTTTCAGAGGAGATGGAGGCCCGAGGCCTCCATCGCGAGCGGACTCGCTCCTACACGTGATGCGTCGCGTCCATGTAGAAGCGAGTAGCGGTGTATCAGGTACGGTATTCCGCGTTGATTTTCACGTACTCGTGGGACAGGTCGGTGGTCCAGATGGTTTCGCTGCAATCACCGCGGCCCAGCTCGATGCGGATGGTGATTTCTTCCTGCTGCATCACCGCCGCGCCCTGGGCCTCGGTGTAGGTGGCGGCACGCGCGCCACGGCTGGCGATACACACCTCACCGAGGAAAACGTCGATCTTGCTCACATCCAGGTCCGGCACGCCGGCACGACCGACAGCGGCCAGGATACGCCCCCAGTTCGGGTCGGAAGCGAACAGCGCAGTCTTGATCAGCGGCGAGTGGGCCACGGTGTAGCCGACATCCAGGCACTCCTGATGATTGCCGCCGCCGTTGACTTCGACCGTCACGAACTTGGTCGCGCCTTCACCGTCACGCACGATGGCCTGGGCCACTTCCATGCACACGTCGAACACCGCCTGCTTCAGCGCGGCGAACAGCGGGCCGCTGGCTTCGGTGATTTCCGGCAGGGCTGCCTGGCCGGTGGCGATCAGCATGCAGCAGTCGTTGGTGGAGGTATCGCCGTCGATGGTGATGCGGTTGAACGACTTGTTGGCGCCATCCAGCAGCAGGTTCTGCAGCACTTCACGGGAGACTTTGGCGTCGGTGGCAATGTAGCCGAGCATGGTCGCCATGTTCGGACGAATCATGCCCGCGCCCTTGCTGATACCGGTGACGGTGATGGTCACGCCGTCGTGCTGGAACTGGCGGCTGGCACCCTTGGGCAGGGTGTCGGTGGTCATGATGCCCGTGGCGGCGGCGGCCCAGTTGTCCACGGACAGGTCATCCAGCGCGGCCTGCAGCGCGCCTTCGATCTTCTCGACCGGCAGCGGCTCGCCGATGACCCCGGTGGAGTACGGCAGTACGGCCCTGGCATCGACGCCAGCCAGCTCGGCCAGCTTGGCGCAAGTGCGGGTCGCGGCGGCCAGGCCTGGCTCACCGGTGCCGGCGTTGGCGTTACCGGTGTTGGTCAGCAGGTAACGCACAGGGCCCTGCACGCGCTGCTTGGCCAGGATCACCGGAGCGGCGCAGAACGCGTTCAAGGTGAACACACCGGCCACCGTAGAACCCTCGGCACAGCGCATGACCACAACATCCTTGCGCCCCGGGCGCTTGATGCCCGCCGAAGCGATACCAAGTTCAAAACCGGCAACCGGGTGCAACGTTGGCAAAGGACCAAGACCAACAGCCATGAATGCGCTCCTCTTTAACCTGATATGTGCACCGCCATCGCAAAAGGCAGTGCGGCGAATGGAAAAACGCCGCGACGGCTGATGCCGGTCGCGGCGCGGGTATTTCAGTGTCTGGCGAAAATCTTAGTTGATCTGGCCGTGACAGTGTTTGTACTTCTTGCCCGAACCGCAGTAGCACAGTTCGTTGCGGCCCAGTTTCTGCTCGTTGCGTACCGGAGCCGAAGCCAGGGCCACGTCGACATCGACGCCCTCTTCCAGCGCTTCCGGCTGCTCCAGGCCTGGGGCTTCGGCATGCTCGAACTGCATGCGCTGGGCCAGTGCCTCGGCTTCCTGGCGCAGGCGCGCCTCTTCCTCGACCGGATCCTCGCGGCGAACCTGAACGTGCGACAGCACACGGATCGAGTCGCGCTTGATGGAATCCAGCAGCTCGGAGAACAGGGTGAAGGACTCGCGCTTGTATTCCTGTTTCGGGTTCTTCTGCGCATAACCACGCAGGTGAATACCGTGACGCAGGTGGTCCATGGTCGACAGGTGGTCTTTCCACAGGTCGTCCAGTACGCGCAGAACGATTTGTTTCTCGAAGGTGCGCAGTGCTTCGGCACCGGCCTGGTCTTCTTTCTCGTTGTACGCCGCCACCAGCTCGTTGAGCAGTTTCTCGCGCAGGGTTTCTTCGTACAGGTGATCATCTTCGTCGAGCCATTGCTGGATCGGCAGGGACACACCGAAGTCGCTTTGCAACGCTGCTTCCAGACCGGCCACGTCCCACTGCTCAGGCAGCGATTGTGGAGGGATGTGCGCGCTGACGGTGGCGTTGAGCACGTCCTGGCGGAAGTCGGAGATGGTCTCGCCGATGTTGTCCGCGGCCAGCAACGTGTTACGCATGTGATAGATCACTTTACGCTGTTCGTTGTTGACGTCGTCGAACTCGAGCAGTTGCTTGCGAATGTCGAAGTTGCGGCCTTCTACCTTGCGCTGGGCCTTTTCGATCGCGTTGGTCACCATGCGGTGCTCGATGGCTTCGCCGGACTGCATGCCCAGAGCCTTCATGAAGTTCTTCACCCGATCGGAGGCGAAGATGCGCATCAGGCTGTCTTCCAGGGACAGGTAGAAACGGCTGGAACCGGCGTCGCCCTGACGACCGGCGCGACCACGCAGCTGGTTGTCGATGCGGCGCGATTCATGACGCTCGGACGCGATCACCTGCAGGCCGCCGGACTCCAGCACTTGCTGGTGGCGCTTCTGCCAGTCAGCCTTGATCTGGGCAATCTGCTCGGGGGTCGGGTTTTCCAGGGAGGCGACTTCGACTTCCCAGTTACCGCCCAACAGGATGTCGGTACCACGACCGGCCATGTTGGTGGCGATGGTCAGGGCGCCCGGACGACCGGCCTGGGCAATGATTTCCGCTTCTTTTTCGTGGAACTTGGCGTTCAGGACCTTGTGCTCGATGCCTTCCTTCTGGAGCAGGTTGGACATGTGCTCGGAGGTTTCGATGGTCGCGGTACCCACCAGAACCGGACGGCCCCGGGTCATGCATTCCTTGATGTCGTTGATGATCGCGGCATATTTCTCGTCCGCGGTCAGGAACACCAGGTCGTTGTAGTCTTTACGAGCCAGCGGCTTGTTCGGTGGAATCACCATCACCTGCAGGCCGTAGATCTGATGGAACTCGAACGCTTCGGTGTCCGCGGTACCGGTCATGCCGGACAGCTTGGTGTACAGACGGAAGTAGTTCTGGAAGGTGGTCGACGCCAGGGTCTGGCTTTCGGCCTGGATGTTGAGGTTTTCCTTGGCTTCGATGGCCTGGTGCAGGCCCTCGGACAGACGGCGACCCGGCATGGTACGACCGGTGTGTTCGTCCACCAGGACCACCTGGCCATCCTGGACGATGTATTCGACGTTGCGGTTGAACAGTTTGTGCGCGCGCAGACCGGCATAGACGTGGGTCAGCAGGCCCAGGTTGTGCGCCGAGTACAGGCTCTCGCCTTCCGCCAGCAGGCCGACCTGGGTCAGCATCTCTTCGATGAACTGGTGACCGGCTTCGTTGAGTTCGACCTGACGGGTCTTCTCGTCGACGGTGAAGTGACCGGCCTTGGTGACCTCGCCTTCCACTTCCTCGATGTGCTGCTCAAGGCGCGGGATCAGCTTGTTGATCTCGGTGTAGAGCTTGGAGCTGTCTTCGGCCTGGCCGGAGATGATCAGCGGGGTACGGGCCTCGTCGATCAGGATCGAGTCGACTTCGTCGATCACGGCAAAATTGAGCTCGCGCTGGAACTTGTCTTCCATGCTGAAAGCCATGTTGTCGCGCAGGTAGTCGAAACCGAATTCGTTGTTGGTGCCGTAGGTGATGTCGGCGGCGTAGGCGGCGCGCTTCTCTTCCGGCGGCTGGAACGGCGTGACCACGCCGACCGTCAGGCCGAGGAATTCATACAGCGGGCGCATCCAGTTGGCGTCGCGGCGGGCCAGATAGTCGTTCACCGTGACCACGTGCACGCCCTTGCCGGACAGCGCGTTGAGGTAAACGCCCAGTGTTGCCACCAGGGTCTTGCCTTCACCGGTACGCATCTCGGCGATCTTGCCTTCATGCAAGGTCATGCCGCCGATCAACTGTACGTCAAAGTGGCGCATACCCATGACCCGCTTGCCGGCTTCGCGGGCGACCGCAAAGGCTTCGGGAAGCAGTTTGTCGAGGGTTTCACCTTTGGCTATGCGGGCCTTGAACTCTGCAGTCTTGGCGCGCAACTGATCGTCCGAAAGGGCCACCATTTGCTCTTCGAAGGCATTGACGATCTGTACCGTCTTGAGCATGCGTTTGACTTCACGCTCGTTCTTGCTTCCAAAAAGTTTCTTTAACAAAGGCGCAAACATATCGGCAGGATCTTCCACACATAGGGATGGAGGGCGGCCCCGTGAGTCGCCCGTGCAGCCCTCATGGCCGCATGCGAACGAGTATTCTACCCGGAAACGATGGTGAGGAAAGTGGCGTTATTCCACGATGCTGGTACAGCGCTGTGACGGGGCCCACTTACAATAAGGCCTTTTGCGCCAGTTTCAACCCGGACGAGTACGAAGTTAACCATTGATTTAATGGATAAAGCCTCGCCGCAGCGATGAGCGAGGTCCGGCCAGCGCTTTCTGCTACCATGGCGGCTCTGTAACTTCAGGTGTCTGATCATGGCATTTCGCCCTCTTACGGCCAGAGCACCCGCCGTACTCCTTCGCGAAGCCAAGCCTCTCAAAGCCATACTCGGCCACGCCCAGCGCCTGGCGCATCTGCAGCGCCTGCTGGAAAGCCAGCTGCAACCGGCCGCGCGCGAACACTGCCATGTCGCCTCCTGGCGCGAAGGCAGCCTGCTGCTGATCGTCACCGACGGCCACTGGGCGACGCGCCTGCGTTATCAGCAAAAACGTCTGCAACGTCAGCTTTTGGAGTTCAATGAGTTCAACAATCTGACGCGGATTCTGTTCAAAGTGCAGCCTCCCACCGTACAACGGGGTGCGGCCGGCCATACCATGGACCTGTCGAGCAATGCCGCCGAGACCATTCAGGCCACCGCCGACGGCATCACCGATCCCAACCTGCGCGCCGCCCTGGAGCGCTTGGCCAGCCACGCCAAACCACGGGCGTAACTGGCCAGCCGCCGATCAGCGGCGCTTGCTGCCACCCAGCAGAGACCCCATCAACCCGCGCACCAGTTGCCGGCCCAACTGATTGGCGGCCTGACGCATGGCGGACTTCAGGGCCTGACCGGCGGCAGTACCGAGGAACTCGCCGGCCCGATCGGTAAAGCTCGGTTCCTCCGCGGCCGGTTTGCCCGGCGCAGCCTCGGCCTCCGGTGCCAGGCCCTTGCGTCCCATCAGCACTTCATAGGCCGACTCGCGGTCGACCGGTTTGTCATAGCGGCCGACCAACGGCGAACTGTTGATCAGCGCTGCACGCTCGGCCTCGGTCAGCGGCCCGATGCGCGATTGCGGCGGTGCCACCAGCACTCGCTGGACCATCTCCGGCGTGCCTTTTTCCTGCAGGGTACCGACCAACGCCTCGCCAATCCCCAGCTCGGTCAACACCGACAGCGCATCGAACGCCGGGTTCGGCCGGAAGCCATCCGCCACGGCGCGCAAGGACTTCTGTTCCTTGGCGGTGAAGGCCCGCAAGCCGTGCTGGACGCGCAGCCCCAGTTGCGCCAGCACGTCGTCCGGCAAGTCGCCTGGCGACTGGGTGACGAAGTACACGCCCACGCCCTTGGAGCGAATCAGCCGCACCACCTGTTCCAGCCGGTCCTGCAACGCCTTGGGCGTGCCGGCGAACAGCAGGTGGGCCTCGTCGAAAAACAGCGCCAGCAGCGGCTTTTCCGCATCGCCGCGCTCCGGCAGTTGCTCGAACAGCTCGGCCAGCAGCCACAACAGGAAGGTCGCATAGACCTTAGGCGCCTCGTGCACCAGGCGGCTGGCGTCGAGCAGGTGGATCCGTCCGCGCCCGTCACTGGCCGGCTGCAGGATGTCTTCCAGTTGCAGGGCCGGCTCGCCGAACAGAGCCTCGGCGCCCTGCTGTTCCAGAGTCGCCAGGCGTCGCAACAAGGCCTGGCTGGAGCCGGTGGTCATCAGCGCCGCGTCATCCCCCAGCAACTGCGGGTTGTCCTTGAGGTGGTTGAGCAACGCCTTGAGGTCTTTCAGGTCGAGCAGCAACAGCCCTTCGCGGTCGGCCACCTTGAATGCCGCGTACAACGCCGATTGCTGGCTGTCGGTCAGCTCCAGCAGGCTGCCCAGCAGCAGCGGGCCCATTTCACTCAGGGTAGTGCGCAGCGGGTGCCCGGACTGCCCGTGAATGTCCCACAACGTGACCGGATAAGCCTGGGGCTTGTGGTTCAGCCACGGCATCCCGGCAATACGTTCGGCGACCTTGCCCTGGGGATTGCCCGCGGCGCCCAAGCCACACAGGTCACCCTTGATGTCCGCGGCGAACACCGCGACACCGGCATCGCTGAACGCTTCCGCCAGTCGCTGCAAGGTGACGGTTTTCCCTGTCCCGGTAGCGCCTGCCACCAGCCCGTGACGATTTGCCAGGCGCATGGCCTGGGCAATCGGTTGCCCCGCGAGGTCGGCACCGATAACGAGTTGCGATGAATCCGGCATTTTGTCACCCATGGTTAATCTTTAGCCTTGACCGGCCGATAGATCAGAAAAGACTGAAAAATAGTTCAGATAATTCCCCAAGGAGAGGAGGAAATATCAACTTACTTTCAACCCCGCCCATTTTGCGCGCTTTTATAAGAGCACGCTCGTGACATTAAGACCTAGCGGACACCACAAGCCATGAACAAAAACCTGCGCTTCAGCCATAAAATCCTGCTTGCCGCCGCCCTCATCGTTATTGCCGCCTTCGCTTCCTTCACGCTGTACAACGACTATTTACAGCGCAATGCGATCCGCGAAGACCTGGACAATTACCTGCATGAAATGGGCGATGTGACCGCCAGCAACATCCAGACCTGGCTCACCGGGCGCATCCTGCTGATCGAAAACCTGGCGCAAAACCTGGCGATCGAACCGCAATCGACCAAGGTGGCCAGCCTGCTCGAACAGAAGGCCCTGACCTCGACCTTCATGGCCTCCTACCTGGGCGATGCCAGCGGCAGCTTCACCATCCGCCCGGACGCGAAGATGCCCGACGGCTTCGATCCGCGCGTTCGCCCCTGGTACAAGGGTGCCGAAAGCAGCAGCGGCTCGACCCTCACAGAACCCTATATAGATGCAGCTACCGGCCAGTTGATCATTTCCGTCGCCACCGCCTCGCGTAACGGCGGGCAAAGCATCGGCGTGGTGGGCGGCGACTTGAGCCTGCAAACCCTGATCGAAACCCTCAACGCCCTGGATTTCGACGGCATGGGCTATGCCTTCCTGGTCAGCGCCGACGGCAAGATCCTGGTGCATCCGGACAAGGCGCTGGTGATGAAGAGCCTGAGCGAGGCCTACCCGCAGAACACGCCACGCATCAGTGGCGATTTCAGCGAAATCGAAGTCGAGGGCAAGACCCGCATCGTCACCTTCACCCCGATCAAGGGCCTGCCGTCGGTGAACTGGTACATCGGCCTGTCCGTGGACAAGGACAAGGCGTTCTCGATGCTCAGCGAGTTCCGCGCTTCGGCCATCATTGCCACCGTCATCGCCGTGGCCATCATCATCGCCCTGCTGGGCATGCTGATCCGGGTGCTGATGCAGCCCCTGCATGTCATGACCCGCGCCATGCAGGACATCGCCGACGGCGAAGGCGACCTGACCCGCCGCCTGACCATCCAGAACCAGGATGAATTCGGCATCCTCGGCACCGCGTTCAACCGCTTCGTGGAACGCATCCACGGTTCGATCCGCGAAGTCTCGTCGGCCACCGAGCACGTCAACGAAGTCGCCCTGCGCGTGGTCAGCGCCTCCAATTCGTCGATGCTCAACTCCGACGAGCAGGCCAGCCGCACCAACAGCGTGGCCGCGGCGATCAATCAGCTCGGCGCCGCCGCCCAGGAAATCGCCCGCAACGCCGCCCAGGCCTCGCAACAGGCCAGCGACGCGCGCAGCCTGGCCGAGGACGGCCAGCAAGTGGTGGACCGCAGCATCCTGGCGATGAACCAGCTGTCGGACATGATCAGCGCCTCCAGCAGCAACATCGAAACCCTCAACAGCAAGACCGTGAACATCGGGCAGATCCTCGAAGTCATCACCAGCATCTCCCAGCAGACCAACCTGCTGGCCCTCAACGCGGCCATCGAGGCGGCGCGGGCGGGCGAGGCCGGGCGCGGCTTCGCCGTGGTTGCCGACGAGGTGCGCAACCTGGCCCACCGCACCCAGGAATCGGCGCAACAGGTGCAGACCATGATCGAGGAGTTGCAGGTCGGCGCCCGCGAGTCGGTCAGCACCATGAGCAACAGCCAGCGCCACAGCCAGGACAGTGTGGAGATCGCCAACCAGGCCGGCGAGCGCCTGAACAGCGTGACCCAGCGCATCGGCGAGATCGACGGCATGAACCAGTCCGTGGCTACCGCGACCGAGGAACAGACCTCGGTGGTGGAGTCGATCAACATGGACATCACCGAGATCAACACCCTGAACCAGGAAGGGGTGGAAAACCTGCAGTCGACCCTGCGCGCCTGTTCCGACCTCGAGCAGCAGGCCGCACGCCTGAAGCAACTGGTCGGCAGTTTCCGTATCTGATCCCTTCAGCCACCCGGCGCCTGGGCAACACCCAGGCACCGGACTGCCGACAATCCCTCCCGCATCCGCAGCAAACCGTTCATCCAGACGCATCGCCAACCGCCACGGCATCCCGACCGAACATCTATCCTTGATAAGGGTCAACCCTAGGGAGAACACCGGATCGGAGGGATGATCATCGTGCATATCGCTGACATAACCATGTTCTACGCCCCTGCCAGCGGTGGCGTGCGCACTTATCTGGACGCCAAGCATCGTCGCCTGGGACGCCAACCAGGAATCCGCCACAGTTTGTTGATCCCCGGGGCCCACTTCAGCGAACGCGACGGCATCTATGAAGTCCCCGCTCCCGCCCTGCCCTTTGGCAAGGGCTACCGTTTTCCCCTGCGCCTGGGGCCCTGGCGCAATATTCTCCATGGCCTGCAACCGGACCTGATCGAAGTCGGCGACCCTTACCTCACCGCCTGGGCGGCCCTGGATGCGCGGCGCCAGTTGGATGTACCTGTGATCGGCTTTTATCACTCGGACCTGCCGCTGCTGGTCAGCAACCGCATGGGCCCCTGGTTCACCCCGAATGTCGAGGCCTATGTGCGCAAGCTGTACGGCAACTTCGACCGGGTCCTGGCCCCCAGCCAGGTCATGGCCGACAAACTGATCGGCCTGGGCGTGCGCAACGTCTATGTGCAACCGCTGGGCGTCGACCTGCAGACCTTCCACCCGAGTCATCGCGACCCCGGCCTGCGCACCGAACTGGGGATTGCCGAAGACAGCCGCCTGCTGATCTTTGCCGGTCGCGGCTCCAAGGAAAAGAACCTGCCGGTGCTGCTCAACTGCATGCAACGCCTGGGCAAGCGCTACCACCTGCTGCTGGTGGGCTCGGCCATGCCAACGGCGGTGCCGGAGAATGTCACGGTGATCGACGAGTTCTGCCCGGCCCCTCAGGTCGCCCGCCTGATGGCCAGCGCCGATGCCCTGGTCCATGCCGGGGACCAGGAAACCTTTGGCTTGGTGATCCTCGAAGCCATGGCCAGCGGCATTCCCGTGGTGGCGGTGGCCGCCGGGGCCTTCCAGGAAATCGTCACCGCGGAAGGCGGCTTGCTCTGTGCGCCGAACAATCCGCTGGCGATGGCCCGTGCCGTGCAGGAGCTGTTCGCCCAAGGCTGTGCCGAGCGAGGCCAACGGGCGCGCCGCCATGTCGAACGTTATTACGCCTGGGATACGGTGGTCGCCAGCCTGCTGGAGCACTATCGCGCCGTGCTCGGCACCCAGCAGCCGATGCTGGCCCATGGTTGAGTCCGCCGGGGGGCCCAGCGTGCTGCTGGTATTGCACGATGTCGCGCCACAAACCTGGATCGACTACCAACCCTTCGTCGAAGCCGTCGACGCCATGGGCAACGTGCCGATGACCTGGTTGGTGGTACCGGATTTTCACCGGCACAACCCGCTCGATGCTCATCCCGGCTTTCGCCGTCTGCTCAGCGCGCGCCTGGAACGCGGCGACGAACTGGTGCTGCACGGTTACTTCCATTGCGACGAGGGTCCGCCACCGCGCACCCCGTATGACTGGTTCATGCGTCGCGTGTACACCCATGAGGGTGAGTTCTACAGTCTCTCGGAAAACGCCGCCCTGGCACGCCTGCATGCCGGGCTGGAACTGTTCCAGCGCTATAACTGGCCCCTGCAGGGCTTCGTCGCCCCCGCCTGGCTGATGAGCCCGGGTACGCGCCAGGCCCTGCGCCAACTGCCCCTGCGTTACACCAGCGGCCCGCAGCATCTGTACCGGCTGCCGGACTTCTCGCCGATCGCCGCCCCCGGCCTGGTGTGGAGCGCCCGCAGCGCCTGGCGCCGCAAAGCCTCCCGGCTGCTCAGCCTGCAACGCGAACGACGCTGGCAGCAGGCATCGGTGATTCGCCTCGGCCTGCACCCGGTGGACATGCGTCACCCCGACTCGCGCCAGTACTGGCTGGACACCCTCGAACGCCTGCTGGAGCAAGGACGCCAGCCACTGACCAAGGCCGACTGGCTCGACACCCAGCCGCCAAGGGCACGCGGTACCCCATGAGCCGGGCGATCTGGCTGGCCATGGCCTTGTTGGCGGCGCTCCTGGTACCGCTGCTGCTGGGCGGCGGCGAACTGTGGGGGCGGGTCCAGCGTTTTTCCCTGCCGTTGCTGCTGGGCATGCTGAGCATGATTCTGCTGTGCTGGATCATCAATTCGCTGCGCCTGAGCCTGCTGCTGGGCCGACACCGCGGCCGGCTGGGGCGTTGGAAGAGTCTCGCGGTGGTAATGTCCACCGAGTTCGCCATGTGCGCCACGCCCGGCGGCAGTGGCGGCCCCCTGACCTTGATGGCCCTGCTGGCGCGTAACGGCGTGCGTCCGGCTCACGGCAGCGCGGTGTTCGCCATGGATCAATTGAGCGACCTGCTGTTCTTCCTCTGCGCGCTGCTGGGGATCCTGTTCTACGCGCTGTTTCAGAACCTCAGCCAGCGTTTGGAATGGCTGCTGGCCCTCAGCAGCCTTTCGCTGTTCGGCGGGTTATGCATCTGCCTGGCGATAGCCCGCTACCACCGTCGCCTGATCCTGCTCAGCGGCCATCTGCTTGCGCCCTTCAAGATTCGCCCCGCGACCCGTCGGCGCCGGGCGCGCAAATGGCTGCATTTCCTCAAGGCCTTCGGCGATAGCCTGAAACTGCCCTGGCAGACCCTGACGGGGGTCTTTGCCCTGACCTGCATGCATTGGGCTCTGCGCTACAGCGTGCTGTACCTGGCGTTGCGCGGGCTGGGGGTGGACCTGCAATGGGCCTGGACCTTTCTGATTCAGATGCTCGCCCTGAGCGCAGGGCAATTCAGCCTGCTGCCCGGCGGCGCGGGAGCGGCGGAGCTGACATCGGCGGCGCTGCTGGCGCCCATGGTGGGGAAATCGACGGCGGCCGCGGCCATCCTGATCTGGCGGGCCGTTACCTACTATTTCTATCTGCTGGCCGGCGGGCCGGTATTCCTGATGATGGTCGGGCGCCCCTTGCTGCGCACCCTGATGAAGCTCAAGCAGGCTTAGGCGGCTCTGTATCCGGGGCATCCTGCTGCAACTGCTGCCACAACTCGGCGGCGCCGGGAAACTCGGTACCGTCCTCGGCGCTCATGTCGTCCGGGTCGTAACGGCTCAGGCAGCCCTCGCCGAGGGTGGCGGGTGCCTTGGATGTGGCTTTGTCCAGTGGATCACTCATCGGTCGATCCTCATGAAAAATCGCCGGACCTGGGGCTTGGATGCCCGGGCCCGGCGGATTCGATCAGAGCGCTTTTAATCAGAACACTCTGGATCAGAACACGACAGTCTTGTTGCCGTGCACCAGCACGCGGTCTTCCAGGTGGTAGCGCAGGCCGCGGGCCAGGACCATCTTCTCGACGTCACGACCGAAACGCACCATGTCTTCGATGCTGTCGCTGTGGCTGACACGGACCACGTCCTGCTCGATGATCGGGCCGGCATCCAGCTCTTCGGTCACGTAGTGGCAGGTCGCGCCGATCAGCTTCACACCACGCAGGGAAGCCTGGTGGTAAGGCTTGGCGCCGACGAACGACGGCAGGAAGCTGTGGTGAATGTTGATCACCTTGTGCGCGTATTCGCGGCACAGCTCTGGCGGCAGGATCTGCATGTAGCGCGCCAGCACCACCACTTCGGCGTCGTGCTGCTTGACC
Source organism: Pseudomonas sp. NFPP07 (assembly GCF_900115645.1). Taxonomy (NCBI): domain Bacteria; kingdom Pseudomonadati; phylum Pseudomonadota; class Gammaproteobacteria; order Pseudomonadales; family Pseudomonadaceae; genus Pseudomonas; species Pseudomonas sp. NFPP07. The sequence goes on from NZ_FOXG01000001.1 coordinate 580,727, forward strand.
AGGCGCGAGACCTCGGCGAACGCCGGCTCCTTGTCCTGAGGGTTGACCGGCACGTGGTAATAAGGAATGCCATGCCATTCGACCATGCTGCGCAAGTCGTCGTGGTTGGAAATCACACAGGAGATCTCGCAGTCGAGTTCGTCGCTGTGCCAGCGGTGCAACAGGTCCGCCAGGCAGTGGGACTCACGGCTGGCCATCAACACCACACGCTTCTTCTGCGCGGTATCGGTGATGCGCCAGTCCATCGAGAACTCTTCGGCAATCGGCGCAAAGGCTTCACGAAAGGCTTCAAGGCCGAACGGCAAAGAGTCGGCACGTATTTCGTGACGCATGAAGAACCAGCCACTCAGGTCATCCGAGTGGTGACTGGCTTCGGTGATCCAGCCGTTGTGGGACGCCAGAAAGTTACTGACTTTGGCAACGATGCCAACGCGGTCCGGGCAGGAAATCACCAACCGAAAAGTGCGCATGAGGGGGAAACTCCAGAACTTCGCAAAGGCCGCCATTCTAGCGATTGCGCGACAAAACTGCAGTATTCGTGATGTCGGAATCCGATTCCTCTGAGCAGCCTGTAGGGCTCATGCCCGATGCGAGAGGGAAATCAGCCACACTTGGAAATAGTCCTATAACTTTGTGGAAAATAGTCGTGCGGACTCGTTCACAATATTTAACTCATCAATCAGGATCTTTGCTAAACACTCTAATCAAATTAAATAAAAGCCGGCTTTATTGTTTACTTGAGGAAACTGCCTGACTATTATTACGCCACTGTCACCTGCCACTCAGCACTCAACATAAGGCAATTCTCATGTCCCTGATCAACGAATACCGCGCCACAGAAGAAGCTATCAAAGAGCTGCAAGCCCGTTTGAAGAACCTGTCGCAAGACGACAAACTGCAAGCCGAGCTGGAATTCGAAGGCAAACTGCGCGCCCTGATGGGTGAATACTCCAAGTCCCTGCGCGACATCATCGCGCTGCTGGATCCGGACTCGAAAGTTAAGGCGCCACGTGTTGCCGCCAAAACTACCGGCACCAAGCGCGCACGCAAGGTCAAACAATACAAGAACCCGCACAACGGCGAAGTCATCGAAACCAAGGGCGGCAACCACAAAACCCTGAAAGAGTGGAAAGCCAAGTGGGGCGGCGACGTGGTCGAAGGCTGGGCAACCCTGCTGGGTTAAGCCGTATAGCCGTCACAGAGGGATTTGCGACCTTATGAAAAAACGCCAGCTTGCTGGCGTTTTTTTATTTCCGGCAAATGCCCGGAATGTACTAAGCCGAACAATCAAACCCCGAAACGCAGGGCCAGCGACCGGCTGTAATCCTGCCATTCATCCAGCACCTGACGCTGAATCGTTGTAGCACTCAGCCGTAGTTCGGCAGCCGCCTGATTGAAACTTTCCAGGGTATTGGGCGCTCCCCACTGCGGGTCGCACAGGCGCTGCTGACAGAATGACTTCCAGCGTTCTTGCTCCTCCCCGTTCAAGGTTTCAGGAAAGTTACGGGCGCGATAACGAAATAATAATTCGGGCAAACGTTCATCATCGAACGGCCATTGCTCTTGCCCTAAATGAAGCGGCTCGGCATTGCGCACTTGTTCGCATAAGCGTCGGTCGCGATCGCCGATAAAACCGTCGTACAACTGCTGCTCGGGATCGACGCTGGGGGCAAAGTCCTCGCTGGCATAAATAGCCGCAAGTTTATCCCGCCAAACTTCTTGTGCGTCACTTAGCCGCAGCGCCCGGGCCTTATATTCCGCCATATCCAGTTGCAAACGCTGCTGGTCTTCGCCACGCAACACATTCAGCGGCGCGACGACCGGACAGCGGTTGATATGGATCAGCTTCAACGGCACCGGCAACTCGCCTTCGGCCAGGTCTTCGCGGCGGGTATACAAACGCTGGCGCAGCGTCTCGGCGTCCAGCTCGAGCAATCCCTGTGGGTCCAGGTGCAGGTCACAGACAATCAGGGCGTTGCGGTTGCGCGGATGCCAGGCCAGCGGCAGGACCACACCGACATAACTGCGCGCCGCGGAAAAGCGTCCGGAAATATGCACCAGCGGTTGCAGCAGACGAACCTGGTCCATGACTTTCTGCTTGCTGCGCAACTGGAACAGCCATTCATACAACTTCGGCTGCTTGTCCCGAATCAACCTGGCCAGGGCAATAGTGGCGCGCACATCGGACAGCGCTTCGTGGGCATGCCCGTGATCGATGCCATTGGCGGCGGTCAGGCGCTCCAGCTTCAGGGTCACCCGCCCCTCCTCGTCCCGCGGCCAGACAATCCCTTCCGGGCGCAAGGCATAGGCGGTGCGCACCACATCGATCAGGTCCCAGCGGCTGTTGCCGCCTTGCCACTCGCGGGCATAAGGGTCGAAGAAATTCCGGTACAGGCTGTAGCGGGTCATCTCGTCGTCGAAGCGCAGGGTGTTGTAGCCGGCGCCACAGGTGCCCGGTGCCGCCAGCTGGGCGTGCACCCGGGTCATGAAATCGGCTTCGCTCAGCCCCTGTTCGGCCAGCCGGCCCGGGGTAATGCCGGTGATCATGCAGGCCGCTGGATGGGGCAGGATGTCGTCGCTGGGCTGACAGTAAAGATTGACCGGCTCGCCGATCTCGTTGAGTTCGAAGTCGGTGCGAATCCCCGCCACCTGCAACGGCCGATCGCAGCGCGGGTTGATGCCGGTGGTTTCGTAGTCGTACCAGAAGATGGAAGTCACGGGCTGTTCCTGAGCAAAAGACCGGCAAAGTCTAGGCGCTTGGCACCGGCCGCGGCCAGCCTTGTGATGATTCAAGGGTAACGGCGCACGTCACGCGGCACAGTAAATGATGTCGTTCGCCCCTCCGACACTGCTAGCATCAGGCGGTCATCCATCGCCACCAGGCCAGCCTCAAGTTGCCTATGCTCGAGACGACAGCACTGCCAGGGAAAGCATTGCCCCCGCCACTGGACACCCGCTACCAGGTCGAAACGCCAGAAGGCATCGACCTGCCGCTGCGGCCGGCGGGGCTGATGTCGCGTGCGCTGGCCTTTGCCATCGACCTGGGCTTTCGTGGCCTGATCCTCGGCGTGCTGTTTATTGTCCTGGGGTTTCTCGGCCAGCTCGGCATGGGGCTGGGCTCGATCCTGCTGTTTCTGGTCAGCTGGTGGTACATGGTGCTGTTCGAGGTGTTGAACCAGGGCTGCTCGCCAGGCAAGCAGCTGATGGGCCTGCGGGTCGTGCAGGACGATGGCACGCCCATCGGCTGGGGCCCTTCCCTGACCCGCAACCTGCTGCGTTTTGTCGACATGCTGCCGTTCGGTTATTGCCTCGGCGCCATCAGTTGCCTGCAGCACCCGACCTTCAAGCGCCTCGGCGACCTGGCGGCCGGCACCCTGGTGATCTACCGCGAGCAGCCGGTGGTTCGCCCGACCTTGCCGGCAGTGCCCGCCAGAACCGCCGCCTTCGCCCTGAGCCTGACTGAACAACGGGCCATCCTCAGCTTCGCCGAACGCCAGGAACAACTGTCCGCGGACCGGGTCCAGGAGCTGGCCGCGCTACTCGCCGAGCCTCTGCATGTAACGCCCGCGCAGGCCCGTGACGAACTCAATGGCATCGCCCGCGGACTGCTGGGGCCGACATGAAACAGAGCCTGTTCGAAAACCGTCATCAAGCCTTGTGGCAGCGCCTGCGCGAACAGCTCGAACAACTGGAACGCGGCCAGGCGACGCCCGAGACCTATGCCCGTTTCCCCGAGGATTACCGCCGCTTGTGCCAACACCTGGCCCTGGCCCAGGAACGCGGCTACAGCAGTTTCCTGGTCGACCCGTTGCAACAACTGGCGCTGCGCGGCCATCAGCAGCTCTATCGCCAACGCAGCCCGTTGGGCGCCCGGGTCCTGGGCTTTGTCCTGGCCGGTTTCCCGCAGCTGGTGCGCGAACAATGGCGCTTCGTCCTGGCCGCCAGCCTGGTGTTCTTTGGCAGCCTGCTGGGTATCGGCCTGCTGGTGTACCTGGTGCCCGAACTGATCTACAGCGTGGTCAGCCCGCAACAGGTGGCCGAAATGCAACGCCTCTACGATCCAGGCGCCAGTCGCCTGGGCCGCCTCGCCAACCGGGCCGCCGGCGAAGACTGGATGATGTTCGGCTACTACATCATGAACAACATCGGCATCGCTTTTCAGACCTTTGCCAGCGGCCTGCTGTTTGGCCTGGGGAGCCTGTTCTTCCTGTTCTTCAACGGCCTGACCATCGGCGCGGTGGCCGGGCACCTGACCCAGATCGGCTATGGCGCCACCTTCTGGTCGTTTGTCGTCGGCCACAGTGCCTTCGAACTCAGCGCCATCGCCCTGGCCGGCGCGGCGGGATTGAAAATGGGCTGGGCGCTGATCGCCCCCGGACGCCTGCCCCGCGGCGAAGCCTTGCTGCTGGCCGCGCGCACCAGCGTGCAGTTGATCTGCGGGGTCATCCTGTTCCTGCTGATCGCTGCCTTTATCGAAGCCTATTGGTCCTCCCTGACCTGGCCCGCGGCCTGGATCAAATACCTGGTCGGCGGCATCTGCTGGCTGCTGGTCCTGGCCTACCTGATATTCGCTGGACGCCGCCATGCGCCTGAGTGAAGCCAGCGTGGTGATTCGCCCGCGCACGACCTGGGAAGCCATGGACCTGGGAGTACTGCTGAGCCAGCGCCACCGACGCCTGCTAATGACCAGCTGGGCGCTGATCACCCTGCCGGTATTCGCCCTGCTCAGCCTGTTGCTCTGGGACTCGCCCACCCTCGCCCTGCTGCTGTTCTGGTGGCTCAAGCCGGCCTTCGAACGGCTGCCGCTGTACATCCTCGCCAAAGCCCTGTTCGGCGAAACCCCGACCTTGCGCCAGGCCCTGCGCCAATGGCCCAGGCTGCTCAAGCCGCAACTGCTGGCCAGCCTGACCTGGCGCCGCCTGAGCCTGAGCCGCAGTTTCATCATGCCCGTGGTGCAGCTCGAGGGCCTGAGCGGCGAGGCGCGCCAGCAACGGGTGCGGGTGCTGCAACAGCGCAATGCCGGGGCCGCGCACTGGCTGACTCTGATCGGCATGCACCTGGAAGGCATCTTGTGGATCGGCCTGCTGGCGTTGTTCTATCTGCTGCTGCCACAACAGATCGAGCTGGACTGGGACTGGCAGACGTTGATTGCCGCTGCCGAGCAGGATTGGCTCTGGCTCGAACACCTGACCAACGCTTTTTACGCGCTGGTCTTGATTGTCTGGGAGCCGGTGTACGTCGCCTGCGGCTTCAGCCTCTACCTCAATCGCCGCACGCTGCTGGAAGCCTGGGATATCGAACTGGTGCTGCGCCGCCTGCGGCAGCGCTTGAGTGGCGCCGCCCTGCTGCTGGTCCTGGGCAGCCTGAGCCTGCTGCCCCTGGCGCCAGAAGCCTGGGCCGCCGAGCCGGCCACTGGCCCTGACAGCCCGCGCCTGCTGGATCAACCGCTGACCAGCCAGGCCGCGAAAGACAGCATCAACCAGATCCTCGACCAGCCGCCCTTCAAGAACCCGCAGACCGTGACCCGTTACCGGTTCGACGAAGACAGCCCGAAAAGCGCTGAACAATCTGAGCTGCCGGGCTGGCTCAAGGCCCTGATCGATCGGCTCGACAGCAGCGTCTTCGGCGCCGCGGCCAAGGCCCTGGAGATCCTGCTCTGGGCCCTGCTGCTGGGGGCGCTGGCCCTGCTGGTGTGGCGTCATCGTGAATGGTTGCGGGCCTTTGTCGGCCGCCGCCCGCTGCCAGGCAAGCTACCCGCGCGAGCCGCTCCGCACCAGCTGTTCGGCCTGGACCTCAGCCCCAACGCCTTGCCCGAGGATGTCGCCGCCGCTGCCGAGGCACTCTGGCCACAGCAGCCACGCGAAGCCCTCGGGCTGTTGTACCGCGCGCTGCTGAGCCGGCTCCTGCATGACTTCCGCCTGCCGCTGAAACCGGCGGACACCGAGGGCCAGGTCCTCGAGCAGGTCAAGGCTTTGCAGTTGCCCCAGCTCCAGGCGTTCAGCAGCAGCCTGACCCTGCACTGGCAGAACCTGGCCTACGGTCATCGCCTGCCTCCCGCTCAGTTGAAGCAGGAACTGTGCGATGGCTGGCGTACCCTGTTCGGCCCGGGAGCCCCACGATGAACCGGCGCCTGCTGCCGCTGCTCGCGCTGCTGGTCGCTGGCCTGCTCGGCGGCTTGCTGCTGTACCTCTACCTCAACGCCCGGCCCTACCAGGAAACCATCGATCACGGCCCCTCCCCGCAAGCCCGCGCCAACCCTTACCTGGCGGCGGAAATGTTCCTGCGCCAGCGCGGCTTGCAGGTTCACCACGCCAACGGCCTGGAGGTGCTGCCGACCCTCAAGCCGCAGCAGAACAGCCTGTTGCTGCTGGGCGAGCGCTCGAACATGACGCCGCAGCAGGTCGAGCAACTGCTGGACTGGGCCAGGGCCGGCGGGCGCCTGCTGTTCGTCGCCGAAGCGCTGTGGAACAAAGAGGCCGGACGCAGCGGCGACCTGCTGCTCGATCGCCTGCACCTGCGCCAGTTTCTCAGCAAGGACCTCAAAGCCCCGCCGCCAGGCGCCGGCAAAGAGCCCTACCCGAAACTGACCAAGCTCTACCTGGAAGACCAAGACGCGCCGGCCTACATCGGTTTCGACACCGACTTCCACCTGGAAGACCCGGACAACCTCTCCCAGTCCTGGGCCAACAGCGCCCGGGCCACCCACATGATGCAACTGAGCTACGGCCAGGGTTCGGTGACCGTGCTCACCGACGCCGAGATCTGGAAGACTCCGTTGATCGCCAAGTACGACAACGCCTGGCTGCTCTGGTACCTGAGCGCCGACAGCGACGTCACCCTGCTGTTCGACACCGATCACGACAGCCTCTGGAGCCTGCTGCTGAAGTATTTCCCCCAGGCGCTGGTGGCCCTCGCCGCACTGCTCGGCCTGTGGCTGTGGCATGTCGGGGTTCGCCACGGACCGATGCAGGCCCCGATGCCCAGGGCCCGGCGCCAGTTGCGCGAGCACCTGCAAGCCAGCGCCCACTTCCTGTTGCGCCACACCGGTCAGCAGGGGCTGCTGCATAGCCTGCAGCAGGACATCCTGCGCCGCGCCCAGCATCGTCATCCCGGTTTCGAACGACTCACCGCCGCCGAACAAGGGCAGGTCCTGGCCCGCCTTACCCGGCAACCGGACAGCGTCATCAGCCAGGCCCTGGCTCCCCAGCCGGCACAACGCCTTTCCAGCGCCGACTTCAGCCGCCTGGTCACCCACCTGCAAACTCTCAGGAATGCCCTATGAGCGACCTTCCCGCCGAACCGCTTCCCGCCACCGAGCCCGGCCATGCCCAAGCGCATGCCGTCCAGCAACGCCAGCGCGCCAGCCAGCTGGCCCAGGCCCTGCGCCACGAACTGCAAAAGGTCGTGATCGGCCAGGACGCGGTGATCGACGACGTGCTCACTGCCCTGATCGCCGGTGGCCACGTGCTGCTCGAAGGCGTGCCCGGGCTGGGCAAGACCTTGCTGGTGCGCGCCCTGGCCCGTTGCTTTGGCGGCGAGTTCGCGCGTATCCAGTTCACCCCGGACCTGATGCCCAGCGACGTCACCGGCCATGCGGTCTACGACCTGCAGACCGAGCAGTTCAAGCTGCGCAAGGGCCCCTTGTTCACCAACTTGTTGCTGGCCGACGAGATCAACCGCGCGCCGGCCAAGACCCAGGCCGCCCTGCTCGAAGCCATGCAGGAGCGCCAGGTCACCCTCGAAGGCCGGGCGCTGCCCATCGCCCAGCCCTTCATGGTCCTGGCCACGCAGAACCCGATCGAACAGGAAGGCACCTACCCGCTGCCGGAAGCCGAACTCGACCGTTTCATGCTCAAGCTGCGCATGGATTACCCGGACAGCGACCAGGAATTGCACATGGTCCGCCAGGTCACCCGCTCGCCCCGGGCCGACATGCTCGACGTGCAACCGCTGCGTACCCTGCTGCAGGCCAAGGACGTGCTGGCCCTGCAGCGGATCGCCAGCGACCTGCCGCTGGACGAGCAGGTCCTCGACTACGCCGTGCGGCTGGCCCGGGCCACCCGCAGCTGGCCGGGGCTGACCCTCGGCGCCGGGCCGCGGGCGTCGATCGCCCTGGTCCGTGGGGCCCGGGCCAGGGCCTTGCTGCGCGGCGGCGAGTTCGTCATTCCGGACGACATCAAGGGCTGCGCCCTGGCGGTGCTGCGGCATCGCGTGCGGATCGCCCCGGAGCTGGATATCGAAGGCTTGTCGGTGGAGCAGGTGCTCAAGCAACTGCTCGATCAAGTGCCGGCGCCGCGACTGTGAGCTTCATGACTATGAGCCCGCCAAAGCGATGAAACCCTCACGCCTGTTTCTGACCTGGCTCGGCGTATTGCTGGCGCTGGACGTGCTGCTCGGCGCTGCGCGGGCCTACGGCCTCGCGGTCGCGGCCAGCCTGCAAGCGATTGCCTGGGGCCTGCTCCTGGCCCTGTTGCTGCTGGCCGTGCTGGACGCCTTCCGGCTCAGGCGCCTGCCTTCCCCCCAACTGCGGCGCCAGTTGCCCGGCAGCCTGCCCCTGGGGCGCTGGAGCGAAGTGCGCCTGGAGGTTCGCCACGACTTTGCCCAGCCGCTGACCCTGGAGCTGTTCGATCATGTGCCCGATGGCCTGGGCTTCGAATACCTGCCGCAGTCGCTGCTCCTGGAGCCGGGCCAGTCGCAGGAACTGGGTTATCGGGTGCGTCCGCTCAAGCGCGGCCATTTCAACTTCGAGCGCTGCGAGGTCAGCCTGCCCAGCCCGCTGGGCCTGTGGTCGGCGCGTCGGTTGCTGAAGCTCGACGACAGCACGCGCGTCTACCCGGATTTCGCCCGCCTCTACGGCGCCCGGCTGCTGGCCGTCGACAACTGGCTGAACCAGATCGGTGTGCGGCAACAGCCGCGCCGTGGCCTGGGCCTGGAGTTCAATCAGCTGCGCGAGTTTCGCGAGGGCGACAGCTTGCGCCAGATCGACTGGAAAGCCACCGCCCGGCAACGCACGCCGATTGCCCGCGAGTACCAGGACGAACGCGACCAGCAGATCGTCTTCATGCTCGACTGCGGGCGACGCATGCGCAGCCAGGACGGCGAACTGGCGCATTTCGACCACGCGCTCAACGCCTGCCTGCTGCTCAGTTATGTCGCCTTGCGCCAGGGCGACGCGGTGGGCCTGAGCACCTTTGCCGGCGAACGCCGCCGCTATCTGGCGCCGGTCAAGGGCGCGGGCCAATTGAGCGCCTTGCTCAACACTGTCTACGACCTGGACAGCAGCCAGCGCTGCGCCGACTTCCAGGCCGCCGCCAGCGAGCTGCTGGCCCGGCAGAAACGCCGGGCCCTGGTAGTGCTGGTGACCAACCTGCGGGACGAAGACGACGAGGAACTGCTGACCGCGGTCAAGCGCCTCGGGCGCCAGCACCGGGTGCTGGTGGCCAGCCTGCGCGAGGAAGTCCTCGATCAGTTGCGCCAGGCGCCGGTGCACAACCTGCCCGACGCCCTGACCTACTGCGGCACGATCAATTACCTGAATGCCCGCACCGACCTGCATGAGCGCCTGAGCGCCCAGGGCGTTGCCCTGCTCGATGTGCGGCCGGGTGAACTGGGGGCGGAACTGGTGACCCGTTACCTCAGCTGGAAAAAGGCCGGGACGCTGTAGCGGTCAGGCGGAGGTCTGCACCGGGTAGAAACTGAAATAGGTGCGCAAGGCCGTCACCAGCTCGCGGTACTCGGGAGGCGAACGCAGCAGCACGAAGCCGGTGTCGTAATGATGGGGCGTGACATCTTCATGGCACCAACGGCAAGAGGCGGTGATCTCGATCGGTTGCAGCTGGCCGTCGCGGCCGGGCACCTGCAGGCGCAACTCGAAATCGGCGCCGATCAGCATCGGCAACTGGCTGATCAACATGAAGCCATCTTCGGAAACGTTGCCCAGATAACCGATGGGTCGATCGGTCAGCCGATTGAAGACTTTCAAAAAACACGGCAACTGGTGCCGCTCGATCCGCCGGTCCGTGAACATGTCATGCATCGCTATTTAAGAAGGTCATTGCGCATCGTCGCGCCGAGGACTGTCGGCCCCGGCCGGCCCATTTTAGAAACAATACTCTAAAACAGGCCCACAGATGTTAGCTCAAGGCTCACGCGAGATCAGCAATAGCCTGATGACGATTGTTACAACGCGGTCGGACGCGCCTGAGCGCTGTTGCGCGAAGGGTAATGACCCAGTTGCTGCAGGGTTTCCAGGCGCGCGCGGGCGCGGTAGGCGTACTCGCTGCTGGGGTGTTCGGTGATGATGTACTGGTAGGTCTGCGCGGCATCGAGGAATAGCTTCTGCCGCTCCAGGCACTGTCCGCGCAGCATCGATACTTCGGGCTGGATATAAGGGCGCGAGCGACTCGTGCGGTCGACCTGGCTCAGTTCGAGCATCACCCGTTCGCAGTTGCCGGCGTCGTAGGCGCGGTAGGCGGTATTCAGATGATGGTCCATCGACCAGCGGGTACAGCCGACAACACTGACGGCCAGGGCAGCAATGAGCACGAATCGCATGGGGGTTCTCCTGTCTTGTGCACGTTATCGACCCGCGTTGGAAAATCTTCAGGAATGTTCGTTTAAAGAAACAAACGAATAAGTAGTGCAAACGAACAATGACTACAGCTGCGGACCATAGTAGCCTCTCGTTGCGCTTGAACTCAGGAGTCTTTGCATGTCCGTCCGTCGTACCAAAATCGTCGCTACCCTTGGCCCGGCCAGTAACTCGCCGGAAGTTCTCGAACAGCTGATTCTGGCTGGCCTGGACGTCGCCCGCCTGAACTTCTCCCACGGCACCCCGGACGAGCACAAGGCTCGCGCCAAGCTGGTGCGTGACCTGGCCGCCAAGCATGGGCGCTTCGTCGCGCTGCTGGGTGACCTGCAAGGCCCGAAGATCCGTATCGCCAAATTCGCCAACAAGCGCATCGAGCTGAAGATCGGTGACAAGTTCACCTTCTCCACCAGCCACCCGCTGACCGAAGGTACCCAGGACATCGTCGGCATCGACTATCCGGACCTGGTCAAGGACTGCGGCGTGGGCGACGAGCTGCTGCTCGACGACGGCCGCGTGGTGATGCGCGTCGACACCGCCACCAGCACCGAACTGCATTGCACCGTGACCATCGGCGGCCCGCTGTCGGACCACAAGGGCATCAACCGTCGCGGTGGCGGCCTGACCGCTCCGGCCCTGACCGAAAAAGACAAGGCCGACATCAAGCTGGCCGCGGCCATGGACCTGGACTACCTGGCCGTGTCCTTCCCGCGCGACGCCGCTGACATGGAATACGCCCGCCAACTGCGCGACGAGGCCGGCGGCACCGCCTGGCTGGTGGCGAAGATCGAGCGCGCCGAAGCCGTGGCCAACGACGAAACCCTCGACGGCCTGATCAAGGCCTCCGACGCCGTGATGGTGGCCCGTGGCGACCTGGGCGTGGAAATCGGCGACGCCGAGCTGGTGGGCATCCAGAAGAAAATCATTCTGCACGCCCGTCGCCACAACAAGGCGGTGATCGTCGCGACCCAGATGATGGAGTCGATGATCCAGAACCCGATGCCGACCCGCGCCGAAGTGTCCGACGTGGCCAACGCCGTGCTCGACTACACCGACGCCGTGATGCTCTCGGCCGAATCCGCCGCCGGCGCCTACCCGCTCGAAGCCGTCCAGGCCATGGACCGCATCTGCATCGGCGCGGAAAAGCATCCGACCAGCAAGACCTCCAGCCACCGCATCGGCAAGACCTTCGAGCGCTGCGACGAGAGCATTGCCCTGGCCACCATGTACACCGCCAACCACTTCCCGGGCGTGAAGGCGATCATCGCCTTGACTGAAAGCGGCTACACCCCGCTGATCATGTCGCGTATCCGTTCCTCGGTGCCGATCTACGCGTTCACCCCGCACCGCGAAGCCCAGGCCCGCACCGCGATGTTCCGTGGCGTCTACACCATCCCGTTCGACCCGGCGTCCCTGCCGCCAAGCGAAGTCAGCCAGAAGGCCATCGACGAGCTGGTCAAGCGCGGCGTCGTGAAGAAAGGCGACTGGGTGATCCTGACCAAGGGCGACAGCTACCACACCACCGGCGGCACCAACGGCATGAAGATCCTGCACGTTGGCGACCCGATGGTCTAAGCCACCTGACGCAACAATAAAAAGCCCCGCAGTGAAGACTGCGGGGCTTTTTCATGGGGGCATATTTATGGAACTCACGAACCTATAGCCGCTGCCGCCAGGCTGCGACAAGGCCGCCAGGCCTTCAGCGATCTTGGGACCTTACGCCCCCTTCGTCGGAATGCCGCCCAAATCGATCGCAGCCTCCGGCAGCGGCTACACGAGCGGCGCCGATTTCAGCTCTTGGCAAGAAACCCCGATAAAGCCGCCAGCGCTTCCGGCGAATGCAGGCGCTGGGTGAACAGGGCGCCCTCCTCCTCGATCACCTTGCGCAGCTGTTCGCGATCGGGCGTGCGCATCAGCTGCTTGCTGATCTGCACCGCCTGCGGCGCCAGCTTCTCGAAACGCAGCGCCATCTCCCGGGCCTTGTCCAGGGTCGCCGCACCGTCGGCCAAGGCCAGGTTGGCAATACCCCACTGCGCAGCCTGTTCACCGCTGAAACCTTCGCCCAGCAGCAACAGCTCGGCGGCCCTGGCCTGCCCGAGCAAGCGCGGCAGGATCAGGCTGGAACCGAACTCGGGGCACAAACCGAGATTGACGAAAGGCATGCGCAACCGGGCATCGCGGCTGACGTACACCAGGTCGCAATGCAGCAGCAGGGTGGTGCCAATCCCCACGGCCGGCCCGGCAACCGCGGCGACCACCGGCTTGCGGCACTCGAACAGGCTGAGCATGAACTGGAAGACCGGGCTGTCGAGACCGGTAGGTGGCTGCTGGAGGAAGTCGGCAATGTCGTTGCCGGCGGTAAAGCAGTCGCTGCTGCCGCTGATCAGTACCGCGCGGACCTCAGGGTCGGCGTCGGCTTGCCGCAGTCCTTCGGCCAGCTGGCTGTACATGGCCCGGGTCAGGGCATTTTTCTTGTCCGGGCGGTTCAGGCGCAGGGTCAGCAGCCCGCCCTCGCGTTCAAGCAGGATGGTGTCGGTCATGGGTGGTCTCGCTCAGGCCGGATCAGCGCTCAACCACGGGGCAGGAATACGTCGGCCAGCAGTTGATTGCGCGGCAGCCCCGCCAGGTACAAGCGTCGGGCGAAGGCATCGACGCTGTCGGGGTGCCCGCAGAGTAAGGCCAGGGTTTGCCGCGAAACAAGCCGCAGTTGTGCCAAAGCCGCTGGCAGCTCGGTCGCGGTCAACAGCTCGACACTGAGGTTGGCGTGGCTCGCCGCCAGCGCCGCCAGGGGCTTGGCCAGGTAATGTTCGCTGGCGTCATGGGCCAGGTGAATGACGCGGATGTCGCCCTGATGATCCTGGCGCAAAGCCTCGCGCAGGATGCCGAACAACGGCGCCAGCCCGGTGCCCGCCGCCAGCAGCCACAATGGCCGGGTTTGCCAGTCCGGGTCGTAGTGCAGCGCCCCGCCGCGCAGCTCGCCCAGGCGCAACCCATCGCCGGGCTTGAGCTGGCGCGCCGCGTCGCTGAACGCGCCGGGCTGGCGGCAATCGAGGTGGAACTCGAGAAAGCGGTCTTCGCCGGGCAGGCTCGCCAGCGAATACGGCCGCGCCACGCCGGAAGCCGTCCACAGCACCAGGTGCTGGCCGGCCTGATAACGCAGGTTGCGCTCCGGCTGCAAACGCAGGCGCAGCACCGTGGCCGACAACCAGTCCACACCGACCACCTCGGCCGGCGCGCCATCGCGCAGCGGGTCGTAGGTTTCGACCCGCAGGTCTTCCACCACCTGACACTGACAGGCCAGCCGCCAACCGCGCTGGCGCTGATCGTCGCTCAAGGCATCGGGCCGGCTGTCGCTGGGCAGGCCCTCGACGCAGTGCACCAGGCAGGCGTGGCAACTGCCGGCGCGGCAGCTGTAAGGCACCGCAACGCCGGCCTGATTCAAGGCATCCAGCAGATTGCTGCCAGCGACCACCGACCACTGCCGCTCACCGACACGCAGCTCAGGCATCGATATTTTCCCAGGCCGCGGCGCAGCGATTGCGTCCGTCGCGCTTGGCCCGATACAGCGCCTGGTCGGCACGTTGCAGGGCATCGTCCAGATCGTCGCCCAGCTCCACCAGGGTCATCCCCACGGACAGGCTCAGGCCAGGCACCTCGACCCCGATCAACTGGGCGTCCATAAAGGCCACGCGCAGACGCTCGCAGCAGGAGGTCAGGCGTTCGGGATCGCAATCGGGCAACAACATGACAAACTCCTCGCCGCCGTAGCGGGCCAATACATCGCCATCGCGCAGACAGGCGCTGGCTACGGCGGCGAACGCCTGCAGCACCTGATCGCCCGCGGCATGGCCGTGCACGTCGTTGATCCGCTTGAAGTGATCGAGGTCGATCAGCGCCAGGCCATGCATCTGCTCCAGGCTCATCGCGTGCAGTTCGCGCGACGCCAGCCGCAGGAAATGCCGTCGATTGTACAGGCCGGTCAGTTCGTCGGTGGCGACCAGGTCCTCCAGTTGTCGCATCATGCCGCGCAAGGTGTCCTGGTGCGCCTGCAAGGCGAAGCGCCGTTGCCGCATGCGCTGCCGGGAAGTCTGCACATAGCTGGCGTACAGGCATAGCCAGATCAGCACCGCGAACAGCACGCACACCTGCAAGGCGGCGAGCATCGGATCGGCCAGCCGGAAGTAGTATCCGTCCCACAGCGTGATCCCGGCAAAACCGATGAAAATGCACAGGGCACACCGCACGAAGGCCCGGCGCGGAAGGTGGAACAGGCCGAACAGCAGTGTCAGCAGGTAGAACACCAGGAAGGTGCCGCGCGCCGTATCGAGGTGGGCCAGCAGCCAGGTCTGCCAGCCGATGGCCAGGAGTATCTGGATCTCGGTCAGGCTCGGATCGCGAAAGCGCAGGTTGCGCCCGGAGACAAACAGCCAGAACAGCAGCGCCTGACTCAGCACCACCAGGCCGGTATCGATCAGCGCCGAACGCACCGGCGCCGAATAGTAGCCACTGAAAATGGCCAGCCAGAGCAGCAGCAACGCCAGTCCATAGGTACCCGCCGCAAGAACGAAGCGCTTGAGTAAAAGACTCTGGATAGCGTTATGGGTCAATCGTTGACTCACCATGCGAAAGGGGGCTTTAAAGAGTTTCCTACCCTACAGGCCACTTGCCACTTTAGTGGTGTCGCCAAAAAATAACTATCCCATTTTTGTTCCCGCCCAGCGCCATCCGACCCGGGACCGCGCCCACCGTCATGCCTGGCGCCATCCCCCGACCGGCGCATGCCCGGCATGCGACTTTGGTTTGACTGCCGGCGCGTGTGCCCGGCCCCGAGGCGCGGTATACTGCCGCGCCTTTTTAGCGTCGCGCCAGTGTGTCCGGCGTGCCTTGAAGGTGCTTGCAACCGACCGATGCACCCAAGCTGCAAGCACCTTATTAAATGTTCCCGTCTTTTAGAGGAGCGCGACTCATGACCGTGATCAAGCAAGACGACCTGATTCAGAGCGTTGCCGACGCCCTGCAATTCATTTCCTACTACCACCCCGTGGACTTCATCCAGGCGATGCACGAAGCCTACCTGCGCGAAGAATCGCCAGCGGCCCGTGACTCCATGGCGCAGATCCTGATCAACTCGCGCATGTGTGCCACCGGCCACCGCCCGATCTGCCAGGACACCGGTATCGTCACCGTATTCGTACGCGTGGGCATGGACGTGCGCTGGGACGGCGCGACCATGAGCCTGGACGACATGATCAACGAAGGCGTGCGTCGCGCTTACAACCTGCCGGAAAACGTCCTGCGGGCCTCGATCCTCGCCGACCCGGCGGGCGCTCGTAAAAACACCAAGGACAACACCCCGGCGGTCATCCACTACTCCATCGTTCCCGGCAACACCGTGGAAGTGGACGTGGCGGCCAAGGGCGGCGGCTCCGAGAACAAGTCGAAGATGGCCATGCTCAACCCGTCCGACTCGATCGTCGACTGGGTGCTGAAGACCGTTCCGACCATGGGCGCCGGCTGGTGCCCGCCGGGCATGCTCGGCATCGGCATCGGCGGCACCGCCGAGAAAGCCGCGGTGATGGCCAAGGAAGTGTTGATGGAGTCCATCGACATCCACGAGCTGAAGGCCCGCGGCCCACAGAACCGTATCGAAGAGATGCGCCTGGAGCTGTTCGAGAAGGTCAACCAGCTGGGCATCGGTGCCCAGGGCCTGGGCGGCCTGACCACCGTGCTCGATGTGAAGATCATGGACTACCCGACCCACGCCGCCTCCCTGCCGGTGTGCATGATCCCGAACTGCGCCGCGACCCGTCACGCGCACTTCGTGCTCGACGGCTCTGGCCCTGCGTCCCTGGAAGCGCCACCCCTGGACGCCTACCCGGAAATCGTCTGGGAAGCCGGTCCGTCGGCCCGTCGCGTCAACCTCGACACCCTGACCCCGGAAGAAGTGCAGAGCTGGAAGCCGGGCGAAACCGTCCTGCTCAACGGCAAGATGCTCACCGGTCGCGACGCCGCGCACAAGCGCATGGTCGAGATGCTGAACAAGGGCGAAACCCTGCCGGTGGACCTCAAGGGTCGCTTCATCTACTACGTCGGCCCGGTCGATCCGGTCGGTGACGAAGTGGTTGGCCCGGCTGGCCCGACCACCGCGACGCGGATGGACAAGTTCACCCGCCAGATCCTCGAGCAGACTGGCCTCTTGGGCATGATCGGCAAGTCCGAGCGCGGCCCGACCGCGATCGAAGCGATCAAGGACAGCAAGGCCGTGTACCTGATGGCCGTCGGCGGCGCTGCCTACCTGGTGGCCCAGGCGATCAAGAAGTCCAAGGTCCTGGCCTTTGCCGAACTGGGCATGGAAGCGATCTACGAGTTCGAAGTCAAAGACATGCCGGTCACTGTCGCGGTCGACAGCAAAGGCGAGTCGGTGCACATCACCGGTCCTGCCATCTGGCAGAAAAAGATCAGTGAAAGCCTGGCGGTAGAAGTGCAGTAAGCGCTGCTTGCTGTTACCCAAGGCGGCGTTGCTCGATGAGCAGCGCCGCCTTTTTCATGCCTGCCCGGGCAAGGGCTGTCCACGGTCAACGAAGCCTCGGACAGGCGTGTTATCTTTCCTGCCCCCTTTCAGCCTGCCCTTGACTCATGGTCCAGATCTCCCGCCCGCTGCGCTTGACCTTCTATACCCTGGTGATTCTCGCCGGCGCCGTGGTCAGCGCGACCTTCGCCATGCGCCATGCCGAGCGCCAGGCGCTGGAGGACGATGCCGCCCGCGCCAGCGAGCAACTGGCGCTGTACGCCAACTCCCTGCATACCCTGATCGAACGTTACCGCGCCCTGCCCGCCGTGCTGGCGCTGGACCCGGAACTGCGCTCGGCGCTCAAGGGCCCGGTCGGCCCGCAGCAGCAGGACGCCCTGAACCGCAAACTGGAACAAATCAACGGCGCCGCCCGCTCCTCGACCCTGGAACTGCTGGACCACACCGGCCTCGCCGTGGCCGCCAGCAACTGGCGCCTGCCCAGCAGCTATGTCGGGCACAACTACGGCTTTCGTCCCTACTTCAGCCAGACCCGCAGCCAGGGCAGCGGGCGCTTCTATGCGGTGGGCGTCACCAGCGGTATTCCCGGCTATTTCCTCGCCAGCGCGGTCAAGGGTGAGCAGGAGCAGTTCCTCGGCGCCATGGTGGTGAAGCTGGAATTCCCCGAACTGGAGCGCGAATGGAGCCAGGGCAGCGACACTCTGTTGGTCAGCGATGCCCGGGGCATCGTGTTCATCGCCAACCAGCCGGGCTGGCGTTATCGCCAGCTGCGCCCGTTGTCGGACAGCGACCGCGCCGAACTCCAGGCCACCCGGCAATACGACAAGCAACGGCTGACCCCGCTCGAACACCGGCCGCTGCGACGCTTTGACGACAACAGCGCGCTGACCCGGGTCGAGGGCCCGGACGGCAGCGTCGACTACCTGTGGGAATCCCTGCCCCTGGCTACCGAAGGCTGGACCCTGCACCTGCTGCGCCGTCCGCAGATCGCCTTTGAGGACCGCCGCAATGCCGGCCTGGCCGCGGCCGGTGCCTGGCTGACCCTGGTGTTCCTGCTGCTGTTCCTCAACCAGCGCTGGCGCCTGGCCAGACTGCGCCAGCGCAGCCGCGAAGAGCTCGAACGCCTGGTTGAGGAGCGCACTCGCGATCTGCGCACCGCCCAGGACGGCCTGGTGCAATCGGCCAAGCTGGCAGCCCTGGGGCAGATGTCCGCAGCCCTGGCCCATGAAATCAACCAACCGCTGACCACCCAGCGCATGCAACTGGCCACCCTGCGCCTGCTGCTCGATCACGGGCGGATCGACGAGGCCTACCAGGCCCTGAAACCGCTGGACGATATGCTGACCCGCATGGCCAGCCTCACCGGCCACCTGAAAACCTTCGCCCGCAAGAGCCCCAGCGGCCTGCGCGAACGCCTGGACCTGGCGGCGGTGGTGGATCAGGCCCTGCAACTGCTGGACACCCGGCTGCGCGACGAACAGGTCGACACACGCCTGCAACTGACGCGCCCGGCCTGGGTCCGCGGCGATGCCATACGCCTGGAGCAGGTGCTGATCAACCTGCTGCGCAACGCCCTGGACGCCATGCGCGACAAGCCCCTCAAGCACCTGGAAATCCGCCTCGAAGCCGACCAGCAGCTGTGGAACCTGAGCGTCATCGACAGCGGTGGCGGCATCGCCGAAGAACACCTGCCGAACGTCTTCGATCCGTTCTTCACCACCAAGCCGGTGGGCGACGGCCTGGGCCTCGGCCTGGCGGTGTCCTACGCTATCGTCCACGAACTCGGTGGACGCCTGAGCGCCGGCAACCAGGGCCAGGGCGCGATCTTCACCCTGAGCCTGCCCATCGACCTGGAGGCGCATATCCCATGTTGAATTCGGTGATGCTGGTCGACGACGAAGCCAGTATTCGCACCGCCGTCGAACAATGGCTGAGCCTGTCGGGCTTCGAGGTGCAGCTGTTCAGTCGCGCCGAGGACTGCCTGGCCCGGCTGCCCAGGGACTTCCCCGGAGTGATCCTCAGCGACGTGCGCATGCCCGGCATCAGCGGCCTGGAGCTGCTCAAAGAGGTACAGCAACGCGACGCCGACCTGCCGGTGATCCTGCTGACCGGCCACGGCGACGTGCCGATGGCGGTGGAAGCGATGCGCGACGGCGCCTATGACTTCCTGGAAAAACCCTTCAGCCCGCAAACCCTGTTGAGCAGCCTGCGCCGGGCCCTGGACAAGCGCGGCCTGGTCCTGGAAAACCGGCGCCTGCACGAACAGGCCGATACCCGGGAGAAAATCGACTCCACCCTGCTCGGCGTATCCCGCGCCTTGCAGACCCTGCGGCGCCAGGTGGTCGACCTGGCCGCGCTGCCGGTCAACGTGCTGATCCGCGGCGAGACCGGCAGCGGCAAGGAACTGGTCGCCCGCTGCCTGCACGACTTCGGGCCGCGCGCCGACAAGCCTTTTGTCGCCCTGAACTGCGCGGCGATCCCCGAGCAACTGTTCGAAGCCGAGCTGTTCGGCCATGAAAGCGGCGCCTTTACCGGCGCCCAGGGCAAGCGCATCGGCAAGCTGGAATACGCCGATGGCGGCACCCTGTTCCTCGACGAGATCGAAAGCATGCCACTGGCCCAGCAGGTCAAGCTGCTGCGGGTGCTGCAGGAACAGAAGCTTGAGCGACTGGGTTCCAACCAGAGCATCGAGGTGGACCTGCGGATCATTGCCGCGACCAAGCCGGACCTGCTGGACGAAGCCCGCGCCGGGCGTTTTCGCGAAGACCTGGCCTACCGCCTGAACGTCGCGCAACTGCGCCTGCCGCCGCTGCGGGATCGACGCGAAGACATTCCACTGTTGTACGAACATTTCGCCCACGCCGCCGCCGAGCGTCTGGGCCGTAGCGTCGCGCCCCTGAGCGGGGCGCAGTTGAGCCGCCTGCTGAGCCACGACTGGCCGGGCAACGTGCGCGAACTGGCCAATGTCGCCGAACGCCAGGTGCTCGGCCTGGGCGAGCCCGAGCCGGAAACCATCGACCCCGGCCAGTCCCTGGCGGCGCAGCAGGAAGCTTTCGAAGCGCAATGCCTGCGGGCCGCGCTGACCCGACACAAGGGCGACATCAAGGCGGTGCTCGTCGAGCTGCAACTGCCGCGCCGCACCTTCAATGAAAAGATGCAGCGCCATGGGCTGGCGCGGGAGATGTTTCTTGGGGAGGAGTGATGCCCGAGGTCCTATCGCGAGCAAGCTCGCTCCTACAGGGATCACGTCGCTTCTGTAGGAGCGAGCTTGCTCGCGAAGACGCCCTCACCAACACCACCTTCATCGGCAATTTTCCGCTCACGTACTTTCGCCAATGAGCGGATTTCCGCTCATTGCAATCTCAAGCCCCTTCTAAACCAGGCCTTTCGGCTCCTGGCACAGCTCCTGCTATAGCTCCAGCAGGCTGCGTTTCGGCGCGCTCCACAAAAACAATTAAATGAAGGATCCGTCATGGATAACTCGCAAACCCTGCCTCTTGGGTCGGCAGCTGCGCCTGCCAAAGAAAAGACCACCGCCAGCCGCCTGAAATCGATCTTCAGCGGTTCGGTCGGCAACATGGTCGAGTGGTACGACTGGTACGTCTACGCCGCCTTCTCCCTGTACTTCGCCAAAGTCTTCTTCCCCAAGGGCGACACTACCGCGCAACTGCTGAACACCGCCGCGATCTTCGCCGTGGGCTTCCTGATGCGTCCGATCGGCGGCTGGCTGATGGGGCTCTACGCTGACCGCAAGGGCCGCAAGGCCGCATTGATGGCCTCGGTGCTGCTGATGTGCTTCGGCTCGCTGATCATCGCCCTGACTCCCGGCTACGAGACCATCGGCGTCGGCGCTCCGATCCTGCTGGTGCTGGCGCGCCTGATGCAGGGCCTGTCGGTCGGCGGCGAATATGGCACCTCGGCCACCTACCTCAGCGAGATGGCGACCAAGGAACGTCGTGGCTTTTTCTCCAGCTTCCAGTACGTGACCCTGATCTCCGGCCAGCTCATCGCCCTGGCGGTGCTGATCGTGCTGCAGAACGTGCTGACCACCGAGGAGCTGCAATCCTGGGGCTGGCGCATTCCGTTCGGCATCGGCGCCCTGTGCGCGATCGTCGCGCTGTACCTGCGTCGTGGCATGGAAGAAACCGAGTCCTTCACCAAGAAGAAGGAAAAGCCGAAAGAAAGCCTGATGCGCACCCTGATGCGTCATCCGAAAGAGCTGATGACCGTGGTCGGCCTGACCATGGGCGGCACCCTGGCCTTCTACACCTACACCACCTACATGCAGAAATACCTGGTGAACACCGTCGGCATGAGCATCTCCGACTCCACCACCATTTCCGCGGCGACCCTGTTCCTGTTCATGTGCCTGCAACCGGTGGTCGGCGCGCTGTCGGACAAGATCGGCCGCCGTCCGATCCTGATCGCCTTCGGCATCCTCGGTACCCTTTTCACCGTGCCGATCCTCACCACCCTGCACACCATCCAGAGCTGGTGGGGCGCGTTCTTCCTGATCATGGCGGCGCTGATCATCGTCAGCGGCTACACCTCGATCAACGCGGTGGTCAAGGCCGAGCTGTTCCCGACCGAGATCCGCGCCCTGGGCGTGGGCCTGCCCTACGCGCTGACCGTATCGATCTTCGGCGGCACCGCCGAATACATCGCGCTGTGGTTCAAGAGCGTCGGCATGGAAACCGGTTACTACTGGTATGTCACCGCCTGCATCGCCGTGTCGCTGCTGGTCTACATCACCATGAAAGACACGCGCAAACACTCGCGGATCGAGACTGACTGACCGGCAAGAAAAAGCGCGAGGGTGCAAGGCCCTCGCGCTGTCGTGTCAGGTAATGCTCCTGTAGAAGCGAGGCTTGCCCCGCGATAGCCGCAACGCACCGTTCCACGATCAAGGCCCGCCCTCCAGCTCACGTAGCAAGCCCTCCGGCATTCATCGCCAACAGCATTCCCGCCCCTGCCGGGCAAACCGTTGATCGTGATTTCTCGACGGTGCGGACAGGTTAATGACCGGTTAATGCCCAGCCCTCACTCTGCCTCCATCGAAATCGGTGTCGGCGCCTCAAACGCGGCAGAAGCAGGAAAGAGGCTTTATGCAGCGATTCTTGACGCCAAAAACATCTATTAATTCGATACTTTTCAGCATTTATTTGCGCTTTTTAATCAAATTAACTGGCGTACTATCCATTTCACACCCACTGCACAAAACGTCAACGAACCTGGAGTGACCCTCATGAAAAGCAAACTGATCCTCGCCCTGACCCTTTCCGTACTGGCTGCCAATACCTTTGCCGCCGATGGTTACGACCGCACCGGCTCGGCCACTTTCACCTCGGGTAGCTCGGCCAGCGCCAGCCTGGCTTCCGACGGTTTCGATCGCACCGGCACCGCCGCCGCTATCGCCTCCGATGGCTTCGATCACACCGGCACCGCAGGCGCAGTCGCTGCCGATGGTTTCGACCACACCGGCACCGCTGACGCAATCGCTGCCGACGGCTTCGACCACACCGGCACCGCTGACGCAATCGCTGCCGACGGCTTCGACCACACCGGTACCGCAGGCGCAATCGCTGCCGACGGCTTCGATCGCACCGGGACTGCCGCCGCCATCGGCTAACCCTCAGGGATGCCCCGCAGCCCGGCTTCGGCCGGGCTTAGTTGTTTCTGGCCCGGGGAAAACCGCACGGCGCAAGGCTGGCATTCACTTTCAATGGCTTGCACTATGGCAGCCTTCCCTCTTTGTCCGCGCAAGAGCCTGCTATGTCCGAAGACATCCATTACTACGAACCCGCCCAGGGCCACGGCCTGCCCCATGATCCGTTCAACGCCATCGTCGGCCCGCGCCCGATCGGCTGGATCTCCTCCCAGGACCAGCAAGGCCGGCTGAACCTGGCGCCCTACAGTTTTTTCAACGCCTTCAATTACATTCCACCGATCATCGGTTTCTCCAGCGTCGGTCGCAAAGACAGCCTGAACAACATCGAGCAGACCGGCGAGTTCGCCTGGAACCTCGCCACCCGCCCGCTCGCCGAGCGGATGAACCAGAGCTGCGCGGCCGTGCCGGCCGAGGTCAATGAGTTCGAACTGGCGGGGTTGACGCCCGTGGCCTCGAAAGTGATTGCGGTGCCGCGGGTAGCCGAAAGCCCGGTGTCCTTCGAGTGCAAGGTCACGCAGATCATTCAACTGCAGCGCGCGGATCAGGAGTTGGTGCCCAGCTGGCTGATCCTCGGCGAAGTGGTCGCCGTGCATATCGCCAAGTGGCTGCTCAAGGACGGGGTATACGACACCGCCGCGGCAGAGCCGATTCTGCGCGGCGGCGGGCCAGCGGATTATTTCCAGCTGGGGCCAGAGGCCTTGTTCAAGATGTTCCGCCCGGGGGCGGTCAGGTAGCTGCTCAAACCAACTAGCTGCGCAGATCAGGTAGCGACCCGGATCAGGCCGTTTCCCAGGCCAGTTCGCCGTCTTCGGTCACGTCGATCAACTGCTCAAGCTTCTGCGCGGCAGCCTGGTCGGCGTCATGGGCGGTCTTGAATTTCTGGTCGTCGAGGACCTTGTGAAAGCGCGGTGCCCCTGAACCACCCAGGGCCTTGACCGCGATGGCGGCGCTGTAGCCCCCTTCACCTGGAACCACGGCGGAAACCGCTTCGTATGCTGCAAACTCTTTACGTGCCATGTTGCTGGTCCTGGCCAATGGAAAGTCGGCCATTCTAAACCCTCAGCTGGCCAGCTGGTGTACCGGTGCCCCGTTCAGTTGCGCGTATTCGCCTTCGGCCTGGGCCGCCGAGACGTCTCTGAAAGTATGGAAATCCAGGCTGTTGACCACCAGGTCCTGGACCAACTCGGCGAAGATCGCCATGGCCGGCGAACAGAAGTAATCGGTCATCGCCTGCTGGCTGCTCCAGAATCCGGATATCAGCCACAGGTCAGCGTCGCACTGCGAATGCTGCAAGGCGAACTGCAGGCAACCTTCGGCCTGGCGGGATGGTTCGATCAGACTGCTCAAGCGAGCACCCAACTCCGTTGAGCGGCCGGCGCGGGCGCGAACGAATGCCATATGGCTGACGGGAATATGCGTGGACATGTGCGACCCTCCCAGGGTGGTGTCGAGGCAGCCATGGGACGGGCTGCGACAGGATCCAAGATTAAGCGCCCGACGTAATGCTCGTTAGTCGATTCCTGCCGGCCTATTGCACAATCCTGCGAGTCTTGCCCGGGAACGCCGAATCCTGCCCGGCAAGCGGAAAAAAACCCACAACGTTGTTTCAAGCAAGTGACAGCCCGCGCACAGGACTCGACTCTACTCACGCGCGCACGCGTGGCAGGATCAGGCAAGATTTACGCAGGAATCGCCTACCCCTGGCGCTTGCACAAATTTAAGCTGTGGCCATTCGCAATCTTCTCGGAGGGGCCTTCATGTCATCGCTCGAAACCCAGCAGCCGCCACTGGATGCGGAGATGGAAAAACAGCGGGCGGAGCTGGCCGGGATCATTGCTCGCAATACCGGCGAAGACGGCAGCTATGCCACGGCGATCCAGTCGCTGTTCGTCTCGCGCCACAGCCATTCCCACGATTTCGCCTCGGTGCTGGCCCAACCGGCCCTGTGCATCATGGCCCAGGGGCGCAAGGAAGTGCGGCTGGCCGACGAGGAGTTCAACTACGACCCGCTCAACTATCTGGTGGTCTCGGTTTCCATGCCCTTGAGCGGGCGCCTGGCCGATGTCTCGCCGCTGGAGCCGGTCCTGGCCCTGCGCCTGGACATCGACCCGGCCGAGATCAGCACGCTGATCGCCGATGCCGGGCCGTTGGGGGTGCCGAACCGTCCTGTCGGCCGCGGCCTGTATGTGGAACGCCTGGACACGCCGATGCTCGACGCCGTGCTGCGCCTGACCCGCCTGCTGGACACACCCAAAGACATCGCCATGCTCGCGCCGCTGATTCGTCGGGAAATTCTCTACCGGCTGTTGCGCAGTCCGCAGGGCCACCGGTTGTATGAGATCGCCATCGCCAACAGCCAGAGCCACCGGGTCAGCCAGGCCATCAAATGGCTGAACGGCAACTACGAGCAACCGCTGCGCATCGACGATCTGGCGCGAGGGGTGAACCTCAGCGTGTCCACCCTGCACCACCGTTTCAAGGCCATGACCGCCATGAGCCCCTTGCAGTATCAGAAGCAACTGCGCCTGCAGGAAGCCCGGCGCCTGATGCTGACTGAAGGGCTGGAGGCGTCCGCCGCCGGTTACCGGGTCGGCTACGAAAGCCCCTCGCAGTTCAGCCGCGAATACAGCCGCCAGTTCGGCGCCCCGCCGCTGCGCGACATGGCGCGCCTGCGCAACAGCGTCTGATTCCCCCTTGTAGGAGCGAGCTTGCTCGCGATAGCCGCAAGGCGGCGCTCTATCTGTCGCACGGCGTCATCCTTGACCCGCATCGCGAGCAAGCTCGCTCCTACAGAAAACCATCTCGCCTCAAAAGGCTGTTACCTCGCGCGTATCACGTGCTTGATCTCCTGGAACGCCTGCAAACCCCAAGGCCCCAGCTCGCGGCCGATACTGCTCTGCTTGTAGCCGCCCCAGGCGGTCTGCGGGAAGATCACCTGCGGTGCGTTGATCCACACCAGCCCGGCCTGCAAGGCATTGGCGACTCGCTCGGCGTTCTGCACATCGGCGCCGACCACACTGGCCACCAGGCCGAATTCGCTGTCGTTGGCCAGCGCGATGGCCTCGGCCTCGCTGGCGAAACTGCGCACGCAGAGCACCGGGCCAAAGATCTCCTCACGCCACAGCGCACTGTCGAGGGGCACTTCGGTGAAGATCGTCGGCCGCACAAAAAAGCCGCGCGCGCGGTCCGCCGGGCGTTCGCCGCCACACACCAACTTGGCCCCGACACTCAGCCCGCGATCGATATGGCCCAGCACGCGCTGGTATTGCGCCTGGTTGACCAGCGCGCCCATCTCCACGTCCGGATCGAAAGGGTCCGCCACCCGAATCGCCTCGGCCCGTGCCTTGAGGCGCAGGAGGAATTCGTCCGCCAGTTCGTCGGCCACCAGCACCCGGCTGGTGGCGGAGCACATCTGCCCGGCGTTGAAAAAACCGCCGCCGCAGGCCAGCTCCACCGCCAGTTCGAGATCGGCATCGGCCAGCACCAGCAGCGAAGATTTGCCACCCAGTTCCAGGCTCACGCCCTTGACCGTCTCCGCAGCACGCTGCATGACCTGGACCCCGACCGCATTGCTGCCGGTAAAGGAAATCTTCGCCACCCGCGGATCGGCCGCCAGCGGCGCGCCCACCGCCAGGCCGGTGCCGCAGACCAGGTTGAACACGCCCTTGGGCAAGCCGCTCCCGGCGATGATCGCCGCCAGCTCCAGTTCCGGCAGCGGCGTGACTTCCGAGGGTTTGAGCACCACGCTGCAACCGGCGGCCAGGGCCGGCGCAAGCTTCCAGGCGGTGGTGACCATCGGGAAGTTCCACGGCACGATCAGGCCGACCACGCCACAAGGCTCACGCCGCACACGGGCGCTGAAATCATCGCTGGGCAGCGGTACATCGCGGTCCTGGGCGGCGTCCAGGCCTTCGGCCAGCCCCGCGTAGTACTCGAAGGTGGCAATCACGTCGTCGACGTCGATGGCCGCTTCGAATTGCGGCTTGCCGTTGTTGCTCGACTGCAGGTGCATCAGGCGTTCACGACGCTCGGCGACACCGGCGGCGATCCGCCGCAACACCGCGCCACGCTCGGCGCCGCTGGCCGCTGCCCACTTGGCGAGCCCGGCCTGGGCAGCGCTCACCGCCTGCTCGACACTGTGTGGGTCGCCGCCACCGACCACGGCCAGTGGCTCTTCGGTAGACGGATTGATCACCGGCAACAGCTCGCTGCCGGCATGCCACTGACCGTCGATGTACAGGCCGTTCAACAGGTTTGTCGGGTTCATGCCTGCACCGCCCGCATCCAGCCGGCCTGGTCGATTTCGATCAGGGTCGGGCCCTGGCGATCGCTGGCCGCGCGCAACGCATTACGCAATCCGTCGACGCTGTCGATGGCCTCGGCGGCGCAGCCCAGGGCCTTGGCCACGCCGATGAAGTCCGGCGTGTAGATGTCCACGCCCACCGGCTCGATGTCGCGGTTGACCATGTATTTCTTGATCTCTTCATAGCCCTGGTTATTCCACAGCAGCACGATGATTGGCGTGCGCGCTTCCACCGCGCAGGCCAGTTCCGACAGGGTGAACTGCAGGCCGCCGTCGCCGATCAGGCACGCCACCGGGCCCCGGGCGTTGCGTTCGGAAGCGCCACCGAGCCAGGCACCGATCGCCGCCGGCAAGGCATAACCCAAGGTGCCGTAGCCGGTCGAGGAGTTGAACCAGCGGCGCGGACGCTCGGGGTTGAAGGTCAGGTTGCCGCTGTACACCGGCTGCGTGGAGTCGCCAACGATGACGATCTGCGGCAGCTCCTGCAGGACGGTTTCGAGGAACAGGGTCTGCGCCCGGGTCGGTGCGTCCCACTGCTGCTCCAGTGCGCTACGCAGGGCAGCGGCACGGGCCGCGCCCCAGGCGCTGTCGCGCTCGCTCAACGATTGCTTGCCCAGCTCGGCCAGCAAGGCTTCGGTTGCGCTGTGCGCGTCGGCTACCAGCGCCACTTTCGGCGGATAGTTGCGCACGGTCTGGTCAGGGTCGATGTCGATGCGCAGCAAGGCGCCAGGAATCTCGAAACCGCCGGCGAAGGTCACGTCGTAATCGGTTTCGGCCAGCTCGGTGCCGATGGCCAGGACCACGTCGGCATCGGCCACCAGGGCACGGGTCGCCACCAGCGACTGGGTCGAACCGATCAGCAGCGGGTGCCGGGACGGCAGCATGCCCTTGGCATTGATGGTCAGGGCCACGGGCGCCTCGAGCCATTCGGCGAGGCGGGTCAGGGACGCGGCGGCATCGATCGCGCCACCGCCGGCGAGGATCAGCGGACGCCTGGCGCCGGCCAGCAGCTGGCTCATCCGCGCGATGGCGGCGGGCGCGGCGCCGGCCCGGGCGATGCTCACCGGCTCGCTGTCGAGCAGGTCGTCGGCCTCCTCCACCAGCACGTCGAGGGGGATTTCGATGTGCACCGGGCGCGGGCGACCAGCCTGGAACAGGGCGAAGGCGCGGGCCAGCACACCCGGCAGTTCCGCCGCGGACATCAGGGTATGGGAGAACGCCGCCACGCCGCCCACCAGGGCGCCCTGGTTCGGCAGTTCATGCAGCTTGCCACGGCCGCCGCCGAGCTGGCTGCGCGATTGCACGCTGGAGATCACCAGCATCGGAATCGAGTCGGCATAGGCCTGGCCCATGGCGGTGGTGATGTTGGTCATTCCCGGACCGGTGATGATGAAGCACACCCCCGGCTTGCCACTGGTGCGGGCATAACCGTCGGCCATGAAGCCGGCGCCCTGCTCGTGGCGCGGCGTGACATGCCGGATGCTCGAACGGGCCAGGCCGCGATACAGCTCGACGGTATGCACCCCGGGAATGCCGAAGACCTGCTCGACGCCATAACCTTCGAGTAACTTGACCAACACTTCGCCGCACGTCGCCATGTCTTGCCCTTTTTGTTCGCTTGAGACGGTATGCCTGGCTGGCCGCTGCATGGCCAGGCACGGGGAAGGCGTCATTGGAACGGGCCACGTGTAGCGGGAACAATGGATAAAAAGTCATACTCGCCATGTCCTCACGTCATGCCTTGGCCCTTTATGAAACGCCTCCCGCCCCTACCCGCGCTGCACACCTTTCTGATCGCCGCGCGCTGCTGCAACTTCACCCACGCGGCCGAGCAGTTGCATATCACCCAGGGTGCGGTGAGCCGGCAGATCGCCGGCCTGGAGAGTCACCTGGGTTATGCCTTGTTCCAGCGCCAGGCCCGCGGCCTGAGCCTGACGGCCGAAGGACGGGAATGGCTGCCACGGGTGGAACAGGTGTTCGGCCTGATCAGCGAGGGGGTGGAACAGGTCGGGGTGAACCGCGACACCCTGCAACTCAAGGCGTCCACCTGCGTGATGCGCTGGTTGTTGCCACGCCTGATGCAATGGCAGAAGGAGCGTCCGGACGTGCCTGTCCGGCTGACCACCACGGTGCAGCACGGGGTGGACTTCAGCCGCGAGCAGTTCGACGCCGCGGTGATTTACGGTGCCCCGCCACCTTCCACCCTCGGGGCCTATCACCTGTTCGACGAACAGCTGACGCCGGTGTGTTCACCTGCATTGCTCGAAGGGGCGATACCGCTCAAGACCCCGGCCGACCTGCAGCAACACATGCTGCTGCACCCGACCCTGGATACCCATGACTGGAATACCTGGCTGAAAGCCTCGGGAACGATGCTGAACAACATCGGCAAGGGCCAGCATTTCGAAACCCTGGACCTGGCGATGTCGGTTGCTTCCCAGGGGACGGGGGTAGCTATTGGCGATTGGGCATTGATCGGCGAAGACCTGAGCGCCGGGCGGCTGGTCATGCCATTTGAACTGAAGGTCCGCACCGGCCTGGGCTATTACCTGGTGCACCCCGATCGCTCGGCACCGTCGCCGCAGTTGCGGGCGTTGCTGGACTGGCTGGTGGAACAGGCCCGGGCCAGATAGCCCTGTAGCCGCTGGCGCAGCCTGCGATCGGCTGCGCAGCAGTCGTAAAACCAGACACCGCGCTCTTGCAGGTATCACCGCGGTGCCTGGATTACGAGCGCTACGCGCTCGATCGCAGCCTTCGGCAGCGGCTACAGGCTCAGTAACCGACCGTGAAACGCTGGCGGGAATGCTTCGGTGTTTCCAGCTCATCGATCATGGCGATGGCGTAGTCGGCGAAGGTGATCCAGCTCTTGCCTTCGGCGCTCACCAGCAGATGGTCCTGGCCCAGGCGGAACTGCCCGCGGCGCTCGCCTTCGACGAACTCCGCCGATGGCGACAGGAAGGTCCAGTCCAGCTCTTGTTCCTGGCGCAGGGTATCGAGGAACGCTGCGCCGGCACTGGCTTCGGCCTTGTATTCGTCCGGAAAACCGGCGGCATCGATCACCCGGCTGCCGTCGGGCAGCAGCAACGAACCGGCACCGCCCACCACCAGCAGGCGTTTGACCCCAGCCTTTTTCACCGGCTCGATCACGGCCTTGGGCGCGATGGTGGAAAAGTGCGCCGCGCTGATCACTGCATCGTGACCGGCGATCGCCGCTTGCAACGCCGCGCCGTCCAGCACGTCGACCGCCTTGCTCACCACACCGGCGCGATTGCCGATTTTCGCCGGGTTACGGGCAATCGCGGTAACGCTGTGACCACGACGCAGGGCTTCTTCCAGCAGTTGGCTACCGGCACGACCGGTGGCCCCAATGATTGCGATCTTGCTCATGACAGTTCTCCAGTTCCGATAAGTGACACAAAGCCTTACAGGGAATGCCCCCGCGCCAGGCGCGGGGACGGTCGAATCACCACTTCATTTCGCCCTTGGCGACCTTGGCGCTCAGCTCCAGGGAGCTGTCTTCGCCCAGGTCCGGGTAACGCTTTTTCATTGCCGCGATCAGTTCGGCGGAATCCTTGGCCTTGGCGGTCTCTTCATCGAAGGCCTTGATGTAGTCGGCGGTGAAATGCACAGGAGCCAGGGAGCGGGCGCTTTCGCCCAGGTAATGGCCGGGCACCACGGTCTGGGGTTTCAGCGCGGCGATAGTGTCCAGGGTGGTCAGCCAGTCCTTGTGGGATTGCGCGGTCTGGGTGTCGGCCATCCACACATGGATGTTTTCCGCGACCACCACGCCACCGACGACCGCCTTGATCGACGGGATCCAGACGAAGGTACGGTCAGGTTGCTTGCCGTCCAGGCCAATGATGTCCAGCGTCTGCCCTTCCAGGCTCAGGCTGTGGCCCTTGAGCACGCCCGGCACGATGGTCTTGGCCGGCACGTCGGCGCCCATTTTCGGGCCCCAGAATGCGAGCTTGCCGTCGACCGTGGCCTTGATGTGCTCGACGGTCGGCTGCGACGCCACGACCTTGGCCTTGGGGAAGGCCCGGGTGATGGTGTCCAGGCCGAAGTAGTAGTCCGGGTCACCGTGGCTGATGTAGATGGTGGTCAGCTGCTTGCCGCTGGCGCGGATCTTTTCCACCAGTTGCTCGGCCTGGGATTTGCCGAACTGCGCATCCACCAGGATCGCTTCCTTCTTGCCGCTGACCAGCACCGAAGTCACCGGGAAGATCGCCGCGGCGCCCGGGTTGTACACATCCAGGCTCAGGGCCGGCTCGACGGCGGCGGCATGGGCGGCGAAACCCAGGGTAGCGGTCGCCAGCAGCAGGCGCTTGAGTGAGGTGAATCCGATCATGTGCAGCTCCGATGGTCGTCGGCCGTAAGTGGCCAGGGGTAGGCGATGGGGATGAAGCTTAGTTGCCGCACTCGTTACAAAAAATGCGATGCTTGGACATAGTTTGTTTCTGAAAGCGGGCAAATCATGGATCGTCTTCAAGCAATGCGCGTCTTCGTCACCGTGGTCGACCTTGGCAGCCAGTCGGCCGCCGCCGACCACCTGGACCTCTCGCGGCCGGTGGTTTCGCGCTATCTGGCGGAACTGGAGGACTGGGTCGGCGCCCGGCTGATGCACCGCACCACCCGCAAGCTGAGCCTGACCGCGGCGGGCACGGAGATCCTGCCCCGCTGCCGGCAGATGCTCGAGTTGTCGACGGACATGCAGGCCGCCGTCAGCGAACCCGACGACGCGCCCCGCGGCTTGCTGCGCATCAGCGTCAGCACCTCGTTCGGCCAGGCCCAGCTGGCCGATGCCATGGCCACCTACGTCAAGCGTTACCCCGGCGTCAGCATCGACCTGCAGATGCTCGACCGCACGGTGAACCTGGTGGACGAGCGCATCGACCTGGCGATCCGCACCAGCAACGACCTGGACCCGAACCTGATCGCCCGGCGGCTGACGGTCTGCCGCTCGGTGATCTGCGCCTCCCCGGACTACCTGCGTGAGCACCCGGCGCCGCAACGCGTCGAGGAACTCAGCCAGCACAACTGCCTGACCCACTCCTATTTCGGCAAGAGCCTGTGGCATTTCGAGCAGGACGGCGAACAGGTTTCGGTCCCGGTGCAGGGCAATATCAGCGCCAACGAAGCCAGCACCCTGTTGCGCGCGACCATGGTCGGGGCCGGCGTGGCCATGCTGCCCAGCTTCCTGGCCGGGGTGCATATCCACAGCGGCGAACTGGTGCGCCTGCTGCCCCACGCAGAGCCCCGGCAAATGAACATGTACGCGGTCTACGCCTCGCGCAAACACATGCCGGCGGCCCTGCGCAGCATGCTGGATTTCCTGGTGCTGCGTTTCCCCGAGGAGCCGGAGTGGGACAAGGGCCTTTAAAGCCCGATAAGACCGCTGAATACCCCGTCAACACGCTGCCGGCGACCATGGCTGATCCCTATGGCTGATCTATGCTGATAACAGTACCCCCACACGCGCAGGGGTATTCGTTCAGAGGTGTTTGCCATGAACATCAAAACAAGAAGATACCTGGCCATTTTCGTCACCTGCACCGCGACCCTGGCGCTGTATGGAACAGCGGCCTATCGCGTCGAGCAGGCCCGGCAACAGCCCCGTGTCTACGCCAGTTGCAACGTCGACCAGTGCATCCCGCATACCGCGACCCTCAACTCCCTGAAATGATGCAGGCGCGCGGCGTCACTGTTCGTGATCGGTCTTCAGCCGGTCGCGGAAAGCCTTGGGCGAGATCCCGACCCGGCGGCGGAACAGCCGCGTGAAGTTGGTGGGATCGGAAAACCCCAGGGTGTCGGAAATCTCGTAGATGGTCATGCTGGTGTAGGTCAGCAGGCGCTTGGCCTCCAGCAGCTGACGCTCATGCATGATCTGCAGGGCCGGCTGGCCCGCCAGTTCACGGCAGGTGCCATTGAGGTGGGAAACGGAAATCCCCAGCTTGTGCGCCAGGTCCTCGACCTTCACATGCTCGCGATAGTGGACCTCCACCAGTTGGATATACCCATTGAAATACTCCCGTGCCCGCTGCGGTCGCTGGCTGGCGCTGCGGCGCCGGATCGCCTGGCGGCTGACCCACACCATGATCACGCTGACCAACGAGTGCATGAGCATTTCCCGCGCCGGCTCACGCCCCTGGTACTCGTTTTGCAACGCGGCAAACAGGCTGTTCAGGTAGTCGCCGTCGGCGCCCGCCGGGTAGCTCTCGGCCACGGCCAGGGCATTTACCGAATGCCCCAGCTGGGCTTGCAGATGGGCCATCAAGGGCGCCGCCAGGGTCACCACATAACCGTCGATGTCTTCGGAAAAACGAAAGCCGTGCACCGACAGGGCCGGCAGGATCTGTAGCGCCGACTCTCCCAGCAGCGTGCGCTGGCCTTCGATCTCAAGCTCGGCCTGGCCGCGATGCACGAACAGTAATTGACAGAGATCGGCATGCCGATGCGGCTTGATTTCCCAATGGTGCTCGCGGCTGCGCTTGGAAATGGTTTCGCAGTGCAGCAGGTCCGGTGTCGGCCAATCCAGGCTTTCCCCATAGAGTTTGAACACCGGAATTGAAGGCAAGGCAGGCTTATTCATAACTGCAATCCAGGCCTCTGGGTGACGGGCGATAATCGCACCGATTGGTGAAATGAACAGGTATCGGCTCAGTTTTCACCTTCAACTGACAGCATCACAAGTGAAAAATGCAGGCACTCGAAACATAAAAATCAGTCAGCGAACCTGTTCGCGTGAAGCTTGCGAGTCATAAAAACAATGAAAACCCTGAAAACTCAAGTCGCCATCATTGGCGCCGGCCCCTCCGGACTCCTGCTTGGCCAACTGCTGCACAAGGCCGGCATCGATACCCTGATCCTCGAACGACAAACCCCGGATTACGTACTCGGGCGCATCCGCGCCGGGGTGCTGGAACAAGGCATGGTCGACCTGCTGCGCCAGGCCGGGGTCAGCCAGCGCATGGACGCCGAAGGCCTGGTGCACGGAGGCTTCGAACTGGCCCTCGACGGCCGTCGGGTGGCCATTGACCTGCACGCCCTCACTGGCGGCAAGAGCGTCACGATCTACGGCCAGACCGAAGTCACCCGCGACCTGATGCAAGCCCGCCAGGCCGTCGGCGCCCGGACCCTGTACCAGGCCGACAACGTGCGCCCTCACGACATGCACAGCGACCAGCCCTACCTGACCTTCGATTACCAGGGCGAGCCCCATCGCCTGGACTGCGACTACATCGCCGGCTGCGACGGGTTCCACGGTGTCGCCCGGCAGTCGATCCCGGCCGACAAGCTCAAGGTTTTCGAACGCGTCTATCCGTTCGGCTGGCTCGGCATTCTCGCCGACACCCCACCGGTCCACGACGAACTGGTCTACGCCCGCCACGAACGCGGCTTTGCCCTGTGCAGCATGCGGTCGACCACCCGCACCCGCTACTACCTGCAAGTACCGGCAGAGGAAAATGTCGCCGACTGGTCCGATCAACGTTTCTGGGACGAGCTCAAGAAGCGCCTGCCCGAGGAGCTGGCCGAGCGCCTGGTGACCGGGCCGTCGATCGAGAAAAGCATCGCGCCGCTGCGCAGCTTCGTGGTCGAGCCGATGCAATACGGGCGGCTGTTCCTGGTCGGCGACGCCGCGCACATAGTGCCGCCCACCGGGGCCAAGGGCCTGAACCTGGCCGCCAGCGATGTCAGCACGCTGTTCAACATCCTGCTCAAGGTCTACCGCGAGCAGCGCACCGACCTGCTGCAGAAGTATTCGCAAATCTGCCTGCGGCGGATCTGGAAAGCCGAGCGTTTCTCCTGGTGGATGACCGCGATGCTGCACCGTTTCCCCGACTCCGACGACTTCAGCCAGCGCATCGCCGAGTCGGAGCTGGCGTACTTCGTCGACTCCGAGGCCGGGCGTAAAACCATCGCGGAAAATTACGTCGGCCTTCCTTACGAGGCTATCGAGTAGGAGCCTATCGAGTACACTGGCGAGCATTCCCGCTCGCCTTGCACCCTGCGGGTCAATCACTGCCCGCAGGTTATTTCGTGTCCAATCCCAACCAGCCTGGCCAACCCCAATTGGCTCTTCGCAGCGTACTGATCGCCCTGATGCTGGCGATCTTCCTCGGCGCCCTGGACCAGACCATAGTCGCGGTCTCCATGCCCGCCATCTCCGCGCAATTCAAGGATGTCAGCCTGCTGGCCTGGGTGATTTCCGGCTACATGGTGGCCATGACCGTGTCGGTGCCGATCTACGGCAAGCTCGGCGACCTCTATGGGCGGCGCAAGCTGATGCTGTTCGGCATGGGCCTGTTCACCCTGGCGTCGCTGTTCTGCGGCATGGCGCAGAACATGGAACAGCTGGTGCTGGCGCGGATCTTCCAGGGCATCGGCGCCGGCGGGATGATTTCGGTCAGCCAGGCGATCATCGGCGACATCGTGCCGCCTCGCGAGCGCGGGCGTTACCAGGGCTATTTCAGCAGCATGTACGCGGCGGCCAGCGTCGCCGGCCCGGTGCTCGGCGGCTACATGACCGAATACCTGTCCTGGCGCTGGGTGTTCCTGATCAACCTGCCCCTGGGCCTGGGCGCCTGGCTGGTGGCCCGGCGCAACCTGCGGGGGCTGCCGATTCCACAGCGCAAACCGATCATCGACTACCTCGGAACGCTGCTGATGATCATCGGCCTGACGGCCCTGCTGCTGGCGATCACCCATTTCGGCCAGGGTCACGCCTGGCGCAGCAGCGAAGTGCTGGGCCTGCTGGCGTGTGCCGTCGTCGCCCTGGCCCTGTTCGCCTGGCATGAACGGCGCACGCAAGAGCCGCTGCTGCCCA
Source organism: Pseudomonas sp. NFPP07 (assembly GCF_900115645.1). Classification (NCBI taxonomy): domain Bacteria; kingdom Pseudomonadati; phylum Pseudomonadota; class Gammaproteobacteria; order Pseudomonadales; family Pseudomonadaceae; genus Pseudomonas; species Pseudomonas sp. NFPP07. The sequence goes on from NZ_FOXG01000001.1 coordinate 616,639, forward strand.
TGCACCTGTTCGCCAATCGCAACGCCATGTTGTGCTGGTGCACGGTGTTCTTCACCAGCTTCCAGGCCATCTCGCTGACGGTGCTGATGCCGTTGCGCTTTCAGAGCGTCACCGGCGCCGGTGCCGACAGTGCGGCATTGCACCTGCTGCCGCTGGCCATCGGCCTGCCGATGGGCGCCTACTTCGCCGGGCGCATGACCTCGGTGACCGGTCGCTACAAACCGATGATCCTCGGTGGCGCCCTGCTGATGCCGCTGACCGTTCTCGGCATGGCCTTCAGCCCGCCCCAGGCGGTGCTGCTGAGCAGTGTGTTCATGTTGTTCAGCGGGATTGCCTCGGGCATGCAGTTCCCGACATCACTGGTGGGCAGCCAGAACTCGGTGGAACAACGGGACATCGGGGTCGCCACCAGCACCACCAACCTGTTCCGCTCCCTGGGCGGTGCGGTGGGCGTGGCCTTGATGTCGGCGCTGTTGCTGGCGCTGTTGCAGGATTCCAGCTTCGCCCAATTGAGCGGCTCGGCGCTGATCGGCGAAGGCCACTCGGGCAATGTGCTGCTCGACGGCCTGAACGCCGCGCCGGGTCCGGAACAGGGAGCCTTGCGGGCTGAGTTGCTGCTGACCTTCAAACACTTGCTGATGGTCAGTGCGGCGGTGTCGTTGCTGGGGCTGGCGGCGGCGCTGGCCATGCCCAACGCGCTGCTGCGCGGGCGCGAAGACAAGGTCAAATAACGGCATCGCCAGCCAGCTCTGCTACAGGCGAGCTGGCTGGCGACCGACCGTCACGGGCTGTAGTACCCCACCGCCACCAGGAAGTGCCCGACCTTGCGCAGGTAGGCGTGCTTGTCTTCCACCTTGGCCGTCACCGGGTTCTTCCAGCGGTACTCATACTCGCCCTGATCCTGGGTGGCCATCAGCGCCAGGATCGGCTCGCCCACCGGTTTGCCGTCCGGGTCCTTGACCTTGCCGAAGTCGGTATTGATCAACCGCAGATTGGTGCCGTGGGCCACGTAGCGCTGGTTGTCCAGGTCGACCACAAACACATACAGGTCGTCCTGCAGGAAACCGCCCTTGAGCGAGTTGATCGCTGTCAGCGTGCCCTTCTCGTCCTTGACCAGTTCGGTGGCCGCCTTGTCCAGCAAGGCTTTGGCCTGCTCGGCGGAAGCCCGTGGCAGGTAATAGCCGACCGCCAGGATCCGTTCGCCGACCCGCTGGTAATACACATGCTTGCGCTCGACCTTGCCGTCGGCCCAGTTCTGCCAGCGGTATTCGGCTTGCTGGATACCATTGCCCTCGGGAATCTTCAGCGCGTCCTTGAAGGCCTTTTGCAGATCCGGCCCGAGCACCTCGGAAACATCGCGGCCAATCAGCGCCGACGACGGCCCGCCACTGGCCAGCATCACCCCCTGGGTGTCGACCACAAACACATAACGGTCCTTGTCGACGAACTCGCCCTGGCGGCTGAACGCGGCGAAGGCCTTGTCACCGTGGTCGTGGTAATAGGCCAGGGCCTTCTCCAGCAGGGCCTTGGCCGCCGTGGCATCGTCCGCCGCCTGGACCTGGCCGGCGCAGAACATCAGCAACCCTCCCAGCACCGTGGCTCTAAGCAATCCCCTCATTGCGCGTCCCTCGTTCTTGTTGGTGTTTCAAGAGCGTAGACGGCTGCGGGATATGGTCGAGTATTCAGCGAAGCAGGGAGGCGAGAGGCAAAACCGCGACCTTCCCACGCCACGCGCGGGAAGGTCGCCAGGGTCAAGGGCGGGTATTGAGCTGCTGCTGCAGATTCTGGATCTGGTTCTGCAGGGTATTGATGTTGCGAGTGACCTGGCCGCGGAAAGCGTCGAACTCGGCGGTGTTGGTGCCGCCCTGGGCCGCGGCGGGACGATTGTCCTGCTGGCTCTTGAGCACGATGATGTCCTGCTCCAGACGCTCGATGGCGGCGCTCGGGTTGCCCTGTTTCTTCAAGGCGGCGATCTCGGCGTTCAGGCTCTTGAACTGGGCATCGACCTTGCTGGTGTCGGCAGGCGCGCTTTTCAGGGCGGCCAGTTCGCTGCCCAAGGTTTTCACCTGTGCCTGCAACTGGGTATTGGCCGCCTGCTGCTCGGTGGCTTGCGCGGTCATCTGGGCCAGGCGCTTGTCCAGGTCCGTGGCCTGCCCGGCCACGCCTTGCTGCTGCTTGCCCTGGTCCTGCAGACGGCTTTCCAGCTGCTTGATCTGCAGCTTCAAAGCTTCGCTGTCGCTGTTGACGCTGGACTGGCTGGCCACCACCTTGCCGGAAATATCCTGCAGGCGCCCCGCCGCTTCTTCGCTGATGCGGGCGAAACTTTCCTGGGTGGCGACCAGTTGCTGCTCCATCAGCGAGATCTGCTGGAAGCTCCACCAGGCCAGGCCGATAAAGGCGAAGAACAAGGCGCCGACCAGCGCCCAGAGCGGCCCGGCACTCGGTGCCTTGACCTTGGCTGCCGGCACGCTGCGCGAATGCACCGAAGTACGCGCGCGGCCCGCGGCGGTGGTCGGGAAATCATCGTCGAGGGTATCGGCACGCAGGCTTGGAACATCGTCGAAGTCGTCGTTGGCATCGTTACGCATGGGGCAACCTTTCTAAAACCGCGGTGATAGCTGAATGCGGCGAGTATAAACCGCTAACCCGCCGCCCTGATCGACCCTGAACCCCAAACTCGGTTCAGTGTTTATTTTCAGCGTATGTCCTGGGCCTTCCACCAGCCGCAGAATTCATCCAGGGCCGTCCACAGGCTGACCTTAGGTTCGTAATCCAGATAATGGCGGGCGCGGCTGATATCCAGGGTGAAGTTCTTGTTCATGACCTGCATGCCCAGGCGCGACAGGGTCGGCTCCGGACGGCCCGGCCAGAGCTTGCAGAAGCCTTCATTGAGGGCCGCCACGCTGTAGGCCAGGCCAAAGGAGCGGTAGCGCGTGACCTGCGGCACACCCATCTGGCGCATCACGTAGTTCACCACGTCCCACAACGGCACGGGCGCGCCGTTACTGATGTTGTAGGCCTTGCCCAGGGCCGAGCCGCTGGCCAGCAGGCTGCTGAGCAGCGCTTCGTTGAGGTTTTGCACACTGGTGAAATCGACCTTGTTCAGGCCGTTGCCGATGATCGCCAGGCGGCCCTTGCGCTGCATCTTCAACAGGCGCGGGAAAATGCTCATGTCGCCGGCGCCGGTGACAAAGCGCGGGCGCAGCGCCAGCACCTCCAGGCCGAACTCCTGGGCGCCGAACACCTTCTGCTCCGCCAGGTATTTGGTGGCGGCATAAGGGTGCTTGAAGCGCTTGGGCACCTGCTCCTCGGTCAGGCCCAGATGGTCGCGACCGTCGAAATAGATCGACGGCGACGACAGATGCACCAGGCGCCGGACATGGCGCTTGAGGCAGGCTTCGACCACATTTTCGGTGACCAGCACGTTGCCCTGATGAAAATCCTGATAGCGCCCCCAGAGCCCCACCGCCCCCGCGCAATGCACCACCGCGTCGACATCGCGACACAGGTCGCGCACCAGGTCCGCGTCGCTCAAGTCGCCCTGGACGAACTCGGCCCCGCGCCGCACCAGATGCTCCACACCTTCGGCCCGACGCCCGTTGACCCGTACATCCAGGCCCTGCTCAAGGGCAAAACGCGCGAAGCGTCCACCAATGAAGCCGCTTGCGCCGGTGACCAGAATTTTCATGACTTGCTCCTAAAAAAACGCAGTGACGAGCTACAAGCTGCAAGCTGCAAGTTGAAAACCAAAGCGCAAGCTGCCCACTTGGAGCTTGTCGCTTGACGCTTATGGCTGCTCCAAGGGCACCAGCCATTGCGCCGAAGAACGCGCCAGGTGCTCGGTGAGCAGGCCCAGCAGTTGGCCACCATTGCGCCAATGATGCCAGTACAGCGGCACATCGATCGGCTTATCTGGCAAAAGCTCCACCAACACACCCCGCGCCAACTGGTCGCGCACCTGCAATTCGGGCACCAGCCCCCAGCCCAGGCCGGCCTCGGTCAGGCGGATAAAACCCTCGGACGAGGGACACAGGTGATGCTCGAACCCGCCGTCGACACCCAGCGCCGCCAGGTAGCGGTGCTGCAGGAAATCGTCCGGGCCGAACACCAGGGCTGGCGTGCGGGCCAGGCGCTCGGCTTGCACGCCTTGCGGAAAATGCCGCGCAAGGAAGGCCGGGCTGGCCAGGGCACGGTAGCGCATGGCGCCCAGCAGCACGCTGCGGGCGCCCGCCACCGGCCGCTCGCTGGCGCAGACACAGGCCGCCACTTCGCCGGCGCGCATGCGCTTGAGGCCCACGGTCTGGTCTTCGACGATCAGGTCGAGGAGCAAGTGCTGCTCGGCACAGAAGTCGCCCACCGCCTCGGCCCACCAGGTGGCCAGGCTGTCGGCGTTGAGGGCAATGCGCAGACGCTCCGGCAAACCTTCCTCGTCCAGGGCCGGCACCTGGCTCTGCAGGTCGCGTTCGAGCAGGCGTACCTGCTGCACATGGTTGAGCAGGCGCCGGCCGATTTCCGTCGGCGCCGGCGGCGTGACCCGCACCAGCACCGGCTGGCCGATCCGCGCTTCGAGCAGCTTGATCCGCTGGGAAATGGCCGACTGCGACAACCCCAGCACCTGCGCGGCACGCTCGAATCCGGCCTGTTCGATCACCGCGGCCAGGGCGGACAGCAATTTATAGTCGAACATCAGTTTTCCTAATGAGCGATCAGCAATATTGGTTTTTCTTATACAGCCTGCAACCGGAGAATAGCCAGCATGCTTTCTCGTTCAAGGACCTTTTTCATGGCTGGCGAAACCTCCCTCGATACCCTGCTGCGCAGCATGAGCCCGCAGCTCAACCACGGCGACTACGTGTTCTGCTCCATCGCCGATCGCGCGCTGCTCGAAGGTAGCGACGTACTGGGCAGCTTTCGCGAGCAGGAAGGACTCACGGTGATCCTCGAGCGCCAGCAGGCCGAGCGGCTGGGGCTGAGTTTCGATTACGTCGCGGCCTGGATCACCCTGAACGTGCATTCGGCCCTGGAAGCCGTCGGCCTGACCGCGGCGTTCGCCAGCGCCCTGGGCAAGGCCGGGATCAGCTGCAACGTGATCGCCGGCTACTACCACGATCATCTGTTTGTCGGTAAGGCCGATGCCGAGCGCGCCATGGGCGTGCTGCGGCAACTGGCGGCGGGCGAGGAGTAAACGCCATGTGGCAGAGCTACGTTAACGGGCTGCTGGTGGCGGCCGGGCTGATCATGGCGATCGGCAGCCAGAATGCGTTTGTCCTGGCCCAGAGCCTGCGGCGCGAACACCACCTGCCGGTGGCCGTGCTGTGCGTGACCTGCGATGCGTTGCTGGTGGCGGCCGGGGTATTCGGCCTGGCCACGGTGCTGGCGCAGAGCCCGACACTGCTGGCGGTTGCCCGCTGGGGCGGCGCCGCGTTCCTGATCTGGTACGGCAGCCAGGCCCTGCGTCGCGCCTGTTCCAGACAGAGCCTGCAGCAGGGCGAGAACCAGACCGTGCGCTCGCTGCGCGCGGTGCTGCTCAGTGCGCTGGCGGTGACCCTGCTCAACCCCCATGTGTACCTGGACACGGTGCTGCTGATCGGCTCGCTGGGGGCGCAACAGACCGAACCCGGCGCCTATGTGGTCGGGGCGGCCAGTGCTTCGCTGCTATGGTTTTTCACCCTCGCCCTCGGCGCCGCATGGCTGGCTCCGTGGCTGGCACGGCCGAGCACCTGGCGCATTCTCGACCTGCTGGTGGCGGTGATGATGTTCAGCGTCGCGGTTCAACTCATCACTGCCGCATGATTTATTCCAAAAGGCTAAGGGGATGCCCTCACTAAATGACGAGCGCGCCGCCGCCCCGCAAAGCGCAAGACTAGGCGTGAGGAGCGTGGTTTGGTGGTCCAAATGAGCGACGAACAACGACGGATTGCGCTTTGCGGGGCGACGGCCCTTCGGGTTGGCGCTGTGATCGTGCCATGCTGCGTTGCGGGACTTGAAGAGGCAAAAAGCATCCTCTGCATCCCGCGCCTTGCCTGGCACGATCACAGCGCCAACGCGTTTCGTCATTTAGCGAGGGCATCCCCTTGAACCTCTATCCCACACAGTTGTTGCGTGGTTAAGCCGCACCCCCGGTGCTATGATCCGAACCCTGCGCCGCAAAGAGTACAAACTCCCCGGCGCTTGTCTGGCCGCCCGTGATCGGCCTTGCGCTCACCGCAACTGACCTGATTAGGAGAATCATCATGGCTTTCGAATTGCCGCCGCTGCCTTACGCACACGATGCCCTGCAGCCGCACATTTCCAAGGAAACCCTGGAATACCACCACGACAAGCACCACAACACCTATGTCGTGAACCTGAACAACCTGGTGCCAGGCACCGAGTTCGAAGGCAAGACCCTGGAAGAGATCGTCAAGTCTTCCTCGGGCGGTATCTTCAACAACGCCGCTCAGGTCTGGAACCACACTTTCTACTGGAACTGCCTGGCACCAAACGCCGGCGGTCAACCAACCGGCGCTCTGGCTGAAGCCATCAACGCCGCTTTCGGCTCGTTCGACAAGTTCAAAGAAGAATTCACCAAGACTTCCGTCGGCACCTTCGGTTCCGGTTGGGGCTGGCTGGTGAAAAAGGCTGACGGTTCCCTGGCCCTGGCCAGCACCATCGGCGCCGGCAACCCGCTGACCAGCGGCGACACCCCGCTGCTGACCTGCGACGTCTGGGAACACGCTTACTACATCGACTACCGCAACCTGCGTCCTAAATACGTCGAAGCGTTCTGGAACCTGGTCAACTGGAAATTCGTGGCCGAGCAGTTCGAAGGCAAGACCTTCGTCGCCTAAGCCCGTTTGCAGTCAAAAAAACCCGGCATTGCCGGGTTTTTTCGTTTTACCGGCAAGCGGCCGGCTTGCCGCGCCAGCCCGGCGCGCTAACATCCGCTCAGGTAAAAAATCGCCGCTGTCCCTCAAGTTGCAAGGCTTGGCTACCGACATATAACCGATAAGCGCGGATATGCTGGCTCCCGGCATTCCAACCAAGCCTCCAGGTGAAATATCCTGGGCCTGATTGTCCCTTTGACTGCCATCACGGGATTGCCAATACTCATGGCAACTTGACGCTACCCGCACGGAACAAGGAATAACCCTTTGAAGCTGGAACTCAAAAACAGCTTGTCGGTGAAGTTGCTCCGGGTTGTGCTGCTGTCGGCACTGATAGTGGGCGTAGTGCTGAGCTGCGCACAAATCGTCTTCGATGCTTATAAGACTCGGCAGGCGGTCGCTAATGATGCCCAGCGCATTCTCGACATGTTTCGCGACCCCTCGACCCAGGCCGTCTACAGCCTGGACCGCGAAATGGGCATGCAAGTCATCGAAGGCCTGTTCCAGGACGATGCTGTGCGCATGGCCTCCATTGGCCATCCCAACGAAACCATGCTCGCGGAAAAAACCCGTGAATTGCAGAACTCCCCCAGCCGCTGGCTGACCGATCTGATCCTCGGCAAGGAGCGCACTTTCACCACCCAATTGGTGGGTCGCGGGCCCTACAGCGAATACTACGGCGACCTGAGCATCACCCTGGACACGGCCACCTACGGCCAGGGGTTTATCGTCAGCTCGGTGATCATTTTCATTTCCGGCGTACTGCGCGCCCTGGCCATGGGCCTGGTGCTGTACCTGGTTTACCACTGGCTGCTGACCAAGCCGCTGTCGCGGATCATCGAGCACCTGACCACCATCAACCCGGACCGCCCCAGCGAACATCAGATCCCGTTGCTCAAGGGCCACGAGCGAAACGAGCTGGGGATCTGGATCAATACCGCCAACCAGCTGCTGGCATCGATCGAACGCAACACGCACCTGCGCCATGAAGCGGAAAACAGCCTGTTGCGCATGGCCCAGTACGACTTCCTCACCGGCCTGCCCAACCGCCAGCAACTGCAGCAGCAACTGGACAAGATCCTGATCGACGCCGGCCGCCTGCAACGCCGGGTCGCGGTGCTCTGTGTCGGCCTCGACGACTTCAAGGGCATCAACGAACAGTTCAGCTACCAGACCGGCGACCAGTTGCTGCTGGCCCTGGCCGATCGCCTGCGGGCCCACAGTGGCCGCCTGGGCGCCCTCGCCCGCCTCGGCGGCGACCAGTTCGCCCTGGTCCAGGCCGATATCGAACAACCCTACGAAGCCGCCGAACTGGCGCAGAGCATTCTCGACGACCTGGAAGCACCGTTCGCCCTCGACCACCAGGAAATCCGCCTGCGCGCCACCATCGGCATCACCCTGTTCCCGGAAGACGGCGACAGCACCGAGAAGCTGCTACAGAAAGCCGAGCAGACCATGACCCTGGCCAAGAGCCGGTCGCGCAACCGTTATCAGTTCTATATCGCCAGCGTCGACAGCGAGATGCGCCGGCGCCGCGAACTGGAAAAAGACCTGCGCGAAGCCCTGAGCCGCGAGCAGTTCCACCTGGTCTACCAGCCGCAGATCAGCTACCGCGATCATCGGGTGGTCGGGGTCGAGGCGCTGCTGCGCTGGCAGCACCCGGAACACGGTTTCGTCCCGCCAGACCTGTTCATTCCCCTGGCCGAGCAGAACGGCACCATCATCGCCATCGGCGAATGGGTGCTGGACCAGGCCTGCCGCCAACTGCGCGAATGGCATGACCTGGGCTTCAGCGACCTGCGCATGGCGGTCAACCTGTCCACCGTGCAACTGCACCACGCCGAGCTGCCGCGGGTGGTCAACAACCTGCTGCAGATCTATCGCCTGCCGCCGCGCAGCCTGGAGCTGGAAGTCACCGAAACCGGCCTGATGGAAGACATCAGCACCGCTGCCCAGCACCTGTTGAGCCTGCGCCGTTCGGGGGCGCTGATCGCCATCGACGACTTCGGTACCGGCTACTCGTCCCTGAGCTACCTCAAGAGCCTGCCGCTGGACAAGATCAAGATCGACAAGAGCTTCGTCCAGGACCTGCTGGATGACGACGACGATGCGACCATCGTGCGGGCGATCATCCAGCTGGGCAAAAGCCTGGGCATGCAGGTGATCGCCGAGGGCGTGGAAACCGCCGAGCAAGAGGCCTACATCATCTCCGAAGGCTGCCACGAAGGTCAGGGTTATCACTACAGCAAACCCCTGCCGGCACGGGAGCTGAGCGTCTACCTGAAACAGGCCCAGCGCAGTAACGCGGCCATCTTCTGAAGACCCGATTGCGCGCATAAGCCTGATCCAGCGCAATCGCGTTCTGAATAGGAAATATTTACAACCGCAACCCTTTACACATAATGCAAATCTTTCGCATTATGTCGCAGTTTTGCGCGTCCCCCGCGCCACTCCACCCCTCTCTCGAAGCAGGATGTTCGCCATGATTCGTATGCCTCTGGCTACCGCCAGTCTGTTGGCCATCGCTATTTCCCTCGCCGGTTGCGGCGAAGGCAAAGACCAGGCTGCCGCGCCGCAAGCCGCTACCCCAGCCGCCAGCACCGCAGCCCCGGCCACCGCTCCTGCGGCCGGCAAGGTCGATGAAGCGGCGGCCAAGGCGGTCGTCGCGCATTACGCCGACATGGTCTTCGCCGTGTACAGCGATGCCGAATCCACCGCGAAGACCCTGCAGACCGCGATCGACGCCTTCCTCGCCAAGCCCAACGCCGACACCCTGAAAGCCGCCAAGGCTGCCTGGGTCGCGGCTCGCGTGCCTTACCTGCAGAGCGAAGTGTTCCGCTTCGGCAACACCATCGTCGACGACTGGGAAGGCCAGGTGAACTCCTGGCCGCTGGACGAAGGCCTGATCGACTACGTCGACAAGTCCTACGAGCACGCGCTGGGTAACCCGGGCGCCACCGCCAACATCATCGCCAACACTGAAGTCCAGGTCGGCGAAGACAAGGTCGACGTGAAAGACATCACTCCGGAAAAACTCGCCAGCCTCAACGAGCTGGGCGGTTCCGAGGCCAACGTCGCCACCGGCTACCACGCCATCGAATTCCTGCTCTGGGGCCAGGACCTGAACGGCACCGGCCCTGGCGCCGGCAACCGTCCGGCTTCCGACTACCTGGAAGGCGCCGGCGCCACCGGCGGCCACAACGACCGTCGCCGTGCCTACCTGAAAGCCGTGACCCAACTGCTGGTCAACGACCTGGAAGAAATGGTCGGCAACTGGAAGCCGAACGTGGCCGACAACTACCGCGCCACCCTGGAAGCCGAACCGGCTGAAAGCGGCCTGCGCAAAATGCTGTTCGGCATGGGCAGCCTGTCCCTGGGCGAACTGGCGGGCGAGCGCATGAAGGTGTCCCTGGAAGCCAACTCCCCTGAAGACGAACAGGACTGCTTCAGCGACAACACCCACAACTCGCACTTCTACGATGCCAAGGGCATCCGCAACGTGTACCTGGGCGAATACACCCGCGTCGACGGCACCAAGCTGACCGGCGCCAGCCTGTCGTCGCTGGTGGCGAAAATCGACCCGGCCGCCGACACCGCATTGAAAGCCGACCTGGCCGCCACCGAAGCCAAGATCCAGGTCATGGTCGATCACGCCAACAAGGGTGAGCACTACGACCAGCTGATCGCTGCCGGCAACGACGCGGGCAACCAGATCGTGCGTGACGCCATCGCCGCACTGGTCAAGCAGACCGGTTCGATCGAACAGGCCGCGGGCAAGCTGGGCATCAGCGACCTGAACCCGGACAACGCCGATCACGAGTTCTGATCACTGTTGCGGGAATGAAAAGGCGACCTTCGGGTCGCCTTTTTTGTGCCTGCCTATGACCCGTCCCCTGTAGCCGCTGCCGCAGGCTGCGAGAAGGCCGCAGGCCTTCAGCGCTCTTTAAACCCTGCGCCCCCTGCGGTGGCGATCGCAGCCTGCGGCAGCGGCTACAGGACCAGACCAGAGCCGGGGGACAGCGACAGGCAGGCTTCGCTTGCGTTGTCCCACGTCAAGCGGAACGATAATTCCTCTTATTCAAACTCCCCTGCCCTGTTAGACTTTGCGCCCTTGTTTTGCTCGTCCTGCAGGATATCCGATGCCCCCGTCGCTGCTTCGCTGGTCTGCGCTGTTCATGGCCTTGAGCCTGAGTGCCTGCGATGACACTCCGCGTTTTACCCAGGCCGAGCCGGGCGAAGCGCGTTCCGGCGGTGAAGCGACCGTGCGCAAGAGCGACCAGAACGCCTTTTCCATGCCGTCGGCCAACCTGTCGCCGACCCGGCGCCTGGACTTCAGCGTCGGCAACAGTTTCTTCCGCAGCCCCTGGGTGATCGCACCTTCGACCACCACCGCCCGCGATGGCCTGGGCCCGCTGTTCAACACCAACGGCTGCCAGAATTGCCATATCAAGGACGGCCGCGGCCACCCGCCGACGCCCGACTCGGATAACGCCGTGTCGATGCTGGTGCGCCTGTCGATCCCCAATGAGCCGGCCTACGCCAAGGTCATCGAGCAGCTGGGCATCGTGCCCGAGCCGGTGTACGGCGGGCAGTTCCAGGACATGGCGGTGCCTGGTGTCGCCCCGGAAGGCAAGGTGCGGGTCGAGTACGAACCGCTGACCGTGCGCTTCAAGGACGGCAGCGAAGTCGAACTGCGCAAACCGAAGCTGCAGATCACCCAGCTCGGCTATGGCCCGATGCATCCCGACACCCGTTTCTCGGCCCGCGTGGCGCCGCCGATGATCGGCCTGGGCCTGCTCGAAGCCATCCCCGAGGCGGCGATCCTGGCCAATGCCCAAGCGCAGGCCAAGGCCAATAACGGCATCGCAGGACGGCCGAACCGGGTCTGGGACGATGCCCAGCAAAAGACCGTACTCGGGCGTTTTGGCTGGAAAGCCGGACAGCCCAACCTCAATCAACAAAATGTTCACGCGTTCTCTGGTGATATGGGCCTGACCACCAGCCTGAGACCCTTCGATGACTGCACCGACGCCCAGACCGCCTGCAAGCAAGCCCCCAACGGCAACGGGCCGGATGGCGAACCGGAAGTCAGCGACAACATCCTGCGCCTGGTGCTGTTCTACAGCCGCAACCTCGGGGTGCCGGCGCGCCGCGAGGTTGGCTCGCCACAGGTGCTGGCCGGCAAGAACCTGTTCTACCAGGCCGGCTGCCAGTCCTGTCATACCCCCCGGTTCACCACCGCCGCCGACGCCGCGGAACCCGAGCTGGCCAATCAAGTGATACGCCCCTACAGCGACCTGCTGCTGCACGACATGGGCGAAGGCCTGGCCGACCACCGCAGCGAATTCCAGGCCGGCGGCCGCGACTGGCGCACGCCGCCGTTGTGGGGGATCGGCCTGACGCAAACGGTCAGCGGCCACACCCAGTTCCTGCATGACGGTCGCGCCCGCAACCTGCTCGAAGCCGTGCTCTGGCACGGCGGCGAGGCCCAGGCGGCGCAGCGACAGGTTTTATCCTTCAATGCCGAGCAGCGCGCTGCGTTGCTGGCATTCCTGAATTCTCTTTAACGCCTTCTTACAAGAAGCGGGAGCCCGAACATGTTCCGTCCCAAGCTGTTGTTCACCAGCCTTGCCGCGCTCGCCCTGGGCGCCTGCTCGCCGCAGGACCCACAAGCCGTGACCTCGGCGGCCATCGCCAAACAGGTGATCCTGCCGACCTACAGCCGTTGGGTCGAAGCCGACCGCCAGCTGGCGATCAGCGCCCTGGCCTTCTGTGAAGGCAAGCAAAGCCTGGACACCGCCCGTGCCGACTTCCTGCACGCGCAGAAAGCCTGGGCCGAGCTGCAACCCTTGCTGATCGGTCCGCTGGCCGAGGGCAACCGCTCCTGGCAAGTGCAGTTCTGGCCGGACAAGAAGAACCTGGTCGGTCGTCAGGTCGAACAGCTGGTCAGCGCCACGCCGCAGATAGACGCCGCCTCCCTGGCCAAGTCCAGCGTCGTGGTGCAAGGCCTCTCGGCCTACGAATACATCCTGTTCGACAGCAAGATCGACATGGCCAACAGCGAGCAGAAAGCCCGCTACTGCCCGCTGCTGAGCGCCATTGGCGAACGCCAGAAGCAGCTCGCCGAAGAGATCCTGTCGCGCTGGAACACCAGCGACGGCATGCTCGCGCAGATGAGCAAGTTCCCCAACCAGCGCTACGCCGACTCCCATGAGGCCATCGCCGACCTGCTGCGGGTCCAGGTCACCGCGCTGGACACCCTGAAGAAGAAGCTCGGCACGCCGATGGGCCGTCAGAGCAAGGGCATTCCACAGCCGTTCCAGGCCGACGCCTGGCGCAGCCAGTCGTCCATGCAGAGCCTGGAAGCCAGCCTCGCCGCGGCCCAGACCGTCTGGGCCGGAGTCGACAACAAGGGCCTGCGCGGCCTGTTGCCGGCCGAGCAGAAGCCGCTGGCCGACAAGATCGATGCCGCCTACGCCGCCTCGCTGAAGCTGTTCGCCAGCACCCAGCGTTCGCTGACCGAGCTGCTGGCCGACGACGCCGGCCGCCAGCAACTGAACGATATCTACGACAGCCTCAACGTCGTCCACCGCTTGCACGAAGGCGAGCTGGCCAAGGCGCTGGGCATCCAACTGGGCTTCAACGCCAACGACGGTGACTGATCATGCTGCGACGTCAGGCTTTGGCACTCGGCAGCCTGCTGCTGAGCGCCGTCACGCTGGGTGGCTGGACGCTGTTCAAGCACAAGGACCAAGGCCCGCTGCTGCTCTCGGCGCGCGATGACGGTGACGGCAAGCACTACGCCGTTGGCTATCGCCTGGACGGCACGCAAGTGTTCGCCACCCGGGTCGGTCAACGTTGCCATGACATCGTCAACCAACCGACGCTGCCGATCGCCCTGTTCGTCGCCCGTCGCCCGGGCACCGAAAGCTACCTGATCGACCTGCGCGACGGCACCCTCCTGCAAACCCTGGCCTCGCAGCCGAACCGGCACTTCTATGGCCACGCGGTGATCCACAAGAGCGGCGACTGGCTGTACGCCACCGAGAACGACACAAGCGATCCGGGTCGTGGCCTGCTCGGGGTATACCGGTTCGAGGGCGAACGCCTGGTGCACAGCGGCGAGATCCCGACCCACGGCATCGGCCCGCACCAGGTGTCATGGATGCCGGACGGCGAAACCCTGGTGGTGGCCAACGGCGGGATTCGCACCGAAGCGGAAAGCCGCGTCGAGATGAACCTCGACGCCATGGAACCGAGCCTGGTGCTGATGCAGCGCGACGGCAACCTGCTGAGCAAGGAAACCCTGGCCCAGCAGATGAACAGCGTGCGCCACATGGGCATCGCCGGCGACGGCACCATCGTCACCGGCCAGCAGTTCATGGGCGATGCCCATGAGTCGTCGCAACTGCTGGCGATCAAGCGCCCGGGCCAACCGTTCCAGGCCTTCCCGGTGGCCGAGCACCAGTTGCAGGCGATGGCGCATTACACCGCCAGCGTCGCGGTGCACAGCGAACTGCGCCTGGTGGCCCTCACCGCCCCGCGCGGCAACCGTTTTTTCATCTGGGACCTGGACAGCGCCGAAGTGCGCCTGGATGCCCCCTTGCCGGACTGTGCCGGGGTCGGTGCGGTGGCGGATGGTTTTGTCGTGACCTCGGGCCAGGGGCGTTGCCGCTTCTATGACTGTCGCCAGAAACAACTGGTGGCAAAACCCCTGGATTTGCCGGCAGGGCTCTGGGACAACCATTTGCACCTGGTCTAGTTTTTCGCCGCCGCACAGGATTGGAAAACAGGACTCCGGATGACCGGATTGTCATCTGGAAGCCCCCGGAAAGTCGGAGTAATGTCTTCGGCAATCAGCTTGGTTTTCCCAGCTTCGTTTTCCAAGGAACCGGAATATGCTGCGTCGCCGCATGTTTATCATGTTGGGTGTCGTCCTGCTGATCGTGCTGTTGCTGGCAGGCTACAAGGCCTTCTCCATCTATCAGCAGGTCAAGCTCTTCTCGGTGCCCAAGCCGCCGATCAGCGTGGCCGTGGCCACGGCTCGCGAACAACCGTGGCAAACCCGCCTGCCCACGGTCGGCACCCTCAAGGCCCTGCAGGGGGTCAACCTCAGCCTGGAAGTAGCCGGGACCGTCAAGGAGCTGCAGTTCGAGTCCGGGCAGAAGGTCAGCGCCGGGCAGCCCTTGCTGCAACTCGACAGCGACGTGGAAAGCGCCCTGCTGGAAACCGCCCAGGCCGACCTGGGCCTGTCCCGGCTGGACTTCGGCCGCGGCAGCCAACTGGTGGGCAGCCAGGCGATTTCCCGCGGCGAATACGATCGGCTGTCGGCGGTGCTGCAAAAGAACAAGGCCACGGTCAATCAGCTCAAGGCGGCACTGGCGAAAAAACGCCTGCTCGCGCCCTTCAGCGGCACCATCGGCATTCGTCATGTGGATGTCGGCGACTACCTCGCCAGCGGCACGGTAATCGCCACCCTGCAAGACCTCAGCAGCCTGTACGTGGACTTCTTCGTCCCGGAACAGGCCGTGCCGAAAATCGCCCTGGGCCAATCGGTCAGCGTGATGGTCTCCGCCTATCCGGCGGAACAGTTCACCGCCACCATCAGCGCCATCAACCCCAAGGTCGAAGACACCACACGCAACGTGCAGGTGCGCGCCACCCTGGCCAACCCCGACGGCAAGCTGCTGCCGGGCATGTTCACCAACCTGCAGGTGCTGCTGCCCGATCCCCAGCCCCGGGTGGTGGTACCGGAGAGCGCCATCACCTACACCCTGTACGGTAACTCGCTGTACGTGGTTGCCGAGAAAAAGGCCGCCGACGGCAGCCCGGAGAAAGACGACAAGGGCCAGCCGGTGCTGATCGCCGAGCGGCGCTTCATCGAAACCGGCGAACGGCGTAACGGCCTGGTGCTGATCAACAAGGGCGTGAGCAGCGGCGAACAGGTGGTGAGCGCCGGGCAGATCAAGCTGGACCATGGCGCCCACATCGCCATCACCCCGGACAAGATGCTGCCCCCCGAACAGAGCGGCCAGCCACGCGCGAACTGATCAAGGAATCCTCATGGCTTTTACAGATCCGTTCATCCGTCGTCCGGTCCTGGCCACCGTGGTCAGCCTGCTGATCGTGCTGCTGGGCTTCCAGGCCTGGAGCAAACTGCCGCTGCGCCAGTATCCGCAAATGGAAAACGCCCTGATCACGGTAACCACCGCCTACCCCGGGGCCAACGCCGAGACCATCCAGGGCTATATCACCCAACCGATGCAGCAGAGCCTGGCCAGTGCCGAGGGCATCGACTACATGACCTCGGTCAGTCGCCAGAACTTCTCGGTGATCTCGATCTACGCCCGTATCGGCGCCAACAGCGACCGCCTGTTCACCGAGCTGCTAGCCAAGGCCAACGAGGTGAAGAACAAACTGCCCCAGGACGCCGAGGACCCGGTGCTGAGCAAGGAAGCCGCCGACGCCTCGGCGCTGATGTACATCAGCTTCTTCAGCCAGGAGCTGAGCAACCCGCAGATCACCGACTACCTGTCGCGGGTGATCCAGCCGAAGCTGGCGACCCTGCCGGGCATGGCCGAGGCCGAGATCCTCGGCAACCAGGTATTCGCCATGCGCCTGTGGCTGGACCCGGTCAAGCTCGCCGGCTACGGCCTGAGCGCCAGCGACGTAACCAGCGCGGTGCGCCGCTACAACTTCCTGTCCGCGGCCGGTGAGATCAAGGGCGAGTACGTGGTCACCAGCATCAACGCCAGCACCGAACTGAAATCCGCCGAAGCCTTCGCCGCCATTCCCCTGCGGACCGAGGGTGACAGCCGGGTGCTGCTCAGCGACGTGGCACGGGTCGAGATGGGCGCGGAGAACTACAACGCCATCAGTTCCTTTGGCGGCATTCCTTCGGTCTATATCGGCATCAAGGCGACCCCCAACGCCAACCCGCTGGACGTGATCAAGGAAGTGCGCAAGATCATGCCGGAGCTGGAGGCCCAGCTACCGCCCAACCTCAAGTCGGAGATCGCCTACGACGCCACGCTGTTCATCCAGGCCTCGATCAACGAGGTGGTGAAGACCCTGTTCGAAGCCGTGCTGATCGTGATCGTGGTGGTGTTCCTGTTCCTCGGCGCGCTGCATTCGGTGGTGATCCCGGTGGTGACCATTCCGCTGTCGATGATCGGCGTGATGTTCTTCATGCAGTTGATGGGCTACTCGATCAACCTGCTGACCCTGCTGGCGATGGTACTGGCCATCGGCCTGGTGGTGGACGACGCGATCGTGGTGGTGGAAAACATCCACCGCCATATCGAGGAAGGCAAGACGCCGCTGGACGCGGCCCTCGAAGGCGCCCGGGAAATCGCCATGCCGGTGGTGTCGATGACCATCACCCTGGCGGCGGTCTACGCCCCCATCGGCTTCCTGCAAGGGCTCACCGGGGCGCTGTTCAAGGAGTTCGCCCTGACCCTGGCCGGCGCGGTGGTGATTTCCGGCATCGTCGCCCTGACCCTGTCGCCGATGATGTGCGCCCTGCTGCTGCGCCACGATGAAAACCCCAGCGGCCTGGCCCACCGCCTCGACCTGATTTTCGAAAGCCTCAAGCGCCGCTACCAGAGCCTGCTGCATGGCACCCTCAACACCCGGCCGGTGGTCCTGGTGTTCGCCCTGATCGTGCTGTGCCTGATCCCGGCCCTGCTCACCTTCACCAAGTCGGAACTGGCCCCGGACGAGGACCAGGGCATCATTTTCATGATGGCCACCGCGCCCCAGCCGGCCAACCTGGATTACCTCAACGCCTACACCGACGAGTTCCTGGAGATCTTCAAGACGTTCCCCGAGTACTACTCCTCGTTCCAGATCAACGGCTTCAACGGCGTGCAATCGGGGATCGGCGGCTTCCTGCTCAAGCCCTGGAACGAGCGCAAGCGCACGCAGATG
Source organism: Pseudomonas sp. NFPP07 (assembly GCF_900115645.1). Lineage (NCBI taxonomy): Bacteria > Pseudomonadati > Pseudomonadota > Gammaproteobacteria > Pseudomonadales > Pseudomonadaceae > Pseudomonas > Pseudomonas sp. NFPP07. The sequence goes on from NZ_FOXG01000001.1 coordinate 634,434, forward strand.
CAGATCCTGCCCGAAGTCCAGGCCCGGCTCGCGGGCATCGCCGGGCTGCAGGTCTTCGGTTTCAACCTGCCGTCCCTGCCGGGCACCGGAGAAGGGCTGCCGTTCGCCTTCATCATCAATAGCCCCAATAATTACGAGTCGCTGCTGGAACTGTCCGACCGGGTGAAGAAACGCGCCATGGAATCGGGCAAGTTCGCCTTTGTCGATATCGACCTGGCCTTCGACAAGCCGGAAGTGGTGGTCGACATCGACCGCGCCAAGGCGGCGCAGATGGGGGTGTCGATGCTGGACCTGGGCGGGACCCTGGCCACCTTGCTCGGCGAGGCGGAAATCAACCGCTTCACCATCGAGGGACGCAGCTACAAGGTCATCGCCCAGGTCGAACGGCCTTATCGCGACAACCCCGAATGGCTGAACAACTACTACGTGAAAAACGCCAAGGGCGAGGCACTGCCGCTGTCGACCCTGATCACTGTCCACGATCGGGCCCGGCCACGGCAGCTCAACCAGTTCCAGCAACTCAACGCCGCGACCATTTCCGGATTCCCGATCGTGAGCATGGGTGAAGCGATCGATACCGTGCGCCAGATCGCCGAGGAAGAGACCCCACCAGGCTACGCCTTCGACTATGCCGGGGCCTCACGACAGTTCGTCCAGGAAGGCAGCGCGCTGTGGGTGACCTTTGGCCTGGCGCTGGCGATCATTTTCCTGGTGCTGGCGGCGCAGTTCGAGAGTTTCCGCGATCCGGTGGTGATCCTGGTGACGGTGCCGCTGTCGATCTGCGGGGCCTTGATCCCACTGTTTCTCGGTTGGTCGAGCATGAACATCTATACCCAGGTCGGGCTGGTGACCCTGATCGGCCTGATCAGCAAGCACGGGATCCTGATCGTCGAGTTCGCCAACCAGCTGCGCAAGGACCAGGGACTGACGCCGCGCGAGGCCGTGGAAGCCGCCGCGGCCATTCGCCTGCGGCCGGTATTGATGACCACCGCGGCGATGGTCTTCGGCATGGTGCCGCTGATCCTGGCCACGGGCGCCGGCGCGGTCAGCCGGTTCGACATCGGCACGGTGATCGCCACGGGGATGTCGATCGGCACCCTGTTCACCCTGTTCGTGCTGCCCTGCATCTACACCCTGCTGGCCAGGCCGGACAAGTGAAGGGCGCGCAATAAAAAAGGCCTCGCGATGCGAGGCCTTTTTATCGGGCTTGATGGTCTTCAACTCTGTGGCCTCATTCCCTGAGTCAGGCCGAACATGAACAACAACAGGTCACGATCGGGTTGGGCTCCCTGGGTCGTCTTGACGACCCGTGGCAACGGGCAATGCGCATCACCCTGCGCCGTACTGAGGACTTCCATGCGTGGCTGCTCCCATGCAGCCACCGCCAAGGATGCAACTGCCAAGGCTCCTACCAAAAACAAACCTCGTGCAATTTCGAGCTTCATCACTATAAGCCTTTGATAGCGCTGCCAAACGCCGTCCTATAAAAATAGTAGAGTTTGTCCCAGTCCGTGGTGCTCCACGACGAGTGGCGCCGCAATTGTTTGATGTCATGGGCGGCGGCCCGTTTAGCGGTCAGGCGTTGGCGGCATTTCTCGAAATCCAGCAGCGCGATATCCACCTTCGCCGCTTCGCCCTCACCCGTGACCCGCACGAACACATGCTTGCTATACAGGCAGCCATGCTGCCAGCGGCCCCGGTGCATGCGCGCCAGCGTGGCCGCCAGTTCCTTGAGCACACGCTCGTGCAGGGCCTCGCCGTGGCGCTCGCGCTCGCCAGCGGCGTACCAGTGGTCGATTTCCACGAAGCCGTCCAGCGCCTCGGTCACCAGCAACGCACGCCACTGGCCCTGGGAATCATGCTGCGCACCGCAGAACACCAGGTGCGGCACCGCCACGTTGAGCTGGCTCAGGCCCTTGAGCGCATCCTGTTCGCGCAGCACCGTGGGGCGGCCGAAGGGGTGCAACCAGCTGCGATAGATATGGCCGACCTGGCGCTTGGCATACAGCACACGCCCGTCAGTGCCCGGAAGACGTTGGACGCCACTTTCCCCGCCTCGACGTTGATTGGGCTCTTCGACCCACTCCCCCTGCTGATTCCAGAAGTAGTCGAAACGGTCCGCAGCAGCGACTTCCATTCCCGGTGCACATTCAACGGCCATCCTGTTACCTCTTGCGTAATACGTAGACTCGCCACATGGCGTAGAGCGGAAAAAAGTCCAGATGATCCTGAACGCGAAACCCGGCCTGCTTGAATTCTTCTTCAACCGTGGCAGCCGGTAACACAAAACGGTTCTGGTAACCTTCCTGCCCGGATTCCTCCTTGCGCCGCACTTCCATGCGCTTGCGTTTCCAGGCCTTGAAATTGCCGTCGACCCACAGTGAAACGATCACGCTGTCCCGGGTAACCCGCTGGAACTCCCGGAGCAGAGCCAGGCGATGGGACGACTCGCCAATGTGGTGCAGCAGCCGCATGCAGAAAATGCTGTCGACGGCGTTGTCCGGCAAGTCGATGTCAAAGGCAGACGTCTGCAAGGGTTGTACCCGTTTCACCACGTCGGCCGGTTGCGCCACCGTGGCGATCTTCAACATCGCCGCGGAATTGTCCGCACCGATGATCACGCGGTTGGGTTTCTCCGCCAGCAACGGCCAGAAACGCCCGGCACCACAAGGCAGGTCAAGCACCAGCCCCGGCTCTCCGGCCATGGCCAGAGCCGCACGCGCCAACTGCTCGTCACGCTTGTGGGACAGACGGCGAGCGACGCCATCCTGATGCTTGAGCAGATACTCCTGAGCATGCTGTTCGTCGTACTTCTCGGAAAATTCCAGCTTGATCGGGGTCGCCATCACACAGTCTCCTGAATCTGATGGCCCCACCTTAGGCAGCGGCTTGTCAGCGTCAGGTCATGTCTTTGTGAAAACTTCGTCCGGTCCAGAGCGGAAATATTTCAGAGTTTTACAGGCTCCCATAAGTGGCCTGGGGCCATCAACCGGGGAAATTCCCGTGACGACCCGCGCAGCAGTCATGGAGACCCATCATGCCGTGCGGCGGTTCAACTCGACATGAAACCGGCAGCCGTTGGGCTCCATGGTGCTGAGGCTGACGCTCCAGCCCTGGTCCTCGCAGATCCGCTGCACCAGCGACAGACCCAGGCCCAGGCCCTCGCCGCGCTTCTCGTTGCCGCGCACGAAAGGCTCGAACATCGCCTCGCGTTTCTCCTCGGGAATGCCCACACCGCTGTCCTCGACCACAAAGCCGCTCGGCTCAAGGCTCAAGCGAATGAAGCCCTGCTCGGTGTAATGCAAGGCATTGCGCAACAGGTTGCCCATCACGGCGTGCAAAAAGGTGGCGTTATAGCGGGTGTCCAGCGGTTGGCCGGCGTCGAAGATCAGCTCGAGGCCCTTTTGCCGGATCGGTCCGCCCCACAGGCTCACCAGGTCCTCGGCCACCTGGCTCAAGGTCGCCTGGGGCGACATGCCGCCGTCTTCGCGCTGGGCGCGGGCCAGCATCAGGAAGGTCTGGACCAGCTCACGCATTTCGCCGCACGCCCGGGCGATGCGCTCGACCTGGGCCCGACCGCGCTGATCGATCGCCGGGTTTTCCAGCAACAGCTCGCAGGAACTGGCCAGCACCATCAGCGGCGTACGCAGTTCGTGGCTGACATCGCTGGTGAACAGGCGCTCGCGGTTCAGGGCCTGGCGCAAGCGCCCCAGGGTGGCGTCGAAGGCCACCGCCAACTCCCCTACTTCGTCGGCCGCGTAGTCCGGTGCCAATGGCGGCGCCAGCCCCAGCAACTGGTCGCGATGGCGCACCTGCCGCGCCAGCCTCACCACCGGCGCCATCACCCGACGCGCCAGCACCCAGCCGAGGAACACCGCCAAGGCCAGGCTCAGCACGAAGCCCACCAGCACCACCGCGAAGAGCACCCGTTCGCGCTCTTCGAAATCGCTCTGATCCTGCAGCAGCACATAGCGTCGACCGTCGACCACTTCGACCATGGCGTGATACGACAGCTGCTCGCGAAAGACTTCATGAAAGCCCGGATCCAGATGCCGCAGATCCTTGGGCAGCTCGAAGTCGCCGCGCCCGCCGCTGAAGTAAAACAGCTGGTCCGGCTCGGGACGGTGGCTCCAGTCGGAAACGTTGTCCATCAACAGCAGACGCTGAAGGTCGCCCCCCAGGCCCGCGGAAATCAGCTTCTCTTCCACCAGGTGCACCGTCGCCACGATACCCAGGGCGAAGGCTCCAGCGACCAGCGCGCTCATCAGCGCAAAGGCGATGATGATCCGCTGGGAAAGGCTTTGCTTAAACTCCATCACGACCCTCGGCCAGGCGGTAACCGACACCGTGCACGGTATGCAGCAACGGTTTGCCGAACGGCTTGTCGATCACCTGGCGCAATTGGTGGACATGGCTGCGCAGGCTGTCGCTGTCCGGGCAGTCGTCGCCCCACAGCGCTTCTTCGAGAATTTCCCGGCGCAGCACATGGGGGCTCTTCTGCATCAGCACCGCCAGCAACTTGAGCCCCACCGGGTTGAGCTTGAGCAGGCGCCCTTCGCGGGTGACCTCCAGGGTGTCGAGGTCATAACTCAGGTCGCCGACCTGCAAGGCCCGGCGCCCGCCGCCCTGGGTCCGGCGCATGACTGCCTCGACGCGCGCGGCCAGCTCGGACAAGGCGAAAGGCTTGACCAGGTAATCGTCGGCCCCGGACTTGAAGCCCTGCAGGCGATCATCCAGTTGATCCCGGGCGGTGAGCATGATCACCGGCGTATCGCGGCGGGCATCTTCGCGCAGGCGCTTGCACAGGGTGTAACCGTCGATACCCGGCAGCATGATGTCGAGCACGATCAGGTCGTAATGTTCGGTGGCGGCCAGGTGCAGGCCCGACAGACCGTCCTGGGCGCAGTCCACGGTGTAGCCTTTAAGCCCCAGGTAGTCGGCCAGGTTGGCCAGAATATCGCGGTTGTCTTCAACCAGTAGAATTCGCATGGGCACTCTCTCCGCACACAGTTACGCCCGTCTTGGCTCGCGCAGCTTAAGGCCAAGCGTGGCTGACGGCTAGGGTTGTTCAAGCCCCCGCGGCGAATGCCGCTGCAGGGTTCCAGGGCCTTGACGAGTTTTTCACCCAGGGTTCACACGCTGACGACAAGGACAGTTCCAGACTCCGCGGGAACCCGCGACCGCAACGCTTCTCTCGAAGGACTTTCCATGACTTTGACCCTCGCCCGCCCCGCCTCCAGAGCGCTGAACTGGTGGATCTGCCTGGGCGTTCCCGCCCTGGCTGCCGTCATCCTGCTGCTGCTTGAACTGACCACCCTGGACATGGACCTGGCCCGGTACTTTTATGACCCCGCCGCTGGCGGTTTCATCGGCGGCCACAGTTATTTCCTGGAAAATATCCTGCATGACCGGGCCAAGCAGCTGGTCATCGTCTTTTCGGTGCTGGCCATTGTCGGCTTCATCGGCGCCTTCTTCGTCCAGCGTCTCAAGCCGTTCAAACGCGAGCTGGGTTGCCTGGTGCTGTCCCTGGGCCTGGCCACCGCCTTTGTCACCCCGGTCAAGGCGGTCACCGCCGTGCAGTGCCCGTGGAGCCTGAAAGAGTTCGGCGGCAAGGAAACCTACAGCGAACTGCTCAGCCCCCGGCCAGCGACCGACAAGCCCGGTCGCTGCTGGCCAGGCGGCCATGCCGCCACCGGTTTCACCCTGTTCGCGCTGTTTTTTGTCCTGCGTGACCGGCGCCCGCGCCTGGCGCGCAAGGCGCTGGTGTTCGCCTTTGCCCTCGGCACGGTGTTCTCGGTCGGGCGCATGCTGCAGGGTGCGCACTTCTTCTCCCACAACGTCTGGACCGCGATCTTCTGCTGGCTGATCTGCCTGGGGGCGTACTACTTCATTCTCTATCGACCGGCAGCCAAGGCCGAGCCGGTGATGGAGACGGAAGCGGTGAAGGCCTGAGGTCTTTTCGCGAGCAAGCTCGCTCCTACAAAACCATGCACACCTGTAGGAGCGCGCTTGCTCGCGGCGATGGCCCAGGCAAAAACTCCCGTCCATAAAAAAGCCCCGCCGGCTTTCGCCGGCGGGGCTTTTTCGTACAGGGGTAAGGCTGGCTTACATCATGCCGCCCATGCCACCCATGCCGCCCATGTCTGGCATGCCGCCAGCCGCAGGCTTGTCTTCAACGATTTCAGCAACAGCCGCTTCGGTGGTCAGGATCAGACCGCCGATGGAGGATGCCGCTTGCAGCGCCGAACGGGTCACCTTGGTTGGGTCCAGGATGCCCATTTCGATCATGTCGCCGTATTCGCTGGTAGCAGCGTTGTAACCGTAGTTACCTTCACCCTGCTTGACCTTGTCGACCACTACGCTTGGCTCGTCGCCGGAGTTGGCAACGATCTGGCGCAGAGGTGCTTCGACAGCGCGACGCAGAACAGCGATACCCACGTCCTGGTCGGCGTTGTCGCCTTTCAGGCCGCTGATCGATTGCAGGGCACGGATCAGGGCTACGCCACCGCCAGGTACCACGCCTTCTTCAACGGCTGCACGGGTAGCGTGCAGGGCGTCTTCAACGCGGGCTTTCTTCTCTTTCATTTCAACTTCGGAACCGGCGCCAACCTTGATCACCGCAACGCCGCCGGACAGCTTGGCCAGACGCTCTTGCAGTTTTTCACGGTCGTAGTCGGACGAAGTGTCGGCCACTTGTTGACGGATCTGGGTCACACGAGCCTGGATGTCCGCTTCAACGCCAGCACCGTCGATGATGGTGGTGTTTTCTTTGGACAGGATCACGCGCTTGGCGTTACCCAGGTGCTCCAGGGTGGTGCTTTCCAGGCTCAGGCCGATCTCTTCGGAGATGACGGTACCGCCGGTCAGGACGGCGATGTCCTGCAGCATGGCCTTGCGACGGTCGCCGAAGCCTGGTGCCTTGACGGCAGCGACTTTGACGATGCCACGCATGTTGTTCACAACCAGAGTCGCCAGGGCTTCGCCTTCAACGTCTTCAGCCACGATCAGCAGTGGGCGGCCGGCTTTGGCAACGGCTTCCAGCACTGGCAGCATTTCGCGGATGTTGGAGATCTTCTTGTCCACCAGCAGGATCAGCGGGCCGTCCAGCTCGGCGACCATGGTGTCCGGCTTGTTGATGAAGTAAGGGGACAGGTAGCCACGGTCGAACTGCATGCCTTCAACGACAGACAGTTCGTTTTCCAGGCCCGAGCCTTCTTCAACGGTGATCACGCCTTCTTTACCGACTTTTTCCATGGCTTCGGCAATGATGTCGCCGATGGAGTTGTCGGAGTTGGCGGAGATGGTGCCGACCTGAGCGATGGCCTTGGAATCGGCGCATGGCTTGGACAGACCTTTGAGCTCTTTGACGATGGCGATGGTCGCCTTGTCGATGCCGCGTTTCAGGTCCATCGGGTTCATGCCGGCAGCGACGGCTTTCAGGCCTTCGTTGACGATCGACTGAGCCAGTACGGTAGCGGTGGTGGTACCGTCGCCGGCGTCATCGTTGGCACGGGAAGCAACGTCTTTTACCAGCTGCGCGCCCATGTTTTCGAAGCGATCTTTCAGCTCGATTTCTTTGGCGACGGAAACGCCGTCCTTGGTGATGGTCGGAGCGCCGAAGCTCTTCTCGATGATCACGTTACGGCCTTTCGGGCCCAGGGTCGCTTTTACCGCGTCAGCCAGGACGTTAACGCCGGTGAGCATTTTCTTGCGGGCGGAGTCGCCGAATTTAACTTCTTTAGCAGCCATGATCGATATTCCTTAAATACTTTGTAGTAACGGGAAAATGAGCGGGTAATCAGCCTTCGATAACGGCGAGAATTTCGTTCTCAGCCATTACCAGCAGGTCTTCGCCGTCTACCTTCACAGTGTTGCTGCCGGAGTAAGGGCCGAACACAACCTTGTCACCCACTTTCACGGCCAGCGCACGTACTTCACCGTTTTCCAGAGCGCGGCCTGGACCTACAGCAAGAACTTCACCGGTGTTGGCTTTTTCAGCAGCCGAACCTGGCAGAACGATACCGCCAGCGGTTTTCTTCTCTTCTTCGCTGCGACGGATGACGACGCGGTCATGCAGAGGACGAAGCTTCATTGTCGATCTCTCCTAATTATGGTTTTCAGCGGCCGGTGTCGTTACCGGCGGGTTAACAAATCCGGCGTGGCCGGTTGCGGCTCGACGAGCGAGACGCGGAAGTCTGTCTGGTGTCGCCACCAGAAACCTTGCGGTGACCGATACATGTGGGCGCATATGCTTATTACAAGGGCTGCCCAGTGAAATTTTTTAGATTTTCAGTCGGGCAAAACGAACACGGCACCCGAAGGTGCCGTGTCGATCATTGAGAGACTCAGGAATCGCGGTGCTCGAACTCGCCTTCGATCACATTCGGCTCACGCCCCAGGGGGCGCTGCGGCGACGCGGGCCCGCCACGAGCGGCCTGCATGTCGTCGGCGAAGGCGCGCTGACGAATGGCCTGTTCTTCGGCGCGCTGGCGCATCTTGTTGGCCAGCAGACGACGAGTGATCGGCAACAGCATGAACAGGCCGAAGATGTCGCTGATGAAGCCAGGCAGGATCAACAGGCCGCCCGCCAGGGCCAGCATCAGGCCTTCGAGCATGGTCTGGGCCGGCAATTCGCCGCGGTTCAGGCTTTCACGGGCACGCAATGCCGTGGCCAGCCCCGCGACGCGCAGGACCAGCACACCCAGCATCGAACCCAGGATGATCAGCAGCAGCGCCGGGAAAAACCCGATCGCACCGCTGACTTTGACGAAGACGAACAGCTCTAGCACCGGGAACAGCAGAAAGAGCAACAGAAAAGGGCGCATCAAATGGTTTCCTCTACGGAAGAATGCCTTCCAGTAGACCCTAGATGACGTCGGCAATTCGTGAATTCAAGCCTCGGCCCCGGCATTTTTCGGCCATTGCTCGGCGTGAGCCAGAAAAACCAAGGCCTCGCGTACTTGTGTCGGCGTATTACAAGGGCTTGGGAACGGCAGCCAGTACAACCCCTGGCCGATCCGCAGGTGCATGCCTTCGGTATCGATGCCCACCAGTTGCGCCGCGGCAGTTTTCGGCAGGCCGGCCAGGTCCACGTAATGGGCGATCGCCTTGGCATGATCGCTGTTCATGTGCTCGACCATGCTCAGCTCGGCCTTGCCGGCGAACGGATTGGCCAGCGTCACCTGGTCGATCCAGTGGATCGCGCCAAAGCCGCCGATGTAGCGATGACGTACCGGCTTGAGCCGCCAGAAATCGAAATCGTGGGCCTTGTGGTAGTTCTGCGACTCAGGGAAATACCGGTAGTAACGTTCGGCGGCCGCCTCGATCGCCGCGGCGTCTTCGAGCTTTTCGGCTTCGGCCAGATAGGTCAGGCGCCCCACTGCCTGGACGTCCTCGGCTTCGCGTTCGCCCACCAGCAGCGAACACTTGGGATCCTTCTGCAGGTTATGGGTGTGCTGGGCAATGCGGCTGATCAGGATCAGCGGCAGCCCCTGCTCGTCCAGGCAATAAGGAACCACCGAGCCGAAGGGAAAACCCGGCATGGCCTTGGAGTGCGTCGACAGCACGCCACGGTATTCCTTGAGCAGTAATTCTCGTGCATGCTTCGCAGCTTCAACGCTCAATTTATGACTCCTTATATAGAATCCGTCTAAAACGGACGGGCGTCTGGAGCAAAGTTCCAGAGACGCCATCGGGCAATTCTCAATCTGCAGCCAGGCCATGCCCGACGCACAAGAGAGGCGCCTTGAAGGACACCACTCCAGTTCTGCTTTCGGAGCATGCGAATGCAACTCAATGACAAAGTAATCATTATCACCGGCGGTTGCCAGGGTCTGGGCCGCTCCATGGCGGAGTATTTCGCCGGCAAAGGCGCCAGGCTGGCGCTGGTCGACCTGAACCAGGAAAAGCTCGACCAGGCCGTTGCCGCCTGCCAGGCCGCGGGAGTCGAAGCCCGCGCCTACCTGTGCAACGTTGCCCATGAAGAGCAGGTGGAACACATGGTCGCCCAGGTCGCCGCAGACTTCGGCGCCATTCACGGCCTGATCAACAACGCCGGCATCCTGCGCGACGGCCTGCTGCTCAAGGTCAAGGACGGCGAGATGAGCAAGATGAGCCTGGCCCAGTGGCAGTCGGTGATCGACGTCAACCTGACCGGCGTGTTCCTCTGCACCCGCGAAGTCGCGGCGAAGATGGTCGAGCTGAAAACCAGTGGCGCGATCATCAACATCTCGTCGATTTCCCGCGCCGGCAATATCGGCCAGACCAACTACTCCGCGGCCAAGGCCGGGGTCGCCGCGGCGACCGTGACCTGGGCCAAGGAACTGGCGCGCTACGGCATCCGCGTGGCCGGCATCGCACCGGGCTTCATCGAAACCGAAATGACCCTGGGCATGAAACCCGAGGCCCTGGAAAGAATGACCTCCGGCATCCCGCTCAAGCGCATGGGCAAGCCGGAAGAAATCGCTCATTCGGCGGCCTACATCTTCGAGAACGACTATTACACTGGCCGGATTCTCGAGCTGGACGGCGGCCTGCGGATCTGAAACCCACCCATGAAATGCTCATAAAAAAGCCCGGTGCAGTGCACCGGGCTTTTTTGTTGGCCCAACCGGCTCAGTCGTCGCTGACGGTGATGTTCGGCATCGCCGGTGCCGCGGCTTCCTGCAACACGATGCGCGCGCCGACATGGCGGGCCAGTTCCTGATAGACCATGGCGATCTGGCTTTCCGGCTCGGCGATCACGGTCGGCTTGCCACCGTCGGCCTGCTCGCGAATCAGCATCGACAGCGGCAGCGAGGCCAGCAGCTCGACACCGTACTGGGTCGCCAGCTTCTCGCCACCGCCCTCGCCGAACAGATGCTCGGCGTGGCCGCAGTTGGAGCAGATATGCACGGCCATGTTTTCCACCACGCCCAGCACCGGGATGTTGACCTTGCGGAACATCTCCACGCCCTTGCGCGCGTCCAGCAACGCCAGGTCCTGCGGGGTGGTGACGATGACAGCACCGGCCACCGGGACCTTCTGCGCCAGGGTCAGCTGGATATCGCCGGTGCCCGGCGGCATGTCGATCACCAGGTAATCCAGGTCGCCCCAGGCGGTCTGGGTCACCAGTTGCAGCAGGGCGCCGGAGACCATCGGCCCGCGCCAGACCATCGGCGTGTTGTCGTCGGTCAGGAAGGCCATGGACATGACCTCGACGCCGTGGGACTTGATCGGCACGAACCATTTCTGGTCCTTGACCTGCGGCCGGGTGCCCTCGGCGATGCCGAACATGATGCCCTGGCTAGGGCCATAGATGTCCGCATCGAGAATCCCCACCTTGGCGCCTTCGCGGGCCAGGGCCAGGGCCAGGTTGGCCGCGGTGGTGGACTTGCCCACGCCGCCCTTGCCGGATGCCACCGCCACCACGTTCTTGACGTTGGCCAGGCCGGGAATCTGCGCCTGGGCCTTGTGCGCGGCAATCACGCTGGTGACATTGACGCGAGCGATGACCACACCGTCCATGTTTTCGATGGCCAGCTTCAGCAACTGGGCCCAGCCGCTCTTGAACAGACCGGCGGCATAACCGATCTCCAGTTCGACACGCACCTCGTCGCCCTGGATGTCGATAGAACGGACACAACCGGCGCTGACCGGGTCCTGGTTCAGGTAGGGGTCGGTGTATTGGCGAAGAACGGCTTCCACCGCTGCGCGATTGACGGCGCTCATGGGCAACTCCGATAACAAGACGGGAAAATCAGGCGGCTATCCTACCTGTTCCGTGGCGTGGGCGGGATGCCAAAGCATCATATAGCACGCCCGCCGATGGCTACGACGGCCGTGGAAAACCGGGCTCACGGGGTGAAATATATTTCTCGGCGCTTTATAGTGGCCGACCTCCGTTTCATCAAGTAGCCGAGCCCCATGTCCGAGCCACGCAAGATCCTCGTCACCAGCGCCCTGCCCTATGCCAATGGTTCCATCCATCTTGGCCATATGCTTGAGTACATCCAGACCGATATGTGGGTGCGCTTCCAGAAGCATCGCGGCAACCAATGCATCTATGTCTGCGCGGACGACGCTCACGGCTCGGCCATCATGCTGCGCGCGGAAAAGGAAGGCATCACCCCGGAACAACTGATCGCCAACGTCCAGGCCGAACACAGCGCCGACTTTGCCGACTTCCTGGTGGACTTCGACAATTTCCACTCGACCCACGCCGAAGAAAACCGTGAGCTGTCGAGCCAGATCTACCTGAAGCTGCGCGACGCCGGGCACATCGCCACGCGCTCGATCACCCAGTATTTCGACCCGGAAAAACAAATGTTCCTGGCCGACCGCTTCATCAAGGGCACCTGCCCGAAATGCGGCACCGAGGACCAGTACGGCGACAACTGCGAAAAATGCGGCGCCACCTACGCCCCTACCGATCTGAAGGATCCGAAGTCGGCGATTTCCGGCGCCACCCCGGTGCTCAAGGATTCCCAGCACTTCTTCTTCAAGCTGCCGGACTTCCAGCAGATGCTGCAGCAATGGACCCGCAGCGGCACCCTGCAGGACGCCGTGGCGAACAAGATCGCCGAATGGCTGGATGTCGGCCTGCAGCAGTGGGACATCTCCCGCGACGCACCGTATTTCGGCTTCGAGATCCCCGACGAGCCGGGCAAGTACTTCTACGTCTGGCTGGACGCGCCGATCGGCTACATGGCCAGCTTCAAGAACCTGTGCAACCGCACGCCGGAGCTGGACTTCGACACGTTCTGGGGCAAGGACTCGACCGCCGAGCTGTACCACTTCATCGGCAAGGACATCGTCAACTTCCACGCGCTGTTCTGGCCCGCCATGCTCGAAGGCGCCGGCTACCGCAAGCCGACCGGCATCAACGTGCACGGCTACCTGACCGTCAACGGCCAGAAGATGTCCAAGTCCCGCGGCACCTTCATCAAGGCCCGGACCTACCTCGACCACCTGTCGCCGGAATACCTGCGTTACTACTACGCGGCCAAGCTGGGCCGTGGCGTCGACGACCTGGACCTGAACCTCGAAGACTTCGTGCAGAAGGTCAACTCCGACCTGGTGGGCAAGGTGGTGAACATCGCCAGCCGTTGCGCCGGCTTCATCCACAAAGGCAATGCCGGCGTGCTGGTGGACCAGAATGCCGCGCCGGAGCTGACCGAGGCCTTCCTGGCGGCCGCGCCGAGCATCGCCGACGCTTATGAGGCCCGTGACTTCGCCCGCGCCATGCGTGAAATCATGGCCCTGGCCGACCGCGCCAACGCCTGGATCGCCGACAAGGCGCCGTGGTCGTTGAACAAGCAGGAAGGCAAGCAGGATGAAGTCCAGGCCATCTGCGCCACCGGCGTCAACCTGTTCCGCCAGCTGGTGATCTTCCTCAAGCCGGTGCTGCCGCTGCTGGCCGCCGACGCCGAGGCGTTCCTCAATGTCGCCCCGCTGACCTGGAACGACCACCAGCACCTGCTGAGCAACCACCAGCTGAACGCATTCAAGCCGCTGATGACGCGGATCGACCCCGTGAAAGTACAAGCCATGACCGACGCCTCGAAAGAAGACCTGACCGCCAGCCAGACCGACACCGGTGAAGCCAAGCCTGCGGGCAACGGCGAGCTGGCCAAGGATCCGCTGTCGCCGGAAATCGACTTCGACACTTTCGCCGCCGTCGATCTGCGCGTGGCGCTGATCGTCAAGGCCGAGCATGTGGAAGGCGCCGACAAGCTGCTGCGCCTGACCCTGGATATCGGCGACGAGCAACGCAACGTGTTCTCCGGGATCAAGAGCGCCTACCCGGATCCGTCCAAGCTCGACGGTCGCCTGACCATGATGATCGCCAACCTCAAGCCACGGAAAATGAAATTCGGCATTTCCGAAGGCATGGTGATGGCGGCCGGCCCCGGCGGCGAAGAGATCTACCTGCTGAGCCCGGACAGCGGCGCCAAGCCGGGCCAGCGGATCAAGTAACTCCGCCTGCTGGATCGATCCCCTCGTCGCGCCGCTGCGTGGCGGGGGGATTTTCATATCTGGATGGGCCTGCGCCCTTGCCGGATAATTGCCTAGTCTTCAGGTATCCGCCCGCCCTCACCGGCCACGAACATGACCGAGATTGTCCTCACGCTCATCAGTGCTGCCCTGATCAACAATTTCGTGTTGCAGTGGCCGCTGGGCGTCGATCCGCTGTTGCAGGCCAGTGCCGAACCGCAGGTTGCGCGGCGGCGGATCCATGCCCTGGGGATCGCCACCAGTTGCCTGATGCTGCTCTGCAGCCTGCTGGGCTACGGGCTTTATCAGGCGCTGCTGGTACCGCTGGGCCTGACCTCGCTGCAACTGTTCGTGTTCCTGCCGCTGGGCGTGCTGTTGATCGCCCCGCTGCTCAAGCTGCTGAGCCGGATGTTGCCCGGGCTGCCATTCGACGGCCTCTGGCCGCTGCTGCTGGGCAATGCCGGCGTGCTCGGCGCGTTGCTGCTGGCGGTCCAGGCCAATCGCGGACTCGGTCATAGCCTCGCCCTGGGCCTGGGCGCGGGCCTCGGTTTCTGGCTGGTGCTGAGTCTGTTCAGCGACCTGCGCCAGCGCATTTTCAACAACGATGTGCCCCTGCCCTTTCGCGGCCTGCCGATCGACCTGATCAGCGCCGGCCTGATGGCGGTGGCATTTCTCGGTTTCAACGGACTGCTCAACCCATGAGTCTGATTCAACGCATCGACGCCCTGCTGCCGCAGACCCAATGCGGCAAGTGTGGCCACCCCGGATGCAAGCCCTACGCCGAAGGCATCGCCAACGGCGAGGCGATCAACAAGTGCCCGCCCGGTGGCGACGAAACCATTGCCGGCCTGGCCAGGCTGCTGAAGATCCCGGTCGTGGAGCTGGACATCAGCCGCGGCCCGGCGCCGGCCCAGGTGGCCTTTATCCGCGAAGCCGAATGCATCGGCTGCACCAAGTGCATCCAGGCCTGCCCGGTGGATGCCATAGTCGGCGCGGCCAAGCAGATGCACACGGTGCTGATCGACGAATGCACCGGCTGCGATCTCTGCGTGGCGCCGTGCCCGGTGGACTGTATCGAGATGCATCCGCTGCCGCTGAATGATGTATTGCCGATCGTCGGCGGCCTGGCCACCGGTCTCGAAGAACTGCGCGCACGGACCGCCAAGCGCGATCACGCGCGCCAGCGCTTCGAGCGCCGCAACGCCCGGCTGCAACGCGAAGAACAGCACAAGCAGGCTGAACGTGCCGCCCGCGCGCAACGTGCGGCGCAGCCCAGTGAAACCAGCCCGGACCCGGTGCAGTCCGCCATTGAGCGGGTGCGCGCGCAAAAGGCGGCCGCCGCCGATGCCGCGGTGAAAAAAGCCAAGATCGATCTGGCGATGAGCCGGGCCCAGTTGAACAAATCGCTGAAAGCCTTCGGCCATCCGCCGACCTTCGAGCAACAGTCGCAACTGATCGTCCTGCAGCGCCAGTTCGAGGCCGCCGAGCAAGCGCTCGCGCAGCTGGAAGGCGCTGTCGAAACCACCGTCGAAACCCTGGCCTCAGCGCCCCCGGCCAAAGACGCCGAGCTCAAGCGCGCAAAAATCCAGCTGGCGATGCGCCGCGCGGAACTGAAAAAGGCCCAGGACAGCCAGGCGCCTGCCGAGCAACTGGCCAGTCTGCAGCAGGCCCTGAAAGACGCAGAACAGGCCTTGCACGCGACCGAAGAAGCCAGCGGGCAACCGGCGCCCAATCTGGTGCGAGTCGAAAAACGCCCGATCGACGCCCGCCTGCGGCAACTGAAAACCGAACTGGCTTACGCGCGGACAGAAGTCAGCAAGCTGGAGCGTCACAGCGACACCCCGCCGCCACTGCTGGCCAAGGCCCGCGAGCGACTGGCCGAAGCCGAGCGCCAGGTACAAGCCCATGACGCCCCTTGAGCAACCGGACGAACGCCTGCGACAAACCATGCAGCGTGTGCTTCTGGCGACCCTGCCGGGGCTGCTGGCGCTCTTCTGGCTGTTTGGCTGGGGGATTCTGATCAACCTGCTGCTGGCCTGTGCCACCGCCCTTGCCGTCGAAGCCGCGGTGCTGCGATTGCGCCAGTGGCCATTGCGTCCTTTCCTTGGCGATGGCAGCGCCCTGGTCAGCGCCACCCTGCTGGCCCTGGCCTTGCCGACTTATTGCCCGTGGTGGCTGACGGTCAGCGCGGCCACTTGTGCCTTGCTGTTCGGCAAGCACCTGTATGGTGGCGTCGGCAAGAATCCGTTTAACCCGGCAATGCTCGGTTATGCCCTGGTGCTGGTCTCTTTCCCCCAGCAGATGACTCATTGGCCGGCCTCCCATGGCCTGGACCTGCTGGGCGGCTTGCAGCAGATCTTCGACATAGCCCTCGACAGCACCGCGCCCGATGCCTGGGCCCAGGCCACGGCACTCGACAGCCTGCGCATCAACAAGAGCCTGACCATCGATGAACTGTTCGCCGGCAATGCCGCCTTCGGCCATTTCGGCGGCAAGGGCGTGGAATGGGTCAACCTGGCCTTTCTCGCCGGCGGCGCCTTTTTGCTGCAGCAACGGGTATTCAGCTGGCACGCCCCGGCCGGCATGCTCGGCAGCCTGTTCGTCATCAGCCTGCTGTGCTGGAACGGTTCCGGGTCGGACTCCCACGGCTCGCCGTTTTTCCACCTGCTGAGCGGCGCGACCATGCTTGGCGCCTTTTTTATCGTCACCGAGCCGGTCTCCGGCCCCAGGAACGCAAAGGCACGCCTGCTGTTCGGGGTCGGCGTCGGCCTGCTGACTTACCTGATCCGCACCTGGGGCGGTTACCCGGACGGTGTCGCCTTCGCCGTACTGCTGATGAACCTCGCCGTCCCCGCCCTGGAGCGCCTGGCGGCTCCGCCTCCCGAGCCTTCCCTGCCATGAACCGCGCAAGGAGCCTGGGAGTGTTGGCGCTGCTGGCGGCTGTCGGCGCCACTGGCACTTTCTTCGTCCATCAGACGACGGCTCCCCGCATCGAGCGCGAACAGCGCGCCATCCAGGCACGCAACCTGCTGGATCTCCTGCCCGTCGACAGCTACGACAATCAGCCGCTGGATCAGCCGCTGGCCATCGATAACATCCAGCTCAGCCACAGCACCCTGCTCGCCGGTTATCGCGCCACGCGCAACGACCAACCCAGCGCCGTGCTGCTGCACAGCCAGGTCAACGGTTATGGCGGCCCGATCGAGCTGCTGATCGGCGTCGCCGCCAACGGCAAACTGCTGGGCAGCAAGGCTCTGCGGCATTCGGAGACGCCCGGGCTGGGCGCGCGCATCGCCGAGCGCCCGAATGCCTGGCTGCAGGGCTTTATCGGCAAGTCACTGGGTGACCCGGGCGACGCCGGTTGGGCGCTGAAAAAAGACAATGGCCAATTCGACCAGATGGCCGGAGCCACCATCACCTCACGGGCGGTGGTCGAGGGGATTCACGACAGCCTGCGTTACTTCGACGAGCACCGCGAACAACTGCTGGGAAGTCCCGCCCATGAATAAATCCTCGACCCTGCAGAACGCCCTGATGCTCGCGCCGTTGATCGGCGCCAGCGACTCACTGGTCAAGGCCCTGGGGCTGGCCCTGGTATTTCTCTGTGTGAGCACAGTATTCGGCCTGTGCATGAATGCCCTGCGCCCACGCCTGGCTGGCCAGGGCCGCCTGGGCGCCAGTATCTTGCTCAGCGCCACGCTCACCAGCTGTGCCATGCTGGCCGCGCAGGCCTGGGCGTTCGAGCTGCAACAACAGTTGGCCCTCTACCTGGGCCTGATTGCCGTGCAATGCGTAGTGCTGGAGTACCAGGATTTTTTCCAGCGTCCCGTGCGCTTGCGTTTCGCCGGCCTGTTCTGCCTGCTGCTGGTTATCCTGGGCGCGCTGCGCGAAGCCTTCGGCAGTGGCACCCTCGGCAATCATCTGCAATGGCTGCTGGGGATGAACGACGTCGACTGGCCAGGCTGGGTTCTGACCGCCCAGGGCGGCTTGCACCTGCTTACACTCGCACCTGGCGGTTTTATCCTGCTGGGGCTGCTGCTGGCCGCCAGGCAAGCCTGGGTCGCTTCTTCGACCTCACACCGATCGCCTTCAAGGAAATGACTCACCCATGAATGCCGCAAAACGCCTGGAAATTTTCCGCAGGCTGCACGAAGACAATCCGGAACCGAAAACCGAACTGGCTTATTCGTCGCCCTTCGAGCTGCTGATTGCCGTGATCCTTTCGGCCCAGTCCACCGATGTCGGGGTCAACAAGGCGACGGCCAAGCTCTTCCCCGTGGCCAATACGCCGGCCGCCATCCATGCCCTGGGCGTCGAAGGCCTGTCCGAGTACATCAAGACCATCGGCTTGTACAACAGCAAGGCCAAAAACGTGATCGAGACCTGCCGCCTGCTGGTGGAACGGCACAACAGCGAAGTCCCGCAGACCCGGGAAGAGCTCGAAGCCCTGCCAGGCGTCGGCAGGAAGACCGCCAACGTGGTACTCAACACGGCTTTCCACCAACTGACCATGGCCGTCGATACGCACATCTTCCGGGTCAGCAACCGCACAGGGCTGGCCCCTGGAAAGAATGTCGTGGAGGTCGAAAAGAAACTGATGAAATTCGTGCCCAAGGAGTATCTCCTCGACTCCCATCACTGGCTGATCCTCCATGGCCGCTATGTGTGCCTGGCCCGCAAGCCGCGCTGCGGAAGCTGCCGGATCGAGGACCTGTGCGAATACAAGCACAAGACCTCTGACGATTGAGCAATCATTGATTTTGATGATAGGTCGATTGAAAAAATCTTTTTTACCAGTCCCGAGAATATCGATATAAGGAGCGCCAATGGCAGTCTTAGCCTGGAGTTAACCTTATGAGTACTGGCAAAGAACAACTGGACGTAGAAGACGACTTCACCCCTGTTGAAACAGAAGATGCGGAGCCTGTGGTAGAGGTGGCCAAGACCAACTTGAGCAAACGTCGGACCATCGACAACCTTCTGGAAGAGCGGCGCTTGCAAAAGCAACTGGCCGATTACGACTTTGATCTTTAGTAACAAAAAGCCTCCTTTGACGGAGGCTTTTTTGTTACACCAGCCAACATTCCAAGTCGCTTCTTTTCAAACCAGGCCATGCGCGGCTGAGGGATCCAACATCGCCGACAGACCGGCAGGCCCGCAACGCGATGAAAGCTCGCAACAGCCGCTGTTTTTTTCCTTCCGTGCCTTGTTGTAGCGCCTCAACCTTCATACCAGCTGATGGCGCTTGGCAAACTCGATCAGGTCCACCAGCGAGCGGGCGTTGAGTTTCCCCAACAGCCGCCTTTTGTAGGTGCTCACCGTTTTACTGCTCAAGCACAGGCCCTCGGCAATCTCCTTGTTGGTCTGCCCACCGGCGAGTTGCTTCAGGACCATCAACTCTCGACCCGACAGGCTGGACAACATCCCCTCCTCGCTGGCGATGCCCAGGCTCGAGCGCAGGGTATGCAAGGCTTCGTTGGGAAAATAACTGTAGCCGGCCAGGACGGCCCTGACGGCGCTGATCAATTCAGTGATGTCCTGCTGCTTGCACACATAACCCGCCGCACCAGCCTGCATGCAGCGCATGGAGAAAGGCCCAGGTACTTGCAGGCTCAATACCAGCACTTTGGTCGACATGGCTTTTGACGAAAGTCTGGCGATAACTTCCAGGCCATCGAGTTTGGGAATACCAATATCAAGAATAAGGATGTCTGGAACATGTTCATAAGACAGTTTCAGGGCATCCATGCCATTGTCCGCCTCGGCAACTACTTCAAAGCCGTGCCGTTCCATCAGCATGCGCACAGCCAGACGAGTGACGGGATGATCATCTACGATCAAAACTTTCTTCATGGGTAAGTCCAGAGTCCGCTATTGGTTTTTCAAGCAAACACCATAACCCAGTCATTTGGCCCGTGGCATGGCCATGCCCTTGGCCAGCATCGCCCCGAGAAGTTCCTTACAAACAATACGGATTTGCCCTACAAGGAAAAATTGAACGTCGCCCCCTATATATAACTACTCCTGACTTTCCTACATTTCGTATTGAAAAGAGCGGACTGAAAGAT
Source organism: Pseudomonas sp. NFPP07 (assembly GCF_900115645.1). Lineage (NCBI taxonomy): Bacteria > Pseudomonadati > Pseudomonadota > Gammaproteobacteria > Pseudomonadales > Pseudomonadaceae > Pseudomonas > Pseudomonas sp. NFPP07. The sequence continues at coordinate 654,476 of NZ_FOXG01000001.1, forward strand.
AGTCGAGATCCCATTGAAACAATGGTCAGTGGAAACTTTTAGTTATGGTCTCCAGACACCCGTTTGATCGATTAAAACATCAGGCATAAAAAAGCCCCGCTCATGGCGGGGCTCTTTTAAAACGACTCAAGGCATCAGAACAGAGTCCGACCCTTGTTGGCCGCAATACGCATGCGCAGGGCATTGAGCTTGATGAAACCAGCCGCATCCGCCTGGTTGTAGGCGCCGCCGTCTTCTTCGAAGGTCGCAATGTTGGCATCGAACAGCGACTCATCGGACTTGCGACCGGTGACGATCACATTGCCCTTGTACAGCTTCAGGCGAACCACGCCGTTCACGTGGGCCTGGGAGGCGTCGATCATCTGTTGCAGCATCAGACGCTCAGGGCTCCACCAGTAGCCGGTGTAGATCAGGCTGGCGTACTTGGGCATCAGCTCGTCTTTCAGGTGAGCGACTTCACGATCCAGGGTGATCGATTCGATCGCCCGGTGAGCGCGCAGCATGATGGTGCCACCAGGGGTTTCGTAGCAGCCGCGGGACTTCATGCCGACATAGCGGTTTTCCACGATGTCCAGACGACCGATGCCGTTTTCACCGCCGATGCGGTTCAGGGTCGCCAGCACAGTGGCCGGGGTCATCTCGACGCCGTCGATCGCCACGATGTCGCCGTTGCGATAGGTCAGCTCGATGTAGGTCGGGGTGTTGGGAGCCTTCTCCGGGGAGACGGTCCAGCGCCACATGTCTTCTTCGTGCTCGGTCCAGGTGTCTTCCAGCACGCCGCCTTCATAGGAGATGTGCAGCAGGTTGGCATCCATCGAGTACGGGGATTTCTTCTTGCCGTGACGCTCGATCGGGATCGCGTGCTTCTCGGCATAGTCCATCAGCTTCTCGCGGGACAGCAGGTCCCACTCACGCCAGGGAGCGATCACTTTCACCCCTGGTTTCAAGGCGTAGGCGCCCAGTTCGAAACGAACCTGGTCGTTGCCCTTGCCGGTAGCGCCGTGGGAAATGGCGTCGGCACCGGTTTCGTTGGCGATCTCGATCAGGCGCTTGGCGATCAACGGACGAGCGATGGAGGTACCCAGCAGGTACTCACCTTCGTAAACGGTGTTGGCGCGGAACATCGGGAAAACGAAATCGCGCACGAACTCTTCGCGCAGATCGTCGATGTAGATCTCTTTCACGCCCATGGCTTGCGCCTTGGCACGTGCAGGTTCGACCTCTTCGCCCTGACCCAGGTCAGCGGTGAACGTCACCACTTCACAGTTATAAGTATCCTGCAGCCACTTGAGGATCACCGAAGTGTCCAGGCCGCCGGAATACGCCAGAACGACCTTGTTTACGTCCGCCATGCCATCACTCCACGGGGTTCTACGGAAAGCCGTCAAGTCTACCGATCAACGCGGATAATTTACAGAGGCGCGACAGCTTATGACGACGAAGCGACAGATTATGTCGAGCGGGCGACGACAGCCGTTTCAGGACGTCGCCGCGGCGTTGGCGGGGGCAGCGGCCTGGGGCGCCGGTTTTTCTGCGACCGGGACACGCTGCAGCTGTACGTTGACCCGACGATTCTTCGCCCGGTTCGCCGCGTTGGTGTTGGGCGCCAACGGGTAGCGCTCACCGTGGAAACGCATCTCGATCTGCGACTCGGGAATGCCATTGGCCTTGAAGAACTCCATCACCGCCAGCGCCCGGCGCCGCGACAGGTCACGGTTGGTCAAGCGGTTGCCGCTGTTGTCCGAGTGGCCATCGAGCTGGATGTGATTGACCGTCGGATCGGCCTTGAGAAACTCGAGCATCACCTGCAGCCTGGCCTTGGCTTTGGCGTCCAGGTCGATGCCGCCGCCGGGGAAGCCGACCTCGGATTGCCTGACCTGATCGAAGTTCTGCGGCAGCAACTTGGCGACACAGCGTTGGTAGTCGCCATACGCCTTGCTGAACTTGACCGGCAACAAGCGCACCTCGGACACCCCACCCTCGCGGGAGTAGTGGCGAACCACCGGGCTGCGCCCATCCATCAATCCACCGATCAGTCGCCCGGCCTGCAGTTGCGAACTGTTGAACAGCACATCGCCGCTGCCGAGCCGTACCGACCCCAGGTTGATGTCGCCCCGCCCCGGCTGCCACGGCGCGGCCGCCGCGAGCAGCGTGGCCGAACCGCCAGCGAGCATCGGGTTGTAGGCCTTGAGGCGAAAGGTCGCCTGCTCGCCGGCGCGACGCACGAACTCCCCGGAACCGAAATCGGTGATCGGCTGGCTCAGACGGCACTCGAATTTATCGCCTTCGACCGTCCACTCAATGCTCTCCAGACGGGTCTGGAAAGTCAGCGCCATCGCGGGAAGGCTGGCGAACACACTGAGCAAGGCTAGATAACGCTGGCGCACGGGAGGCTCCACTGACTTGTACATCACGAAAATCGAAATGCCTGTTTATGGCATACCTTCGGGATATCGGAAGCTTCACGCAAAACTTGATAGCGAGTGCCTGGAAGAGTCTTTTCCGGTAGCATTCACTGGAGTTTGACCCGCCTGGAATCCCCAATGTCCGACCGCCTGACCCTGCTGCGTCCCGACGACTGGCATATTCATCTTCGCGATGGTGCCGTGTTGACCAATACTGTCGCGGATGTCGCGCGCACCTTTGGCCGCGCCATCATCATGCCTAACCTGGTACCTCCAGTGCGCAACGCCGCTGAAGCCGATGCCTATCGCCAGCGCATTCTCGCTGCGCGGCCGGCCGGCAGCCGCTTCGAGCCGCTGATGGTGCTCTACCTTACCGATCGCACCCAGCCCGAAGAAATTCGCGCGGCCAAGGCCAGTGGTTTCGTCCATGCCGCCAAGCTCTACCCGGCCGGTGCGACCACCAACTCGGACTCGGGCGTCACCAGCATCGACAAGATCTTCCCGGCGCTGGAGGCCATGGCCGAAGTCGGCCTGCCGCTGCTGATCCACGGTGAAGTCACCCGCGGTGAAGTCGACGTGTTCGACCGCGAGAAGCTGTTCATCGACGAGCACATGCGCCGTGTCGTCGAGCGCTTCCCGACGCTCAAGGTGGTGTTCGAACACATCACCACCCGTGACGCCGTGCAGTTCGTCAATGAGGCCTCGGCCAACGTTGGCGCGACCATCACCGCCCATCACCTGCTGTACAACCGCAACCACATGCTGGTTGGCGGCATTCGCCCGCACTTCTATTGCCTGCCGATTCTCAAGCGCAACGTGCACCAGGAAGCGCTGCTCGACGCCGCCGCCAGCGGCAGCCAGAAGTTCTTCCTCGGCACCGATTCCGCGCCCCACGCCCAGCATGCCAAAGAAGCGGCCTGTGGCTGTGCCGGCTGCTACACCGCCTATGCCGCGATCGAGTTGTACGCCGAAGCCTTCGAACAGCGCAACGCGCTGGACAAGCTGGAAGCCTTCGCCAGCCTCAACGGCCCACGCTTCTACGGCCTGCCGGCCAACACCGATCGCATCACCCTGGTTCGTGAAGAATGGACCGCCCCTGCCAGCCTGCCTTTCGGCGAGCTGACCGTCATCCCGCTGCGCGCCGGTGAAAAAATGCGCTGGCGCCTGCTGGAGGAACACGCGTGAGTGAAGACCATTTCGACGACGAGCAGGACGGTCACAACGGTGGTGGCTCGCGTCATCCAATGGCGGCACGCTTTCGTGGTTACCTGCCGGTAGTCGTCGACGTTGAAACCGGTGGTTTCAACTCGGCCACCGACGCCTTGCTGGAAATTGCCGCGACCATCATCGGCATGGACGAAAAGGGCTTCGTGTTCCCCGAGCACACCCTGTTTTTCCGGGTAGAGCCTTTCGAAGGCGCCAACATCGAAGCCGCGGCGCTGGAGTTCACCGGGATCAAGCTCGACCATCCGCTGCGCATGGCCGTCAGCGAAGAAACCGCGCTGAACGATATCTTCCGCAGCGTGCGCAAAGCGCTGAAGGCCAACGGCTGCAAGCGCGCGATCCTGGTCGGGCACAACAGCAGCTTCGACCTGGGCTTCCTCAACGCGGCTGTCGCGCGCCTGGACATGAAGCGCAACCCGTTTCATCCGTTCTCCAGCTTCGACACCGCGACGCTTGCCGGCCTGGCTTATGGCCAAACCGTGCTGGCCAAGGCGTGCCAGGCTGCCGATATCGATTTCGATGGCCGTGAGGCGCATTCCGCCCGCTACGACACCGAGAAGACTGCCGACCTGTTCTGCGGCATCGTCAATCGCTGGAAGGAAATGGGTGGCTGGCAAGACTTCAACGACTGATACCGTCGCTGAACGACCGCGCATAAAAAAACCGGCCCTGGGGCCGGTTTTTTTATGCGTGAAGCGCGGCTTACAGCTTGCCGGCGTTCTCGCTCAGGTAAGCAGCAACGCCTTCTGGCGAAGCGGTCATACCCTTGTCGCCTTTCTTCCAGTTGGCCGGGCAGACTTCGCCGTGCTCTTCGTGGAACTGCAGAGCGTCGACCAGACGGATCAGCTCTTCCATGTTACGGCCCAGCGGCAGGTCGTTGACGATCTGCGAACGAACGACACCTTTGTCGTCGATCAGGAACGCGCCACGGAAAGCCACGCCGCCTTCGGACTCAACGTCGTAGGCCTTGGCGATGTCGTGCTTCATGTCGGCAGCCATGATGTACTGGACCTGACCGATGCCACCGGCATTGATCGGGGTGTTGCGCCAGGCGTTGTGGGTGAAGTGCGAGTCGATCGAAACCGCGATCACTTCAACGTTGCGTGCCTTGAAGTCAGCCATGCGGTGGTCCAGGGCGATCAGCTCGGACGGGCAGACGAAGGTGAAGTCCAACGGGTAGAAGAACACCAGGCCGTATTTGCCTTTGATGGCCGAGGACAGGGTGAAGCTATCGACGATTTCGCCATTGCCGAGAACGGCGGGAACGGTGAAGTCAGGGGCTTGTTTGCCTACGAGTACGCTCATTGGATATCTCCTGGTGTGATCGAATGAAGAATGAGATCCAGCCCAGTGTGCCGCCGCCAAGCGACAGCCCTGTGACTCGATCCCGCTTCGTAAGGACCGCACATCATACACCGCGTTTTTGAGCTGTCCTTAGTGGTTTTTCCATCTCCCGGGCTCAGGCCGCAAAAAAGCCGCCCTGCTGGACAGCTCGTCACCCGTGCTAGAAAAAACCGTTCGTCTGCCAGATACGCATCTGGCAAAAAGCCCCAGGAAACCACTTTGACAATCATTCTCGTTAACATTAAGATCCGTCGCATTGAGCCATAACCAACGACGGTTCTCACCTTATGTATGTCTGCCTTTGCACTGGCGTCACCGACGGACAAATCCGCGATGCAATCTACGACGGTTGCTGCAGCTATCGTGAAGTACGCCAAGCGACCGGCGTGGCCAGTCAATGTGGCAAATGTGCCTGCCTCGCCAAGCAGGTGGTACGTGAAACCCTGACCGAACTGCAAAGCAGCCAGCCAGCGATTCCTTACCCAGTAGAATTTAATGTTGCGTAATTAACACCATTTAAAAGAGCCGGACTTCATGTCCGGCTTTTTTATGCCTGTAATTCAATCGCTTAGCGTCAAAACGCGGAACACAAACATTCTTATTCCGATTAATTTTCATATATTATTCAATAACTTAGGTTTGACACTAATCATCGTGCGGCTCAGACTCTGCCTTATATACCGCTAATTACAGGGCAGGACCCCATCATGAAAGGCGACGTCACAGTCATCCAGCATCTCAACAAGATCCTTGCCAATGAACTGGTCGCGATCAATCAGTACTTCCTGCACGCACGCATGTATGAAGACTGGGGCCTGAACAAGCTGGGCAAGCACGAATACCACGAGTCCATCGACGAGATGAAGCATGCGGACAAGCTGATCAAGCGCATCCTCTTCCTCGAAGGCCTGCCGAACGTCCAGGACCTGGGCAAGCTGCACATCGGCGAACACACCAAGGAAATGCTCGAGTGCGACCTGCGCATCGAGCGTACCGGCCACGCCGACCTGAAAGCCGCCATCGCCCATTGCGAATCGGTCGGCGACTTCGGTAGCCGCGAGCTGCTGGAAGACATCCTGGAATCGGAAGAAGAACATATCGACTGGCTGGAAACCCAACTGGGCCTGATCGATAAAGTCGGCCTGGAGAACTACCTGCAATCGCAGATGGGCGACGAGTAATTCCCCTCAAGGTTCAGCCCATAAAAAAGCCCCGCCTCTCTTCACGAGGGCGGGGCTTTTTAATTGCGTGGATAAATCCACACAACCCGGCAAGAGCGAACTTGTCGCTCCTGCCGAGGGCGAATCAGGCTTCGGTCTTGGCAGCGGCTTTTTCAGCGGCAGCCTTGATCAGGGTCTGCAACTCACCATTGGCGAACATCTCAGCCATGATGTCGCTGCCACCGACCAGCTCGCCGGCTACCCACAGTTGCGGGAAAGTAGGCCAGTTGGCGTATTTAGGCAGGTTGGCGCGGATTTCCGGGTTCTGCAGGATGTCCACGTAAGCGAACTTCTCACCACACCCCATCACGGCCTGAGCGGCTTTCGCGGAGAAGCCACACTGCGGGGCATTCGGCGAGCCTTTCATGTAAAGCAGAATGGTGTTGTTGGCAATCTGCTCTTTAATAGTTTCGATGATATCCATGGAGCACCTCGGCTGAACTTTCCGACTCTGTTGTCGACACGGTGGCGCATTGTAACGGAAAGCCGAGCGCCATGCTCGGCCTCTCCGACAGACTCCTCAGGCCGCCTCCACCTTCACCGGCACGCCATTGAGCGCCGCATTGCCCGATAGCTCGTCCAGCTGACGCTCGTCGGTCAGGTCATTGGCACTCGACCCGGGTTGGGCCATGGCGATGCTCATCTGCACCCCCGGCCGACCATGCCCCCAGCCATGGGGCAGGCTGACCACCCCGGGCATCATCTCGCTGCTGGCGAGGACTTCCACCTCGATCGCCCCGACCCGCGAACTGACCCGCACGCGCTGTCCGTCAGTCAGTCCTCGCCGGGCCAGATCATCGGGATTCATCAGCAACTGATGCCGTGGCTTGCCCTTCACCAACCGATGGTAGTTGTGCATCCACGAATTATTGCTGCGCACATGGCGCCGGCCGATCATCACCAACTCATCCGCGGCCGGAGCCTGCAACGCGGCAAAGCGCTCGAGGTCCGCCATGATCGCCGCGGGAGCGGCCTGTACCCGGCGGTTCTCGGTTTTCAGGCGCGCTGCCAGGTTGGGCTTGAGCGGCCCCAGATCGATCCCGTGAGGGTGATCGGCCAGCGTCGCCACCGACAGATTGAATCCGGACGCCTCGCCATACCGCCCTGCGCGCAGCCCCCTGTCGATCATCTGCGCCGGCGGCACGGTCGGCTTGAGCTCCTTCCCGGTCCGCGCGGCGAAGGCCCTGGCCAGGCCGACGAAGATTTCCCAGTCATGCAGCGCGCCTTCCGGCTTGGGCAGGATCGCCCGGTTGAAACGGCTGACATTGCGCACCGCGAACATATTGAACGTGGTGTCGTAGTGATCGTTCTCCAGGGCCGAGGTCGATGGCAGGATCAGGTCCGCATAACGAGTGGTTTCGTTGATGTACAGGTCGATACTGAGCATGAACTCCAGGCCATCCAGCGCCTGCTCCAGCTGCCGTCCGTTGGGTGTGGACAGCACCGGATTGCCGGCCACCGTGATCAGCGCCCGTACCTGACCTTCGCCTGCGGTCAGCATTTCTTCGGCCAGGGCCGAGACCGGTAGTTCGCCACCATATTCAGGGCGTCCGGAAACCCGGCTTTGCCAGGTATTGAAGTGCCCGCCCGAAGTCGCCGCCACCAGATCCACCGCCGGCTCGGTGCACAGGGCGCCGCCGACCCGGTCCAGGTTGCCGGTCACCAGGTTGAGCAGTTGCACCAGCCAATGGCAGAGGGTTCCGAACGACTGGGTGGACACGCCCATCCGGCCATAACACACCGCCCTGTCCGCCGCGGCGAAGTCGCGCGCTAACTGGCGGATCTGCTGCGCCGGCACCGAACACAAAGGACTCATGGCTTCGGCACTGAAACCGGAAATGGCCTCACGCACCTCGGCCAGGCCGTCCACCGGCAGATGGCTGTCACGCGTCAGCCCCTGCGCGAAAATCGTATGCAGCATGCCGAACAGCAGCGCCACATCACCGCCGGGACGGACAAACACATGCTGGTCGGCCATCACCGCCGTCTCGCTGCGCCGCGGGTCGACCACTACTACTTTGCCGCCTCGCGCCTGGATCGCCTTAAGGCGCTTCTCCACGTCCGGCACGGTCATGATGCTGCCGTTGGACGCCAGCGGGTTGCCGCCCAGGATCAGCATGAAATCGGTGTTATCGATATCAGGGATCGGCAGCAGCAACCCATGGCCATACATCAGGTAGCTGCTCAGGTGCTGCGGCAACTGGTCCACCGAGGTGGCGGAAAAGCGGTTCTGGGTTTTCAGCAGGCCGAGGAAATAGTTGCTGTGGGTCATCAACCCATAGTTGTGCACGCTGGGATTGCCCTGATAGACCGCCACCGCATGGTTGCCGTGCCGCTCCTGGATCGCCGCCAGGCGCTCGGCCACCAGTTTGAAGGCCTCGTCCCACTCGATCGCCTGCCAATCGCCGCCGACCCTGCGCATGGGCTGGCGCAGCCGATCCGGGTCGTTCTGGATGTCCTGCAGCGCCACCGCCTTGGGGCAGATATGGCCGCGGCTGAAACTGTCCTGGGCATCGCCCTTGATCGAGGTGATCTGCGGGCCGGCGCCGTCGACTTCAGTGGTTTCGATGGTCAAGCCGCAGATGGCTTCACACAGGTGGCAGGCACGGTGATGGAGAGTCTTGGTCATGGCCAGTCTCTATTTTATTCGGGGCGGCCAGCGTCAGGCCGCGGGAACAAAACTATGGTGCCAGACCGGCATCAGCACCAGAGACGTTCGTCTTGTGAATCGGCAAGCATCAAGCCAGCCGATGACTCAGTTGGAGGGCAGCCTCGGTGGATCGTCCTGCCGGGCGATCGGCGTCATGTCGTCCATCGGCGCCTCGCCGCCCTGCACCCCGCTGAATTCGGCAAGCAGCCGCCAATGCTCATCGAGATGGCTGCTGATGGTCAGCATGCGCTCGATCATCTGTCGCGCGGCGTTGCGCGTGGTGCCGTCCTCGCTGCGTAGCAACTCGAAGGACATCGAGGTGATCGATGCCGTCAGGTCGGTCAGGGTTCGCGTCGTCAACCCCAACAGTGTCTTCAATTGCTGTTCTTTCGAGTCCATTCCAAGCACTTCCCTGTTGCCGGTGCGCATTTATAACCCCAGCCCTTTGCCTTGGAAATATTTCCGGCTGACATCCGTCCTGGATGCAGTCGGCAAAGCTGCTGGACTCAGACTTCAGTCGAAGCGACCGATATCGCAGACTTGCCCGATAACACGGGCCGGGTTACCTACCACGACCGTGTTGGCCGCCACATCCCTGGTCACGACCGCCCCCGCGCCGACCATGGCATTTTCGCCAATAGTGATACCAGGAAGAATGGTGCAATTGGCCCCCAGCGATGCACCACGCTTGACCGTGGTACTCGGAAACTTCTCCGGATAGACCTTGCTGCGCGGGAAACAGTCGTTGGTGAACGTCGCATTAGGCCCGACGAAGACATCATCCTCAAGGGTGATACCGTCCCAGATTTGCACACCGCACTTGATAGTGACCCGATCACCGATCGTCACCTCGTTCTCGATGAACACGTGGTCACAGACATTGCATTCGCGACCGATCAGGGCTTTGGGCAGGATATGAGAAAACGCCCAGACACGCGTCCCCGCGCCGATTGTCTCGGACTCACACAGGGCATTGGCGTGCACGAAATAGTCTTTACCTGCTTCCAAGGCTTGCACTCACAGAGATATTGGCTCGCAAGTCTGCCTTATAGGCCGAACACCTTCCAGCAACAAACCGCTGCTCCCTATGCCGCTCGAATGATCGGCCAGGGAAAAGGAGGCCTCGCGCCAGCCATATGCCTGATAGCGGCATGCGCCACGAGGCGCGTTGCAAAGCGGCCAAGGCGCAGTGTACAAATGCTGCTGCGGACCTATGCAAAGTGGATTGACTCCACATCCGACTGGGCCCATCTGAACATGCTGTAAAACGTCACGAATGGCCCACTTTTTTGGCCCAGGCCACTCGCTGCAAGTGGTGAAAGCCTTAGAAACCAAGCCTGCTATTGGTAAGACGCGACATTTAATTATAAGATCGCGCCTTCCCCTATTTCGTCGCCCCGTGCGGCTTTCGCCGCAGGTCTCGCCCGTTTCTCGATAAAACAAGGCTTTGAGTATCTGCGGTCTGTTGCAAAAAGGTAGTTAATGATGAGCGCAAGGCACTTTCTCTCCCTGATGGATTGCACGCCCGAAGAGCTGGTCAGCGTGATTCGTCGAGGCATCGAGCTGAAGGACCTGCGTAACCGCGGCGTACTCTTCGAGCCCCTGAAAAACCGCGTTCTCGGGATGATTTTCGAGAAGTCGTCTACCCGCACCCGCCTGTCCTTCGAAGCCGGCATGATCCAGCTCGGCGGCCAGGCAATCTTCCTGTCCCCGCGCGACACCCAACTGGGTCGCGGCGAGCCGATCAGCGACTGCGCCATCGTCATGTCGCGCATGCTCGACGCGGTGATGATCCGTACCTTTGCCCACAGCACCCTGACCGAGTTCGCGGCCAACTCCCGCGTACCGGTGATCAACGGCCTGTCCGACGACCTGCACCCGTGCCAGTTGCTGGCCGACATGCAAACCTTCCTCGAACACCGCGGTTCGATCCAGGGCAAGACCGTGGCCTGGATCGGCGACGGCAACAACATGTGCAACAGCTATATAGAAGCGGCGATCCAGTTCGACTTCCAACTGCGCATCGCCTGCCCTGAAGGCTACGACCCCAACCCTGAATTCGTCGCCCGCGCCGGCGACCGGGTGAGCATCGTGCGCGATCCGCAAGACGCGGTGATCGGCGCCCATCTGGTGAGCACCGATGTCTGGACCTCCATGGGCCAGGAAGAAGAAACCGCCCTGCGTCTCAAGCTGTTCGCGCCGTTCCAGGTCAATCGCGCGCTGCTCGACCTGGCCGCCGAAGACGTGCTGTTCATGCACTGCCTGCCCGCCCACCGCGGCGAAGAAATCAGCCTCGACCTGCTGGACGACCCGCGCTCCGTGGCGTGGGACCAGGCAGAAAACCGTCTCCACGCACAGAAGGCCCTGCTCGAGTTTCTGGTCGAGCCGGCGTACCACCACGCATGAGCCAGCCATTACTGCTTAACCTGCGCAATCTCGCCTGCGGCTACCAGGACCAACGGGTCGTGCAGAACCTCAACCTGCACCTCAACGCCGGCGATATCGGTTGCCTGCTCGGTTCCTCCGGCTGCGGCAAGACCACCACCCTGCGCGCGATTGCCGGTTTCGAGCCGGTGCACGAAGGTGAAATCCAGCTGGCCGGCGAAACCATCTCCAGCGCTGGCTTCACCCTGGCGCCGGAACGCCGGCGGATCGGCATGGTGTTCCAGGACTACGCCCTGTTCCCGCACCTGAGCGTGGCGGACAACATTGCCTTCGGCATCCGCAAGCACCCGCAGAAGAACCGGGTGGTCGAGGAGCTGCTGGAACTGGTCAACCTGAAGAACCTCGGCAAGCGCTTCCCTCATGAGCTGTCCGGCGGCCAGCAACAGCGCGTCGCACTGGCCCGGGCCCTGGCGCCGGAGCCGCAGTTGCTGCTGCTCGACGAACCCTTTTCCAACCTCGATGGCGAACTGCGGCGCAAGCTCAGCCACGAAGTGCGCGACATCCTCAAGGCGCGGGGCACCAGTGCGATCCTGGTGACCCACGACCAGGAAGAAGCCTTCGCCGTCAGTGATCATGTCGGGGTGTTCAAGGAAGGCCGCCTGGAGCAATGGGACACGCCGTACAACCTCTATCACGAACCGCTGACACCGTTCGTGGCGAGCTTTATCGGCCAGGGCTATTTCATTCGCGGCCAGCTGGACAGCCCGGAATCGGTGCAGACCGAACTCGGCGTACTGCGCGGCAACCGTGCCTACACCTGGCCCCCCGGCGGCGCGGTGGATGTACTGCTACGCCCGGACGACATCGTTTATGCACCGGACAGCGCCCTCAAGGCGCGGATCGTCGGCAAGAGTTTCCAGGGCGCGTCGACCCTGTACCGCCTGCAGCTGCCGACCGGCAGCCAGCTCGAGTCGATCTTCCCAAGCCATGCCGATCATCTGATAGGCGCTGACGTCGGAATCCGCGTCGCCGCCGAACACCTGGTACTGTTCCAGGCCTCCGGCAGCACCGCGGCGCAACTGCCACAGGCTGAATCGGGCGTTCGCCGCTACAGCAGCGCCCACTGATCCAGCGGATACCGCAGGCGCCGCCCAACCGGCGCCTGCGCTTTCAATCCAGGAACAGCTTACCGCTGGCCACCAGCGTCGCCTGCCCGCCAATCTTCACCCGCTCCCCTTCCAGCCGACAGAACAACGCCCCTCCGCGCGTCGAGCGTTGATAGGCCGTCAGGCTCGTCTTGTCCAGGCGTTCGGCCCAATACGGAATCAGGGCGCAGTGGGTCGAGCCGGTGACCGGGTCTTCGTTGATGCCAATGGCCGGCGCGAAATAGCGCGAGACAAAATCATGCTGGCTGCCCTGCGCGGTCACGATCGCGCCAGGCCAGGGCAACTTGGCCAGCGCCGCCATGTCCGGCTGACAGTCGAGCACCGCCTGCTCGGACTCCAGCACCGCGAACAACTCGTTGGCCCCCAGTAACGCCACGACCCTCGTGCCCAAAACGCGCTCCAGCTGTTCGCGGCCATCGATCGCGCGCGGCGCACGAACCGGGAAGTCCAGCCAAAGCTGCGCGCCTTCGCGACTGACGCTCAAGGAGCCCGACTGGCAGATGAAGTCGATACGCGGCCCCGGCTCGCCATAAATCTCGAACAGCACATGGGCGCTGGCAAGGGTGGCATGGCCGCACAAGGCGATTTCGGTAGTCGGGGTAAACCAGCGGATACGCCAGCCTTGAGGCTCGCGCACGACAAAAGCGGTCTCCGCCAGGTTGTGCTCGGCGGCGATGTTCTGCATCAACTCATCAGCCGGCCAGGCCGGCAGTCGATAGACCATCGCCGGGTTGCCGCTAAATGGACGATCGCTGAACGCATCGACCTGATGAAACTCAAGCTGCATAAACATTTCTCCTTGAACATGCCGCGCAAGCATGGGGCTGCCCGTCCTGGCGCCGACAGCCACAGAGAAAGTTATTTTTTGCCATACAGCGCCGATACTTATCGGCGCACTGACGGTCAGTCGCGCCCGATATCGGCGAAGGTCGCCTGAGTGTGCTCGGCCAGCACGGCGGCCGAGAGTTCGACCTCAAGCCCACGCCGCCCGGCACTGACGAAGATGCTGGCAAAGGGTTGCGCACTGTTATCGATAAAAGTGCGCAGGCGCTTTTTCTGCCCCAGCGGGCTGATCCCGCCCAGCAGGTAACCGGTCGCTCGCTGCGCGGCAGCCGGGTCGGCCATCTCGGCTTTTTTCACCCCCGCCGCGTGCGCCAGGGCCTTGAGGTCGAGACTTCCGACGACCGGCACCACGGCCACCAGCAATTCGCCCTTTTCACTGCTGGCCAGCAGCGTCTTGAACACCTGCGCCGGATCGAGACCGAGCTTTTCCGCTGCCTCCAGACCATAGGAGGCCGCCTTCGGGTCATGTTCATAACTGTGCACCCGATGTTCGGCGCGAACTTTTTTCAGCAGATCCAGTGCAGGGGTCATGGCAACTCCATAGGCAGGGAAAAGAACACCGGCGATTCTAGGATATCCGCCAGCAAAAGGCTCTATTCCAAGGCCCATACCTCAGTCCCGACGGCCGCCGGCACCAGGCTGGCCGTGCCTTTTGCGCAAAACCCACGCGCTTCCCGCAAGATCATTCACACAACTGATAGTTATAAAATGACCAATGGTTCACTTTCGACCTTTGACAGTAATGTTTCTTGTCTATATTTTTTCGTTTGCGAATATCATGTGGTAGATCCAATAGCCGTACCCAGCAGTAAGCCGCGTCCAGGATGGGGATCCTGCCGACGGTGAAAATCGCGCTCGGCGCCCTTCACGCCAGTGCCAGACAACAACAAAAACCGAGGTTTTCCATGACAACTGCGTTACAACAACCGTCGCTCTCCGGCCAGTGCATGGCCGAGTTCCTGGGTACAGCCTTGTTGATCTTCTTCGGTACCGGCTGCGTCGCCGCGCTCAAGGTCGCGGGCGCCAGCTTCGGCCTGTGGGAAATCAGCGTCATCTGGGGGATCGGCGTGAGCATGGCGATCTACCTCACCGCCGGCGTTTCCGGCGCGCACCTCAACCCCGCGGTCAGCATCGCGCTGTGCATCTTTACCGACTTCGAGAAACGCAAACTGCCGTTCTATATCGTCTCCCAGATCGCCGGCGCCTTCTGCGCGGCGCTGCTGGTCTACACGCTGTACAGCAACCTGTTCTTCGATTACGAACAAGCCCACCAGATGGTCCGCGGCTCCCAGGCCAGCCTTGAACTGGCGTCGGTATTCTCCACCTATCCCAACCCGGCGCTGTCCACCGCCCAGGCGTTCCTGGTCGAAGTGGTGATTACCGCGATCCTGATGGGCGTGATCATGTCCCTGACCGACGATAACAACGGCTTGCCGCGCGGCCCGATGGCGCCGCTGCTGATCGGCCTGCTGATCGCCGTGATCGGCAGCGCCATGGGGCCGCTGACCGGTTTCGCGATGAACCCGGCGCGGGATTTTGGCCCTAAACTGATGACATTCTTCATGGGTTGGGGTGAGGTTTCCTTTACCGGCGGCCGCGACATTCCGTACTTCCTGGTTCCGATCTTCGCGCCGATTATCGGTGCCTGCCTCGGCGCCGTGGCTTACCGTGGGCTGATTGCCCGCCACCTGCCAACCGTCGCCCCTGCTCCAACGGATGCCGAGAAAGCCATTGACGGCAAAGTAAGAACTTCTTGAAACCGGCGGCGCAAGGTCCTGCCCAACCCCGACCTGCGCCTCTTGCCCACTTCCTTATTTTTGTCCAAGGCAATCGACATGACCGACATTCAGAATAAGAACTACATCATTGCCCTCGATCAGGGTACGACCAGCTCGCGCGCGATCATTTTCGATCGCGACGCCAACGTCGTGTGCACCGCCCAACGCGAATTCGTCCAGCATTACCCGCAAGCCGGCTGGGTCGAACACGATCCGATGGAAATCTTCGCCACCCAGAGCGCAGTGATGGTCGAGGCCCTGGCGCAAGCCGGCCTGCACCATGACCAGGTCGCCGCCATCGGCATCACCAACCAGCGCGAAACCACCGTGGTCTGGGACAAGACCACTGGCCGGCCGATCTACAACGCCATCGTCTGGCAGTGCCGCCGCAGCACCGAGATCTGCCAGCAGCTCAAGCGTGACGGCCTGGAAGAGTACATCCGCGATACCACCGGCCTGGTCACCGACCCGTACTTCTCCGGTACCAAGCTGAAGTGGATCCTCGACAACGTCGAAGGCAGCCGCGAACGCGCGCGCAACGGCGAACTGCTGTTCGGCACCGTCGACAGCTGGCTGATCTGGAAATTCACCGGCGGCAAGACCCACGTCACCGACTACACCAACGCCTCGCGCACCATGCTCTTCAACATCCACACCCTGGAGTGGGATGCGAAGATGCTGGAGGTGCTGGATATCCCGCGGGAAATGCTGCCGCAAGTGAAATCCTCCTCGGAAATCTACGGCCGCACCAAAAGCGGCATCGCCATCGGCGGTATCGCCGGCGACCAGCAGGCGGCGCTGTTCGGCCAGATGTGCGTCGAGCCGGGCCAGGCGAAGAACACCTACGGCACTGGCTGCTTCCTGCTGATGAACACCGGCGACAAGGCGGTCAAGTCCAAGCACGGCATGCTCACCACCATCGCCTGCGGCCCTCGCGGCGAAGTGGCTTACGCCCTGGAGGGCGCGGTGTTCAACGGCGGCTCTACCGTGCAGTGGCTGCGGGACGAACTGAAGATCATCAACGACGCCCACGACACCGAATACTTCGCCAGCAAGGTCAAGGACAGCAACGGCGTGTACCTGGTCCCGGCCTTCACCGGCCTCGGCGCTCCGTACTGGGACCCCTACGCCCGTGGCGCGCTGTTCGGCCTGACCCGTGGCGTGCGCGTGGACCACATCATCCGCGCCGCGCTGGAATCGATCGCCTACCAGACCCGCGACGTCCTCGACGCCATGCAGCAGGACTCCGGCGAACGCCTCAAGGCCCTGCGCGTGGACGGCGGCGCGGTCGCCAACAACTTCCTCATGCAGTTCCAGGCCGACATCCTCGGCACCCAGGTCGAGCGCCCGCAAATGCGCGAAACCACGGCCCTGGGCGCGGCCTACCTGGCCGGCCTGGCCTGCGGCTTCTGGGGCAGCCTGGAAGAGCTGCGCGGCAAGGCGGTGATCGAGCGCGAGTTCGAACCGCAGCTGGCCGAAACCGAGAAGGAAAAACTCTACGCCGGCTGGAAAAAAGCCGTCAGCCGCACCCGCGACTGGGAACCGCACGAAGGCGCTGAATAAGCCAGGTCGCGGATTCGTATCGGGTGGCCGATCGGGTGAAAACGTAGCGAGCGAAGGAAAACCAAGGCAAAAACAGACGAGGACCGGCTGGGGTCGCACCCGACTTTACGTGTTTGTAAATGAGCAGTCCGAGTCTGTTTTTAACACAGGATTTCCGAGCGTAGTAGTTTTCACGTGATCGGGTAACTGGTCGGGAGTAGATTCCTGCGGCATCATGGGCAAATTTTGCATGGCAGCCCAAAGGAAGCCCCATGAATCTGCCTCCCCGTCAGCAGCAAATCCTCGAGCTGGTCCGCGAACGCGGCTATGTCAGCATCGAGGAAATGGCCCAGCTGTTCGTCGTTACACCGCAAACCATCCGCCGCGATATCAACCAACTGGCGGAAGTGAACCTGTTGCGTCGCTACCATGGCGGCGCAGCCTACGACTCCAGTGTCGAAAACACCGCCTACGCCATGCGCGCCGATCAGATGCGCGACGAGAAACAACGCATCGGCGAAGCCATCGCCGCGCAGATCCCCGATCACGCCTCGCTGTTCATCAATATCGGTACCACCACCGAATCCATTGCCCGGGCGCTGCTCAATCACAGCCACCTGAAGATCATCACCAACAACCTGCACGTGGCGTCCATGCTCAGCGCCAAGGACGACTTCGACGTGCTGCTGACCGGCGGCAATGTGCGTCGCGATGGCGGTGTGGTCGGCCAGGCCAGCGTCGACTTCATCAACCAGTTCAAGGTCGACTTCGCCCTGGTCGGCATCAGCGGTATCGACGAAGACGGCAGCCTGCTGGACTTCGACTACCAGGAAGTGCGGGTGTCCCAGGCAATCATCGCCAATGCCCGGCAGGTGATCCTGGCCGCCGACTCCAGCAAGTTCGGGCGCAATGCCATGATCCGCCTCGGCCCCATCAGCCTGATCGATTGCCTGGTCACCGACCAGCAGCCGGTTCCGGCGCTGACCCAGTTGCTGCAGCAACACAAGATTCGCCTGGAAGTCGTCTGACCCCCTCCCCCTGTAGCCGCTGCCGCAGGCTGCGATAAGGCCGAAGGCCTTCAGCGAACTGGAGATCCTGCGCGCCCTTCGGGCGCGATCGCAGCCTTCGGCAGCGGCTACAGTTCGCTCCTCCGCAAGCTGCGGACACCTTGCGTCCGACAATGTTCGTAAATTTTCCTTTCCCCGCCTTTCGATGAGTTTTTTCAATCGAATCCCGCTGGCTGTCGGCGTGTTTCTGCGCTAGTATTTTCGCAAATGAACATTAATGTTCGATTTCAAATACCAGAAGAACACGAGGCCAGTCGATGCCCACTTCCACCTTGCCCGCGCCCCCTCTCGCCGAGATTTATGACATTGCCGTGATCGGTGGTGGGATCAATGGTGTCGGCATCGCTGCCGATGCCGCCGGGCGTGGCCTGTCCGTGTTCCTTTGCGAAAAAGACGACCTGGCCAGCCATACCTCCTCGGCCAGCAGCAAGCTGATCCACGGTGGCCTGCGCTACCTCGAACATTACGAATTCCGTCTGGTGCGCGAAGCTCTGGCCGAACGCGAAGTGCTGCTGGCCAAGGCCCCGCATATCGTCAAGCCCATGCGTTTCGTCCTGCCGCACCGCCCGCACCTGCGTCCGGCGTGGATGATCCGCGCCGGCCTGTTCCTTTATGACCACCTGGGCAAGCGGGAAAAACTCGCCGGTTCCAAGAGCCTCAAGTTCGGTGCCGACAGCCCGTTGAAAGCCGAGATCACCAAAGGCTTCGAATACTCCGACTGCTGGGTCGACGACGCCCGTCTGGTGGTGTTGAACGCCATGGCCGCCCGCGAAAAAGGCGCCCATGTGCACACCCAGACCCGCTGCATCAGCGCCCGCCGCAGCAAGGGCATGTGGCACCTGCACCTGGAGCGCGCCGACGGCAGCCTGTTCTCGATTCAAGCCAAGGCCCTGGTGAACGCCGCCGGCCCATGGGTCGCCAAGTTCATCAAGGACGACCTGAAGCTGGATTCGCCTTACGGCATCCGCCTGATCCAGGGCAGCCACCTGATCGTGCCGAAGCTGTACGAAGGCGAACATGCGCACATCCTGCAGAACGAAGACCAGCGCATCGTCTTCACCATTCCGTACCTGAACCACTTCACCCTGATCGGCACCACCGACCGCGAGTACACCGGTGACCCGGCGAAGGTGGCGATTACCGAAGGCGAAACCGACTACATCCTGAAAGTGGTCAACGCCCACTTCAAGAAGCAGCTGAGCCGCCAGGACATCGTGCACACCTACTCCGGCGTGCGCCCGCTGTGCAACGACGAATCCGACAACCCGTCGGCCGTGACCCGCGACTACACCCTGGCGCTGTCCGGCAATGCCGACGAAGCGCCGCTGCTGTCGGTGTTCGGCGGCAAGCTGACCACCTACCGCAAGCTGGCCGAATCGGCCATGGCCCAGTTGACGCCGTTCTTCAAGGGCATCAAGCCGAGCTGGACCGCCCACTCGACTTTGCCCGGCGGCGAAGACATGACCACCCCGCAGGCACTGGCCGAAGCGATTCGCCAGAAGTTCGACTGGGTACCCAGCGAAATCGCCCGCCGCTGGGCCAGCAGCTATGGCAGCCGCACCTGGCGCCTGCTGGAAGGCGTACACAGCCTGAGCGACCTGGGCGAGCACCTGGGTGGCGGCCTGTACACCCGTGAAGTCGATTACCTGTGCAGCGAAGAATGGGCGGTCAATGCCCAGGACATCCTGTGGCGCCGCAGCAAGCTGGGGCTGTTCACGACCCCGGCAGAACAGGAAAAACTCCAGCACTACCTGCAGAAGGTCGAGCAGAACCGGGCGAAGATCGAAGCCGCCTGATTGCTCCTCCTATAAAGAAGCCCCTGCGCCATACGGCCCGGGGGCTTTTTTCTGGCCGCAGCTTCTGTAGGAGCGGAGCTTGCCCGCGATGAACGATAACGCGGTCCAACAGGTACGCCGCAGCGCCCGAATCGCGGGCAAGCCTTGCGCCTACAGGGGAATGAGCCCGGCCCTGCTGGGCATTCGGTTTTCCGAACGCGACTTTCGGGTCAATTCGGATAACCGGATAAAGACCGCCGACAATATCCGCCATAAATATTTAATAGCCTTTCAAATCAAGGTCTTGATACGGATCAGCTGGCCTGGCACGACTCATGCTCTACACTCTTCGACGAATGCCTGATGGGCCAACACACATCAGGAGCCGTCAAGGCATTCGCTGTATAAGAGAGCCGTCGAACTGGCTTCATAAAAAAAACAAATGTCGAGGAAATATTGATGCGCATCGTTCCCCATCTGTTGGGCGCAGCCATTGCTGCTGCTCTGATTAGCACTCCAGTGGTCGCCGCCGAACTCACCGGCACCCTGAAGAAAATCAAAGACTCCGGCACCATCACCCTCGGACATCGCGACGCTTCCATTCCGTTCTCCTACATCGCGGATGCATCCGGCGTTCCAGTCGGCTACTCCCACGACATCCAGCTGAAAATCGTCGAAGCCATCAAGAAAGACCTCGACATGCCGGATCTCAAGGTCAAATACAACCTGGTTACCTCGCAGACCCGTATCCCGCTGGTGCAGAACGGCACCGTGGACGTCGAGTGCGGTTCCACCACCAACAACGTCGAGCGTCAGCAGCAGGTCGACTTCTCCGTCGGCATCTTCGAGATCGGTACCCGCCTGCTGTCCAAGAAGGATTCGCCTTACAAGGACTTCGCCGACCTGAAGGGCAAGAACGTCGTGACCACCGCCGGCACCACGTCCGAGCGCATCCTCAAGGCAATGAACGCCGACAAGCAGATGGGCATGAACGTGATCTCGGCCAAGGACCATGGCGAGTCCTTCAACATGCTCGAAGGCGGCCGCGCCGTTGCCTTCATGATGGACGACGCGCTGCTGGCCGGTGAAATGGCCAAGGCCCGCAAACCGACCGACTGGGCCGTGACCGGTACCGCGCAATCCTACGAAATCTACGGCTGCATGGTCCGCAAGGGCGACGCACCGTTCAAGAAGGCCGTGGACGACGCCATCGTCGCCACCTTCAAGTCGGGCGAGATCAACAAGATCTACGACAAATGGTTCCAGTCGCCGATTCCACCAAAAGGCCTGAACCTGATGTTCCCGATGAGCGACGAGCTCAAGGCCCTGATCGCCAACCCGACCGACAAAGCGGCTGACGATAAAAAGTCCTGATTCCTGACTAACCTTGTCTCCTGAAAGGGCGCGGCCCTTTCAGGAGCCTGTCACTACCTGCTGGCTTTTTTTGGAAACACTCGAACCGGTGGTTGTCGAGCCGATCGCGTGTGCCTGGGCGTCATCCAGGCGGGAACGGATTTCCCCAAGCGGGTGCTTGTACATCGATCGATCAGAGGGGAGACCCTAATGAATTACAACTGGGACTGGGGCGTGTTCTTCAAGTCCACCGGCGTGGGCAGCGAGACCTATCTCGACTGGTACATCGCGGGCCTGGGCTGGACCATCGCCATCGCCGTGGTGGCCTGGATCGTCGCGCTGCTTCTGGGCTCGATCCTGGGCGTCATGCGGACCGTGCCGAACCGCCTGGTGTCGGGCATCGCCACCGTCTACGTGGAGATTTTCCGTAACGTACCGCTGCTGGTTCAGCTGTTCATCTGGTACTTCCTGGTGCCGGACCTGCTGCCGCAAAACCTGCAGGACTGGTACAAGCAGGACCTCAACCCGACTACCTCGGCCTACCTGAGCGTCGTCGTGTGCCTGGGCCTGTTCACCGCCGCCCGTGTCTGCGAACAGGTGCGCACCGGTATCCAGGCGCTGCCACGCGGCCAGGAATCCGCGGCCCGCGCCATGGGCTTCAAGCTGCCGCAGATCTACTGGAACGTGCTGCTGCCCCAGGCCTACCGGATCATCATTCCGCCGCTTACCTCGGAATTCCTCAACGTCTTCAAGAACTCCTCCGTGGCCTCGCTGATCGGCCTGATGGAGTTGCTGGCGCAGACCAAGCAGACCGCCGAGTTCTCGGCCAACCTGTTTGAAGCCTTCACCCTGGCCACGCTGATCTACTTCACCCTGAACATGAGCCTGATGCTGCTGATGCGCATGGTCGAGAAGAAAGTCGCGGTGCCCGGCCTGATCTCCGTGGGGGGCAAATAATGGATTTCGACTTCACTGGCGTCGTCCCGGCCATTCCCGGCCTGTGGAACGGCATGCTGATGACCCTCAAGCTGATGGCCCTGGGCGTCGTCGGCGGGATCGTCCTCGGCACCATCCTGGCGTTGATGCGTCTGTCCCACAGCAAACTGCTGTCGAACATCGCTGGCGTCTACGTCAACTACTTCCGCTCCATCCCGCTGCTGCTGGTGATCACCTGGTTCTACCTGGCGGTGCCCTTCGTGCTGCGCTGGATCACCGGCGAAGACACCCCGATCGGTGCGTTCGGCTCGTGCATCGTCGCCTTCATGATGTTCGAGGCGGCGTACTTCTGTGAAATCGTCCGCGCCGGCGTGCAGTCGATTCCCAAGGGCCAGATGGGCGCCGCCCAGGCACTGGGCATGAGCTATGGCCAGATGATGCGCCTGATCATCCTGCCCCAGGCGTTCCGCAAGATGACCCCGCTGCTGCTGCAGCAGAGCATCATCCTGTTCCAGGACACCTCGCTGGTGTACACCGTGGGCCTGGTGGACTTCCTCAATGCCTCGCGCTCCAGCGGCGACATCATCGGCCGCTCCAATGAGTTCCTGATCGTTGCCGGTCTGGTGTATTTCACAATCAGCTTTGCCGCCTCGCTGCTGGTCAAGCGTCTGCAAAAAAGGTTTGCCGTATGATCTCTATCAAGAACATCAACAAGTGGTATGGGGACTTCCAGGTGCTGACCGATTGCAGCACCGAGGTCAAGAAAGGCGAAGTGATCGTGGTGTGCGGACCGTCCGGCTCCGGCAAATCCACCCTGATCAAATGCGTCAACGCCCTCGAACCGTTCCAGAAAGGTGACATCGTGGTCGACGGCACCTCCATCGCCGACCCGAAGACCAACCTGCCGAAACTGCGTTCGCGCGTGGGCATGGTGTTCCAGCACTTCGAGCTGTTCCCGCACCTGACCATCACCGAAAACCTGACCATCGCGCAGATCAAGGTGCTGGGCCGCAGCAAGGAAGAAGCCACCAAGAAAGGCCTGCAATTGCTGGAGCGCGTCGGCTTGTCCGCCCACGCCCACAAGCACCCGGGCCAGTTGTCCGGCGGCCAGCAACAGCGTGTGGCGATCGCCCGCGCGCTGGCGATGGACCCGATCGTCATGCTGTTCGACGAACCGACTTCCGCGCTCGATCCGGAAATGGTCAACGAAGTGCTGGACGTGATGGTGCAACTGGCCCACGAAGGCATGACCATGATGTGCGTGACCCACGAAATGGGCTTCGCCCGCAAGGTCGCGGACCGGGTGATCTTCATGGACGCCGGCAAAATCATCGAAGACTGCCCGAAAGAGGAATTCTTCGGCGACATCAACGCCCGCTCCGAGCGTGCGCAGCATTTCCTCGAGAAAATCCTGCAGCACTAAAAGCGATGCGGCTCGCCCCTGTAGGAGCGAGCTTGCTCGCGATGGTCGTTAACGATAACGCGTGCATCCTGGATAATGCGTTGTCCTTGAGTTCTTCGCGAGCAAGCTCGCTCCTACAGGAAGCGGGCGAGCGCTGGTTGACCCAAGGCATCTGTGATGAAATGCGACCCCACTCTCTATCGCGCCGCGCCGCCATCACTCGCCGTGAAACCCCGTCTGATCCGCCACCTGTTCCTGCCGCCACTGGTCATCTTGCTGATGATCGGCCTGGGCTACATCGGCTTCTGGATCAGCGAGCATTACGGCATCCGCAGCCTCAGCGAGAACGGCGAACGCCAGCTGGAACTGCACGCCCGCGCGGTCGAAAGCGAGATCAGCAAATACACCTACCTGCCCAGCCTGCTGGAACTCGAATCCAGTGTGTCGCTGTTGCTCAACGAGCCGACGCCGGAGCACCGGCAGACCGTCAACAATTACCTCGAAGGCCTGAACCGGCGCAGCCGCAGTCGGGCCATTTACGTGATGGACACCACCGGCCGCGTGCTGGCCACCAGCAACTGGCGCGACGTCGACAGCTACCTGGGTGAAGACCTGTCGTTCCGGGCCTATTTCCAGAATGCCGTGCGCGGCCAGCCCGGGCGCTTCTACGGCATCGGCAGTACCAACGGCGAGCCCGGCTACTACCTGGCCCACGGCCTGGAAGAACAGGGCAAGATCATCGGCGTGGCGGTGGTCAAGGTGCGCCTGGAGGCCCTGGAAGAACGTTGGCAACGCGCCCGCCTGGAAGGCTTCGTCAGCGACGAGAACGGCATCATCATCCTCTCCAGCGACCCGGCCCGGCGCCTCCGCTCGGTACGCCCGCTGAGCGACGACACCAAGGAACGCCTGGCGCGCAGCCTGCAATATTACTGGTTCACCCTCAACGAACTGGAGCCGCTGGCCCGCGAACGCCTGGCCGAAGGCGTGGAGAAGCTGACCTTCCCGGCCAACACCGAGCTGGTGTCCGACGACAAGGAAATCAGCTACCTGTCCCAGACCCGGCCCCTGAGCGATACGCCCTGGAACTTCACCCTGCTGACCCCGCTCAAGGACCTGCGCCGCGAAGCCATCAACCAGGGCATCCTGGTAGCCGTGGCCTTCGCCCTGGTGGCTTTCCTGCTGATTGCCTGGAACGAGCGGCGCAAGGTCATCGCCACCCGCCTCGCCGCCCGCGAAGCCCTGCAGGAAGCCAACAACCAGCTGGAACGGCGGATCGCCGAACGCACCAGCGACCTGCGCGCCAGCAACGAACGGCTCAAGGGCCAGATCCGCGAGCGCCGCCAGGCCGAGGAAACCCTGCGCCGCGCCCAGGACGAACTGGTCCAGGCCGGCAAGCTCGCCGCCATCGGCCAGATGTCCACCAGCATCGCCCATGAACTGAACCAACCGCTGGCCGCCCTGCGCACCCTGTCCGGCAACACCGTGCGTTTCCTCGAACGCGGCGCCCTGGACACCGCCAGCACCAACCTCAAGACCATCAACGAACTGATCGACCGCATGGGCCGCATCACCGCCAGCCTGCGTTCCTTCGCCCGTCGCGGCGAGGACCAGGGCGAAGCCAGTCTCGGCAAGGCCGTGGACGCTGCCCTGCAGTTGCTCAATGCGCGCCTGGAAAACCTGCCGCTGCAATTGCACCGCGACTTCAGCGAAGTCCAGGTAAGGATCGACCAGACCCGCCTGGAGCAGATCCTGGTCAACCTGATCGGCAACGCCCTGGACGCCATGCAGACCCAGCCGCGGCCGGAGCTGTGGCTGGAAGGCGAAAGCATCGAAGGCAAATACCGCCTGCGGGTGCGCGACAACGGCCACGGCATCGACGCCGAGGCGCGCAAGCACCTGTTCGAACCCTTCTTCACCACCAAACCCGGCGAGCAGGGCCTGGGCCTCGGCCTGACCCTGTCCGCCAGCCTGGCCGCCGCCACGGGTGGCAACCTGGGCGTCGAGCACCCGGCCGACGGCGGTACCGCCTTCGTCCTCAGCCTGCCCCTGGTCAGCCCTACACAAGCCGAGCCGCTATGAACAACGACCTTACCGTCCTGATCGTCGAAGACGACCCCCATGTCCTGCTCGGCTGCCAGCAGGCCCTGGCCCTGGAAGACATTCCCTGCGTCGGCGTCGGCAGCGCCGAAGAAGCCCTGGAGCGGGTCGGCGACAACTTCGCCGGGATCGTCATCAGCGATATCCGCCTGCCGGGCATCGACGGCCTGGAGCTGCTGACCCGCCTCAAGGCCCGTGACCGCAGCCTGCCGGTGGTGCTGATCACCGGCCACGGCGATATCTCCATGGCCGTCGGCGCGATGCAGAAAGGCGCCTATGACTTCATGGAAAAGCCCTTCTCCCCCGAGCGCCTGGTGGATGTCGCCCGCCGTGCCCTGGAGCAGCGCGGGCTGGCCCGGGAAGTGTCGTCGCTGCGCCGCCAGCTGGCCGAGCGCGACTCCCTCGAAGGACGGATCATCGGCCGTTCGCCGGCCATGCAGCACCTGCGGGAGCTGATCGCCAACGTCGCCGACACCTCGGCCAACGTGCTGATCGAAGGCGAGACCGGCACCGGCAAGGAACTGGTCGCCCGCTGCCTGCATGATTTCAGCCGCCGCCACACCCACCAGTTCGTCGCCCTCAACTGCGGCGGCCTGCCGGAAAACCTGTTCGAAAGCGAGATCTTCGGCCACGAGGCCAACGCCTTCACCGGCGCCGGCAAGCGGCGTATCGGCAAGATCGAGCACGCCCACGAAGGCACGCTGTTCCTCGACGAAGTGGAAAGCATGCCGATGAACCTGCAGATCAAACTGCTGCGGGTCTTGCAGGAGCGCACCCTGGAGCGCCTGGGCTCGAACCAGAGCGTGGCGGTGGATTGCCGGGTGATCGCGGCGACCAAGTCCGACCTCGACGAACTGGGGCGCGCCAACCAGTTCCGCAGCGACCTGTATTACCGCCTGAACGTGGTGACCCTGGAGCTGCCACCGTTGCGCGAACGTCGCGAGGACATCCTGCAGCTGTTCGAACACTTCCTGCAGCAGTCGTCGCTGCGCTTCGACCGCGCCGCGCCGGAGCTGGACAACCAGACTCTGTCGAACCTGATGAGCCACGACTGGCCGGGCAACGTGCGTGAATTGCGCAACGTCGCCGAACGTTTTGCCCTGGGCCTGCCGGCGTTCAAGAAATCCAGCGGCAACGCCGCGCAGGGCCTGGGCTTTGCCGAGGCGGTCGAGGCCTTCGAGCGCAACCTACTCAACGACGCCCTGCAACGCAGCGGCGGCAACCTGACCCAGGCCAGCCAGGAACTGGGCATGGCCAAGACCACGCTGTTCGACAAGGTCAAGAAATACGGCCTGAGCCACTAACCAGACTGCGAGAAGTACCGTGGATTTATTGCTCAAAGCCTGCCTGGGCGCCGCCGTGGTGGTGATCCTCGCCGCCCTGGCCAAGACCCGGAATTACTACATCGCCGGCCTGGTGCCGCTGTTCCCGACCTTCGCCCTGATCGCCCACTACATCGTCGGCAAGGGCCGTTCCATCGACGATCTGAAGACCACAATCGTGTTCGGCATGTGGTCGATCATTCCCTACTTCGTGTACCTGGCGACCCTCTACGTGATGGTCGACCGCCTGCGCCTGGAAGCCTCCCTGGCGGTGGCCGCGGTGGCCTGGCTGATGGCCGCCACCGTGCTGGTCAGCATCTGGGTGCGCGTCCACGCCTGACTCCCCTCGCGCTCCTGTAGCCGCTGCCGCAGGCTCGGGCCGCGTTCGGACGATAAGGCCGAAGGCCTTCAGCGATCTCAAGACCTCTGCGGGGGGCGATCGCAGCCTCGCGGGCCCGGCAGCGGCTACAGGTGCCGTTCAGCGCCCTGGCCCGTCCCTTGCATTTACCCTGTAAAGCCCGCTCTGCCTGCGTCCGCTACCTGTGACGCAGGCTTTTCCGAGGGGCGCTGCCATGGGTAAATCCTGCTTTGAACATTCTCGATCTCGACCACAGCCTGACCGCCCAGGAGCCAGTCCAGCGCCGGCTGCGCAGCGGCCAGGCGCGACGCCTGGACCTGCTGGACCTGGGCCCGAAACTGCGGCTCTGGTCCACCGAACGCACCTACCGTCACTTCACCGAGCGCCTGCGGCAAAGGCCCGCCCACAGCGGCCCGCAGCCGGAAATCTTCTTTGTCGGCTCCGGTGACTACCACCACCTGACCCCGGCCTTCCTCGCCGACCTGCAACAGCCGGTCAGCCTGATCCACTTCGACAACCACCCCGACTGGGTGCGCTTCGCGCCGCGCCGGCACTGCGGTTCCTGGGTCAACCGAGCGCTGCAGCTGCCGCACATCCAGCGCATCGTCACCCTCGGCCCCTGCAGCGACGACCTGCACAACCCGCAGCTGCGCGGCGGCAACCTCGGCGCGCTGCGCCACGGCAAGCTGCAGCTGTTTCCCTGGGAGCACGCGCCCTCCAAGGTCTGGGGCCGGGTCGGCGACGGCGCCGGGCACCAGCAGCAGGAAAACCACCTGCACTGGCGCAACCTGGCCGGGCTCGACTGGCCAGCCTTCCTCGACCAGTTGATCGCCAGCCTGCCGACCCAGGCGATCTGGATCACCATCGACAAGGACGTGCTGGCCAGCGCCGACGCCGCGACCAACTGGGACCAGGGTGGCATGCGCCTGAGCCACCTGCTGCAGGCCCTGCGCAGCCTGGCGGCGAGCAAGCGCATCCTCGGTATCGACATCTGCGGCGAGTTCGCCGCGCCGGCCTTCAGCAATGCCTTCAAGCGCTGGGAAGCACGCTCCGACCAACCGCCGGCCGAACGCTGGAGCGCGGCCGACCTGCTGCGCAATTCGACCACCAACGAAGCCCTGATGGCGTTGTTCGAGGAGCTGTTCCCGTGACCCTGACCGTTGTCTTGCTGGTGGCCTTTTCCATTGTCCTGGACGTAATCGGCCAGCTCTGTTTCAAGCTCGGCCTGGACCGTTTGCCGGAGCTGGAAGGCGGTTTTCGCCTGAATGCCTTCTGGGGCCAGGTGTTCAACGCGCCGCTGCTGTGGTGCGGCATCGGCGCCTATGTGATCGAGTTTTTCGTCTGGCTCGAAGCCCTGTCCCGCGCGCCGCTGAGCCTGCTGTTCCCGGCGGCGGCCCTGGCCTATTGCGGCGTGGTCCTGGCCGGCAAGCTGATTCTCGGCGAGCACGTCAGCCGCCGGCGCTGGCTGGGCACCCTGGTCATCACCCTCGGCGTGATGCTGGTGTGCGTCGCCAGCACCTGAGCCCCCTTCAACGCTTCACAAGGAAAGATTTCATGACTGCACAGACTCACGGCTGGCTCCACGGGCGCCTCGGCACCCTGGTGCTCTGGGCCCTGCTGATCGGCTTCGAAAGCGCCGGCCAGATCGCCACCAAGGTCGGCGGCGACCAACTGGGCCAGATGGATTTCAACCTGCAATGGCTGGCCGCGGTGGCGGTCAACCCGGGGGTGCTGCTGGCGATTGCCTGCTACATTGGCGCGTTCTTCGTGTGGATGCTGATCCTGCGGCGCAGCAGCCTGTCCCTGGCCTTCCCCCTGAGTTCGCTGGTGTTCGTGGTGGTGTTGCTCGGCTCCTGGCTGGGCCTGGGCGAGCAGATCAGCCTGCTGCACTGGGTCGGCGTGCTGGTGATAGTCAGCGGGATCGCCCTGCTGGCCGAGGGCGAGGAGGCCTAGGATATGGGGGCGCATAACGCCCCTGTAGCCGCTGCCGAGCCCGCGAGGCTGCGATAAGGCCCGCAGGGCCTTGGTTCCCAATCTCCCGCAGAACCTTTCGCGGTCTTCAGAACGTCACGACCGTACCGGTCGATCGCAGCCTGCGGCAGCGGCTACAGGTACGCGGGCCTCAGCGCTTGGGATGTTTCAGCAGAAAGCCCAGGCCATGGGCCAGCGGAATCACCTTCACCCCCGCCGCCCGCTGCTGCTCGCGGATCTCCCGGTGGAAGGCCTTGACCCGGGTCCAGTGCATCTTCGGCCGGTAGTGGTGTTCGGCGTGGTAGCCGTTGTTCATCCAGATCAGGTTGTAGAGCCGGCTGTAGCTACTCACGCCCCAGGCGATCGGCAGGTCCGGGTTGCCGCCCAGGTGCTCGTAGTAGCCGTTGAGCGAGGACAGCGACTGTCCCAGGTACCAGAACGGCAGCAGCACCAGCAGCGCATGCCAGTCGTATAGCGCCAGCGCCACGTAGGCCAATACCGTCACGCCGATTTCCACCTTGACCCAACGCGCGTCCGCCGGGCGCTTGCGCTGCATTTCCTGGTAGATGGCCTTGGGGTCGTCGCGGAAAAAACTCAGGAAGGTGTAGGCCCAGACACTGTCCGGCTGGCCGTTGCGGCCATGCAGGTAGATCGACAGCGGGTCGACCGTGGTGCCGTCCGGGCCGGGCCGATCCGAGTTGCCACGGTGATGGCGGTTGTGGATATCGCGGTACAGGGTCTGGGAAAAACCGATGGTCACCGACAGCAGCAGATCGAAGCCGCGGTTCAGCCACGGCAGGCTGAAATAGGCGTTGTGGATCTGGTTGTGGGAAATGCTGTTGATGCTCCACGACAGGCTGAGCGCATACAACGACGCCGCTGGCAGGATCACCCACCAGGACAGGCTGTGAAAAGCCAGCACCAGCCACAGGACGAAGGAAAAATGCGCCAGGGCCATCAGGATCGGGACAAGGTCCCACAGCGAATGGGCAAGCAGGCGATAAGCGGGACGAGCCATGAAGAACTTCCTGAAAAATGGGTTCATGGCTGCCAGTGCAAAGGGTGGACCAATTTCTCAGACGTAATAACGAAACGGTTCGCGACAGCAATGACGCAGGCTCTCCCTGTAGGAGCGAGCTTGCTCGCGAAAACCCCCGAGATCATCCAGATAACCGGAGAGAAATACAGCACAAAAGGCAGGCTACGCCTGCATCGCGAGCAAGCTCGCTCCTACAGAAACAGCGCATGCCGGCAGAGCTGTTCAGCCCCGCTTTTGTAGGGGCGAGGCTGGCCCGCGATGATGGCCTGGAGAACGCCCCGCAAGCCCGGCGATAAGGCCTTGGCCGACCTCAGAACTGGTAGCTGAGGGCGGTCTGGACCTGGCCCTGGTTCACTTCGCCGCGCTCGCGCACCAGGGTGCTGTCGGCCGCCGAACCCGTCAGGTGAATCCAGCTGGCGCTGCTCATCCACGACCAGTTGCCGCCCAGGGGCACCTGCAGGTTCTGGGTCAGGGTCAGGTTCTGCAAACCGCCGCCGGCGCTGTAGCGGCCGATGCCCGTGGCCTGGGCTTCGGCGTCGCTGATGCCAAAGAAGGTCTGGGTCTGCCGGGCGTCGGCGAAATGCGCGGTGAGGTTGCTGCTGCCGATAATCCCCAGGCCAAGGGGATAACCGATTTCGCCGCCGACCTTGCCCAGCAGGCCGCCCTGGCCCTCGCCCGCGGCCACCGCGCTGCCGAGGGAGGCGAACAGGCGCCAGAAGTCGTCCGGCGCGTACTGGATGTAGCCGCCGACATCGGCCATGTTCGGCACGTCCCGCAGGCCGCGCAGCGAGCCGTTGGCGTTGCGGCCCGGCAGGTAGTTGATATAGGGCCCGGCGCTGAAACCCTTGGCCTTGAAGGCGTCCCAGGTCAGACCGTCGTCGGTGTCGAGGCTGACATCGCCCCACTCCAGATCGACATAGGGCAAGGGCACGGTGTCATGCCGGCTGCCGCTGGGGTCATGGGGCTGGTAACCGATGCCCAGGCCCAGCGCGCCGCTCAATCCATCCTGGCCTCCGTCCTCGGCGAAAGCCCCGCAGACAGCCCCCAGAGACAGCACGGCGGCGAGCAGGGCGGAGCGTGTGAAGCTGAACATGGCGCGGGGTTCCTTAAGTGAAGATGCGCGCATCAATCACCACCGCGCCCCTTCCCCGCAAGCACTGATGTTGTTTGTAGCGAGCTACAAAATTTGTAGCTCCAACCCGCCCATCCAACGCCTTGTTCCCGCGCAAAGCCCGGCCTGCCTGGGCTTGAGCCACTTGGCACAGTCCCTGCTCCAGTGCCTGGCATGCGCAAAGTGCGCTCCTCTACAACAGGTAACTGCAGATGATGCACTGGCATATCGTGTGTGACTTCGACGGGACCATCACCCGCACCGACGTGATCGACAACGTCCTCCAACGCTTCGCCGACCCGAGCTGGGAAGACATCGAGCAACAATGGCTGGACGGCCATATCGGCTCCCGGGAATGCCTCAGCCGCCAACTGGCGCTGGTCAAGGCCTCGCCCGCCGAATTGCTGGCCTACTTCGACAGCGTCGAGATCGATCCCGACTTCCCCGACTTCGTCGATCATGTGATCGGCCTGGGCGCGTCCCTGGAAGTGGTCAGCGACGGCATCGAGCAAGGCATCGCGCGCATCCTCGCGCGCCACTACGTGAGCCTGCTGCCGATCCTCGCCAACCGTCTGCGCCAGGTCGACCAGCACAGCTGGCGCATCGACTTCCCGCATTCCAGCGACGCCTGCCGCGCCGCGTCCGGCAACTGCAAATGCAAATCCACGCCCAAGGGCAAGCGGGTGCTGGTGATCGGCGACGGCCAGTCTGACATGTGCGTGGCCGCCAGCGCCGACTTCGTGTTCGCCAAGGGCCGCCTGGCCGAGTACTGCCAACGCCACGCCATTCCCCACGCGACCTTCGACTCCTTCGCCGAACTGCCGGCACTGCTGGCGCTGTTGCCCAACGAAGCGGCCAACGCCGGCACCTTCACCCTCGACAACACCACCGAACATTGCGTACCCACTCAGGAACTCTTCCACCATGTCTGACATTCGTATCGCGACCGCCGAAGACCAGGTGCTTCTGGAAAAAGAAGCCAAGTACTGCTCCTACGGCGACACCGTCCATTACATCGAACCGCCACGGATCTTCAGCCGCTGCGAAGGCTCCTACGTCTGGGACACCAGCGACCAGGCCTACCTCGACCTGCAGATGTGGTACTCGGCGGTGAACTTCGGCTATGCCAACCCACGCCTGAACAACGCCCTCAAGCAACAGATCGACAGCCTGCCGCAGATCGCCAGCCAGTACCTGCACAAGGGCAAGATCGAGCTCTCGGAAATGATCGCGGTCGATGCCAAGAAGAAATTCGGCCTCGACGGCCGCGTGCACTTCAACGTCGGCGGCTCGCAGTCCATCGAGGACTCGCTGAAAGTCGTGCGTAACGCCACCAACGGCAAGAGCCTGATGTTCGCCTTCGAAGGCGGCTACCACGGCCGTACCCTCGGCGCTTCGTCGATCACCTCCAGCTACCGCTACCGTCGCCGCTACGGCCACTTCGGCGAGCGCGCCAATTTCATTCCCTTCCCCTACCACTTCCGCGGCCCCAAGGGCATGACCAAGGAAGAGTACGGCAGCCACTGCGTGCAGCAGTTCGCCCGGCTGTTCGAGACCGAATACAACGGCGTGTGGGACCCGAAAGTCGGCCAGAGCGAATACGCCGCCTTCTACGTCGAGCCGATCCAGGGCACCGGCGGCTACGTGATCCCGCCGATGAACTTCTACAGCGAGCTCAAGCACGTGCTCGACCAGCACGGCATCCTGATGGTGGTCGACGAGATCCAGATGGGCTTCTACCGCACCGGCAAGCTGTGGTCGATCGAGCACTTCGACGTCAAGCCGGACGTGATCGTCTTCGGCAAGGCCCTGACCAACGGCCTCAACCCCCTGGGCGGCATCTGGGCCCGCGAAGAGCTGATCAACCCCAAGGTGTTCCCGCCGGGTTCGACCCACTCGACCTTCGCCTCCAACCCGCTGGGTACCGCGGTGGGCCTGGAGATGTTCAAGATGACCAGCGAGATCGACTACGGCGCGATGGTCATGGACAAGGGCAAGTACTTCCTGGCCGGATTGCAAGACCTGCAGAAGCGCTACCCGATCATCGGCGACGTCGACGGCCTGGGCCTGGCGCTGCGCTGCGAGATCTGCGCCACCGACGGTTTCACCCCGGACAAGGCGACCCTGGACTACATGGTCGAGGAAGGCATGAAGGGCGACATCGAAATCAACGGCCAGCGCCTGGGGCTGATTCTCGATGTGGGCGGCTACTACAAGAACGTCATCACCCTGGCCCCCTCGCTGGAAATCAGCTACGCGGAGATCGACCTCGGCATCGCCCTGCTCGACCGTCTGCTGGACCGGGCCATGAAGCGATGAGCGCACTGATCGATCTGGACGAAGGCATCGACCTGGGCCAGGGCGATGCCGGGTTCGTGCTCGGCAGTGGCGAGGTCGCGGTGTTGTTGATCCACGGCCTCACCGGCACCCCGACGGAACTGCGTCGGGTGGCCGTCGGCCTGGCCAACGCAGGGTGCACGGTGTACGTGCCGACCCTGGCCGGGCACTGCGGCAACAACGCCGACCTGCAAGCCACCGGCTGGCAGGACTGGTACGAGGGCGTGCGCCGGACCTTCGTCGGCATCCGTCGCCGCCACCGGCAGGTGTTCGTCGGCGGCCTGTCGATGGGCGCCGTCATGTCCATGTACCTGGCCTCGGAACACCCGGGCCAGGTCAGCGGCCTGCTGATGTATTCGACCACCCTCAAGTACGACGGCTGGAGCATCAACAAGCTGGCGTTCCTCACCCCGCTGCTGATGAAGATTCCGTTCGGCGTGCACATCTGCAGCTTCGAGGAGAAGCCGCCGTACGGTATCAAGAACAAGCGCCTGCGGGCGGTGGTCGAGCGGCAGATGAAGGCCGGCGAAAGCAGCAGTGCCGGCCTGCTGACCATGGAAGGGGTGACCGTGCGCGAACTGCACCGGATGAACGCGGTGGTGAAAAAACGCATGCCGTCGATCACCACCCCGGCCCTGGTGCTGCACTCCATCGAGGACGACATCACCAGCCGCTGGAACGCCGACTATGTCGAGCGCAAGCTCGGCGGCCCGGTGGTCAAGGTGCTGCTCGACAACTGCTACCACATGATCACCGTCGACCTGCAGTACCGCCGGGTGGTGGAGTTGAGCGCGGACTTCATCGAAAGGCAGGCAGGCCCGCGGCCCGTGGCGTACGACGACCTGCGCCAGTTCGCCTGATTCAAGGACCGCACGTGATCACCAGCCAAGTCTTTTCGAGCATCCAGGCCATCGACCGCAGCGCCTGGAACGACTGTTTTCCCGGCGCCCTGGAAGATTGGGATTATTACCTGGCGGTACAGAACGCCGGCATCGAGGGCTTCAACTGGCGCTACCTGGCGGTGTTCGAAGATTCGAAGCTGGTGGCCGTCGCTCCGGCCTTCACCACCTGCTATCGCCTGGACACCACCGTCTCGGGCCCGGCCAAGCGCCTGAGCGAACGCCTGCAACGCTGGTGGCCGGGGCTGCTGCAACTGCGCCTGTACGCCATCGGTTCGCCGGTGGCCGAACAGTGCCACGCCGGCACCGCCAGCCATATTCCCGCGGTGCGCCGCCAGGCCCTGCTGGCGCAACTGCTGCACCTGGCCCGGCGCGACGCCGACGCCCAGGGCATCGGCCTGCTGGCGGTCAAGGATGCCGCCAGCCAGGATCGGCAATGGGCCGCCAGCTGCCAGGCGTTCGGCCTGCAAGCCATGCCCAGCCTGCCCAGCGCCCTGCTGCCGGTGCCCTTCGGCTCGCTGGATGCCTACCTCGGCACCCTGGGCAAGTCCACGCGCAAGGACCTGCGCCGCAAGTTGCGCGCGCCCGGGCTGCGAACCGAATGGCGACACAACATCGACGACGTGCTGCCCGAGGTCATGCGCCTGTACGAAGCCACCCTGCGGCGCAGCGAACTGCAATTCGAACGCTTACCCGCGCCCTATTTCACCGGTATCCTCCAGCAGTTGGGGGAACGGGCCGCCTGCGTGCTGTACTGGGTCGACGACCAACTGGTGGCCTTCAACCTGGTGCTGCTGGACGAGCACCGGCTGATCGACAAATTCTTCGCCCACGACCTGGATATCAGTCGTGAGCACAACCTGTATTTGCGCAGCTGGATGGCCATTGTCGACTACTGTATCCAGCACCGGATCGCGCTCTACGAATGCGGCCAGGCCGGTTATGCCAGCAAGCTGCGCCTGGGCTGTACCTTCACCGGCAACAGCCTGTTTTTCCAGCATCGCAACCCGCTGCTCGACACCCTGCTCAAAGGGCTGAAATATGTTCTCCGGCCGGATCGCACCGACCCCGCCATGGCTGCTGCACTAAGCGAAAGTTCATGACCAGAAAAGACCGCCGCGCCCCTCGCCCTTTCGCCATCTCCCGCTGGAGCCTGCAGCGCAAGCTGGTGCTGGCGTTCTGGATGGTCAGCGTGATCCCCACCATGATCGCCGCGGAGCTGGCGGCCACCACCCTGTCGCAGATCTTCGACAGCAACGTGCGCATCTGGCTGCAGGAGTCGACCAAGATCGTCGAGGACGAAATCACCGAGACCCTGCGCGACAACGCGCGCATCGCCCAGCTGTTCCTGCGTTATGCCAGGCCGCCCACCGACCGCAACGCGGCCAGGCACGACAAGCTCACCGCCGACATCGCCGACTCCATGGGCATCGATGTGGTGGCGCTGATCCGCAAGCGCGACCAGCAGGTGGTGTTCAGCACCGCCGCCGACGATATCGTCGGGCAGGTCAGCCTGGCCCATAACGCCGTGCTGCAGACCCTGCAGGTCGGCGGCGTGGCCACGGGAGCGGTGGTCTCGACCTTCCAGACCACCCTCGACGGCATCGACTACCAGCTGCTGATCGCCACCTACCTGGACGCCAGCTTCCTCACCAGCGTGGCCGACGTGCACTCCCTCGACCTGCGCCTGTACCTGGCCAAGGCCAACGACTTCGCCGAGATCTTCGCCACCCAGCGCTTCGAGGACCACCCGACCCAGGTGCCGGAAAAGATCGAGAACATCCTGCGCGATACCCGCCAGCCCACCGAGCAGTTCACCAGCCGCTACAGCGGGCTGTACCGGCCGATCTTCAACGACAGCGGCGAGCTGGTGGGGGTGATTTTCAGCGGCCTGCTGCGCCACAGCAGCCTGGTGGGGCTGGTCAACCAGAGCAACCTGTTCATCCTGATCTTCCTGCTCAGCTCGGCGGCGTCGCTGGCCGTCGGCTGGCTGGTATCGAAACGCCTGACCATGCCCCTGCGCGGCTTGTCCAAGGGGGTCCAGGCGGTGATCGCCGGCGACTACCGACAACGCGTGCCGGTGATTGGCGGCGACGAACTGGCGGAGCTGAGCAGTACCTTCAA
Source organism: Pseudomonas sp. NFPP07 (assembly GCF_900115645.1). Classification (NCBI taxonomy): domain Bacteria; kingdom Pseudomonadati; phylum Pseudomonadota; class Gammaproteobacteria; order Pseudomonadales; family Pseudomonadaceae; genus Pseudomonas; species Pseudomonas sp. NFPP07. The sequence continues at coordinate 690,824 of NZ_FOXG01000001.1, forward strand.
CCATATGAGCGAACGCCTGGGCGAACTGCAGCACCTGGAAGCCCAGCTGCGCCGCCGCGACCGCCTGCACGCCCTGGGCGAAGTGGCCATGGGCCTGGCCCACGAAATCCGCAACCCTTTGGGCATCATCAAGACCGCCACCCAGTTGCTGCACCGCCGGGCGGACCTGCCCGAGGGCGACAAGCGCCACCTGGAATACGTGATCAGCGAAGTCAGCCGGATCAACGACCTGATCACCGACTTCCTCGACTTCGCCAAACCCAGCGCGCCGATCCGCTCGACCCTGCTGGCGCGGCCGCTGGTGGAGGAACTGATCGGCTTCTGCGAGCCGGAACTGGCCAGCCACAAGATCGACGCGCAGATCGACGACCAGGCGCCGGGCGCGACCCTGTACGCCGACGCCCGCCAGCTCAAGCAGGCCTGCCTGAACCTGATCCTCAACGCCATCGACGCCATGCCCGCCGGCGGGCGCCTGACCCTGGGCATCGCCCAGGACGCCGAGCACACCATCCTGCGGGTCGCCGACACCGGCCAGGGCATCGAGCCGGACATGCTCGAACGCATCTTCACCCCCTTCGTCACCACCAAGGCCTCGGGCACCGGGCTGGGCCTGGCCAAGGTGTTCTCGATCATGGAAAACCATGACGGGCACATCGAATGCAGCAGCGAAATAGATGCCGGCGCCACCTTCAGCCTGTACATTCCGGCCAAAGGTGAGGACGACGAAGATGATCAAGACGAGCAAAAGGCCCAGCCATGACGCATAACCTGCTGGTGGTCGACGACGAGCCCAAGCTTTGCGACCTGCTGTCCTCGGCGCTGAGCCAGGACGGCATCCAGGTGTTCACCGCCGGCAACGGCCTGCACGCGCTCAAGGTACTGGAGCAGGAAGAGATCGACCTGGTGATCAGCGACTGGCGCATGCCCGGCATGGACGGCCCGCAGCTGCTGGCCGAGATCAAGCAGCGCTACCCGCAGATCCCGGTGATCGTCATGACCGCCTACAGCACGGTGAAAAACGCCGTGCAGTCGATGCGCAACGGCGCCTACGACTACATCGCCAAGCCCTTCGACATCGACGAGCTGGACATCACCGTCAGCAAGGCCCTGCAGTTTCGCGACATCCTCAAAGACAACCAGCGCATGCGCGCCGAACTCGACGAGCACCGGCAGATCGACAGCCTGGTGGGCGACAGCCCGACCTTCCGCCGGGTCCTGCAAGCGGTGGACTCGGTGCGCGAAAGCAACGCCACCATCCTGCTGACCGGCGAAAGCGGCACCGGCAAGGAGATGGTCGCCCGGGCCATCCACCAGCACGGCAACCGCGCCAACAAACCCTTTGTCGCGGTCAACTGCGCGGCGATCCCCGAAGGCCTGCTGGAAAGCGAAATGTTCGGCCATCGCAAGGGCGCCTTCACCGGCGCCGTGGCCGACCGGGTCGGGCGCTTTCAGCAGGCGGACAAGGGCACGCTGTTCCTCGATGAGGTCGGCGACATGCCCCTGGCCCTGCAAGCGAAGATCCTGCGCGCCTTGCAGGAGCGGGTGATCGAACCGGTGGGCGACCCGCGCGAGCGCAAGGTCGATGTGCGGGTGATCGCCGCCACCAACAAGAACCTGCTGGAAGCGGTGGCCAACAAGGAGTTTCGCGAAGACCTGTATTACCGCCTCAATGTCTTCCCGATCCCCCTGCCCGCCCTGCGCGAGCGGGTCGAGGATATCGCGCCCCTGGCCCGGCACTTCGCCCATACCCTGGGCGCCACCGCCGGCAAACGCATCACCGGCTTCAGCCCGCAGGCCCTGCAGGCCATGGCCAATTACGCCTGGCCGGGCAATATCCGCGAACTGCAGAACTGCGTCGAACGCGCGACCATAGTCGCCGCGGGGGCGGTGATCGAAGAAAGCGACCTGCCGGGTTATTTGTTCAGCTCACCTCCCGTGAACGCCGGGGCCTGCACCCTGCCCGGCGACAGCCTCAGCGTCCCCAGCGACCTGGACGCGGCCCTGGCCGAAGTGGAGAAGGCCTACATCCTCGCCGCCCTGCAACAGAGCAACGGCGTGCAAGCCGCCGCCGCGCAGCTGATCGGCATTTCCGAACGCAGTTTCTGGTATCGCCTGAAAAAGCTCGGGATCCAGGTCGACAAGATCGTTCGCTGAAGCGCACCCATCTGCTCGACGCTGGCAAGCCTGGCGCCTACAGAAGCCAGAGCACCGTCCGCTTCTGTAGGAGCGCAGCTTGCTCGCGATGGTCGTCAACGATGACGCAGTGCCTCTGAAACAACGCTGCGCCTGTGGGTTCATCGCGAGCAAGCTCGCTCCTACAACAGGAATCGACTTACAGGAGATTCGGCGCAGGCAGCGGATCGATCTGCGCCCAGTGCGAAGTGTCTTCGCGATGACGTTGCAGGTACGGCAGCACCGCCGCCAGCAACGGCGCCTTGAAGGCTTCCTGGAAGCGATGGGCCAGGCCCGGAATCAGCTTCAATTGGCTGCCCTGGATATGCGCCGCCAGGTGCACGCCGTGCATCACCGGCAGCAACGGATCGGCGGTGCCATGCACCACCAGGGTCGGCACGCGCAGCTGGTTGAGCAGGGCCACCCGGCTCGGTTCGGCGAGGATCGCCATGATCTGGCGCTTCACCCCTTCCGGGTTGAAGGCCCGGTCATAGGCCTCCGCCGCCTGATGCAGCAGCGCCTGCCGATCGTCGGTGACCTTCGGGCTGCCGAGGGCGGCCAGCAGGTCGGCCTGTTGCTCCAGCGCCACCTCACGGTTCGGCGCGCCGCGCCGCGACAACAGTTGCACCAGCGCCGCATTGGGCGCCGGCAGGCCTTCGGCGCCGGAGCTGGTCATGATCAGGGTCAGGCTCTCGACCCGTTGCGGCGCCATGGCCGCCAGGTGCTGGGCGATCATCCCGCCCATGCTCGCGCCCAGGACATGGAACTGCTCGACCTGCAGGGCATTCATCAGGCCCAGGGCGTCGTCGGCCATGTCGGTCAGGCTGTAGGGCGCGGCCACCGGCAGGCCGAGCTTGTAGCGCAGCACCTCGAACGTCAGGTTGGCGCTGATCGGCGCCCGGCGCCAGGTGGACAGGCCGACGTCGCGGTTGTCGTAACGGATCACCCGAAAACCCTGCTGGCACAGGGCAACGACCACTTCGTCCGGCCAGTGGATCAACTGCCCGCCCAGGCCCATCACCAGCAGCAGGGCCGGATCGGAGGCACGGCCGATGCTCTGGTAGGCCAGGCTCACCTGCTCCAGTTCGACCCTTTGGGTCGGTACGTTGACATCACAGCGAGACGCCGCCTGAGACGGCAGGCCGAGCAACAGCGCAGCCAGGAAAACAGTCGTTGAAAAAAATCTTGCCCACATGAAGAAACACCGAAACGCAGAAGCCCAGTAGAGCGCGAGTCTGATGAACTTTGATCGAGCGCGCTGCCACAGTTACGTGACAGTTTGATGAAGATTGCCCAGCGGTCATAAAACCCTGTAGCCGCTGCCGAAGGCTGCGATCGGCCCGAAGGGACGTAGCGATCTTGAGTTCGCTGAAGGCCCTTCGGGCCTTATCGCAGCCTTCGGCAGCGGCTACAGGGGCTATGGGTGCATTCAGGCCTGCTGGTTACGCAACTGACGGGCGGCGGCGACCATGTTGACCAGGGCCGCTTCGGTCTCCGGCCAGGCGCGGGTCTTCAGGCCGCAGTCGGGGTTGACCCACAAGCGCTCGGCGGGGATGCGCCGGGCCGCCTTGCTCATCAGCTTGACCATCTCGGCGGTGTCCGGCACCCGCGGCGAGTGGATGTCATACACCCCCGGGCCGATGTCGTTCGGGTAGTCGAAGGCTTCGAAAGCCTCCAGCAACTCCATGTCCGAACGCGACGTCTCGATGGTGATCACGTCGGCATCCATGGCCGCGATGGCCTGGATCACGTCGTTGAACTCGCTGTAGCACATGTGGGTGTGGATCTGGGTGTCGTCGCTCACCCCAGAGGCGGTCAGGCGGAAGGCTTCCACCGCCCAGTCCAGGTACGGCTGCCAGTCCGCCCGGCGCAGCGGCAGGCCCTCGCGGAACGCCGCCTCGTCGATCTGCACGATCTTGATCCCGGCCTTTTCCAGGTCCACCACCTCATCGCGCAGGGCCAGCGCCAGTTGCCGCGCCTGCACTTCACGCGGCACGTCCTCGCGGGGGAAGGACCACATCAGCATGGTCACCGGCCCGGTGAGCATGCCCTTCATCACCTTGTCGGTCAGGCTCTGGGCGTAGCTGATCCAGTCAACGGTCATGGCCTGCGGACGGCTCAGGTCGCCGTAGATCACCGCCGGTTTCACGCAGCGCGAACCGTAGCTCTGCACCCAGCCGAAGCGGGTGAACAGGTAGCCGTCCAGTTGCTCGGCGAAGTACTCGACCATGTCGTTGCGCTCGGCCTCGCCGTGCACCAGCACGTCCAGCCCCAGGCGCTCCTGGACCTGCACCGCATGGCGGATTTCACAGCGCATGGCATCGGTGTAGTCGTTGTTCGACAGCTTGCCCTGCTTGAACGCCTGGCGGGCCAGGCGGATCGAGGCGGTCTGCGGGAACGAACCGATGGTGGTGGTCGGGAACACCGGCAGCTTCAAGCGGGCGTGCTGCCGGGCAATGCGCTGGGCAAAGGGCGAATGACGCTGGCTGTCGGCGGCGCTGACCGCCTTGAGCCGCGCCTGGACCTCGGCCTTGTGGATGCGTGGCGACCGCGCGCGGCTGGCCTGCACCTGGCGGCTTGCGGCCAGGGCCGCTTGCACCGCCGGGGCCTGGGGATCGTTCAGGGCGTCACGCAGCACCGAGATCTCGCCGCATTTCTGCACGGCAAAGGCCAGCCAGCTTTTCAGCTCGGCATCCAGCTGGTCTTCCCGGGACAGGTCCACCGGGCTGTGCAACAGGGAGCAGGAACTGCTGACCCACAGGTTGTCGCCAAAACGTTCCTGCGCCGCTTGCAGCTGCGCCAGCGCCTGCTCCAGCTCGCAACGCCAGACGTTGCGACCGTTGACCAGGCCCACGGACAGAATCTTGTAGGTCGGCAGGCGGTCGAGCACCTGGGTCAGTTGCTCCGGCGCTCGCACGGCGTCGATGTGCAGACCGTCCACCGGCAGGCCGACGGCCAGCCCGAGGTTGTCCTGCAGGCCGCTGAAGTAGGTGGCCACCAGCTTTTTCAGCGGCGAGTACTGGAGGATGTGGTAGGCGCGCTCGAAGGCGCTCTTCCATTCCTGCGGCAGGTCGAGGGTCAGGATCGGTTCGTCGATCTGCACCCACTCCACGCCCTGGGCCTTGAGGCGGTTGAGGATTTCACCGTAGACCGGCAGCAGGCGTTCCAGCAGCTCAAGCTTGTTGAAGTCGTTGCCCTTGGCCTTGCCCAGCCACAGGTAGGTCAGCGGGCCGATGATCACCGGCTTGACCCGGTGCCCCAGGGCGTGAGCTTCGTCGACCTCGTCGAACAGCTGCTCCCAGCTCAGCTTGAACGACTGGTCGGCGCTGAATTCCGGGACCAGGTAGTGGTAGTTGGTGTCGAACCACTTGGTCAGTTCCTGGGCGTACTGGGTCTTGGCGTGATCGCCGCCACAGCAGCCCGCCGAGGCACCGCGGGCCATGGCGAACAGGGTGTCGAGGGTCGGCTGGCCCTGGGCGTCCTGGCTGCTGGCGAAGCGCTCGGGAACCACGCCGAAGGTCAGCGAGTGAGTCAGCACCTGGTCGTACCAGGCGAAGTCGCCCACCGGCAGCAGGTCGATGCCGGCGTCCTTTTGCAGCTGCCAGTGCCGGGCCCGCAGTTGGCGTCCGACATCTTGCAGCGCCTGCCGGTCGAGGTCGCCCTTCCAGTAGGCTTCGAGGGCTTTTTTCAATTCGCGGTCGGCGCCGATGCGCGGAAAACCAAGGGTGTGGGCCAAGGCCATGAGTGGGTTCCTCCCGGTAAAAGATGGCGCTATTGTCGACAGCCCAACCAACATGAGACAAACTCAACCTTTTCGTGTTGATCACAAAATTTACTCATGGAGACCCTGGTGCTCGAAATCCGTCACCTGAAGACCCTGCACGCCCTGCGCGAAGCCGACAGCCTGGTCGAAGCCGCCGAACGCCTGCACCTGACCCAGTCCGCCCTGTCCCACCAGTTCAAGGAACTGGAAGAGCGCATGGGCATGCCGCTGTTCGTGCGCAAGACCAAGCCGGTGCGCTTCACCAGCGCCGGCCTGCGCCTGCTGCAACTGGCGGACGCCACCCTGCCGTTGCTGCGCGCCGCCGAGCGGGACATTTCCCGCCTGGCCGGCGGTACCGCCGGGCGCCTGCACATGGCCATCGAATGCCACAGCTGCTTCCAGTGGCTGATGCCGACCATCGACCAGTTCCGCGACGCCTGGCCGGAAGTCGAGCTGGACCTGGCCTCGGGTTTCTCCTTCGCCCCGCTGCCGGCCCTGGCCCGTGGCGACCTGGACCTGGTGGTGACCTCCGACCCGCTGGAACTGGCGGGCATCACCTACGTGCCGTTGTTCACCTACGAAGCCATGCTGGCGGTGGCCAACCAGCACCGCCTGGCCAGCAAGCCCTACATCGTTCCGGAAGACCTGCTCAGCGAAACCCTGATCACCTACCCGGTGGAGCGCGATCGCCTGGATATCTTCACCCGCTTCCTGGAGCCCGCCGACATCGAACCGGCCCAGGTCCGCACCTCGGAGCTGACGGTGATGATGATGCAGCTGGTGGCCAGCGGCCGAGGCGTGTGCGGCATGCCCCACTGGGCGCTGCATGAATACAGCTCGCGGGGCTATGTGAAGGCCAAGCGCCTGGGGGAAAAAGGCCTGTTCGCCACGCTGTACGCGGCGATCCGCGCCGACATGCTGGATGCGCCCTATATGCGCGACTTCCTGCTGACCGCCAAGGACACCTCGTTCTCGACCCTGGACGGGGTCAGCGCGGTGCGTTGAAAAGCGGTATTCGGCCTGTAGGAACGGGGACTTTCAGAGGGGGGAGACAACTTCACGCCACAGGTGAAGCTTGTCGAAGTACTCGACGCCCACCCGCACCGCCAGCGGCTCCAGGCCGAACTGGACGAAACCGCAACGCTGGTACAGCGCCAGGGCGGCGTCGTTGCCGGCGGTGACCGTCAGCTGCACCAGCCGCACCCCGGGGCGTTCGCGCGCCTCCTGCAGCAGCGCCTGGACCAGCCGGTAACCCAGGCCGCCGTGGCGATAAGGCGGCGCCACATACAGGCCGAACAGCGTGGCCTTGTGCCGGGCTTTTTCCCGGACCTCGAACGCCAGGCCGACGATGCCCATCAGTTCGCCATCCTCGAAAGCCCCCAGCAACAGGTCCAGCGGGCTGCTCAGCCGCGACTCCCACCAACTCAAGGGCATCGCCGCACGTTCGGCGACACTGGAAGTAAAGGCCTGCGGATGATGCTCGTAGGCTTCGAGCATCAGCGCGCGGTAGGCAGCGGCGTGACCGGCATCGAGGCGCTGGATGGACATGGTCGGTCGAGGCCCCCGGGCCGCAGGTGAATGAAACGGTCAGACCGTCTGACGTTGTTCCAGCAGCAGACGCACCGCCAGCCCGGCCAGCACGAAGCCCATGAAATACCGTTGGGTCGCCAGCCACAGCGGGTTGTGCACGAACCAGGCGGCGATGCCCGAAGCGAACAGCGCGATCAGCAGGTTGACGCTGAAGCTCACGCTGATCTGGGTCAGGCCGAGGATGATGCTCTGGGTGAACACCGAACCGTGTTCCGGGCTGATGAACTGGGGAAAGACCGACAGGTAGAACACCGCGATCTTCGGGTTCAGGGCACTGGTGAGAAAGCCCATCAGGATCAGCTTGCGCGACGAATCCGGCGGCAACTGCTGCGCCTCGAACGGCGAACGCGCGCCCGGCTTCAGGGCCTGCCAGGCCAGCCACATCAGGTACAGGGCGCCGACCCACTTGAGCACTTCATAGGCCACCGGCACCGCCATGAAGACCGCGGTCAGGCCGATCGCCGCGGCGAACAGGTGGACGAAGAAGCCGGCGACCACGCCGACCAGCGAGGTCACGCCTGCCCGGCGCCCCTGGCAGATCGAACGGGAGATCAGGTAGATCATGTTGGGGCCGGGGGTCAGCACCATCAGCAAGGCTGCGGCGATGAAGATCAACATGTCGTGAAGGGGAATCATGATGGGCAATCCTTTGTCCTTGAAAAATCAGGCCGAGGCCAGTTGCGAGGCGCGATAGAACGGCAAGATCAGGTCGCGTGTCAATGGGGCCAATGTGAGCTCGTCGCCAGCCTGTGGATCGATCCAGCAGACCTCCTCGATTTCCGCCGCGGGCCGGACCTCGTGGGTGTCCAGATCGAGGCGAAACAATTCGGCCTCGACCACAAAACCCGGCTCGTTGGCCGCCGGTGCGGAAAAACGTCCCAGGTAACGGGCGGCGGCCGGGGCGATCCGCAGCCCGAGTTCTTCTTCCAGCTCACGGGCCAGGGCCTGGGCCGGCAACTCGTTCGGCTCGATCTTGCCGCCCGGCTGCATGAAGGCCTGGGTGCCGCGCTTGCGCACCAGCAGGGTACGGCCATCGGGGCCGATCAGCAGGGCCGCGGCGATACGGATAAGGGGGGATGTAGCGCTTGAAAGAGTCATGAAAAACCTGGATCGGTTACGCGAGGCGGCAAGGATCCCATGACTGGCGAGGCGTCGTCACGACACAGTCGGCCGCTGTTTTTTCCATACACCCGGCGCCTCGGGCGGCGGGACGAAGCGACGCCGTTCAGGCCCTCCATGGGGGGCCGTCATTAGAGAGAGGAATGGACGAGAGGATGCCGCCCGCTCCTACAGGGATGCAGGAACGAGCGGCTGTGCGGCAAGGGCCGGGGCCCTCAAGCGTTGCCGGTCTTGCCGGACGAACCGAACGAAGCGAAACGCTTGTTGAAGCCGGCGATCCGCCCTTCGGACTGGGTCTTGCGCTGCTGGCCGGTGTAGACCGGATGCGAGGCGCTGGAGACGTCGAGGGTGACATAAGGATAGGTGTTGCCATCGCTGTGGCGCTGGGTGCGGTCGGTGTCCACGGTGGAACCGATCAGGAAGTACACATCCGCGGCGGTGTCGTGGAACAGTACGGTGCGGTAGGCGGGATGGATATTGGCTTTCATGGCAGTCTCCGAGGGCAGGGGGATGATCGAATGCGTTATACAGTAACATTATTCGACCATGGAAACGAGAACCAGTTGCAATAAGAAAAGCAGCAAATCGTCTATCGCCCTCGTCAACGCCTGGCACCAGGGCGGACACCTGATGCTCAGCGGTTGCTCCAGCAAGGAGATCGCTCGTAAGCTGCAAACCTTTGCCGAAACCGTGAACGTCCATAAGAAACACATCTACGGCAAGCGGGGCATCAAGTCCCGGTCCGAACTGTTTTCGATTTTTCTCCAGGCGCGCACTGCCTGACGCCTGAAGCTGCCATGTGCGCACACTGGCTGCGCCACAGCCGTTCTCTACAACAACAAGATCGTTGGCCACACAAGAAGAATGAGTACCCAAAAACGAAATCTATAGAGTCCGAACCAAGGAAACCGTATGAGCCTGTCCCTCCTGAGCCGCTACGCCTTCTTTGCTGCCTGCGTGATTTTCACCCTCGCCAGCTTGCCCTTTCTCGAACATGACTGGCTCTGGCCAATCACCCTGGTCACCTTCCTGCTCAGCCTGCTGGGCATTTTCGACCTGCTGCAAAGCCCCCACGCGGTGCGCCGCAACTACCCGATCCTGGGCAATATCCGCTACCTGGTGGAAGGCATCCGCCCGGAAATCCGCCAGTACCTGCTGGAGTCCGACAGCGACGCCCTACCCTTCTCCCGGGCCCAGCGCTCGCTGGTCTATTCGCGAGCCAAGAACGAAAGCGCCGACAAGCCGTTCGGCACCCTGGTCGACGTCTACCAGTCGGGTTTCGAATTCATCGGCCATTCCATGCGCCCGGCCCCCCTGAGCGACCCGAGCACCTTCCGCGTCACGGTCGGCGGCCCGCAGTGCAAGCAGCCCTATTCGGCCTCGGTGTTCAACATCTCGGCCATGAGCTTCGGCTCCCTCAGCGCCAACGCCATCCGTGCCCTCAACCAGGGCGCCAAGCTCGGCAACTTCGCCCATGACACCGGCGAAGGCAGCATCAGCCCTTACCACCGGGAAAACGGCGGCGACCTGACCTGGGAACTGGGCAGCGGTTATTTCGGCTGCCGCACCAGCGATGGCCGTTTCGACCCGGAGCGTTTCGCCAGGCAGGCGCAGGACCCGCAGGTGCGGATGATCGAAATCAAGATGAGCCAGGGCGCCAAGCCCGGCCACGGCGGCATCCTGCCCAAGCACAAGGTGACCCAGGAAATCGCCGATACCCGCGGCATCCGCATGGGCGAGGACTGCATCTCGCCATCGAGCCACAGCGCCTTTTCCACGCCGATCGAAATGATGCATTTCATCCAGCAGCTGCGTGAGCTGTCCGGCGGCAAGCCCGTAGGCTTCAAGTTCTGCCTCGGCCACCCGTGGGAGTTCATGGGCATTGCCAAGGCCATGCTGGAGACCGGCATCCTCCCCGACTTCATCGTGGTCGACGGCAAGGAAGGCGGCACCGGCGCGGCACCGGTGGAGTTCACCGACCACATCGGCGTGCCAATGCGCGAAGGCCTGCTATTCGTGCACAACACCCTGGTGGGCCTGAACCTGCGCGACAAGATCAAGCTCGGCGCCAGCGGCAAGATCGTCAGCGCCTTCGACATCGCCAGTGTGCTGGCCATCGGCGCCGACTGGGCCAACTCGGCGCGCGGCTTCATGTTCGCCATCGGCTGCATCCAGTCGCAAAGCTGCCACACCAACAAATGCCCGACCGGCGTCGCCACCCAGGACAACCTGCGCCAGCGCGCGCTGGTGGTGCCGGACAAGGCGCAACGGGTGTTCAGCTTCCACCGCAACACCCTCAAGGCCCTGGCCGAAATGCTCGCCGCCGCCGGCCTGCAGCACCCCTCGCAATTGGAAGCCAAGCATCTGGTACGGCGCATGTCGGCCACCGAGATCAAGCTGTTCTCGCAGCTGCATGTGTTCCTCAAGCCCGGCGAACTGCTCACCGGCGCGGTCAGCGGCGAGTTCTATTCGCGCATGTGGCAGCTGGCGCGCGCCGACAGCTTCGAGCCCAACAGCGAAGCCGCGGCCTGACCGGCCACCCTCGACGCTCTACCGTGCCGGTGGGGCGTTATCCATCATGCAAAGGATGCAACCCCAGTGCTCAAAGTCATCGCCGAAGATTTCATCAAGCCCGAACACCTCGACACCGTGCGCCCCTGGTATGCCGAACTGGTGGAGAAAACCCGCCAGGAACCGGACTGTATCGCCTACGACCTGTTCGTCGATCAGCAAGACCCTGGGCACTTCATCTTTATCGAGCAATGGCCAGACCGCGCAGCGCTCGAGGCCCATTGCCAGACCGAGCACTTCACCCGCCTGGTGCCCCAAATCAACGCCTTCCAGGCCAGGGAATGCCGTGTGCTGCTGATGGATCAGTTCTGATCCAGCGGATAAGCCCAGTGCCTCACCAGTGCAACGTCTTGATCGGCGCCGGTTCCTTCATGACGATAAAACCGTAATCGCCCAGCAGATAGATCCGGTAGTAGCGGCTGTCCACCAGCGGTGGATAGCCCAGGTAACCGACCAGGGTCGCATTGCGCCGCTCCCTTTCCGCGACCACGTTGGTAATGCCCACCTTGGGCAGGTTCTCGGCCAGCATGAAGAAGTCGATGTTCAGCAGGTAGTGCAGCACCGGCATCTGTTTGAACGAGCCCGCGGCCGCCAGCAGCCAGTGATCGGAATAGGTCACCGACATATAGATACGCTTGGCCTCACGCAACTGCCGGTGGCTGGTGATGTCGCGCTCAAGGCTCGACAGCGCGCTGGCCACCAGGGTTTTCTGCACCGTCAGCACCCGGCCATAGGCGAACGACAGCGACAGCATCGCCAGCAGCGGCACCATCAGCAGCAGCGGCAAGCGCTCATGCAGCGCCGCCAACGCCAGGTGGCTCAGATAGAACAGCAGCACCCACAACACCGCGAAGCCCATCAAGGTCCGGGCGCCTTCATTGAAGTCGCGGAAAAACAGCGCGATCCCCGACACCAGCACAAGCACCAGCGGCAATGCCAGCAGGCAGACCAGGGCCATCACGACTTTTTTCAGGCCGCTGTCCGGCCGCTGGAACAGGTTCGCCGCCAACCGCACGCAACCGGCCAGGGCGCACAGCGCCAGCGCGGCGAACACCCAGGCAAACCCGCCGTGAAACAGCAGCGCGACTTTTTCCAGCACCCTGGCGATGTTGACTTGCAGTTGCAGCAAGGGCTGCGCCGACCAATTCAGCAGCAAGGTGCGGGTCTGATCCATGAAGGGGTAGGCGGTGACGCAATAGATCATCCAGCCCAGGGCCGCCTGGGCGATCTTCCAGCCGATCATTTCCCACCAGCGCGGCCAGGCGCTCTTGTCATTGGCGCCGCGGATCACCTCCAGGCAACACAGGCCCAGGAACACATTGATGCTGATCTGATACAGCCCGATGGCCAGCGCCACCAGCAAGGCCGGCACCAGCCATTGCAGCACGCGGTACGGGTTGCGGTAGGTGATGGCGTAGATCACCGCCACCAGGCTCAAGGCCATGGCCGGGCCGTCGTATTGATACGACAGGTTCTGCAGAAAGAACGGGTTGTACCAGAGCGGCAACAGCACCAGGCAGCAGGCCGCCGTCGGCTGCGGGTAGTAATGGAACGTCAGGCTGGTCAGGGCCGCGGCCATGGCGACCGTGGCGATCAGCAGCGGCAAGGGAAAGATGTTTGGCGCAGCGCCGCTGAAGGTCAGGGCGTTGTAGAACAGCTCGGTAAACAGCCGCCCCTGCTCCGTCCAGGCGGTGCCGGCCGACAGCGAGCGCCAGTTGTCATCGATATAGGGAAAGTCCGCGAGGATCAGCGGCAGCACATACAACAAGGTGGCGCACAGAAAAAACAGCCAGGCCTGGCGACGCCCGAGTTCCCCGCTGAGCAAGCGGCCCATTCTGTCCATGCTAGAGCCCCAGGCGGTCTTTGCCGCCGATGACGTCCTTGATCACGTAGCGCGGCCGATGCTTGGCCTCGATATAGATACGGCCGACGTATTCGCCGAGGATGCCGATGCCGATCAACTGCACGCCGCCGAGAAACAGAATGGCGGTCATCAACGAAGGGTAGCCGGGCACGCTGTTGCCGAAGAAGATCTTGTCCAGGACCATGTACACCGCGTAGAGCACCGCGAAAATCGAGATGCCGCCACCGATGTAGGTCCACAAGCGCAACGGCACGGTGCTGAACGAGGTGATGCCTTCCAGCGCCAGGTTCCACAGTTTCCAGCCATTGAACTTGCTCTTGCCCGCCACCCGTTCGGCGCGCTCGTACTCCACCACCACCGTGGTGAACCCGGCCCACGACAGGACGCCTTTCATGAACAGCTGATGCTCGGGCAGGGTCCGGATCACATCGACCACCTTGCGATCCATCAGCCGGAAGTCGCCGACGTTTTCCTCGATCCGGGTATACGCGATACGGTTCAGCAGGTGGTAGAACAGCGCCGCGCTGCTGCGCCTGAGAAAACTGTCGGCCGTGCGCCTGCGACGTTTGGCGAGGACCACATCGGCGCCCTTCTGCCATTCCTCGATCAGCCGCGGGATGACACTGATCGGGTCCTGCAGGTCGACATCCATGGGAATCACCGCATCGCCGCTGGCGTGTTCCAGCCCGGCGAACAACGCCGGCTCCTTGCCGAAATTGCGCGAAAAGTTGATCAACAGCACCTGCTCGTCCATCTGCGCCAGGGCCTTGACCTCCTCGGCCGTGCGGTCGGAACTGCCGTCGTTGATAAACACAATCTCGACTTCGCCCTGCTCGAACCGCAACTCGCGACGCACCGCCTGGTAAAACAGGCCGATGGCCTGCTCTTCATTGAAGACCGGAACGATCAGCGAGATCTTCATCGTTCACACTCGCGGAACACCAGGAACTTGGCGAACAGAAAACCCGCCACCAGGCTCAGGGCGGAAAACACCAGCACCGTCAGCAAGCCGGGCAGCCGCCACACATCCCCGGCATGCCCGACACCCAGGCTCAGCGCCCCCATGCCCCCCAGAAACAGCAGATAGCCGCCGACCGAGGCCCTGGCGGCGAAGGTGAAGCGCGCATTCATATAGAAAGAAAACGACGCCGCGACGCAAAAGGCCGCCAGGTTGCTGAGCGCCTGGCTGAGGCCAGCCACCAGGCTCAGCAAAAAGAACACCAGCCAGTGGATAAAGGTGTTGGCGATGCCGATCACCGTGTATCTGGAGATTCCCTTCCATAAGAGTCTCATGGGTGACTCTCCCCCGTTGAATATCGCTCAACTTGTATGGCAGGTTTTTCTGCCCATCGATTGGCGAAATCGCTGATCCGGCGGTCTTTCAGACGTGTGGCATCCAGGCCGGCCTGCAGGGGCCGCTGTCGTGCAAGCACCCTCCCAGGCCTCCTCTGGCCTGATTGCCTACCCACAACAAATTGCATAAATGCATATTTATACTTGCACAAACGCATAACACAACTAAGGTTACCCCTGAGCCCGACCGGAGCAGGCCATCGAGGATGGCGAACCCTACAGGCCGGTCACGGGCTTGCGAAAAACGCTGCATCGCCACACGCAACAACGACACAAGCTGGACGCTTGTTTTCACTCATGGAGGATGAAAATGTTAACCCTTGAAGACACACCCTTTACCCGCACAGGTCCTGCCGAGGCACTGCCACAGTGCCTGGTCGGCACCCTGCTCAACGCCGGACTGAGCGACGTCGACGACAGCGCGGAACACGCCGCCCTGGCCGCCAGCCTCAACTTCAGCATTCAGCAGCAAACCCAGACCAACTGGTGCTGGGCCGCGCTGTCGGCCTCGGTCGGCAACTATTACCGCACCGCTTCCTGGACTCAATGCGGGGTCGCCAACGCGCAACTGGGGCGCGATACCTGCTGCAACCAGCCGGGGCCATGCAACGTCTACGGCTACCTGGACTCGGCCCTGCAAACCACCCGCAGTTTTGGTGGCATGAGCCAGGGTTCGATCCAACTGTCGGCCATCGACAACCAGATCAACATGGGACGCCCCGTTGGCCTGCGCTGTGCCTGGTTTGGCGGCGGCGCGCACTTTCTGGCGATCTATGGCACCAACGGCAGCTACCTGCTGATTGCGGATTCCATCTACGGCTATTCGACCCGTGCCCTGAACACCTTCCCCCGTTCGTACAACGGCGGCGGCAACTGGACCACCACCTACTTCACCCGGAAAAACTAAGGAGGGCAGCATGCAACTGACTTATCCCAAGGCACCCGCCAACGGCGCTCAGGTACTGCGCCCGGCTCTCCAGGCGGCCCTGCAGAGCAAAGGCTTCGGCGTCAACCGCCAGTTCGCCCAGGCCACCGCCAGCAAAGTGAGCCTGTCCGAGCCCTACCGCGGCTACTCGCTGAGCCTGGAAGACCTGGCCCAAGGCAAAGGCCTGCAGCAGGCCACGCTGGGGGACTGGCATTACCTGGTGTTCAGCGACGGAGTCTCGATTGCCGATGCGCAACTGGCGGAAGTCGCCGGCCAGGTCGAGTTCTCGTCGCTGAACCACGGCGCCCTGGCGTCGGCCACGGTCAATGCGCTGAACCTGGCGGAAAAGGCGCCGCACCTCAAAGGCCGGACCTTTGAACTGCGCGTGTTGTTTGTCTCGGCGCTGCATGTCGCGGCGATCTGGCTGCACGCCAGCGATGAAGATGTGCTGATCCCGATCGAACCAACGCCCAAGCACCTGGCGAGCACCAAGCTGTACAGCGAGGCCGCGTTGCTGGCCCTGCTGGCGCCCGCCGCGCAACAAGCGAAGGCGGCGTTCGATGCGGACACCACGGGGCTGTTGGGGAGCTGACCGTTCACCGGGCTGCGGTGAACGGGCGGTTGCAACACTAAAACCCGGAACCGCAGAAACAGCGCCCGCATAAAAAAGCCCCCGGTCACTGACCGGGGGCTTTTGGTTTTAATCGCCTGATGGCGTTACGACGCCGAACGCACCGCGCCCTGTTGGGCATTGTTCGGTTGCAGCTTGAACAGGTAGAACAACGCCGTCAGCAGCACCAGGAACGCCGGCCCCACATACAGCGCCACGCGGGTGTCCGGGAAGTAGGCCATCAGCCCCACCACCAGCACCAGGAACGCCAGGGCCAGATAGGAGCTGACCGGGTACAGCCACATGCGGTACTTCAGGCCGGCACGTTCCGAGGCGCTCAGGCCTTTACGGAACTTGAGCTGGGCCAGGAGGATCATCGCCCAGGTCCAGATCGCGCCGAAGGTGGCGATGGAGGTCACCCAGACGAACACTTTCTCCGGCACCAGGTAGTTGAGCAACACGCCCAGCAGCAAGGCGAAGATCGACAGCAGCAGCGCGCGACGCGGCACGCCGTTGTTCGAGGTCTTGGCGAAACCGGCCGGGGCCTGGCCGTTCTGCGCCAGGCTGTAGAGCATGCGCCCGGTGCTGAAAATGCCACCGTTGCAAGACGACAGCGCGGCGGTGATCACCACGAAGTTGATGATGCCGGCGGCGGTCTTGATGCCCAGGCGCTCGAAGGTCATCACGAACGGGCTGCCCTGGGTGCCGATTTCATTCCACGGGTAGATCGACAGGATCACGAACAGCGCGCCCACATAGAACAGCAGGATGCGCCAGAACACCGAGCCGATGGCGTTGGGAATGGTCTTCTGCGGGTTGCGCGCTTCACCGGCGGTGAGGCCGATCATCTCCACGCCCAGGTAGGCGAACATCACCATCTGCAGGGACATCAGCACGCCGGTCACGCCGTTGGGCATGAAACCGCCGTGGGTCCACAGGTTGGAGATGCCCAGCGCCACGCCGTCATTGCCGAAACCGAAGGCAATGATGCCGACGCCACCGATGACCATGGCGATGATGGTGACGATCTTGATCAGGGCGAACCAGAACTCGAACTCACCGAAGGCCTTGACCGCGATCAGGTTGATCGAGCCCATGCTCACCAGGGCCGCCAGGGCCCAGATCCAGCGCGGCACATCGGGGAACCAGATGCCCATGTACACCGCCACCGCGGTGATTTCCGCGACGCAGGTCACCAGCCACAGGAACCAGTAGTTCCAGCCGGTGAGAAAGCCCGCCAGCGGGCCGAGGTAGTCTTGCGCGTAACGGCTGAAGGAACCCGCGACCGGGTTATGCACGGCCATCTCGCCGAGGGCGCGCATGATCACCAGAATCGCCAGGCCGCCGAGGATGTAGGACAGCATGATGGCCGGGCCGGCCATTTCGATGGCCTTGGCCGAACCGAGGAACAGGCCGACGCCGATACAGGCGCCAAGCGCCATCAAGCGAATATGCCGTTCGCCGAGTTCGCGTTTCAGCGGGCCGCCTTGAGCGGTCTCGCCTTGGGGCAGGTGGTTGCCAACTGGCATAGGGATACAACCTCATCTTGTTATTGGATATGAGCCACCGAGCCTGTGAGGCACGGACGGATAATCCGTGCCAACCAGATCGGATCGACCTTGTGGGCCGACACGTCTTGTAGGACAAATCCTGCAAGATCAGTGGGGCGTGCAGTATAAAAAGCTGACGGCAGGCTTTTTCACTCTATAAACAGCTAAATTCAGAGAGAAATCTCGGTATTTTCCGGTTTCGCGAAGTGGCATTACCTGGAATTTTCGCCGTTTGTCATTTTTGAACGGCGCCGAGTATTGCACAGCCATGGTGCAGCGTCATGCCCCTACCTAGGACCTATTTACCGGTCGCGATAGCTCTATCTCAGGCGTCTTTCGCCTCGCCCTATGCCCTGCAGGAGCGAGCTTGCTCGCGATAAACCCGAGGGCGCCGCGATGCTTCGGATACACCGAATCATCGTTGACGACCGTCGCGAGCAGGCTCGCTCTTACAGGGGGAGGTGAATGCTTTCAGGTCGCGCACAAATTTTTCACCATTGCCCACCACCGTCTAAGCTTCAGACAAGTCCGATCAATCTGCGTGAATGGATCAGTCGACTATGGGTGCTTTGTGGCAGACCGATTCGAGTAAAAAAGTAGTGCCAACTGATCGCGTGGAAGAAGCGCCTATCCCTGAGAAATCCCATTCAAGCCGGCTTTGGTGGCGGCTGTTCTGGCTATTGCTGCTGATGGCGCTGGTCGCCCTGGGCTTTGCCGCGTCCAAGGAAATGCGCACCTCGAAACTGCAGGCGCGCGAGCTCAGCAAGTTCGCCGCGGACCTGAGCTACTCCATGGCGCCCGGCCCCAGCGATGCCATCGTCTACCCCGGCGCCGGGCCCTTCGACAAGCGCCTGGGCTACAGCGCCCTCGATGATTTTCTGGCGCGCCTGCTCAAGCGCGGTTACGTGGTGGAGGCCCAGACCCGCTTCTCCCCCGCCTTGATGAACTACAGCGAAAACGGCTTCTTCGTACCCTATACCGAGAAGATTCAGGCCGGGCTGTCGATCACCGATTGCCGCGCGGCGCCGCTCTATCAATTCAAGTACCCGCAACAGCTCTATTCGAACTTTGCCGCCATCCCGCCGGTGATGGTGCGCAGCCTGCTGTTCATCGAGAACCGCGAGTTGCTCGACCCCGACCAGCCCCTGGCCAACCCGGCGGTGGACTGGCCGCGCTTCGCCAAGGCCGCCTGGTCGCAAGTGGCCAAGCTGCTGCACCTGCCAGGGCAGACGGCGGGCGGCAGTACCCTGGCGACCCAGCTGGAAAAGTACCGGCACTCGCCGGACGGCCTGACCGTGTCCGGCGCGGAAAAGATCCGGCAGATGATTTCCGCCAGCGTGCGTGCCTACCAGGGCGGCCAGCAGACCCTCGAGGCCCGGCGGCGCATCATTCGCGACTACCTCAACAGCGTGCCGCTGTCGGCCGTACCCGGCCACGGTGAGGTGCATGGCATGGCCGAAGGGCTGCGGGTCTGGTACGGCGCCGACTTCACCCAGGTCAACGAGCAGCTGGCGAGCACCGCCAGCGATCCGCAGAGCCTGGCGCAACGCGGCCTGGCCCTGCGCCAGGTGCTGTCGTTGATGATCGCCCAGCGCCGGCCTTCGCATTACCTGTCCAAGGGCCGCCGGGAACTGGCCGAACTCACCGACAGCCATATCCGCCTGCTGACCCAGAATGGCGTGATCGATACGCCACTGTCCGAAGCCGCCCTGGCCAGCAAGGCCACCTTCCGCGACTGGGTGCAGCAACCGACGATCCAGCCGATCGAAACCAACAAGGGCATCAGCGTCGCCCGCAGTCGCCTGGCCGGCTTGCTCAACCGGCCGCTGTACGACCTCGATCGCCTCGACCTGTCCGCCACCAGCACCCTGCAAAGCGACCTGCAACGCCAGGCCACCGAGTACCTCAAGCACCTGGCCGACCCGGTGTTCGCCGCCGAGATCGGCCTGCTCGGCGAACGCCTGCTGACACCGACCAGCACCACCCAGGTGCGCTACAGCTTCACCCTGCTCGAGCTGACGCCGGACGGTTCGCGGGTGCGGGTCCAGACCGACAGCACCGACCAGCCCTTCGACATCAACGAAGGCAGCAAGCTGGAGTTGGGCTCCACCGCCAAGCTGCGGGTCCTGACCACCTACCTGCAGATCATTGCCGAACTGTACGAGCAGTACGGCGCCGAAACCCCGGCGGTGCTGAAGAAAGTCGAGATCGCCGAACAGGACCGCCTGAGCCGCTGGGCCGTGGACTACCTGATCCAGAACAGCGACCGCAGCCTGCCGAAAATGCTCGAGGCGGCCCTGGACCGCAAATACTCGGCCAGCCCCGGCGAGAGTTTTTTCACCGGCGGCGGGCTGCACACCTTTCATAACTTCCGCAAGGAAGACAACGGCCGCATACCGACCCTGCGCGACGCCCTGCGCGAGTCGATCAACCTGCCCTTCATCCGCCTGATGCGCGACCTGGTGCGCTACAGCACCTATGCCGGCCCGAGCAACAGCGCCAACCTGCTCAAGGACGACGGCGACCCGCGGCGCCAGGAATACCTGGCCAAGTTCGCCGACCGCGAGGGCACTTCTTTCCTCCTGCGGTTCTGGAAGAAATACCGCAACAAGGACACCCAGGCGCGCCTGGACACCTTCCTCGACAGCATGCACCCGACGCCGATCCGCCTGGCGGCCGTGCACCGCTACCTGCTGCCGGAAGCCAGCCAGGAGAGTTTCAACAGTTTCGTGCGCTCGCACCTCAAGGGCGCCAAGCTCACGGAGAAACTCACCGACGAACGCCTGGACAAGCTCTATTACAGCTACGGCCCCGGCTCCTACGACCTGCCCGACCAGGGCTACATCGCCAAGGTGCACCCGCTGGACCTGTGGCTGCTCGGCTACCTGCTGAACCACCCCGACGCCAAGTTCAGCGAGATCGTCAAAGCCAGCGAATTCGAGCGCCAGGAGGTCTACAGCTGGCTGTTCAAGAGCCGGCACAAGAGCGCGCGGGACAGCCGCATCCGCACCATGCTGGAGATCGAGGCGTTCCTCGACATTCACCAGCGCTGGCAGAAAGTCGGTTATCCGTTCGACCATCTGGTGCCCTCGCTGGCGACCGCCATCGGCAGTTCCGGCGATCGCCCCGCGGCGCTGGCCGAACTGGTCGGCACCATCCTCAACGACGGCGTGCGCATGCCGACCCTGCGCATCGACAGCCTGCATTTCGCCGCCGATACGCCGTATGAAACCAAGCTGGTCAACGACCCGGCCGAGGGCAAGCGGGTGATGCCTTCGGAAGTGGCCACGGCGCTGCGCGGCGCCCTGTCGCAAGTGGTGGATGCCGGTACCGCCAAGCGCCTCTCCGGCAGCTTCAAGCTGGCCGACGGCACGCCGCTGGCCATGGGCGGCAAGACCGGCACCGGCGACAACCGTATCGAGGCCATCGGCTCCGGCGGACGGATCCTCAGTTCGAAATCCATCAACCGCACCGCCACCTTCGTGTTCTATATCGGCGAACACCACTTCGGCACCCTGACCGCCTATGTGCCGGGCGTCTCGGCGCAAGCCTTCAAGTTCACCTCGGCCTTGCCGGTCCAGGTGCTCAAGGGCATGGCGCCGATCCTCACGCCGTACCTGCAACCGGGCAGCAACACCCAATGCCTGGGCAGCCTGGCCCAACGCTGAAACCTCCCCCCACAACGTAGCCGCCTGTAGCCTCTGCCGAGCCCGCGAGGTTGCGATCGGCTGCGTAGCGGCCGCAAACCGGGCAACCCCGTTGCTCCAGATATCACTGCGGAGGCCGTTTTGCGAGGACTGCGTCCTCGATCGCAGCCTCGCAGGCTCGGCAGCGGCTAAGGACTGTCTCGATTCTCCCCCTCTGCGACAAACGGCTGGTGCGGCCAGCACGGAAGTACTTGCGTGGCATTTAAGATATATCTTAAGTTATGTCTTAACCAAACAGGAGAAAGAGAAAATGAGAGAACACCACCATCCCCACCGCGAGTACGGCGACGGCCACGACGGTTTCGAGAAACGCCCCGGGCGCGAACGCGGCGGCCGCGGCCCGCGGGTCTTCGCCCCCGGCGACCTGAAGCTGCTGTTGCTGGCGTTGATCGCCGAGCAGCCGTGCCACGGCTACGACCTGATCCGCCAGATCGAAGGCATGTTCGATGGCGCCTACAGCCCCAGCCCGGGCGTGATCTACCCGACCCTGACCTTCCTCGAAGAGAGCGAACTGATCAGCGGCGATGCCGAAGGCGGGAAAAAACGCTACAGCGTGACCGAGGCCGGCCGTCTGTCCTTACAGGACCAGGCGATTGCCCTGGATGGCGTGCGCATGCGCATCGACGTCAGCAAGCGCTCGCTGCGCGGCCACGATCGCCCGGCGGAAATCCACGAGGCGGTGCACAACCTGCGCCACGCCCTGCAAATGCACCATGGTCGCTGGAACCCGCAAGAAATCCTGCGCGTCCGCGACCTGCTGAACAACACCGCCCGCGCCATCGTCGACGGCCCGGCCCCCTCTTCCACTCAGGAGTCAGCTGAATGACCGCAGACACTTCGCCATCGATTCATCGGGTCAGCCACGAGATCAAACGCCGCCGCCTGGAAGTACTGCGGGTGGTCGACCTGACCCCGCGCATGCGCCGCATCACCCTGGGCGGGCCGGAACTCGCCGGCTTCATCAGCCTGGGCAGCGACGACCATATAAAGCTGCTGTTCCCGCAGAACGCCGAACAGCAGGCGGCCCTGGAAACCCTGGTGTTGGGCCCAGGCAAGGACAACGGCGCGATGCCGGCCATGCGCGACTACACGCCACGGCGCTACGACCTGGACATCGGTGAACTGGATATCGATTTCGTGCTGCACGGCGACGGCCCTGCCTCGACCTGGGCCGAGCAGGCCAGGCCCGGTCAGTTCCTGCATATCGGCGGGCCGCGCGGCTCGATGATCGTGCCGGACATCTTCGACAGCTACCTGCTGATCGGCGATGAAACCGCGCTGCCGGCGATTGCCCGGCGCCTGGAAGAATTGCCGGCCGGGCGCCGGGTGCTGGCGGTGATCGAGATCCAGGACGCGGCCGAGCGCCAGGGGCTGGCGAGCGCGGCGCAGGTCGAGGTGGTCTGGGTCGAACGCGACGGCGGCCAGCAGGACCTGATCGGCACCGTGCGCGGGCTGCAGGTACCCAGCGGCAAGCTGTATGCCTGGGTGGCCACGGAAAGCAAAGTCTCGCGGCAGATTCGCCGGGTACTGCTGGACGAGCACCGGCTCGACGACGAGTTCGTCAAGGCCGCCGGTTATTGGCGCCTGGACAGTAGCGAGGACGAATAAAAGCGGCGGTCTGGCCGCCTATCGCGAGCAAGCTCGCTCCTGCAATGTCCGCGTAACAGCCCTGTAGGAGCGAGCTTGCTCGCGATAACAATCTCTCCGTCACCCAACGACTCAAGCCCTGCGCTGCCCCGCCCAGCGATCCACAGCCACGAACAACAGCGCCACCAGCACAAACCCCACCAGAATCCCCAGCGCATTCACGAACGCCTGCGCATAGCCCAGCTTGCCCACGTCGACAAAAGGATAGGGATACAGCCCCAGCACATGCCCGCGCAGCAGCACATAAGCGAAGTACAGCAGCGGGTAGAGCATCCATCCGGCGACATGCCGCAGTCCCAGGCGCCCCTTGGGCACGCAGCACCACCAGTAGACGAGAAACAGCAGCGGCATCACGTCGTGCAGCAACTCGTCCGCCACCAACTGCCAGCCCTGGGGATGCCACAGGTGACGCAGCAACAGGCTGTACGCCAGCCCCACCACCACAATGCTGACCGCGATACCGCTGCTGACCCAGGGTTGCAGAAAGAACCGCTGCCCGCGCGAGCTGCGCAGGTTCAAGGCGCAGGTCAGCACCACCGCCACCAGGGTGTTGGTGAGCACGGTGAAGAAACTGAAAAAGTTGATCAGCCCGCCCAGCAGGCTGGCGTCCACCGTCCAGCGCAGATGAAGGATCAGGTACAGCTGGATCGTCAGCCCCAACCAGCCGAGCAACGCGGCCAGCGCGGTGAACAGCCGTTTGCCGCCTGAAGGAAAAACCGGCTCGACAGCCATCGAAGGTCCTTAGAGCGGGCGTTTGGTGCGCTGCAGTTTCACGTACAGCTGCTCGACTTTCTCCCGCGCCCAGGGCGTCTTGCGCAAGAAGGTCAGGCTCGACTTGATGCTCGGGTCGCTCTTGAAGCAACGGATATCGATGCGCTCGGCCAACCCCTGCCATTCGTAGTGTTCTACCAGCGCCTTGAGGATCTGTTCCAGGGTGACGCCGTGCAGCGGGTCGTTGTTCGTTGCAGTCATGCCGGGCCTTTGAGCAAGAGAAAAAGGAAGTCGCGCACCTTAGCCGAGGGTTCGATCCGGTGGAAGGGCGAACACTCATCAACTGTAGCCGCTGCCGCAGGCTGCGATAGCGCCGAAGGCGCTCATGCACCTGAGATCGCCGCGAGCGTTCCGCTCCTGCGGCAGCGGCTACATCGGAACGAATGCCCCCCTTCTCCTGAAAAAGTTCCTTCCTTTTTGCGCCGAAAGAGATGTTATATTGTATCAATACAAAACAAACCCCTGATCCAGACACCTCGCCGTGTCACGCCTGTTCTCTTTTGACTCAAAAGCGCACAGCCTCGCGCTTGCCAAGGAATGACCGATGTCCCTCTCTGCCCCCCGCCCTTCTCGCTCTTCATTCTGGCGCCTGACGCCGCTGTCCGCCGCCTTGCTGCTCGCCTCCC
This sequence comes from Pseudomonas sp. NFPP07, assembly GCF_900115645.1. Taxonomy (NCBI): domain Bacteria; kingdom Pseudomonadati; phylum Pseudomonadota; class Gammaproteobacteria; order Pseudomonadales; family Pseudomonadaceae; genus Pseudomonas; species Pseudomonas sp. NFPP07. The sequence continues at coordinate 715,092 of NZ_FOXG01000001.1, forward strand.
AGGCCCACGCCCTGGAGCTGCAACCGCAGGTCATCACCGCCAACCCCCTGGGCAGCCAGCAAACGGCAGCACCGAGCACGGTACTGGAAGGCGACGACCTGACCCTGCAACAACAAGGCAGCCTCGGCGAAACCCTGAATAAACAGCCGGGCGTGTCTTCGTCCTACTTTGGCCCGGGCGCCAGCCGGCCGATCATTCGCGGCCTGGACGGCGATCGTATTCGCCTGCTGCGCAACGGTGTCGGCGCCCTGGATGCATCGTCGCTGTCCTACGACCACGCCGTGCCGCTGGACCCGGTCAACGTCGAGCGCATCGAGATCGTCCGTGGCCCGGCCGCCCTGCTGTATGGCGGCAGCGCCATCGGCGGCGTGGTCAACACCTTCGACAACCGCATCCCCACCGCCGCCATCGAAGGCATCCACGGTGCCGGTGAATTGCGCTATGGCGGTGCCGACACCACCCGCAGCAGCGCGGGCAAGCTGGAAGCCGGCAACGGCACCTTCGCCTTGCACCTGGACGCCAACTCGCGGCAATTCAACGACCTGAAAATCCCCGGCTACGCCCGCAGCCGCCACGCCCCAGCGAGTGAAGACGGCGATGGCAAAAAGGGCCGCCTGGGCAACAGCGACGGCCGTCAGGACGGCGGTGCCATCGGCGGTTCCTACACCTGGGACGACGGTTACGCCGGGCTGTCCTACAGCAACTACGACTCCAACTACGGCTCGCCCGCCGAAGACGACGTGCGCATCCGCATGAAGCAGGATCACTACGCCTTCGCCTCGGAACTGCGCAACCTCGACGGCCCTTTCAGCTCGCTGAAATTCGACGCCGGCTACACCGATTACGAGCACCGCGAAATCGAAGGCGGCGAGACCGGCACCATTTTCAAGAACAAGGGTTACGAAGCCCGGGTCGAAGCGCGCCACCAGCCCCTCGGCCCACTCAATGGGGTGATCGGCACCCAGGTCAGCCGCAGCGAATTTTCCGCGCTCGGCGAAGAAGCCTTCGTGCCCCAGACCGATACCGACAGCGCCGCGCTGTTCATCCTCGAAGAATTGCAGGCCACCGAACGCCTGAAACTCAGCCTCGGCGGGCGCCTGGAACACACCCGCGTCGACCCGGACAGCAAAGGCAACGAGCGCTTCAGCCAGGCCGACAGCTCCAACAGCTTCACCGCCGGCAGCCTGTCGTCCGGCGCGGTCTACACCCTGACGCCGATCTGGTCCGTGGCCGCCACCCTGGGCTACACCGAACGCGCGCCAACCTTCTACGAGCTGTATGCCAACGGCGCCCACGTGGCCACCGGCACCTATGAAGTCGGCGACGCCAACCTGTCGAAAGAAAAAGCCGTGTCCAGCGACCTGGCCCTGCGTTTCGACAACGGCACCCACAAAGGCAGCGTCGGGGTGTTCTACAGCCACTTCTCCAACTACATCGGGCTGCTCGGCAGCGGTCGCACCCTCAACGATGAAGGCGAGGAAGACGCCGGCGGCATGCCGGAATACACCTACTCCGGAGTCCGCGCGCGGTTTGCCGGGATCGAGGCCCAGGACCACTGGAAGCTCGGCGAAAGCGCCTACGGCAAGTTCGCCCTGGAACTGTCCGGCGACTACACCCGCGCCAAGAACCTGGACAACGGCGAAGCCCTGCCACGCATCGCGCCGCTGCGCCTGAACAGCGGCCTGCTGTGGGAACTGGATCGCTGGCAGGCACGCATCGATGTCGAACACGCCGCCAGCCAGCGTCGTGTGCCGGACAACGAAAGCGACACCGACGGCTACACCACCCTGGGCGCCAGCGCCGGTTACCACTTCGACATCGGCAGCAGCCAGTGGCTGGCCTTCGTCAAGGGCGAGAACCTGACCAACCAGACCGTGCGCTACGCCAGCTCGATCCTGCGCGACATCGCCCCGGCCCAGGGGCGCAGCATCGAGGTCGGCTTGCGCACCACCTTCTGAGGCTCTGACCCGCGACGGCCTGCAACGGGCCGTCGCGCCACGGCTTTCCTGGCGTTCATCGCGCCAGCAGGCCCCGTGCTCCAGGCGGAGAGGCAGTACTGTTACCGAATCCGAAATGATTCATGTCAACAAAAGCCCTTTCTCTCGCCTGGCCCCTGATTTATTCTTCGCGCCGCTCAGGCTGAAACCTTTAATCCTGCCCTTTGAATCAGCTGTATTAACGTGCTCGCACTGCCGCGAACCGAGCCACGTCGAGCCTTTGCTTGCCTGCCCATTTCCTTGAATAAGACCAAGACTTCACCTATGCCAGACGTTCAAACCTTTAAAGACAGCGCTGTCTCTCGCCCTGCCGCCCTGCACCAAACCATGACCCTGCTCGGCGCCCTCGGCCTGGCCACCTGCGCCCAGGCCGCGCCGGCCTTCGACAGTGAGTCCCCGTGGATGCTCGGCGACTGGAATGGCAACCGCACCGAGCTGGCGAAAAAAGGCTACGACTTCAAGATCGACTTCGTCGGCGAAATGGGCGCCAACCTGCATGGCGGTTACGACCATGACCGTACCGCGCGCTTCAGCGACCAGTTCGCCTTCGGCAGCCACCTGGACCTGGGCAAGATCCTCGGCTGGAACGATGCCGAGTTCCAACTGACCATCACCAAGCGCGACGGCGACAACATCAGCAACGACCGCATCAACGACCCGCGGGTCGGTGGCTTCACCTCGGCCCAGGAAGTCTGGGGCCGCGGCCAGACCTGGCGCCTGACGCAGATGTGGTACCAGCAGAAATTCTTCGACCAGAAACTCGATATCAAGGTCGGCCGGTTCGGCCAGGGCGAAGACTTCAACAGCTTCCCCTGCGACTTCCAGAACCTGGCGTTCTGCGGCTCCCAGGTCGGCAACTGGGCCGGTAGCGTCTGGTACAACTGGCCGGTCAGCCAGTGGGCGCTGCGGGTCAAATATCACCTGACCCCTGAGCTCTACGCGCAGATCGGCGCCTATGAGCAGAACCCGTCCAACCTCGAGCGCGGCAACGGCTTCAAGCTCAGCGGCAGCGGCACCCAGGGCACCCTGCTGCCGGTGGAGCTGGTGTGGACGCCGAAGCTCAATGGCCTGCCGGGTGAATACCGCGCCGGTTACTACTACAGCAGCGCCAAGGCCAGCGACGTGTACAAGGACAGCAACGGCCAGCCGGCGGCCTTGAGCGGCGAGGCCTATCGCAGCAGTTCGAGCAAGCACGGCCTGTGGCTGGGCGCGCAACAGCAGATCACCAGCCTGGCCAGCGACCACTCGCGCGGCTTGAGCCTGTTCGCCAACGCGACGATGCACGACAAGAAGACTAACGCCATCGACAACTACGTCCAGGCCGGCCTGGTCTACAAGGGCCTGTTCGATGCTCGCGCCAAGGACGACATCGGCTTCGCCATGGCCCGGGTCCACGTCAACCCGGCCTACCGCAAGAACGCCGAAGCGACCAACCAGGCCAACCTCATCCAGGACTACGACAACCCGGCCTACCTGCCGCCCCAGGACACCGAATACAGCGCCGAGCTGTACTACGGCGTGCATGTCACTAATTGGCTGACCGTGCGCCCGAACCTGCAATACATCCGCCACCCGGGTGGCGTGGACAAGGTCGACGACGCGCTGATCGGTGGGATCAAGATCCAGAGCTCGTTCTGAGGCGCACCGGCAACGCGCCCAATCTGAATAAAACTGTTTTTCCCAAACACTGCTGAACCATGCCCGCGCCTGATCGTCATCTACAGTGAACAAGCGCGGGACTACCTTAAACGTCACGGAGAACCACACTATGAGCACTGAGGGTGCTTCAAGTCCGAGCCGCCTGCTGCCGAGCCTGCTCGGTATCTTGCTGCTGCTAATGGGCCTGGCCATGCTGGCCGGGGGGATCAAGCTGAGCATGCTCGGCGGCTCGCTGTACTACCTGTTGGCCGGTATCGGCCTGATCATCAGCGGCATCCTGCTGCTGGCCGGTCGTAGTGCCGCGCTGCTCGTCTACGGGGTGGTGCTGTTCGCCAGCTCCGTCTGGGCACTGTGGGAAGTCGGCCTGGACTGGTGGCAACTGGTGCCACGCCTGTCGCTGTTCTTTGCCCTGGGTGTGGTTCTGCTGCTGCCGTGGTTCCGTCGTCCGCTGCTGCGCAACGGCCCGGCGCCTGTGAGCACCGCGGTACTGGGCGTGGCCGTGGTCCTGGCCGGCGGTGCCGCGATCAACAGCCAGTTCACCAATCCGGGCGAGATCTCGGGCGAACTGGGCCGTGCAAGCGCCGACACCACCAGCGCCGCGCCGACCATGCCCGAAGGCGACTGGCAGGCATATGGCCGCACCGAGTTCGGCGACCGCTACTCGCCGCTGACCCAGATCACTCCGGCCAACATCGGCAAGCTGCAGGAAGCCTGGCGCATCCGCACCGGCGACATGCCGACCGCCAAGGACCCGGTGGAAATCACCAACCAGAACACCCCGCTGAAGGTCAACGGCATGCTCTATGCCTGCACCGCCCACAGCCAGGTGCTGGCGCTGGACCCGGACACCGGCAAGGAAATCTGGCGTTTCGACCCGAAAATCCAGGGCCCGAACGGCGATGACTTCCGTGGCTGGGCACACATGACCTGCCGCGGCGTGTCGTACTACGACGAAGCCAGCTTCAACAAAAGCGACGCCATCAGCACTCCGGCCAGCCTCTCGGCCGCCGGCCAGGCGATCGCCGCCAGCTGCCCGCGTCGCCTGTTCCTGCCGACCGCCGACGCGCGCCTGATCGCGATCAACGCCGACACCGGCAAGGTCTGCGAAGACTTCGGCAACAAAGGCGCCGTGGACCTGAAGGCCGGTATCGGCCCGTTCACCCCGGGCGGCTACTACTCGACGTCGCCAGCCGCCATCACCCGTAACCTGGTGATCATCGGCGGCCACGTGACCGACAACGAGTCGACCAACGAACCGTCCGGCGTGATCCGCGCCTTCGACGTGCACGACGGTCATCTGGTGTGGAACTGGGACGCCGGCAACCCCGACGTCACCACGCCGCTGCCGGAAGGCCAGACCTACACCCGCAACTCGCCGAACATGTGGTCCCTGGCCAGCGTCGACGAGAAGCTGGGCCTGGTCTACCTGCCGCTGGGCAACCAGATGCCTGACCAATGGGGTGGCAACCGCACCGCGGGCGCCGAGAAGTTCAGCGCCGGCACCGTGGCCCTGGACATCGACACCGGCAAGCTGCGCTGGAACTACCAGTTCACCCACCATGACCTGTGGGACATGGACGTGGGCAGCCAGCCGACCCTGGTGGACATGAAGACCGTGGACGGCATCAAGCCGGCGCTGATCCAGCCGACCAAGCAAGGCAGCCTGTATGTGCTGGACCGTCGCGACGGCACCCCGATCGTGCCGATCCAGGAAGTACCGGCGCCGGGCGGTGCGGTCGAAGGTGACCACACTGCGCCGACCCAGGCCCGTTCGGACCTGAACCTGCTGCCGCCGCCGCTGGAAGAGAAAGGCATGTGGGGCGCCACGCCGTTCGACCAGATGCTGTGCCGCATCCAGTTCAAGGAACTGCGCTACGAAGGCCAATACACCCCGCCGTCGATCCAGGGCAGCCTGGTCTACCCGGGTAACGTCGGTGTGTTCAACTGGGGCAGCGTGTCGATCGACCCGGTCCGCCACCTGCTGTTCACCAGCCCGAACTACATGGCCTTCGTTTCCAAGCTGGTGCCGCGCGCCGAAGTCGCCGCCGGCAGCAAGCGCGAAAGCGAAACCTCCGGTGTGCAACCCAACACTGGCGCGCCGTACGCGGTGATCATGCATCCGTTCATGTCGCCGTTCGGCGTACCTTGCCAGGCCCCGGCCTGGGGCTACGTGGCCGGTATCGACCTGACCACCAACAAAGTGGTGTGGAAGCACAAGAACGGCACCAGCCGCGACAGCTCGCCAGTACCGATCGGCCTGCCCATCGGCGTGCCGAGCATGGGCGGCTCGATGGTCACCGCCGGCGGCGTGGGCTTCCTCAGCGGCACCCTGGACCAGTACATCCGCGGTTATGACGTGAACAACGGCAAGGAACTGTGGAAGTCGCGCCTGCCAGCGGGCGGCCAGGCCACGCCGATGAGCTACACCGGCAAGGATGGCAAGCAGTACGTGCTGGTGGTCGTGGGTGGCCACGGCTCGCTGGGCACCAAGATGGGCGACTACATCATCGCCTACAAACTGTCGGAATAAGCGTTACCGGCGGTGAATGAAAAGGCGGCTACCTGCGGGTAGCCGCCTTTTTTTGTGGGTGGGGTTTGGGGGGAGTGTCTTTGGCCTTTCATTTTGTATTGCCCGGCCTGACGTCATCGCGAGCAAGCTCGCTCCTACAAGGACGATGTAATACCTGTAGGAGCGAGCTTGCTCGCGATAGGGCCCGCCCAACCACCACCAGCCTCCCGGGCGATAACGATTCATGTAGCCGCTGCCGCAGGCTGCGATCGGCCGGTACGGCCGTGGCGTTCTGAAGGCTGCAGGGAGTTTGGCGCAAGATCGGGAACCAAGGCCCTGCGGGCCTTATCGCAGCCTCGC